>NZ_NWTD01000010.1:0-171432 GCF_002532005.1 Sinorhizobium sp. NG07B | reverse complement strand
GAAGAGCTCGGCTGGTCGCCGAAAATCGTCGGAACAACCAGTCGTCCCGAAGGGGTGTTTTTCCGGTGCGGGGACACAGCGCTTCAACGGCACTTCGGGCTCGCGCCGCAAGTCAACCTTAAAGACGGCATCAGGCGTTCGCTGGACGTTCTCCGTGCCCGGGCGACCCACTAATAGGGGGCGGGACAAGAGCAGTTCAACATCCTGCGCTGAGATCGAACCGCATCTGGCGCAATGTACGACGCTTGCACGAATGGGGCTGCCTCGATGTTCTATCGAGGCACGAGCCGCCCTTCTCTGTCGTGAAACGACAGTAAGTAGGCATCTTCTTTCGGCCAATTTGCGCCGTAGCGCGAGCAGGTTCGGACGGCTTCACAACCCTATTTTGAAAGTCGTCTGAGAGCGAGCAACCGCCACAATTGAAGGGCATACTTGATGCTGCCTCCCATCGGGCCAAGTCGCTTAGAAAGGAAATTAAGCCGTGCGCCGGTGGCGCGAATACCCCCTCCTGCCGACTGACGTGGAACTCCTTCAAGTATCCTCGATCGTGAACTGAGGATCAGGGGTCTTGAGAGCGAGAGCGATGAAGCCGACACGCTAGCGGCCACATTGATCGAGCTGTATCAGTCGGGCGTTCGAGAGCCTTATAACCTGCAAGAGATGCTCAAGGCTTGCTGAGCTTTTTCGGTGACCGGCCGGGCAGACGAGATTGGTTGTATGCGTAGCCTGCCCGCAATCAGTGTGGCACTGACGCGACGGTGCCAACCTGGATCTGCCGGTGTAAATCTGGCGTGAACCATTCCACTGCCGCAAGGATAATCGCGGGCGCTGCGAGCGCCGCTAGAAATAAGGCTCATAATTTCGAGCTTGGTGTGATCGCTGAGGTCCATTCCCCTCAGCCTCCGATCCACAACCAAGTGCGCCCGCTACTTCAGCGGGCGCCGAGTCGCCTCCTGACTCTTCGCTCCCGATTGTCGCACGGAACCCTCATGGAGCGATTTCAGATAACGCGTGCTGGGCGCAAAGAGTTCCGGGCAGCCGAGCTCGGCTCGGAAGCAGCTCATCATCTTAATTTATAGGCGCGTTGAGACGTCATGGGCGTCTACCACCTTTAGCGGCAGGGCATGCTGATCGAGGGCATACGAGCATAGAATGGTGACGTTTCATCAGCGACGATAATGGAGGAAAATGGACGAATTTTCAAAATCTTGGGGGAACAATGATGCCCCGCAGCAGAGAACGTCCGCATGTCGATTTATGCGCGCCGCCATTTTCTTGGCGTTACTGCTGCAGCAGGAGCGAAAATTGCTGCGATGGCTGCCGTGGCTTCGACGATCCTACTGTCCATCGCCAAGCCGGCGGGAGAGAGTCGTGGAAGGACAACCACCCGGTCGCGGCCACGCATATCGAATGGGCCGTGGCTCCGGTGCTCCAATGTGCATGCTCGGCGGCACGGCAATCATGACCCCGAAGGGCGAAGTAGCAATCGAGGATTTAAGGATCGGCGACCTGGGAAGACCCTGCGAGGCGTTGCACTGCCTGTTAAATTGATCGGTCGCCACCGCTATCGCCGCAGTTCGCCCATGTGGAACTCTTCTCGAGGACAGCAATTACGAGGGTTTTACAAACTTCGTCGAATTCGTACGTCTTTATCCTGGCGACCAAGACGCCGTCCTGACGCCGTTTGCACCCATCGTCGGCTATGGCGGGCGGGAGCACTTGGAAGCGCTGTTGCGGCTGCTTCGGGATGGCTTATTCGGCCTTCGCCGCTCCAGGAGACCTTTGAGCGAAGGAGGCGTGTCGGGCGGGTTTTCAATGATGCTCTGGCCATTCGTACATCAACGCGCAAACGCCCCAAAACGAATTACTCGCCTCGAAATTTCGTGGAGAAAAGACGAGCCCGATCGTTTGCGGGGGACCAACGAGCTCATCAGTCGAGACGGGAAGTGATTTTTGCTGTGGGTTCATCTTAACAGGCGCGGCAGGCTTGTCGATTAAGCCTTAGATACATACTAGGCTTCGGGACTAAGCCCTTCGTCGCTGTCGAGTAGCGCTTTCAGAAGCTGCCTTCTGTTCTTCATATCGAACTCTCGCATCAGGTACAGGACCCTCAAGCCCTCCATCATCGCCGTGTGGCTTTTCGGGTCGACCTGGTGCAGTTCGCACCAGTCGGAGACGACCTGCTCAACAAGCTCGACCTCGCTCTCCATCGTCGGTGCAATCTGAATCTTCTTTGTTGAATGCGCCATCACGGCTCCTCCCAAATGCACGCAAACTTACATCGAACATGGAAGCCGGCGCGTACGACAAGTCCTAGCGGGGGTTCGGGACCTCTGCGGTCTGCGGTGTGTAGACGACCATTTCCGTTTTATTTTCCGACCAAGCCCCGCCGATCGCGAGGTAAGCCAGAATAACGCCAACCGAGAGCAACAGCAGGCTGATCGGGAACGCGGTTGAGGCCTTCTTTTCGGGCATATCTTGACGATGCAGGCGATACATTGAGCCCTCCCTTGTAGTTCAGGAGAACGAAGATGGCGTTCGTGGGTTCCCGCTCCCGCTAGTTATGGGACTTTAGTCCCCGTCGGCATGGCCAAAGGTCCTACCTCCATTGCCGAGCATTTCTCCCGCCACATATTGGGTAATTGTGCCTGCGGGCCACGGGCCAAACCTCTGCCGCGTTATGGTGCCTGGTCCCAGAGCAATGCTTCCACCCTTCGCTACACTCTGGGGCCTCGCCTCCGAGGTTTCGCGTGAGGTCCACCATGAACACCGGAAAGATGAGAAAGCTTAGGACTGCCGGCGGGACGTTAGAAGCTGTCTGCCTCCGAAAGCAGTATCAGTGACAGGGAAATAGTCATTGCCCTGCTCGTCGGCTGGAGGCGCCAAAAGGAGGGACGCTTTGGAGGAGGACTTGGTCTGGGGAGCGTTGCCAGACGATTTCGACACTGCCGAGCCCCTTTGGTCTTCACCCGAACGAGGGCCGGCTCACGATAATTCTGCCGCCAAAAACATGTCCCTAGTTCGAGTCGGCAGAGCGCGCCTGCCGATGGCTCTGCCGCAATATCGAAAGCAACTGCTCTCCCTGAAGAGCCCGAAATTGGACGACCTCTTCGAAGCCTATGCGCTAGCAGCCGAGGGCCCTGGAGGTTGAATATGGAGGTGCGGAGGCAGCGCGATCGTTTGGCAGAATGCCGCGACATCTGTGCAAGCATTCAAACTGAGGTGCTAAGTCTTCTGAGGGAATGCAACGACGCCTTGGGAGGCGTGAGGATCAGCTCGTGAGTTGCTGTCAAGCCTTGCTGTCGAAAGCTCCCATCGTTGCCGGACCAAGCGTTCGCTCAGGCCTCTTGTTTAACAACGGGTTGAAGGCGATTCAAAGTAGGAAGGGCCGTCTCTCGCTGGAGGCCGGAAAGGAAGTCTGCTTCGCGCGCCAGCACCCGACATCCCGTGCGCGATCGTCGAGCGGCCGCATTGGGTCGGTGGTTCTCGTTCAGCGCCCAACGTCCGGACGCGTGTGGGAACAGAATTATGTCGTTCGACGCGGAATCCTAATTGTCATTCGGCCGCTACTCCAACTTCGACCGGGTCAGGTACAGTCGTGTTGAAGATTTCCATGTAATTGCGGCGCGTAGTTGGAGACTTGTCGCCGAGCTTTTGAACCGCCGTCTCGACAACTTCCTTGAGCTGCGCGGCCTTTGGTTTCAAACCCTCCTCAATCGCCTTTATGCGCTCTTCCATAGCATCGAGATTTACGGAAACCTCCGGCCCACCAGTCTTCCCTGCTGCGGCCTTTGTCTTCGGACGCAAGGCCTTTGTGTTGACGGTTCGCTTGGTAGGCGCCGTAGCTTTCTCGTCTGCTGCCGGCTCTTCCTTGGAGGGAGACGGTTTCGCCGCGGCCGCTGACGGCTTCTCTTCCTGTGTTAGCGCCGGCGATAGCAATTCCAAGGAAGGATCTCCCCCTTTGGCATATTCAGGGGTTGTCGCCGGCACTGGCTTCGGGGGCAGATATTCGACGTCCGGCACTTGAGGAATATTGGCCTGGGCAAATGCTTCGGCCGATTTGAAAGGTTGCGTTTGGAAGAACCGCAGCTTTTCGCCGAAGATCGGCCTCTGCCCCTCAATAAGCAGGATCATCTTGTTCTCCGGCATTTGCCGGACTTCCTGCGGCATCATGAGATCGCGCTCGCGGATTTGTTCTACCTTCGTGCGGCGAGGCAGACCCATAAGTTCGATCGTGCGGGATTCCGACTGATAGCGGATCGTACGCTTTCCAAGTGCCCGGGACGCGTATTCCGCGGTGGCCTGGTCGTTGGCGCCGAGGACGAGCTGATAGCCGCAGTTGCCGAGCAAAGAGTGCCGGGACGTTTCGCCGTAGATTTCGTCGAGGTTCTTCAGATCCTGGATGATGAAGGCGAGCTTGATATTATAGCCGGCCACATAGGGCAGCTTCGTCATGATTTCATCCATCCGTTTCAACTGCCGGAACTCGTCGAGGAGGAAGTAGACGGGGAGCGAATTCGGATCGTGCTCAAGGGTCAGGATGTCCATTACCTGCTGCACGAACAGCGTCAGGAGAGGGCGCAGGAGAGTGATGTCGGTAATGTTTGGCGCCAGGTAGATCGAAATCGGCCGGCGCTTCATCGCGCGCAAGTCCATGTCCGTGACGTTGGTTGCCGCGACGATCCGTTCATTTTTGAAAGGCCGCATTGCCTTTTGAATGTCCAGAAGAGCAGAGGCGGCTGCGCGTTCGGATAGAGCGATGTATGAATTGAAGCTCTCGACGGTGAACTTCGACAGGTGGGGCTCCTTTTCCTTGATGTACTTCATCAGCGCCTGCAGATCGACGCCGCTGTTGAAAAAGGAATTGATCTCGCCGAGGTTGCGCCGGTCCTTGTAGAAAGGGCTTTCCGTGATGTAGCTGATCACGCCGGCAAGGACCTGTTGGGCCGTCGCTTGCCACACCGAGTTCTCCGATTCCGTGTTTTCCGGAACCAGGATGCTGGCGATGTTCTGTATGTCGGTGGTCCTGTTGCCGCGCTCAGAGCGTACAAAATCGAGCGGGTTATAGCGATTGGTGTTTTCCGAACCGGGCGCGAACAGGAAGACCTGACTGCCGTTCTGACGACGATAGCCAGCCGTTGCCTTGAAGACTTCGCCCTTGAGATCGGTGACGATCATCGAGCCTTCATGCATCAGCGCATTGGGAATCACATAGCCCGCACCCTTACCGGAGCGTGTCGGGCCGATGATGAGATGATGCCGATCGTCCTTGCTGCGAAGAATGTTCCGCCCGATCCGGCCGAATATGTGGCCCTGTTTGCGGAACCATTTCCCGCGCCGGAGCGAAACCAGGTCCTGAAATGCAGCATCCCCCAAGGGACTGCTCGTCGGTTTGAGGCCGATATATGCAACCAGACCGGCCACCAGAAGCGCCGGTACCATCGAACCAAGCGCGACCTTCTGCAGGGCAGGGCTCGTGTTGTAATGCCAGAACTGTTGGATCGGAGCGAAGGGATTGCTCGTAATTGTCGTTTCCAGAATCCGCCCGTCTTTATAGAAGAGCTGAAGTCCCAGGCCGTACCCGAGCATCCAGACAACGAATGCTATCCCGAGGCAAAAGAGCAGGTAGAAGGCCTGGAGCTGCTTCGTCATGATTCATCCCGGGCAAAGAAAATCTCGGAGACGCCACGCTTGCCGCCTTCGCGGCGGAGCTGAATAACGATCGGGATGACCATCTGAATATACGACATGAGATCATGCTTCGAAAAACCTGCCGACATACCTGCTTGCTGCATCATCATGGCTAGCTGTTCATAGGCGCCCATCGGCGTATCAGCGTGAACCGTGGACATGCTGCCTGGATGGCCGGTGTTGATTGCGCGAAGAAATGAGAACGCCTCTGCGCCGCGAATTTCGCCAACGAACAGTCGATCCGGCCGCATGCGCAGCGATGACTCGAGCAGGCTTTGGATAGTCACATCTGCGGTGCCCTGGTCGCCCTTCGACGCGATCAAGTGAACCGCGTTCGCTTGCGGCGGGAAGAGCTCTCGGGTGTCCTCGAGCGTGATGATCCGCTCATACGGATCGACGCTCTTCAGGCAGGCATTGAGGAACGTCGTCTTACCGGAAGAGGTGCCGCCGCTGATCAGGATCGAGACCCGCTTGGTGATGGCGGTATGGATGAAATCGTAAATCCGATTTGCGCGCAGATGAGCTATCAACTCGCGATCGGTATCGCTCAGGCCGCCGACGGCGACAGAGACCTTATCCAGTGAGCCGTTGTCGCGGTACTCCTCGAGCGTGAAGTTATTGACCACCTGCTTGCGGATTGAGATCGAGCCGCCTTCTGGCGCCGCCGGCGGCAGCACAATCTGGATGCGCTCGCCGGTCGGAAGCGCGGCACTCAGGATCGGCTTGGAGCGGCTAATAAACTGGTTGGTGGCGGCCGCAACGCGCTCGCCGATGTTCTGGATTTCATCGGCCGTCAGGGCGCCGATCAGATGATGTTCCATGTGATCGGCGCCAAACCGTTCGACGTAGACGTGTCCCGGCTTGTTAACGGCGATTTCCACCACCTTCGGATCGTCGAGGAATTGCTTGGTCGGATCGAGGGCGCGGTTGAGGAAGTAATGCGGATCACGTCTGATTGTAGTGGTGCTACCTGCCGCGACGTTCACGTTGAATCTCCTTCATCGCTTCGGTGACCGGGTCGTCATACATGGCGCTGAAATCCAGATCCTGGCGCACATAGACAAAGATCCGCTCGCCTTGGCTGACGCTGATGGTGGGAGGAATCCGAAGGTTTTCGCTCAAGGCCTGGTTCGCCATGTCCGAGAAGGTTTCGGCGATCGTTTCGCGGGCTAGTTCCTCACCGCGCTGAGCCTCACTGTTGTTGTCCCCGAATGCCTCGTCGCTTCCGTATCCCGTCAGGAAACTGGCGCCGGCGCCAACGACCGAAAGCATGATTGCTGAGCCGAACCGCTCGCGCCACTTGTTGTCGACATGACCGGTTAGGCCCGAGCGTCCCAAGCTATCTGTGCCGATGGAGTTGAGGCGCACCGACACACCATCATCGCGAATGAGGCGGGTCCAGATGACGAAAATCCGCTTTTGCCCGCGTGTGACTTCGGATTGGTATTCTCCGATCAAGCGCGTGCCGGTCGGGATCAGCACGCGCCGACCGTCGAAGGAGTAGACGTCCTGCGAGGTGATGGCTCGAATCTGGCCGGGAAGGTCGCTGTTGATCGCTGTTTCGAGGAGACCCGGAATCAAAGTTCCCTCCGGTATCATCGCGTCGATGCGCTCGATCTGCCGAGCCTTTGTGCTTCGATCGGCGAGGCTGGACGCCGCCGCCAGATACTTGCTGTTGCGATCTTCGCCGGCAACGGTCAGTCCGGAATCCTCATCGCCTGACAAACTCCCGTTTCCATTGCCATCTCCTTTTTGATCGAGCGAGATCAGGCCGGACTTGTATCGTTCGGGAAATTCTTCGACAGGCGCAACCTCGGGCGTTGTCTCGATGACCTCTGGCGGAGGCGGCACGTTGAATTGGGTCGTGTCGACGGCCGTTTCTTGAACCGGCTCAGGGGGTGGCGGCAAGTTGATTACTGCAGGTTCTATCTCCGGCTTCGGCTCTTCGTGTTCTCGGACGAATGACGGCGGCCGGAAGGTCGTCGTCTGAAACTCTTCGTCGCTGTCAACAACATCACGCGGCTTTTCGCCGGCCGTCGCGAGTACGAAGTAGGCCGCCACGGCGCCCCCGAGGAGAAGGGCGGCCATGCCGAAAGCTTGATTGCGTCCAACATTCCTGTTGCTGACAGCCGTTTCGTCGGCCGCTGTGATGGCCTCAAGTTCGGGACTGCGCTTCATTAATTGCCGCTCCTCCTACGTTTCGTCGCCTTCGTGTCAGGGGCCGGACCGAGAATGTCGGGGTCCGGAGCGCCGAAGTCGGGCTTGCGAAGGTTGAAGATGCAGGTCCATTGATTGCCGTCGCGCAGGGTGTATTGCGTTGCGACGCCGTCGACGACGATATATTCGCCTTCCTTTCGGAAGTTGCGCAGCGTCTCGGAAAAATCGGCTTGAACGGCGAAAATCGCCGGGACCGGGCTGCCGAACTTGAAGAAGGTCTTTTTCCCGTCGTCGAAGATCACAGACGGCTTCAGCGCCGGGTCTCCGGAAAATGAATAGTCGATGTTGACGTTGGCTTTGTCGAGATTCGACATGTTCGGGTTTGCCGCGCGGAACTCGGCTTCTTTGCGAAGTGCGGCGTTCAGGTCCTTTTCCGGATACACGAAACGGATCCCGAACACCTGCTTGCCGTCAGTCGGAGCATGGTCGTTGAGCTCGAGGAAATAGATCCTCTTGGTGGTCACAACATTCATGTTTGTGGCGACGTTCTTGGCGATCGGCTTAACGAAAAGGATGTTTCCCTTTTCGGAAGGGGCCACCTGCCAACTATCGGTGTCGCCGAGCGAGATCGTCTCGAATTTTTCGTCCTCGTCAAAGATGATCATGGTGGAGATGCCGTAGGTGGCAGAGACCTTCACAACGTTGTTGGACTGGTAGACGACGCTGGTGACGCGCGAATCGAGCGTGCCGGGCCGAGGAGCCTGCGCAGCATAGGCGTGAGTCATCGTGGCGGCCACGCAGGCCGCGGAAAGCAGGAGGCGTTTCATCATTCCTCACCTCCCAGCGTCACCGTCTCTTGATCGCGGCGGTAATTATAGACCTGGAAGCCTAGGGGGTTCTCGAAGCGCCATTCGTTGGTCGCCGGCGTGTCCGTGTAGCGATATCGAACGACCGAAATGTAGTGCCTGCTGATTGAATCCGTGTCCGATTTTTCCGTGGTGGAAAACCGGACCAAGGCCGTGCTTGCATTGGAGAAAGTGACGGACTTGATGTCCACGGTCACCTTTTTGTTCTTCCCGAGCACCTTTGCCGGATTGTTGGGATTGGCTGCGCTGTAGAGCTCCTGCAGCTCGCGGGCAGCATCGTCGGTGGAGAGCAGGGCGGCGATGCCGAAATTCTGCTCGATGGCAAAAGGATCGTAGCCTTCGCGCGAGCGGATATACCGAACAACGTTTGCCTGGGTGACCGCCTGTTGATCGGTGAGCTTGGCCGATCGCGTGAGACCGGTTTTGACCTCCATGTAACCGGTGTTCTTGTCGACTTCGACGATGTATGGCTCGAAGCTCTTCAGTGGAACGAGCATCACCAGCGCCGTCAGTGACAGCAGGGTAATAGCACCGAAAATCATTGTGACGAACCAAGCGAGCGAGCGTGATCGCTTGGCTCTCTTTACGATTTCCTGTTCCCAGCGATCGCCATCCTGAAAATAGCTCCGAAGAGCTGCGTCATTCGTTTCTGCCATGCGTTCTAGCCCTTACATCTAGCCCTTACACTCCGCCTCAGCGAGGCATGCTGTTGCTGCTTATGCGGTTTTGCATCGCCTCAGCACTGGCGTTTCGAATATTGGTTCTCATGCCCTCCTGCGTGCGCGCCCTGGCTTGCATGCCGGCGTTGCCAATGGCTCCCGCCAGCCGTTGCCCTCCGGACAATGCGGATATTGGTGCCGATACGCCGGCCCATCGGCCAACAGCGCGTGCAGCGTTTCCAATGCCGGCCGCTACACCGCCAGTAATGCCCTGCGCGAGTACCTGAATGTTGAAGAGGACAAATGCGCCTGCAGCGCAGAGCAGCAGGAAGGCAGCAACATCGCTAAGCTGAAGCCGCCGCTGGCTCGCAGCGCTCGCGACTTTCGTCAGTTCCGGGTCCATGGCCGAGATCAGGAATGCGGCCACGACATAAACGAACAGAGGGATCAGCGCATACATCAGCACCTGTTGAAACCAGGCTACGCCCAAACCTCTCGTTTGATCGAAGAGCATGCAGCCGATGAAGATTGGAGCGGTTCCGATCAGGACCCACATCATCACCTTGGCAAGCAGCAGAATCGCCAGCGCCACGGCAATGAAGACCCCCACTGCAAACATGATCAGAAAACCGACCATGGAGGGGAGAATTGTTAAGTAGCCGGACTGCTCCGCAAAAGCGGAAGCAGCGTCGTTTGCCGTTTTCCAGATCATCGACAGGCCGTTTGTCGGCTCTGTGATGCCTGTTCCTGTGGCGGTCAGAATCGCCCGGCCGACGTCTTCCGGCGTGTTGTTCAGCCAGGAATAGAAAAGCGAGTTGAAGTAGTCCCACTCCCTGATCAGCGCCAGGATGAGCAACATTCGGGCTACGCGGCCAATGATCTCGCCGACGCTGACGCGGGCCGTCCCCAGGAAGAGTTGCAGCCCATAATAGCCAACATAGGCGATGAACATGATGGTGAGCAGCGGCACGATTTCATCGCCAACAATCCCGTAAGCTCTCGAAGAGAAATTCGCGCCTGTCTGTTCAATTCTGTCCAGCAGCTCGCCTAAGAAATCGTGCATCGTGCCAACCGCCCTTATTCAGCCGCCATGGCCTCGATCGCCGCTACGGCTGCCGCAGCATCACCGTTGACGCTCATCATCGGACCGCATTCCTGGCGAGGATCCGGCGCGTAAGAGGTCAGGTTGGCTGGTCTCTTGCAGGGTGCGGTCTTTTCCTTCGCTGCTGTACCGCAGCCGGCGAGGCCGACCGCGATCAGCACAGGAACCAGAACCTTTGCCGTGGTGGTGATATTACTGATCACTGTAGGTGAGGACCTTCTTCGTGTTGGAAATATCCGTCAGGCGGCGTTGGTTATCGGCCTGGAGCGACGACACGGCGCCGTTCATGACGCCGATCAATTCGTTGATCGTCAGGCCAGCCTGCACCTGAAGCTGAGTGTTCTGATCGATCGAACCTTTGATGTCGTTAGCCTGGCCGATATTTGCACCTGCCTGCTCGAACGAAGTGCGGCGTGTCTGGACGGCCTGTTGCGAGCCATTCACGAGCGCCGCAACACCGAGAACGGTATTCACCATCTCTTCATAGGACTTGTCGCCTGAGAACGAGCTGCCTGCCTGACCGGAGAGGTTTTTCACCAATTGCAGGCCGTTGATGAAGTTCGTTGCGACATTGGCAACATCGCCGCCCATGCTTCCGAAGTTCGGAACGCCGCCCGTCATGAGGCTATCGAAAGACGGCATTTGGGAGACGCTGAATCCATTGCCAACGGCAAGGTTCTGCATCTGGTTAGCATCGCTACCGCGATCGCCGGTCACCGCCTGAAGGGTCTCCTGGACCGTTTTCAGGACTTCCTTATTTGTCCCGAGAATTTGATCGGTCGTCGTCGACGTCCTCTGAGCGATCTCGAGGTTAGCAGCGTCGATGACCGGGACTTGCGCGAAAGCTCCGGACGCAAGGGCCACCGAGCACGCCGTTAAAAGCAAACGTTTCATGGCAGTTCTCCTCATTGAGCGGTCAACATCAGATCTACATTGGCTTCGCGCTCCCGCTTCTGGACGCAAGCCTTTTCAGTCGGACTCCATTCAAGCCCCTCACGGGGATCGCAAACGCCGGTTGTTTCGCGATCCTCCTCGTCGTCATCGTTCTTGATTTCGCTGGTGCGCGCGGAGCCGGACAGGCCGCTGACATCAACCGCATTTCGAGAATTCATGAGGTCCGCCATCGTCGTGCCGAGCCGGATAACCTGGTTCATCATTTCGAGATTGGCATTACGCGCGCCGGTGTTGTGGTCCCAACTGTCTTGAATCGTGCCACTGGACATTGCGCCCAATTGTTGCAGCCAGGAGGCTACGTTCCCGCTGCTTTCCCCGATCGCCTGCGAAGTCGCCATTGAGTTGATCGTGGAGTCTCGCATGCCGGTAAAAGCCGTGGAGCCGCCGCCATAGTTCGCAGGAATATTGGCCACGTCGGAACCGCCGAAAGCTGGTAACCACTTTTGGGTGATGTTCGCCACATACCCCTGCGTTTCCTTGAAGGGAGGTATGCCGCCATATTCCTGGACGCGGCCAGGTCCCGCGTTGTAGGCGGCCAGCGCCAGATTGGTGTTGCCGTTGAATCGGCGAAGCTGTTGCTTCAGATAGCGCGCGCCGCCCCGAAGGTTGTCTTCCATGTCATAAGGATTAACCCCGAGATCCTTCGCCGTACCCGGCATGAGCTGTGACAGGCCGATCGCGCCGACGGGCGATTTCGCACATGGATTGAACCGGCTTTCCTGATAGACGAGCGCCATGAAGAGGTTTTCATCAACGCCTTCCTCTTGGGCCACTCGCTTCACCAGCCCGGTAATTTCCGGGTTTGCAGTCGCAGCCGAAGCCGCGTCACCGCTTCGGCCTGGGCGATACATCGAGCAGGTCACGCTTTTGCTGACGGTGTGACGATCACTATCCGTCTTCTCGATTTCCGTCGTCGTCTGGTCGCGTTTGGTATCGGTCTCAAGCACCTTGCCATCAATCACCGGCACTTGAGAGAGCGCCGGCCCGGCTGCGCCGAGCGTCAGCGACGAAATCACCCACAAAGCAGGACTCTTCCTCATTCGGCTTTCTCCCATCCGCAAAAATCAGCCAGCCAATTCTCAGGCTCGTCGCCATATCTTTCTCGAAGCGCTGCGCACTCCTCGACAGTCTCCTTGCGTCCGGAAAGCACCTTCACGAGATCGGGCATCGTGGAGAGATCGAGCCGAGCGATGACCGAGTCATTGCCGTGCTTGATCAGGAAGGTTCGCTTTTCGGGCGGGGTGTTCTTGATGAAGTTGAATTCCTTCACCGTCAGGCCAAAGCGCTTGATGTAGCTCTCTTCGTCAGCCCGAGGATTTGGGAAGTGAATGTTGGTCGCTGACTGCTCGATCAGCGTATGCGAGGCTTTCGCCTTCGCGATATCCGCTGCGGACTGAGTGCCGAAGCCGACAATGCCGTTGAGCTTTCGGATGGTTTTCATCTTGTCGACGATGAACGCCGAAAAGGTCTCGTCCATGAGGAGCTGCCAGCCCTCGTCCATGAAAAACATGACCGGGTTTCCATCGAGCAGCTCGTCCAGACGATGATAGAGGTACATCAGCGCCGGTGTGCGAAGATCCTCGTTCCCGAGGATGTTCGTCATGTCGAACCCAAAGACGCTCCGACCAGAGAAGGAGAGCACGTCGTGCGGAGCGTTGAACAGCCACGCCTTTTCGCCCTCGATCCAGGGGCGAAGGCGTGCGTGAAGGTCGTTGGCGTCCGCTCGCGAGCGACCCACCAGCAGGCCGGCCAGGTTCGGCAGATTCCGCTCCGCCGCTGGTTCCTGCATCAAGCGGACGATTGCCCTTTCAAGCGTATCCTCGTCCTCCTGGGTGAAGTCGCTGCGGTCGCCGGAGCGCAGCATCGCCTTCAGAAGGCGAAGGAGGAATTCGCGATTAGGGCCGGTGTTTTCAAGCTGGAGGGGGTTAAAGCCCGTTGGCGTCCCCGGCGACAGAACCTCATAGGAGCCGCCGATCGCTCGCACAAAAATCTCCGCGCCACGGTCCTTGTCGAAGAACACCGCCTTTGGCGTCGGTGAAACGCGCATGGCCTGCGCCAGCAGGAAAGTAAGGGCAACTGTTTTGCCGGAGCCGGTCGGCCCGGTGACAAGGAAGTGGCCGATGTCGCGGCGATGGAAATTGAACCAGTACGGCGTTTGCGACGTGGTTTCGAGGATCGTGATCGGCAATCCCCAATGGGTGCGATCCGCCTGGCCCGTCGCGAAGTTGTGCATCGAGGACAGGCCGGAAAAATTCGCGCTCGACAGCATTGCTTTGCGAGCAATGTAGCTGTGATTGCCGGGCAGTTGCGCCCAAAATCCCGCTTCGAGGTTCAGATCCTCGCGAAGCCAGGTGAGGTTCATGTCGGTGAGGCAAGCACCGAGTTCGGAAACGGTGCGGCTAAGGCCCGGGAGATCGCGGGAGAGGCATAGGAGCGAAAGATGGTGGAAGCCGAAAACGGCTTCCTGGTTCATCAGGCTATTGAGCGCATAGTCGATATCCTGTTCGACTGAGCTACCGGACTCGTCCGAGGCTCTGATCTGCCTCTGCAATCGACTAATACGTTCTTGAGCGATTGGCTTGTCGGCGATGGTGAAGGATTGCGTCAGAATGAATTCGTGGTTCACCTGCAGCAGGCCGTCCAACATTCCCGGCCCGGTGAAGGGCGGATATTCCTTGATGGACAGCAGCGCCCCAAAGCGGGTGTCTTCATCGACAGCCGCTTGAGCCTGCATCGTCCGCTTGCTGAAATGCAGTCGCGAAGTTCCGACATAATTGCGAATGCCCATCCGGGGCAGGCGCATCTTGCGCGGCACGCCGCAGCTCAGGATCGCATTGAAGAACTCGCAGGGCTCGGAGTAGGGATCACCTTTCTCCTTCTCTTCACGCCCCTCAATCTTGGCCTCGTCGTCATTCCTGCGACGATAGGTAATTCCGAGCGCCCGGGCTCCATACTTGTGCAGATCGCGGATGATGTTGCCGATCAGCTCCTCGAGCTCCGTAACATCTTCGCGCGTTTGCTGGACCCGAGCGTCCCTGTTTGCCTTGTCAAAGAGCCTCTTCAACGAGTCGCCGACGCCGAGGGCGCCCCGCATCCCAGACCGCACGACCGTCAAGTATATTTCGTTCGTAAACATGCGCTTGTGGCGCAGTTGCCCCATGTAACGCTTGTTCAACAGGTCGCAGAATGGTTCGTCGAACGCGCCACCGATCTGCGTTTCGACCTCTCTCCGGATCACGGTCGACCAAAGAGAATAGCGGCTCGACCCCAAGGCACGGATCATCGTGTTCTGGACGACCGACCGCATGTTGAGTTCAGCCTGGTCCTCCGTCTGGAAGAACAGTCCATCGAGTTTGATGACGCTTAGAAGCGATCCGTTTTCCAGCCCGATCACTGTGTCGGAGACGTGTCGGAGATACGGAATATGAGTCGACATGGGCCGCTCATTGCTGGCGACCCGGCCGAATCCAAGCTCTTCTTTAACGACTTTCAGCATGGTCACGGTCCGTAGGAGTTGGTGCCCCAAAAGCGCTTGTTGGGCGTGCGGGGCGTCTTGCGAGACGTCACCTGCATCACATCGAGGATCCTGTTGTCCCAGGTGCAGAGAGAGAACAGGACGAGGTAAGCAACCGGCGCGATGAGCAACGCCAGGAGGTCGTCCGTTGCAAGCCAGCCGATAACGGTGACGCCAACGATCAGCACCACCGCCATGTAGGGCACGCCCCAAAGCGTTGGGGACCGGGTTAACCCGATCACCAACGGCGTCAGAGCTGGTTTTTCGTCCTGAAACTCACTCATCGGTCACTGGCCGACCGCCGAGATCATCTCGTCGACGATCGCCGGTGCGCCAAACACCAGACCGATTCCCATCACGACCGCGCCGGCCGTGAACCATGACAAGCGACCGGCGAATGCCAGAAAGCCAAGGCCGATAACGGCTATGATCGCGAGCAGCCGACCGAACGGGCCTGTGATGAAATCGACGATCATCTGTACCGCCGTCTGCAGCGGTCCGAAGGCGCCGCCTGCACTCTGCGCGAGAGCAATATCAGCGCCCGCGACTTGGTATGCCGCCACAATGCCGAGCGTGGCTGCGAGCTTCACCGCCTGAGACTTCCTCGTTTGCATTTCAAACTGCATACTTCTCTCCTTCAAAAGTGCATGACACCGCCGACAAACGTGCCGGTCTTCTTCACGGCGATGACACCGGTGTCCCCGCTGTCACTCGCATCCGAGACCGCTTGCGGAGCGGCCGTTCTCGCCTTGCCTTTTGCCGACGGCATTGGCAGCCCGAGCTGGTAATTCACCACCTTGGCGACGTACCCGACTGTTTCCTTGAACGGAGGAATGCCGCCGTGCTCGTAGATCCGCTGTTCGCCGCTGTTGTAGGCAGCCGCGACGAGGAGGGGGTTTTGAAACTCATCGAGAAGCACGCGCAGGTATTTCATCCCGCCCTCAATGTTCTGAGCGGGGTCGCAAATATCCTTCACCCCGAAGCGCGCAGCAGTGGCGGGTATCAATTGCATCGGTCCGCGTGCGCCCTTCGGCGAATTGCGGCTTTGATCAAAGCCGCTTTCCGCCCATGCGATGGCCGCCGCAAATACCTCGTCGACGCTATATTTGCGCGCCGTCTGTACAACCAGTGCCTTAATTTCATCTGGCCTTAGCGGAGATGGGCCACATTCATGCACGTCTTTCGTGTCGGGATTTTTCGGTTGAGCTGCGCCAATTTGGCTCAATGTGCCGGTTGGAACCGCCGGATCTTGTGCATCGATTGAAGCCCTCACAGAGGGAGCGTAGCTGCTCAAAGTTGAGCCAATTTTGATCGCACCCCCGGAATTATGGGGGTTTTGATCAGGCTTTTCTTGCGCCTTACTTCCCTGCTTCACGATGCCATCGGCACCAAGCACAAACTCCTTGTCCGATCCGCCCCAGCGTTCATCGAAGTTCGTTGCAAGATCAGCCTCCTTGTGAACCGGCCAAGTGCTCTGTTTACTTATGAAATTTGCAGATTTTGCACCATCTTGGGCCAGAGAAATTCCGCTCCAACTAATCGTCAAAAAGGCAGCTCCCGCCAACATGGCGTGTTCGCGAAAGTCTAAAAATCTAGCCCCTTTTGCCATTGTCCCCCGCCTAACCATGCGGTGTTGTGATCGAAATAAAAACCGAGTAAGTTGGTGATCGCATGATACCGATTTGGCTCAGCGATACAACTTTTTGCAGCACACTTAAACCCCCTATTGCAGGGAAACAGACGGCGCCAATATGGGTAAGGGCTAGAAAATGAAACGGACCATCATTGCCGCACTCGCAAGTTGCGTGATGGCAACACCCGCTTTGTCCGTGATGGACATCGACAAGGACTACATCAAATCGCTAGCAGCGCCAGGAAAGACGGTGCTCGTGGTGGAATATTACGACGAAAGCGGAAAGGTTGCCGACAGGAAGGGCTATGCAACAACGGCTGGATTCAAGGCCGTCTCGCCAACCGACATCCGTGTGGACGACAAAACGACGCTGCACCTATTTGGCCTGGAGCCTTGCAAAGGTGAAATGGTCAATCGTAGTGAAGACTTCGCGGGGAGCTGCACCGACTATGCGCAGCAGCAGCTACAAATCTTGCTGCAAAACCCTAAGGTCGTCTTCTGCCGCGCCTTCGTCAGCGAGCAAGGGGCGCCCGTTCAAAACGCGACCTGCTACGGCTACTACAATTTCCCCGGCAGTCTCGATTCCGTCGATATGTTCGAGGAGCAGCTTCTATCGTTAGGCGCACTGCGCCTTGCGAAAAAGCCGGATGGCACGCCCGTTCGGCCGGACCTCGCCAAGGCGCAGGAGATCGGCCAGAAAGGCTCCTTCGGAATGTGGGCTGATCCGAGGGTCAAGGGTCAATGAGAAAGGCTCTTTTCCTTCTGTCCGCCCTCCTGCCAACTTCAGCCGCAGCAGCGCCGGAGGGATATTTCCATCTCCTGCCCGGCGTCACCCTGGAAACCGGCGATACGTGGGTTTCCAGTGGTGAGCGCTTCCGCCTCTATGGCGTTCAATCCTGTTTGCGTGGCACTGCCTACACGGACAAACACGGGCAGAAACGCGACTGCGGCGAGGTGTCCCTTGCCGTGCTTGCGGCTTATATCAAAGACACCAAACCGGTTTGCGCGCCCGTAGTGAAGACGGACGGTATCGCTTACGTCGTCTGCTATGCCACAGTCGGAAAACAGCGGCTTGACCTGGCCAACGTCCTGATCACCAGCGGATACGCCTTCGCAGCCCTCAACAAAGAGGGCATGCCTTATCACGTGCCCTATGCCGTGGCCGAGAAACTTGCTCGCGACAAGAAGGCCGGCCTCTGGCAGTTCGAAGACGTCCAGCACCCGGCCATCCTCTTGAGCCGCGAGGTGAATGCCCGAAACAAAAAGGCAGATCAATGAAGCGATACCTAGCCGCAGCCGCCGTTCTTGCTGCAACTGCCCAACCAGCAACGGCCGCCGATTTCGTCAGGAAGTCGGCCGCACCGATCGGACAGCAGCAGACCTGGACCGATGCTCCGGTTTATCAGAATCCAGTCTACAAAGGGCGGGTCACGGTCATGGACGGCCGGACTCTATGGTATCCCCAGTACGCGGAGCGCGTTCGGCTCGTCGACATCGACGCTTGCGAGCTTTCTCAATGGGCTATTGATCCGAAGTGGGTGAATCGCGAGCAGCAGAGAGCCCCTTCGCCCGTACCATGCGGCCCGTTGGCAAAAGCTTGGCTCAAGAGGACGGTGGGCAATAAGCCTGTGGAATGCAGGATCGTCTCCTATGGTCATGACGGAATCCCGCAGGCTCGTTGCACATTGAGCGGGCGCGATGTTGCAGTTGAGATGCTTCGTGTCGGTTGGGCGCGTGTCGCGTCTCCATACTCCTACAACAGCCAGTATCTCGCCTATCAGCAGCACGCGATGGCGGCCCGCTATGGCATGTGGGCCACTTATGTTCTCGACATGAACGAGTGGCGCCGAAAGGCAGTGGACAGGACGTTAGGCCGCCAGCCGATCGCTGATTTCAATCTCCTTGTAGAGCGCGAGAGCGAGATTTCCCCTCCATTTATCGACGCCCGGAGAAAACCGAAGAGGACCGACCGATAATTGCCGGACTTCCTCCATATTGCGAACTCGTTCGCAACCGACCCCGTGGCGAGCCTCATGCTCGCCATTCCCATATCGTTTGCACTCATCGTCGTTTCGGAAAAAGTCTGGTGGGTGCATGCGCCGCTAGCGGTCTTGCTCCTGATCGCTTCAATTTTCTTTCTCGATCGTCGTCACCTGGCGCTCGACAGCTTTCTGGTAGGTATCTTCGCCTTCCCGCCGCTTTGCCGGGACATCCCCAATCAGCCGCTGGTCTTTCGCATCGGGATCTTCTGGTTCTCAGCCTCCGCGCTCCTTGCCGCCGTCATCTATGCGGCCGGCGACCGACTGCAACACGTCACACCGCTCGACAAGCTTTTCGTCGATCGGCCGCCTCTAGTCGCAACCATCATGAGGGCCACTGACATGAAACACCTGCTTTATGCGGCAGCCGGTCTTGCCGCGCTTGCCTTCGCCCCTACAGGAGCAAAGGCACAAGATGCTTCCTGGGGCTGCCAGATTCTCCTTTGCGCTGCCTCTCAAAATCCGTCGTGGCAAGGCGTTCCCTATTGCGTTCCGCCGATGAAGAAGCTCATCACCGAAATGGCAAAGCCGGGATTCGACTGGCCCATCTGCCGTGAAGCGAAGGCCGGCGAACCAGGCCGGCAAGAGTTCGAGGACTGCCCCGCAGGTTCGCGCCCGACATCGAGCAGCGATGGCGATGATAGTGGCTTTCGCCGAACTGAAGAGGATCAGTGCGTCCGCATCGTCGACAGATGCGAGAATCGCGGCGAAATCAATCGCCTTTATGGTAAGGGCGACAACCAGCGTAACGGCGTGACCGTTAGGACCATCGGCAGCAACAGCGACAATTACGGGAACCGCGCCAACAGGGGTTGCAAGGTCCAGGTGACGTCTCCCCGGCCGCGGCGCGCGAATCCCTGGTTCTTCGACATTCCCAACGACAAGGGCGTCAAAGAACGCGTCTGGTTCAATCTCCGCACCTAGCATCAGAAGGAAGATTCCATGCACCAGAACGCCATAATCGCGATCGCAGCGACCCTCGGTATAGTCGCTGGCGCCGGCGGCACCTTTCTAGCGACGTCAGAACCAAAGGTGGAGGCTCACGCCATCTCGAAGGCCGAATTGGTCGCAGCGATCTCCGCAGATCCATCCCTCTGCCCGATCCCGACCGTTGAAGCGCCGTCGGAAGCCGAAGCCCTAGCGGCCTATCGAAAGGCGCATGCGGCGTCTCCCATGGTTTGGGACCGAAATAATCTCCCGGAAATCTCCTTAGCGCTCGGCCAATGTGACAAGGCTGGGGCAGGGCCAGGCGTCGCCTGCATGACCTCAGTCAAGATGGCACCTGACGCTCAGCCGATCGATCGGATCGTCGGCTTCGCGAAATCAGCGTCTGGTGAGTGGGTCGCCACAATCAATTAGAAAAAAGCCGCTTCGAGGCGGCTTTGATTCTTACCTTCGCCCAACCAGAATGGCACTGGATTTCGCCTTTTGACGCTCCTGCTAAAGACGGGGCTCCGTGGTGCTCATGACGGCTTCCATTTCTTCCGCCTTGAGCGAACCCATCGTCGCGAAAAGATAGGCTGCAATGTGGGTCAGCTTCAGCTTTGATTCGCGATCGTCGCACGGCTGGTGCTGCACGATGCTCAGCCTTGCGGCCTCCTCTTCTTTCGTCACCTCGAGCAGAGCATTCGCGTAGGCAACGCTAGTCACGTCGCCAGCAGCCCGACGCCCATCCCATTCGCGCACGGCATCTACAGTTGCCCTCAGCGCCGCTATATGCCGATCTATCATCGCATCCAATGAAGCCGCGGTGTCGGTTCGAAAATCCTCTGTCATCTCACCCTCTCTTCCAGGCTCGGCGGTTACTCCTTGCCCTCCCAAATCGAGGGGAGGGCAGGAGCCCCGCTCCTGCTCCCGAGCTCGTGCGGAACAGCGGAAGAGAGGGGGACAAGCGCTAAACCGGAGGGGGATCACCCACCCGAAGGGCCGAGGCGGCGCAGCCGGCCGGTGCTGCAGGCCGTCGGCCGAAGCATGGGGAGACCGGTTTAGTGCTTGTGGGGGAGAGAGGACAGAGGGCACTCTCCCCCTCTGAGTGAGTTGAATTATTCACGAGTAGCTGAAGCTGCCACGGCCACCTGCCATTCTCCGAATCCCACGGCATCACTGCGCAGATGCGCTCTTCGCCGAGGTAACCGTGAATCTGATCCTGATCCGAATATCTCTTCCATTCGATAAACATGCTCATGCGACCCTCCCTGTGCTTGGTGCCTCCAAGAATGGTGTGCGCTGCCGACGAGTGGCGCAAACGCCGGCGGAAATCGACTTGCTGTAGAAGTTGTCGCTCAGTAGTGTTCGGCTACTACTGGGGGATGCAATGTCAAGATTCTCAAAAGCCAGCGATTTCTCGCTGGTCAACAACTTCACGATCGAGCATGCCGATAAGCTGTCCGACGGTCGACACTTCATGTCTACCTGCGTGCCGCAGGGTATCTGGCTGGATCTAGTCGACATCGAGTTCACCCACCGAGTGGAATGGCAGGACGACAACTACGAGAAGCGGCCTCCTGGATCTCCGGACTTCAAGCTGCGCTCGGTGTTCACCGCACGAGGCACCACGAAGGACACGATAACCGTCTTCCGCGTTCCGGACGGCGAGGTAGCCCGGTTCTCCGAAGTACACGTCATGGTGAAGCCGCTGCCGAAGGGCAAGATTGGTGTTGAGAAGCGTTCCTCAACACTGGATGGCGTTGGGTTCGCGGGCATGGCGTCGAAAGTCGTCCCGCCTGAGGGACTGATGACGGGGGAGCCAGGCACCCTGCTCTACCTCGATCCGACGAACGACCAATGGGCCTCTGAGCACGATAAGCCATATCTGCAGCTCGAGGGTTACATCGACGAGGCTGAGTTCTCAGCCTTGATGCAGCGCCTGTCGATAACGGCTGCGCCAGTTCGCAAGGCAACGGTGCGCATGGTTGCAGAGCTGTTCGAACATGAAGTCGACGCCAGTTTGTCGGAGCCTTGGCACCACAAAGATTACGGCCTGCTCCTCCGTGGCGACGACAAGACCTACGGTGTCACCCGGGCGCGCGTCGAGAGCGTGTCGGTGGCGTTCAAGCCGACGGCAATCCCGAAGGTAGATCCATACGAGGTGGACGAGCCGGACAGCGCCAGACCTATCTCGATGGACAACCTGCCACCGGATGTTATCTCAAAGATCTCGAAGGACATGCTCGTGAAGATCGAGCGCCGCCTCGGCATCCTGACGAGCATCGTGGGGTTCGCTGCCGCATTTGTCGTCGGTAAGATTCTGCTCGGGTGAAATAAGCATGGCATATCCACCTCCCATGAACGCCCTCGAAAAGAGGCTACTTGCCGCCATCGCAGCCGGGCATCCAGATCGACGCATGGAAGTCTCAGTGCGTGGGCAACTCATGCGTGTCGCGCCCCTGACATGGAATGAAATCGCCGTGGCCGTTGGCGTTCCCGAGCGCGATCTTACCGATCCCATCGCCCATCTCGTAGCAGCGGATTCAATCGACAGTGCTCGTCAGTCAGCGGGCTTCTTCAAGCGCCTGCGAGGCGAAGACGACACCACGTTCTTCTTCGCCACGCCGAAAGGTAGGCGCCTCCTGCAGGGGGACACCCCAGAGCAAGGCTCGCATGAGGACGTGAGCACGCAGCGCCTCGAGAACGTCAGGAAGATCACGCACCACCTCGGCTACTACCTGACGCGATACGGCTACGCGTTCTCGCTCGTCAGTCTTGGCAGCGGCTACGATGAGTTCGCGACAGCCAGCCAGATCGCCCTCGTGACGCTGGCGACCGACATCCGCGAAGCTGGGCACGACATCACGAAGCTGATGGCATTCATGCCGCACACTATGGCGATGGTCGATATCCTGAAGGATTGGAAGGACCGCGGCATGCTCCGAGAAGACATCTTCCAGAACGACGCACGAGCAATGGTGATGGTAGCTACCGTATAGCCGGAACAGGAGGGATGGCTGGACAAGGTGCTCAGCGATCCTGTTTCGACGGCCGAACGGCTCGCAAACTGCCGTCTAGACTACATAGACCGAGTGCGGTCATGACGAATTTCGTGCAGACATATCCATTGGGGGTGGAATGAGATCTAAGTACGCGATTCTTGCTGCATTTTTCTTGCTAGGGTGCGCGCTTCAGCAAGCATTTGCACTCGGTGTGCCGCCCAATGCTCATATCGATTACACGGGCAACTCATGGGACTGCGATAGAGGTTTCAGGAGAAACGGCAACGGCTGCGTGGTAGTCCAGATCCCTGCGAACGCGGAACTCGACTACACGGGCCACTCCTGGACTTGCAATCGCGGCTTTAGGCAACAGGCGCAGGAATGCGTTCCCGTGCAAGTGCCCGAGAACGCGGTGCTCGATTACACAGGCCATTCCTGGACCTGCAGCCGCGGATTCTTTCAGCAAGGTCAAGCCTGTGTAGCCGTCAGCCTGCCGGAGAACGCTGAGTTGGATTTCACTGGGCATAGCTGGAAGTGCAGCTATGGCTTCCAGCGACGGGGAGATGCTTGCGAACGGTTCTCGGTACCAGAGAACGCACAGATCGACTTCACTGGCAACAATTTCGCGTGTGTTCAGAACTACAAGCGCGTCGGTCAAAAGTGCGAACCGATGACGCAGGCCGAGATCGAATATCAGAACTACCTGATAATGCTCGCGATGCAGTGCGGCGGTACGAAATCGGTTGAGGTCGACGGCACTTGCGGGAGTGACAGCGTTAGCGGCGAAATCGATGTATGCCAGGGTTCAAAGGAAGCATCCGGAGAGCTTGAGTTCGACAATGGCTTGACGACCAAGTTTGAGGGCAACTGGACGTCGGCAGATGAATTCGAGGGCACCGACGGATTCGGCAACAGCTGCGATCTGGAGGTAGACTGATGAGCGGCGACGTCATCCAATTCCGAAAGCGGAAAAATCAAAAGCCGAGCAAGCGCCCCGAACGAAATCCGTCTTCTCCGACAGCACTAATTGCCGTAGTAGGCATCGCTGCGGCGCTGGCAGCGGTCTACACGTATTTCTCGTTCTCAGCGCCGACCGCACAAGCCTCGACGTTCGCAAGGTGCGGCATCGTTAAACGCAACTGCATCATTGATGGCGATACCCTCTACATCGCCGGCGAGAAGATTCGGGTGGCCGACATCGATACGCCGGAAGTGAGCGAGCCGAAGTGCGCTTCGGAGAAGGCCCTCGGCGAGAGAGCGACGGCGCGCTTCATCGAATTGGTGAATGTGGGGCCGTTCGAGATGCGCGCGTGGCCGGAGCGCGACGAAGATCAGTACGGCAGGAAGCTGCGCGTGCTTGTTCGTGACGGCCGCAGCCTCGGTGACATTCTCGTGGAAGAAGGCCTGGCCAGGACTTGGAGCGGACGTCGAGAGCCGTGGTGTTAAGATCATGCCGCCGCCCGCTGGTGGCAGGGCGCTCGTGTGAATCGACTTGCCGGAAAATTAGGCTCCAGTAGATTTCTGCAAATGCAGGGTTGAGGGAATCCATGAAGGTATTATCGATAGCCGCCGCGCTCGTCGCGACGATCATTACTGCGGCACACTCTGAGGAAGACGACGAAGAACGCCAGTTCTCCATCAACCAGTTCAAGGGATGGACTGGCCTGCTGCTGTCCTGCGAGAAGAACACTGCGGATCCGGCGTTGGTGCAGGCGATCTGCGACGTTGCTAAGACTGAGTTCACTTATCTCGCCGAGAACTCGAAGATTCCGTATCGCATCTCCGTCGGTGACGACATGTTCAGGCGGTCGATGATCGCTCATGAGATCGGCAAGCCGCTCACTCTGACGATCAAGACGATACCGACCTCGGGGAACAGCTACGCCAAGGCTGTCTATGTTGAAGTGTCAGCAGAGAACTTCTACTCGAACGTCATCGACAAAGAGGCTGCACCTAGCGACCCCGAGAGCCTGCCGCGGGCGGGCGACCTCAGTCTCTGGAGTGGGAACATGATTGCGTCCGGCACTGACACTCAAGTCATTGTTCGTGACATGACACCTTACATTGGGCAGCAGATGAAGGCTTTCTTCACGGACTTCCTTAAGGGCTGGAACGCGAAGTGAAGCAGAAGCTATCCTTGGGAGCACAGAAGGTCACCGCGGCCGCCAAGGCTCGTCCTGCCGAGACACGTTGGTCGTTGATCGGGGCTTCGGCTGGTGCTGTTCTCGGTTTGCTGGTCGGGGGCGTAGGCATCGCGGCCATGGGCGGCGCAGCAGGCGTGCCGGCAGCCGTCATCCTGGCACTCGTTGGCGGCGTTCTCGGCAACAGGTATGGCATCTCGAAGGATCGACCCGTTCGATGAACGACCCTGAGACCATCGAACTGACAACGATGACGTTCATGGAGGATCTAAACCAAGTGCAACAATGACGTGTGCAGGGTAGGGCGGACGTTGGCTGATCCTGCAGTCAAACGGGATAAAGCCGTCGCGGGGCTTGCGAGATCCGCGGCGCCGGCGTTTGCGACGGCCTTCCGGTAGATGCCGATAGAGCTCCAGCGCGTAATCCTCCTTGCAGTAAATGAAGCGATAGATCGTCTCCGCAGACGCGGACGGTACTCACGCCGTCCGCGAGCAGACGGCCGGCGATCTGTTCCGGCGACCAATGTGCCTTCAGCCGATCGATCACCAGGTCGCGCAACTGCGGATGGCGCCTGAGCTTGCGCAGCGTCATCGCGGCGTTCACTATGATTGGACTGATCGTCCTTCACCTCATCGGCGTATTTTATCACCAGATACTTAAACGAGACCGAGTTTTAGCGCGAATGGGCATCGGCTGGATCAGCTAGCAGAGTTTCCGGCACAGGTGTCATCAACAGCTGAAACACGATATCGCTAGCGAATGTCTTCTAGCGCCAAGCCCCATATTTTTGCGATTGCTGCCGCCGACTTAACCGAGTGAGCACCTCATGCGATGCGACCGTCAGACAATTCACTTTGAAGAATCTCTGCCTGATCGCTACGATCATCCGGCCACAACAAGTGTCGATTGCCTCTAATGCTGTGTCGCGTCCGTCGCGGCGAACTGCGCTTTAGCTTCAATCGCGCAAAGCTTACAGGACGGATTTCGACACGCGAAGACGTCCGACATCGGTTTGGGAACGCCAAGAAGCTGAGCAAGCTCCCCGATAAGCGTGTCGATACTAGCGGGGATCAGGGTCATACTGAGAACCGCGCCATTAGCATGACGGAACAATCCTTCGGCTGAAACGGCGAACTGCAGGCCTGACGTGGCCATTGCGGCCTCGAACATGGACACCGTTCTCCTTTGGGAATTCCGTACGCCCTCGATTCGCCCCGAACGGACGCTAGTCACATAGTATTCGCACCAGAGAAGCGGCATGCTCGAGTGCGCGCTCCAGGGTTGGATATAAGACAGGACAGTGTGCCAAAAGGACCCCGCCGGATCTTCGATAGCCCTTGAGAAAGCACTAATCCTGGCAAAGTACCGATCAGTGAGCTTGTCGTATGCTAGATCGAGGAGTTCCTGAATATCCCTGAAGTAATAATGTATCGCCCCGCTGCTGAGACCTGCCTTTTCCGCAACTGAGCGAACGCTGACGCCTGAAACTCCTCTTTCCCTGAGGATTTCACAAGCGGAGTCGATTACCTCATCGCGGCGGAACTCCTGATTTGGCGAGTACCGTCCGCTTCCGTATTTTTTCGATGCCATCTAAGTTTGACTATCCAAAATTTCTAATCGCATGTCCAAAGAATTCTAAAGACGAATTCTCGCCTGTGTCAACCGGCGCCTATCCAGTCATCCGCTGCGTCCCTGTAGCGCCGGTCTAAGGAGAAACAATCAGCTGACGCGGCTTACCGAGCAGGTCCGGCAGAGAGACGCCGGACCTGGGTTTCAAAGAACTGAACTTTCAACTTGACACCCGTCCAAACATACGTAACAACTGACCTAGAGATAGAAAAATGGGGCGGCGCGATATCAGATAACGCTGTCGGGCGAGGTAAGAGGCTGAAATGAAAGAGTTCAAACATTGCTCTGTTCTGGTTTCGGGAGGAGCAGGTGCGATCGGTTCGAGTGTCGCGCGTACGTTCGTAGAAGTCGGTGCAACAGTCAGCGTCTTTGACGGCACAGCGACGGAAATTGAAGGCGTTTCTTGCTACCGGGTTGATCTCAGTGATGCGGCGGCGGTTGAGGCCGCCTTCTCTGAGCTACAAGTGAGGCAAGGCACGCCGAGGTTAGTCGTCAATTGCGCCAGCGCGGAGGATGAGCGGCCGATGGTTTCGCGGTGTGGTCCTATGCCACTCAGCCAATTCCAGCACGCGATCTCAGCTCACCTCATCTCGGCTTTCAACGTCATTCGGGTCGCGGCGCATCATCTGAAAGCTGTGGATGCGGAAGCGGATGGCGAAAGGGGAGTAATTGTCAACATCGCCTCGATCTCTGCTTTTGAGGGGCGGGCACGTCAGGTTGCACATGCAGCGTCTAGCGGCGCCATCGTCTCATTAACGACGCAGCTTGCCCGGGAATTCGCCCCGTTCGGCATTCGCGTCGTCGGCATTGCACCCGGCGTATTTGAGGGTGATGGCCCGAACTCGGCACTTGCCGATCGAGGTAATAGCAAATTTGTTCCGGTGCTTCCAAATAGGATTGGACGGCCCGAGGAGCTTGCTGGGCTCGTCGTCGCGGTTGCGGGCCAGGTTTACATAAATGGCGTCACTATTCGGCAGGACGGTGGCCTGCGGATGCCGCCGCAGGTTTGAGGGGATAAGTGATGAAGATTACGGGAAAGACTGCCATCGTAACTGGCGCCGGGTCTGGCCTTGGAAAGGCGACGGCAATCGCGCTCGCGGAAGCAGGCGCAAAGCTCGCCATTTTTGACGTCAATGAGGAAGCGCTCCGCGAGACGGCGAGGGCCACGGGTGGTCGCGCCTATGCAGGCGACGTAGCCTCAGCACACGACATGGAGACAGCATTTCTTTCCGTGGCAGAGCATGTGGGATCTCCTCAGATCCTTGTGAATTGCGCCGGTATCCTCGGATCCTTTCGAGCGATTGCTGATCGGCCGGCGCCGCCGAACCTCGAGCGTTTCCAACGCGTCGTGAATGTGAACCTCGTCGGAACGTTTAATACGATGCGACTTTTTGCGCAGCATATTTTCGAAACCTTCGGGGACAGCGAAAACGAGCAGGGGGTGATCGTCAACACTGCATCAATCGCTGCCTACGACGCCTTGTCAGGTCAAGCCGGATACGCGGCTTCAAAAGGAGGAGTCGCCGCAATGACACTTCCGGCCGCGCGCGAGCTCGGCTCACTCGGTATCCGCGTTATCGCCGTTGCCCCAGGAATGTTCGACACGTCGCTTGCCGGAGACATTCGCGGTGATGTGCTCGAAAGCCTTATCAAGGATAATGTTTTCCCGAGGCGTCTCGGCCGGCCGGCGGAGTTCGCCGAATTAGTCCTGCACATTATACATAACCCCATCGCCAACGGTTCCATATGGAGGTTCGATGCAGCCTCTCGTATGCGCGACGTTCAACACTGACTCGTTTCCATCTTCCTGCAACAGAAAGGACTGTCATGTCTAATACCGTCAATTGGGATCTCGTTCAGAAATGGACGTCGCGTGAGAATGTCAGCGCGTACTGGAAGCCGTATGGCTATCCCTCAATCATGTCGCCTGGCGCTTCCGCATTCTCGGACGCGCAACAGATGCCGAAATGGAACATCCCTGAGGAGGCCATCATTTCCGTTGCGATCAACGGAGCCTTTTTCACAAAGGCTGACAATCCAAATCAGGCAACCACCCCTGAGGAAATTATCCGGTCAGCTGAGGAGTGCATTGAGGAAGGAGCTCAGATCATTCATCTTCATGCACGTGATGAGAAGGGCTACAACGTCCTCACGGTAGATGCTTTCCGTCGCGTGATCGAGACTTTGAAGCAGCGACATCCTGACATTTCTTATGATGCTTGCCTTGTCGCGGTCGACGAGGCTGAGAGCCGGGAAATGAAGGCGATGATGGCCGCAGGTCTGATCGAGAGCGTGCCCGTCAACACCACAGCTTTGATTCTCGGTGACAACCTGTTCGTGAAGCCACCTCACGTGATTATAGAAAAAACTCGCCTCGTCGTGGAGGCGGGCCTCACTCCTCAGCTTGCGGTGTATTCTGATGCTGACATCGATAATGCTCGCCGCTTCCTGATCGACTCAGGCTTGGTAAAGGGCCCGCTTTCCTGGCTGCTGGTACCCGGCTTGCCGGGCTGCTCACCAATGTGGTCGACAGAGTCTATGGTCGAAGGACTGCTGCGCATGGTGCATCTGATCCGCGATATCGATCCTCACGGTGACCTCATCGTCTGTGCCGGGGGGAGGTCTGGACTGTACCTAGCTAACTTGGCACTGCTGCTGGGACTCCATGTCAGAATTGGCATGGAGGATACTGTCTGGATGTGGCCCCACCGGGACCAGAAGATCGAGCGCAACGTGGATGTGTACAAAACGGTTCGCGACATGGCGCTGGCACTGGGGCGCA
Organism: Sinorhizobium sp. NG07B; assembly: GCF_002532005.1. Classification (NCBI taxonomy): domain Bacteria; kingdom Pseudomonadati; phylum Pseudomonadota; class Alphaproteobacteria; order Hyphomicrobiales; family Rhizobiaceae; genus Sinorhizobium; species Sinorhizobium sp. NG07B. Next base: position 142,336 of record NZ_NWTD01000010.1, on the reverse strand, counting down.
CGCCGATGACAGCAGAAGCCTACAAGCGCAAGGTAGCTGGAAAGTAGTTCTGCACGACGCGCATAAAAGTGCAGGGGCCGCATCGACTTCAAAAGGATGCATGGCAGCGGCGACGCTGGGCAAGTGTGATCCTTCATGGGCGGCCCCTAACTTCACCCGAGCGGAGTGGCTCTCTCTAAATTACCAAAGAGCTTGTCGGCTTACAATTTTACTTGACATGTGACCAAACAAAATTAACATACGTCCAAAGATAGCTGGGCAGCCGGGATACTGGCTGGAGGACATGCTTCGCTGCCCGACGAATTCGCGCTGGTATGGCGGGCGCAGAACGAGTCTTCGGCCTCGCGATGAGATCGAGATTCCACGCTAAGCCTAGGCGCCGGTCTTTACGGTGAGAGCCCGCAATACATGCACCACGAGGGCTGCGCTGACGAGGAGGAATGGACGACTTTTACTTTGTCGTCGGTCGATCCAGCACCAAAATTAAGCGTTCCAAGGGAGGAGACGTAAATTGTTGTTCGAACTACTCGAGTTCGGGATTCGTGGGCTGTTCCTAGGCGTCACGATAGGACTTATCGCGCTGCCTATCAGCATACTCTTTCTGACAACGGATTCTGTCGATCTGGCAGTTGGAGGATACGCGGTTCTCGCCGGCGCCGTAACACTGATGGTATCCCCAACTGCCGGGGTGTTGGTCGGTGCAATTGCGGGTATACTGATCGCTATGTCGGCTTCGGCCGTTGTTGGGCTTATCTCGCTCCGATTAAACCGACCAGGTAGGCACGACCATATTACAGTCGTGTTGGCGACTTTCGGCGCGGCGGCATTCCTGGAGTCCTTCGTCCTCACGGTCTTTGGCAAGGATCCGATTGTTCGGCGGCCCTTTGAGGACCTTTGGGAGGTCTTCGGTCTGTTGCTCAATCCTCAGGTTTTCATAAACTTCGCCGTGGCATTGACCATTCTCCTCGTCCTCTCCCTCTTCCTGTATGCAACGCCCTTCGGTCGTGCGATGCGCGCGAGTTCGGTGAATCCGCTTGGTGCTTCTCTTGCTGGCATCCCGGTCCAAGGGATCTGGTTTTCCACGTATATTATAGGCGGATTGCTAGCGGGCATCGCCGGAGCGCTCATCGTCAATACCACGGGCATGGATTACATGTCGGGCCTCAGTTTTACATTGGGTGCTTTCGGTGCCGCAATTCTCTTCGGTCTGCGTAGCCCTCTGCGAGCTTTTGTCGGTGGCATCGTCATGGGAATGGTGCAGGCTTATAGCGCTGGCTACCTTCCCGGCGCCTGGGCGACCGCCCTCCCACTTGGTTTCATATTCGTGGTGCTGTCAGCTGGGCGCATGACGCGTTCCGCAACAGGAGGACGGGCATGATTGGATTCTTTGAAAGGCAGCGTCCCACGTTGATTCTGCCCGTGATCATCCTCGCGATTTCGCCGCTCATCTTGGCGAGGCCGTTCTGGATCGACAACTCCATCCTCTTCGCTACGTTTTCGCTCTTCGCGCTGTCAGTGGGCATGTGTTATGGGCAAGCGGGCATCCCGTCTCTTGCCACTGGCGCGTTCGGAGCTCTCGGCGGATACGCGTCTGCGATACTGACAACGGGGTACGGTATGTCCCCCTATGTCGGCCTGATCGTTGCAGTATGTCTGCCGATGCTCGTGGCCTATCCCGTTGCGCGCGTCGTAACCCGCCTGTCACCATTGCCGCTCTCGATCGCCACTCTTGTTCTGGGCTCGATTATTGAAATTGCAATTCGGGAAGGCGGCGACTTCACCGGAGGATATGTCGGCTTGTCTGGCATTCCCGCAATTTCGCTTGCAACATCCCCTTTCGCCATGCACCTGCTGGCATGGGGGTGCGTCACGATCGTCCTGTTCGTCTACTGTAACCTTTTGCATACGGCCTTCGGCCGCGCAGTGAACACCGCCAAGCACGACCCGTTGCGGGCCATTGCAGACGGGGTAGATGTTCCCAACGTTCTCGCAACTTTTTTCGCGATATCGGCCGCCGTCGCCGGACTGGGGGGATGGCTCTACGTCCATAATCTGAGCTACATCGGCCCGGACTCTCTTAATGTGTCGACGTCCATGCAAGTTTTGCTCATGGCGATCGTCGGTGGCGTGCTCAAGCCTCTCGGCCCCGTGATCGGAGCCTGCCTGCTATTGCTGATCGTTACATATCTACCTGCAGCTGAATCCCAGGGGATGGTGTACGGCGGTGCTCTGATCGTTATCCTACTGCTTGTTCCGCAGGGATTGATCGGAACGACCTGGTGGAGCCGCGCGCGTTTGAAAGCAAAACAAAACCCCGGCGCGCCACGATCGGATGGCGCTGCGCAGCCGTCCGAAAACGGGTTCGTCGCAACCACCTCCGGAGATGCGTGATGGCCATTGAGATAGATAATGTGACTGTGCGATTCGGCGGCATCACGGCAGTTTCAGGCGTTTCGCTTTCGATCAAGCATGGGGAAATCATAGCCGTCGTGGGTCCCAATGGTTCGGGGAAAAGCACGCTGTTCAATTGTGTTTCGGGTCTCGTGTCACTCGCGACTGGTGCAGTTAGAATCGACGACGTAGAAACAAAAATGATTGGACCGAGCGCCCGCGTTCGTATGGGGCTAGCACGCACTTTTCAAACGCCGCGTTTTGACCCGTCGGAAACGGTGGCGCGGGCCGTCTCATGTGGATTTTATCCGCACACGAAGGCGGGAATAATATCATCGATGCTGCGGTGGAAGTCGAGTTCGCGCGAAGAAAGAGAAGTGCATGAGAGTTGTGCGGCTATTTTGGATGATCTGGGCCTCCTGAGTTTGCGCAATATTCCATTGGCTGAGTTGTCGATGGGACAGTTGCGCCTTGTGGAGGTTGCGCGCGCAATGGCGAACAAGCCTCGATATCTTCTACTAGACGAACCGGCTGCGGGCCTGACTCTTGACGAACAGCAGGCTCTCGCGGCCCAGGTACGGCTTCTCTCCCAAAACGGAGTCGGCGTATTGTTGGTTGAACACAACTTTAACCTCATCCGCCAGCTGGCGGAAAATGTGCTGGTATTGGATCGCGGCAAGCCAATCCTTAGCGGCAAGCCTGCCGACATCGAGAAAAACACCGATTTCGTTGACCTTTACCTCGGTAGTACGGGACGCAAACACTAGGAGTCGGTGATGCTGCAAGTTGCTTCTGACAAGACCTTAGACAACAATACTGTCACAAAAAATCCCGCTCTAGACTGCAGGAACCTATCTGCTTTTTACGGCCGCATCCAGGTCGTCTTCGATGTCTCTCTGGCGATATCGCCAGGGGAGTGTCTTGCTCTTCTAGGACCGAATGGCGCAGGCAAGACGAGCCTTCTTGGGGCGATCGGAGGTACTGTCCGGTCGACCGGTAGGGCTGCCGTGAAAGGAGCAAAGGTCTCCGAGTTGTCGGCGCATCGCCGCGCTAAAAGCGGTTTATCTTATGTCCCGGAGGTGCGCCGCAACCTCTTTCATACGATGTCCGTACGTGAAAACTTGGATGTCGGGCTGAGCTTGTCGCCACCGGCGGAAAGACACAGGATCGTTGACTTTTCCCTGCAGCTCTTTCCGATCCTCAAGCAGCGGATGGCGACCGCAGCGGGAATGCTGAGCGGCGGTGAGCAGCAAATGCTGGCGATAGCCGTAGCCTTGGGCCGGGAGCCAAGTGTTCTTTTGCTGGATGAACCGTCACAAGGTTTGGCGCCCGCCGTGTTCGATATCCTCCAGGGCGCCTTCGCTCAGCTGCGCACACGCGGTATTGCGGTGTTGCTTGCAGAACAGAACCTGCCCTTCGCTTCACTGGTCTCCGACAGGTATGTGGTCTTGTCGCACGGCCACGTCGTGGCCGCTGGTGGACAAGAAGAAATGAAAGACCACCGCAATATCTTCAAAGCGTATCTCGGTTCAGAAAAGGGCTGAGGCCACAATTCACACACCCTCCGCCGGAGGGTATCACTACTGGGAGGACTAAATGAGAAGACATCGCAAATTCATGACATCTCTTGTGGCGGCGACCGTTGCATTAGCTATGTCCGGTACTATGAGTGTCGCCGTCGCCGCCGATACAATCAAGGTTGGCGTCATTCTCGCGCTAAGCGGTCCGGCCGCTCCCTTCGGCATAGCGGAAGCCGATGCAGTACGGATCCTAGTTGACCGGTATAATAAGGCAGGTGGGGTCAACGGCCACCAAATCGAGGCCATCTATCACGACGACCAAAGTAACCCGACAGAGGGAGCACGCGGCGCAACGCGGCTTATCCGACAGGAAGGCGTTCAGGCAATTATAGGTTCGTCGACTTCAAGCTCGACCTTGGCATTCGCCCCGATTGCAGCGCAGGCTAAAATCCCGGTATTCGCGCCTGTCGGTGCCCAATCTTTGACATCAAAATCCCACGCCTTCTTTCCATGGGTATTTCGAACGGCACCCGGTAGTCAGGTAACGATGCAGTCTATGATGCTGAACGTGGTGTTCAAGCCCGGCATCAAAAAGGTTGCAATCATGCATCAGGAGGATGCTTACGGAAAGGAAGAAGCGGAACTTGCGACCCGACTAATCAAGGAAAAGGGTGGAATTGAAGTCGTTGCAACGGTCAGCGCTCCTCTCAGTGCTACCGATCTATCGTCTGCGGCGACGCGAGTTCGAAACTCTGATCCAGATCTGGTTCTCCTGCTCACCTCGGCGCCAGCTATGGCCGGTGCTTTCGTTCGTGGCGCTGAACAGGCAAAGCTCACGGCGCCAATCGTAGGGTCCCTTAGCATTAATCAACAGGCCTTTGTCGACGCTGCGGGCAAAGCTGGGAACGGCGTCATGAGCGTCACGCTTGGAAATTGGTTCGAGCCGACGCCGAAGCAGATCGAGTTGGGAAAACTACTGCATGAAGCGGGCAAGCAGCCTGCCGGCTATGGCGAGATCATCGGGAGCAGTTCCATCATGATCCTGGCGGAAGCCGTCAAGGCTGTCCAAGGTGAGATCACCGGCCAAGCAATCCGCGATGCCGCCGAAAAGATTTGCGGCTTTGAGGGGACATATTCAGAAGGCAAGGTTTGCTATTCGACCGAGCAACATGAGGGCTTCGATGCCGAAACCGTCAATATCGTGAGGCTTGAGGACGGCAAATGGAAAAACGTTAAGCCTTGACATCGCCTTTCCCGCATCCCGTAAAGGGGCAACAGTGGGACAATCAGAGGGCGCCATACCTTGGCGCCCTCGCACTGTTGACTATGTTCCTGTGTCAGGGATCAGAAGCAAACGACCCGTTGGCGTTTGCGCGAGCCCGATAGGGGCTCGCAATAACCCCATCTGAATGTCGCCGCTATTTCAGTTCCGAGGGGAGTGTCTGTCAGCCGGCTCTTCGGCCCGACCAACGAACTTCGGGATCTTATGGATTGATCGATTGATCTTCCGGCGCGTCGCATACCACTTGCCTTTTTGACGGCCTCCTCGCGGCTGTTCGCCTAAGGCCCGTCGGCACTTTCCATTCGATACGCTTGCGGCCTACCAACGGGTTGGCTCTACCACTAAATGACACTTTCGCGCCGGCAGGTCAGAGCGGTTGCTTGTTCACCTGGAAAGTGTGTTCCGGCGCTGGGAAGGATCTTGCCTTCACTTCGGCGGCGTAACTTTCGAATGCCTGAGAAATCTGTGGTGCAAGTGAGGCGAAATGCTTGACAAAGCGAGGCTTGAAGTCGGTAAAGACGCCCAGCATGTCATCGACGACCAGCACTTGGCCATCGCAGGCCGGCGAGGCGCCGATGCCGATGGTGGGAATTTGCGCGGTTTCGCTGATCTCGCGCGCCAGCGGCTCAACGGTTCCCTCGACCACTATGGAAAAGGCGCCAGACTGCCCGATCGCCAGCGCGTCGCGTTTGATCTTCTCGGCCTCCGCGTTGGTGCGACCGAGCGACCGATAGCCGAACGCGTTGACCTGTTGCGGCATGAGGCCGACATGGCCCATGACAGGAATGCCCCGCAGAGTGAGGAAGTTCACGGTTTCGGCCATTTCGATTCCGCCCTCGAGCTTCACCGAATCCGCGCCGGTTTCCCTCATAATACGGGCCGCATTTCGAAAGGCTTGTTCTTTCGATTCCTGGTAGGAACCGAAAGGCATGTCCACTGTTACGCAGGCGTGGTTAACGCCTCGCATAACTGCCTGGCCATGGGCGATCATCATGTCCATGGTCACGGCGACTGTGTTCGCCATGCCATATAGAACCATGCCAAGTGAATCACCGACCAGCAGCAGTCGCAATGCGGATCTGCCAGGCGCGCTATTGGCGTCGTATAGGCGGTGAGGCAGACAATCGGACGATCTCCCTTAAGGCCTCTGATTTCGGTAGGGGTGACCCGTTTCTTGCGGACAGCCATGCTCATGTATCAGACAGCCTTGTTGCGAGGCGCGACGGCGTTACGGCCGAGCACGCGATTGTCGAGAAGGCGCGTGCGGCCGAAGGCCACAAAAAGTAGGAGAAGAACGGGGCCATCGATCCGCTGCAGCGGCTCCAGCGTTCCAAAGTCGCGCAGCGCAACCAAAACCGGGTTGGCGAGCGGCTCCGTCCTCAAAAATGCCGTCACGGCAGCCTCGATCCTACGCGGATCCGTTTCGCCAGCGTGCCAGAGCCGCTCGGCCTCGTCGAGCGCGCGTGGAACGATCGCCGCCGCCGCCCGCTCTTCGCTCGTGAGATAGACATTGCGCGAGGAGCAGGCGAGGCCGTCCGCCTCGCGCACCGTTGCCACCGGCACCACGCGCACGTGCTGCCCCAGGTCCTCTACCATGCGCTCGATGATCTTGACCTGCTGGTAGTCCTTTTCACCGAAATAGGCGGCATCCGGCTGGACGATGTTAAAGAGCTTGGTGACGACCGTCGCGACGCCGGCGAAATGACCCGGCCTGATTTCGCCCTCGAGCTGCGAACCGAGCGTGGGCACATCCACCACCGTCAGCATTGGTTCGGGATACATGTCCTCGACCTCGGGCGCGAACAGGTAATCCACCTCGGCAGCCCTCAGCATGGCGCTGTCCCTCGCAAGGTCACGCGGGTAGCGGGCGAGGTCCTCGTTTGCTCCGAATTGAAGAGGATTGACGAAGATGGAAACGACGGTCACATCGTTGTCGACACAGGAACGGCGCACGAGCGACATGTGGCCCTCATGGAGATAGCCCATGGTGGGCACAAAGCCGATAGTGCGGTCGGAACGCCGATACTGGGCCAGCAGCTGGCGCAAGCGGTCGATAGTCGTGACGGTCTCCAACTCGGGCCCTCCTCATGAAGAGCTACGAACGGGTTGTGGCTTTCCCGCTCTAGGATAAGAACTTGATGCAGTGTCGTTCGGTTACGAGGTCGACGGTTCGATTATCAAGAAGTACGCGGAACCGGAATTCGGTTGCCTGCAGCTTTGCGTGCTACACCGAGAAAGTTGCACTTCTCCGCCCCCGGCTATCGTCAGGTTCTGGCGCGCACCGCCGATTTCGACGGATAGATAACGGCCGTACTCATCTGCCAAAGCGATCTCCTATCGTATCGCAGGCGAGGGGTTGGTCGCGGCAGCCTAAGGGCAACCGTCTGTGATACCGGGGAGTCGCCGTCAGGTTTCTCGCGGCTCCCCGACTTCGTACTTCCGCAAATTGCGGTCGCGGATACCGAGTTTAGGCCAGGCCGCGCGCCAATCGCTGAGATGCTGCGTTTGCAAATGCCTGTCGAGCGTGGATTGGTCGCGCCACATCTCCTTGACGTGGATGAGACCGGCCTCCAGCACGTCCTCTGCGTAGGAGTATTCCAGGCACCCGTCTTCACCACGGCTACCTTCCACCATACGTTTCATCACCGGGCGGGCAGCTGCAAGGTTTTCTGGAGGCAGGCGAATGGTTCCGACGATCAGCAACATGGAAATCTCCGAATAAGATGAAGTTCAAATCGAGACGGTAAATAACGACGGATGCCCCGGGCAAGATCCTGTGTGCGGGTTACGAAGTTGGCACTTTGCGGGCGATTTTTCGTGACCAACGACAGCGTGCCGCTTCGAAGCGGCACGCTATCCTTAAGGGTCTCCGACCTACGGAGACGCTGACCCGCTACAGTTTGGCGGCATCCAGAGCGGAGAAAGAGCTTTTAGTATCGGCCAGCTTTTTGAGCAATGAAGAGGGCCTAAGGTCGGGCTGCCCGAGGGTTTCGGCATAGCGCGACAAACTGTCTGCAATTTTGTCCAATCCAATGAAATCCGCCCAATGCATCGGACCTCCGCGGTAAGCGGGCCAGCCATAGCCATAGAGCCAAATCACGTCGATGTCGCTCGCGCGTACCGCAATGCCTTCTTCAAGGATGCGAGCACCTTCATTGATCATCGGATAAAGCAATCGTTCGAGGATCTCGTCCTCCCCGACCTGCCGGGGCGTCCGACCGAGCTTCTTGAGAGTCCTATCGATCAGACTCCCCACATCCGGGTCCACCAGAGGTGTGCGCGAACCTTCCTGGTAGCGATAGTATCCCGCTGCTGCCTTTTGGCCAAATCGGCCGGCTTCACACAGTGCATCAGCAATCTCAGACGTCTCGCCCCGCTCCTGACGCGAGCGCCACGCAATGTCTAGACCAGCCATATCCTCCATTGCGAATGGCCCCATTGGAATACCGAACTTCGTCAAAACGCCATCGATGATGTCCGGCCTAACACCTTCATACAGCAGCATTTCGGCTTGTCGCTGACGCTTCATAAGCATACGATTCCCAACGAACCCATCGCATACGCCAACGACCACCGGGATTTTGCCGATACGGCGAGCCGTCGCTACAGCGGTGACCAATGCATCGGGAGACGTCCTCGCACCTCGCACCACCTCGCACAACTTCATGACATTGGCGGGGCTAAAAAAATGCATTCCGAGAACATCCTGGGGCCTTTGTGTAACAGCGGCTATTTCATTGATGTCAAGGAACGAGGTATTGCTGGCGAGTATTGCGCCCGGCTTTGCAGCCTTGTCTAGGCGAGAAAAGACATCTTTCTTGACGGCCATTGTCTCGAAGACGGCCTCTATGACGAGATCGGCATCGTGTATTGCCTCCAACTCTGTCGCACCGGTGACGAGTGCCATCCGCTGGGCTGGCGCATCCTTCGCTATGCCACCGCGAGCTGCACTTGCCTCCCAATTACCCTTCATAACCGCAAGGCCCTTGTCGAGGCGCTCGCGATCAAGCTCAATCAGGGTCACCGGAAGTCCTTGGTTCGCGAACGACATGCCGATACCGCCGCCCATCGTGCCTGCGCCGATGACAGCAACTTTCCTCACATCTCGCGGCTTGGTCTCTTTTGCTACGGCGGGGATCTTGTTGGCTGCGCGCTGTGCGAAAAATGCGTAGCGCTGCGATTTTGACTGCTCCCCGACGACAAGCTTCTCAAAACCCGCGCGTTCTCGCTTAAGTCCCTCGTCAAAGGGAACTTCAAGCACCGCCTCGATCGCTCTGGCAACTTCGAACGGCGCCTCGAATGCTTTAACGCGCTTCGTCGCGTCTTCAACGGCTTTCGTGAATAGGGAACGATCCGCTTTACAAGCTGCCAGCTTGCTGTCGTCGTTCCGCAGCTTGCGCAGAGGCCTGCCTTCATCAATGACCTTGCGCAGCAACGCTTCGGCTCCCGTCACCGGATCATCGACTACTTCGTCGATCAGGCCGACAGATAGCGCTTCTCCTGCGGAAATCGGCTCGCCTCCGACGATCATCTTCACCGCGACGAGCGGACCTACCGCGCGCGGCAACCGTTGGGTGCCACCTCCCCCGGGCAAGAGACCAAGCTTGACCTCAGGAAGTCCGAGTTTGGCGTCGGGCACGGCAACGCGATAATGGCATCCAAGGGCAACTTCAACACCGCCCCCCAGGGCTGTTCCGTGGATGGCTGCCACGACGGGCTTGCCACAGTCCTCTATCGCTCTGATCACATCGTTGATGTCAGGCGGTAGGTCAGCCTTGTCGAATTCGGTGATGTCCGCACCGGCGATGAAAGTACGTCCTTTGCAGGCGAGGATCACGCCTCGCACATCGGCGTCGCGGGAAATACTTGCGAAAGCATGATTCAGCCCCGCCCTCACACTAACGCTTAGAGCATTGACGGGTGGACTGTCGATCCAAACATATGCAATAGCGCCCTTGCGCTCGACCGAAACCACGTTGGTCATCTCTCTCACTCTCCTCGAAGCAAAAATAAAGTGAACATTTCCCTGGCGGGGCATAAGCCGCGGCAAGGGATCAGTTGCAGAATTCAAATGGCGGAAACCCGGTGTTGCGCCTCCCAACGCAAGCGTCAGCTGCCGAGACGCTAACTGCCACTTCCGGATTTATATCAGAGTCTGGACACCCGTTCAATACTCTAGATCACATGTCCAAGTCATTGCGGGCCTCTACTCTTCTTCCGGTTATACGGAAACCGGACCTGACGTTTCAACGATGGCTGCGCGGGGCACTCGCTTATACGCTAACCGTAAGCCAAAGCTTTGAAACAAGGGGAGAGTTACCGAGTTGATCGGCAAGGCTTCCCTGCATGGCCATCTGTGATGTAAGGTCGTTGGCAATACGCACCAACCGCGCGTCAAATCGGCTTCCGGCAAGGATTGGCTTTAAAAAAGTCCCGGTTATGTTGCCGTTCCTAGCCCATTGCATCCCAAGTTCGGCGTAGGCCATTTCAGACAACCAGCACAAGCCCATCATCCCTTGCGCAACGACGTCGGGGAAGCCTTGTCGGACGGCCTCGAGGGGATCACTATGTATGCTGCGAAAACCGTCCATGACTCCGGAGAAGAGCCCTATTCCTTCACGCGTTGCCGTTACTTCTCGTTCGGCAACAATATCGGTCTGGTCCACAGTTGGTATCGCCGGTGCAAGCTTCTGCTCCGCGCCAGCGTCTTTTTTTTCGCTCGGCTGCACAGTCGCGGGACTTTCAAACTCGATGATCTCGGTATTAGCCTGTGAAACCAGGAGGCGTCCGTCGATATCGTAGGCCTCGCTCTCGTTGATAAAGTACTTGCGGCCCCGTTTAAGGTATTTCTCCCGCACCCGCCCCTTAAATACGAGGGGTGCGCCCAAGGGAATTTCGGCATGAAAGCGTGCCGTTTCGTGAACATGAACACCACGAAGAGTCGATCGGTCATAATGTGTCATGTATAGCCACATCAGTTCCTTCATGACCAGGCCGCTCGGCGCGGTCCGTTTCGTCTTCAGATATGCATCACCATCGATCCCCAGTGCGTTGCAATAGGCCTCGACAGCATTGACATCAGGGACGAAGGATACGGGGGTATAATCTTCTCCCTCTCGCAACTCTTCATAAAGCGGCGGTCTGAGATGGTCACCGGTCTTACGCTCGTGAAGATATGGAAGCCTCGAAGTCATTATCATCAAATCCCGTTGAAACTGAAAGACACGTGGAAAAATGAGGAGGTCCGCGTACCGTCCTTGAATGATCCACGAATAATGCCTCACGCAAAGAAATGCGTACCGGCCTTTCCGTCGTCTAGTAGGTCGCTCTGCCGCCTGAGATGTCAAAAACGGCGCCCGTCGAGAAACTACATGCTTCCGAGCACAGCCAATGGACCATCTCAGCTACCTCTTCGGGGCGCGCGAGGCGGCCTAAGGGAATGCGGGCGATTAGTTCCGCCCTTCTCTCAAGCGCAACCATATGGGCCATGCCGGTGTCTATCGCCGCCGGCGTCACGCAGTTCACCAGGATCCCGTCCTTGACGACTTCTTGCGCCATCGTCTTGGTCATCGCGATGACTGCGGCCTTCGATGCACCATATGCAGAGGAGCGTGCGATGCCGTCCTTGCCCTGTATCGACGAAATGTTCACGACCCGTCCCCAGCCGGCTTTTTTCATATAGGGGAGGGTGGCCTTGTAGGTTGCAAGGACGCCAAGAATGTTGGTCAACAGCGTGGCCTTCCAATCTTCGAGGTCTGCGAGCTCCATTGGATCTTGCTTCCCGATCCGCCCCGCATTGTTTACGAGGATGTCAACGCGACCCCACGATTCCGCCACCTCCTTGACGGCTTGATCCACGCACTCTCCGGCCAAGAGATCGACAGTTTTCGCTATCACGCGGTCCTTGGGAAGACGCGCGACTCTTTCAGTGAGCAAGCCTTGGTTGATATCGAACAGCGCTACTCTCGCGTTGGACGACAGAAGCCGGTCGACAATGTGAGCACCAAGCCCGCCAGCAGCGCCGGTGACAATAGCCACACGGTTTTCGAGCGTCGTATTCATCCCACCTCCTACTCGCCGTACAAGCTTTCCGAAACGAATTTTGTAGCGCTCCATCCGCCGTCTACCGCGATCACCTGGCCAGTGAGGAAGGATGCTTCGTCCGAGCACAAGAACGCGACGATCCCGCCGATTTCGTCCGACGATCCTGAACGCTGAAGGGGCGTGGCGCCCTGAAGCGACTTATAGAACCATTTCGCTTCTTCCCTGCGTTCAACCGTATGGGCAGGCGTGTCGATTAGACCCGGCGCAACCGCATTAACACGAATGCCGATGCGGCCATAATCGGATGCCATCTGACGCGTCAGGCCAATTACGGCACTCTTCATGGCCGAATAGTCAGAACTGCCCGGATGGCCCATCAATCCGAATATCGAAGAAATGTTGACGATCGATCCGCCTTGTCCCAGCTGCTTCTTGAAAGAGATGAATTCACGGGACATGCGAAAGAGCGATACGAAGTTCACCTCGATACTTGCCCTTAGGCTCTCGTCCGTCGTCTCATGCGCTGCCCGCGCATTTCCTCGGCCGACATTATTAACAAGTGCATCTGCACCGCCGATCAGTTCGATGGCTTTTTCCAGGATTATTCGCGGTGCATCCTGGTCAGTTACGTCCGCCGGGAAGATCGCAATTTTTCCTGGAAGCTCCTTTGCGAATTCGGCAGTTTCGTTCAGCTTAGAGGCCGTCCTCCCGACAGCCATGACGTTTGCGCCGCTGCGGGCAAACCGCAGTGCGATCGCCCGACCAATGCCAGACCCGGCACCGGTGACGATAACATTTCTTTTCGCTAGTCCCTGCATGCTACCTCCCAAAAATTGAGTGAAAAAACCTTGCCAGCCGTCCAAGCGGCGTTGCCGGTTTTTCCGCCTTTAGCGACGGCTATTTGATTACCCGTTCGAAAATCGCGATTGCGGCCGGCCTCCCTGTCATTGGACCGCAACCATCTATTTGGAACGACGTTCGACACTCGTCGACTGCATTGTCGACATCGCTACGGTTCGCCAACAGCTCGTTTTGTTAGTCAACGACCATACTCAGCTGTCGTCCGCCCGCAGCAACAGATTGTTCGGATCGACCACTGACCGTAGGAGATGGATATCTTCCTCATCGGGACTTGGCGTGACCGGAACCTGCGACAGGTCGCCGACATCAAACCCGGTCGAATCTCTCAATTCCTCGTCCGTGACGCCCGGATTAAGAGACTGAACGGTCATGCGGCCAGTGACCGGGTGAAAATTAAAAAAACAGAGCGGTGAGATAACAAGCACCGGACCACCTGTTTCAAGTCCAAGATTTCGCCGCCCGGCGCGGCCGCCGGGAAATCCCACACCGGAAACGTAATCAACCTTTTCCACGAATGTGCGTCGATCATGCTTTGGCATCATGACGATCTCGCGTCCAAACAAGACCATATGTTCAGGTTGAAGAATGGGGCCGACCAGACGTTTCTTAGGAATATCCTCGGAACCGATTTGCACGCTGTTCAGGTTTCCCCAACAATCGATCTGTGCGCCCGAACTGAAGCCGACAGTGACGTCCTGACGTTTGGGACTGTATTGCGATGGATAGTCCCTTGTCCGCGCCTCGCAGGGAATGTCCATGAGTGCCGGCGCGAATTCCTCATCCGGCAGCCGGTCGATCAGAGAAAAATCCGGGTTATGAATCCAGCCGGCGAGTAAGATCGTAAGGTCTGGTGCATGCCGTTTCTGCGCCAAACCCAGCGCAGCAAGCGGCACCCCCGTGGCGTAAAGCGCGGCATTCGAGCCAGTAGTTAGACCGGTAAATGCAACGTCATTATTTCGAAACGTTTTCGAAAGTGCACAGGCTATGAGTTCCGTCCGGCGATAGTTACTCTTGTTGTTCATTTTTATCTCCGGAGGTTGCAACCAGCGTCTGATATTCAGCCTCACCCTTGATGCCGAAAATCCACTTGCGGAGATATTGCTCAAATCCCTCCGGTGTGGCGGATGCCTCAACATAGAGCCCGTAGTGCGGCTTGTCGCTACCGTAGTAGCCGAGCATGGAGGTCGGATGCGCTCCGTTTGGCGCCTCCACTATGCAGGTCGTCCGGTAGGCCGGAATTTCCACTTCCCCCGCCCGTTGACGCAGCTCAGCATTGCTGATGATCTTCTCGACAGTTACGATCAGCGTGCTGCAAGAGCGACTCATGATGATATCGAGACTCTGAATAAGTTGGCGATCCTGCGGAATGATCGCGTTGCCATACTCGTCGCCGACCGATGTATGGATGACGACGACGTCAGGCTGAGCAGCGGGTATGGCGTAGAAATTTCTCCCGCTTATAGGGCAGACCGCTTGTTTGATGTCCGGATTTCGTTTCAAGATATCGTTCCCGGCCAAATAATAACACGGCCAGAAGGGCAGATTGTCCTGGCTCGCGCGAAAGCGATCGAACGCGGTGTATTCGCTGTAGTTCACGATCTCCAGCCGACCGGATTCGGCTAGACGCGCGGTATTTTTCGCCAAGCCGTAACTCTCGTGCCCAATGTAAGATGTTTCGAGCCTCTTTACGGCGCCGGCGCCGATGAGCATGTCCGCCTCAATGCCGCTGACATGTCCAACAATCGTGAGGTCACGCCGTTGCTTGCGCACGAGTTCGCGCACGAATGCCATCGGGTGCTGGTAGATGCCGAAACCTCCGAGCGCCAGACGCATCCCGTCACTGACCAGGTTCGTGGCATCTGAAAGCGATGTAAGCTTGGAGGTCCTCATGCCGGCGCCTTGTCCATAGGAGTAAGCGAATGAGGCTGATCCCCGATGTGCGCGTATTTGGCTCGTAAGTCGATCTTGTTGACTTTGCCGGCGGCATTGCGCGGCAAATTGTCCTCGTAAATGAAGTAGCGCGGTCTCTTGTACCCCGCCAGTCGGCTACGGCAATAGTCTGTCAGTTCCGCGTCCGAAAGTCTGGTTGTTCCCGCTGCAACGAGGATTGCGCAGGGAACTTCTTGGTAGCGACTGTCGGGAACGCCGATGACGGCAGCCTCGACAATGGCCTCGTGCTCCGAAAGAACGTTCTCTATTTCCGCCGGATAAATGTTTTCACCGGCACTTATTATCATGTCCTTCTTACGCCCAGTGATGAACATATAGCCTTCGCCGTTTACGCGCCCGACATCTCCCGTCTTGCACCAGCCATCGACAAAAGTCTCCTGCGTCGCTTCCGGCGCATTGTAGTAGCCAAGCGATACCGATGGGCTTCGCACCCATAATTCGCCATCTTCGCCGACGCCGACATCACGCTCGCCGTTTTGCTCGTCAACGATACGAATTTCCGTCAACGGCATCGGTCGACCAATGCTGCCGGGGTAACGGCGGGTGGCTTCAACATCCATGACGGTAACCAATCCACCTCCTTCGGTCAGACCGTAGACCTGTTCCATAGCAACCGATGGAAACTTTTTGACGAATTCGACGATCGCCCAATCCAAGATACCCGAGCCCCCGGTGTAGATTCGCTTAAGGTTTGATAAGCCTTTCGATAGCAGGTCCGGCCTTGAGAGGAATTCGTAGACCATGACCGGGAAAAGCAAAGCATCCGTGCATCTATGATGATCGATAATCTCAAGCGCCCGTTGCACGTCAAAGCCGCGGGACCGCATTATGACGCCATGTCCGCCGCATAGCAGGATCGGCATCATCCAATCCTCAAAGGACCCAACATGAAACATTGCGCCGGTGGCGAGATGGACGGAATTCTCGTCATAACGCCACTGCAGGATCTGCATCATTGCGAAATTCATTGTGTTAGCATGTGTCCACATCGCTCCCTTTGGCCGACCGGTGGTCCCGGACGTATACATGATCATGCACAGATCGTCGCTTTGCGGCACCGGATACCGCCGGTCGAGGGGTTCTGCCGTCTCAAGGATGTCGGAAGCCCGTGCGCGAAACTCAGGGACCACGCCATCGTATGGGAAGAAAACATATTCGCGAACAGCAATACCGGATTGGTGAGCGGCTAGCGTTTTTGCAAATGCATCGTGAGCGCAAAGTACACTGGTTCCTGAATCCGCTAGGGCAAAATTGAGTTCTTCAGCGGACAGGCGCCAGTTAAGACGAACCGCGACAGCGCCAATACGGGTTATCGCGAGATAAAGCGCCCAATATTCAAGTGAATTGTAGAGGAGAATTCCTACCCGATCGCCCTTCTTTACTCCTAGTGAGACCAATCCGCCGGCAAATCGGGCGACCCGATCGTTGAGTTGCCTATAAGTCCAGGTCTGTTCGACCTCAAGGGAGAGCGCCGGCCGGTCGGCACGATTGGCCCATGCTGGTTGCTCGATCCAGTCGATAAGTTGACATGTGTGCACGTATGTTCCTCCAAAAGGCAGCGCCCGGCTCAGGCTTATACGCTTGCCGCGACTTCACAGTGCAAGGCCGCGAGACTGCCTGAGCGTGAGGCGCACCCATCACAACTTCCTACCCAAGGTCGAAGACGTAGTCACACGTCTCCGTTCGCGTCCGACGGTCGGATTTCCTCCCGCGCCCCGAGCTGTTAGGTCATACGTTACGTATAATTGGTCAGGTGTCAAGTTGGTGCCGGTCGTTTAATTTCCATGTACGGTTTGGCATGGCTGGTGATCATCATAATTGGTTTTCGCCGACCCGATCACAAAGCACTTCGTCCAACCTAGAAGTTCACAACTGGCAGCTGGGTTCGGGCACGCTTCGGCTTCCACTTCAATGCTGGATCAACCCAGGCTCTCACAAAAAACGCACGAAGGTCAGCGACTTAGTTTAGACTACCGCATTGAGAACATGTGACTGGCCGGACGTCATATCCCGCTCAAGAGACGAGCGACCAGCTCGGACGTATTACGAACTCCGAGTTTTTGGATCATGTTTGCGCGGTGGACTTCAACTGTCCTTGGGGAACAGCCAATAGACCTTGCCATTTCTTTACTTGTGAAGCCATTGACGAGATAACGCGCAATTCGGGCTTCTGCGGCGGTGAGCCCGTGACCGTGGCTATGTTCTACGGCCACGGGGCGATACGACCAGACAGCCAATTCCTGTGGATCATTTTGCTCTATCGCTGCTCCATGCGCTTCCATCCAGACGACCTCTCCGTCCTTCCGACGCATGAAGCGGGCATCGCTGTAGACAGGATGGGTTTGCATCGCGCGACGAGCCTTCTCTCCGATGACCTCGTAATCAGTTGGGCCGGGATACAGTATCCTCATCGACTGTCCCTCAACCTCGTGAACAGACCAGCCGAAAACGGATTTAACGCGATGACTGGCGCGCAGGATGATGCGCTTAGACAGGACAAATGTCGCGTCGGGCGCGTGGAGGAAGCCGATGCGTTCAAGATTGCCCAAGGATGGCGCTTTCAACGGCCCTGACAAAAATGAATCCTCCCACTGTTGACCTAAGTATTCTTACGGATGGCTGCGTATGGCGCAATCCGCAATTCTCTGAGACACAACGTTCAGCGGAACGCTCAGGCGTCGCAGTGTTGAGGGAGATAGGATGAACAAGGTTTTTCCTAGTGCAGCAAATGCGCTGGATGGTGTGCTGTTTAATGGAATGACTATTGCTGCGGGTGGGTTCGGGCTGTGCGGAATACCAGAACTGTTGATTGCCGAAATCCGTGAGTCGGGAACCCGAGACCTCACGATAGCGTCAAACAACTGCGGCGTGGACGATTTCGGGCTTGGAATCCTGCTTAAGACGAAGCAGATCAAGAAGATGATTTCCTCGTACGTCGGCGAAAATGCCGAGTTCATGAGGCAGTATCTCAGCGGCGAGCTCGAGATCGAGTTTAGTCCGCAGGGAACACTTGCCGAACGCATGCGAGCCGGCGGAGCCGGAATTGCTGGCTTTTACACAAGGACGGGCGTGGGAACCGTTGTTGCTGAAGGCAAAGAAATAAAGAGCTTTGATGGGAGCGACTTTGTGCTGGAGAGGGGCATCGTCGCGGACCTGTCGATTGTGAAGGCATGGAAGTCGGACACGACCGGCAACCTCGTTTTTCGAAAAACAGCGCGCAATTTCAACCCACCCGCCGCGACCTGCGGAAAGATTTGCGTCGCGGAGGTTGAAGAGATTGTGCCGGTCGGCAGTCTCGACCCTGATGAGGTCCACCTTCCCGGAATTTACGTGCATCGAATCATTCGGGGCGAACACGAAAAGCGAATTGAACAACGCACAATACGCGCGACCGCCTAGGGAGGGAAGGAATGGCTTGGGATCGAAATCAAATGGCTGCGCGGGCAGCCCGTGAACTTGAAGACGGAGCGTATGTGAACCTCGGCATTGGAATTCCGACTTTGGTTGCAAACTACATTCCTGAAAATGTGCATGTAACGCTGCAGTCAGAGAATGGACTCCTAGGCATAGGCCCGTTCCCCACGGAAGATGCTGTCGACCCGGATCTGATCAACGCTGGCAAGCAGACCGTGACCGCGCTTCCGCATTCGTCGTTTTTCGATTCGGCTCAAAGCTTTGCAATGATCCGTGGCGGTAAGATCGCAATGGCGATCCTTGGGGCCATGGAAGTATCGGAGAACGGTGATCTTGCTAACTGGATGATCCCGGGAAAGCTGGTGAAGGGGATGGGGGGAGCGATGGATCTGGTTACAGGAGTAAGGCGTGTGGTGGTGGTCATGGATCACACCAACAAAGCAGGTGAATCTAAGATTCTCAAGAAATGCACCCTTCCGCTGACCGGGCAGCGAGTAGTCGACAGGATCATCACAAACCTTGGCGTGCTCGATGTCACGGAGCGCGGACTGCGACTCGTCGAACTTGCAGACGGCGTGGAAGAAGACACGTTGCGCGCTGCCACCGAGGCAACAATCATCAACTGATTTTCAGCAAGCTCTACCGTTTGCATTAGTCCAGTTTGTGGAGGAAAAATATGCCTGTATCCATCGTCATCGCCAGTGCGGCCCGTACGGCGGTCGGGTCGTTCAACGGCGCATTCGCCACTGTCCCCGCGCATGAGCTCGGAGCGACAGCGATCAAGGGCGCACTGGAGCGCGCCGGCATCGATGGCGCCGAAGTCGACGAGGTCATTCTCGGCCAGGTGCTGCAGGCCGGCGAAGGGCAGAACCCGGCCCGCCAGGCGGCCATGAAGGCAGGCGTTCCCAAGGAAGCGACGGCCTGGGCCGTCAACCAGCTTTGTGGTTCGGGCCTGCGTGCCGTTGCGCTCGGCATGCAGCAGATCGCGCTTGGCGACGCCAAGATCATCGTTGCGGGCGGCCAGGAGTCCATGTCGATGGCGCCGCATGCAGCGCATTTGCGCGGTGGCGTGAAGATGGGTGACATGAAGATGATCGACACTATGATCAAGGATGGGCTGACTGACGCCTTTTACGGTTATCATATGGGCGTGACTGCGGAGAATATCGCACGCCAATGGCAGCTTTCACGTGACGATCAGGACCAGTTCGCCGTCGGCTCTCAGAACAAAGCCGAAGCTGCTCAGAAGGCTGGCCGATTTAAAGACGAAATCATTCCTTTCGTCATTCAGGGTCGCAAGGGTGACGTCACCGTCGATGCGGACGAATATATCCGCCACGGTGCGACGCTGGAGGCGATGGCCAAGCTGCGTCCTGCCTTCGACAAGGACGGCACGGTAACGGCGGCAAATGCCTCGGGCCTTAACGACGGGGCTGCCGCAGCCGTGCTGATGAGTGAACCGGAAGCCTCGCGCCGCGGCATTCAGCCGCTTGCCCGCATCGTTTCCTGGGCGACGGCTGGTGTCGATCCGCAGGTTATGGGAACCGGTCCGATCCCTGCCTCGCGCAAGGCGTTGGAAAAGGCAGGCTGGTCCGTCGGCGATCTCGACCTTGTCGAAGCCAATGAGGCGTTCGCGGCCCAGGCCTGTGCCGTCAACAAGGATCTCGGCTGGAATCCTGACATAGTCAACGTCAACGGCGGCGCGATTGCAATCGGTCATCCGATCGGCGCGTCGGGTGCGCGCGTCCTCAACACGCTGCTCTTCGAGATGAAGCGCCGCGGTGCCAAGAAGGGTCTTGCTACACTCTGCATTGGTGGTGGCATGGGCGTCGCGATGTGCGTTGAAGCTATTTAAGAGGAAGGGTAATGACTACCTCTTGCTCACGGCTCAGTCATGTTCTGGTTCGGTGTGGATTCGAAACACGTAATGACGGAATAGAACGGGAGCAAGCACTAGCTATTGCCGATCTCCTTGAAAACAACAGCTTTTCCCTTGTTGGGCATCAAGGTGGCCCTTACCGTTTGTGCCTCGAAATGTCGAACGGCCGCTTGGCTTTGCATGTCGCAACGCACGAGGATTGCCATATTGTTAGCCACTATCTTTCGGCTACGCCTTACACACGGCTACTCCGGGATTACATAGACATTTGCAGCAGCTATCATAAGGCGAGCCGGTGTTTCGGCCCTGCGGGGCTGCAAACAATTGATATGGCCCGGCGAGGCATCCACAACGAAGCCGCAGAGCTCCTAAAAGAGAGGCTTTCGGGACGGGTAACAATCGATACTGAGACCGCCCGCCGACTGTTTACCCTGATCTACGCAATGCTTATGCGAGAGGCAGCCCACCCACTGCTTGTCGGTTTGAGCGAACCTGCCAAATGATTTTTCGCCTTGGGAAATGGGATTGATTGGTAGAGTCGTCATCCATGGCCTCGATCGAATCGGCGAGCGTTGCGCGCCTGGGCCAATCCCGGCCAAACAAATATGGAGTTCATTTCTTTCAGCCAGATGAGTGCTGGTGGGCGCGGTTTCCTTAAACACCGCGCGTGGGTTCCGGACGAAGCCTCTTTGGCTTTCGTCGGCGATTAAAGTACCCGCAATTTTTACACCGAATGTAGGCGGAAGGCGAAGCTTGGCTGCTTAGGCAGCATCGGTTGCTGATGCCGTGCTGAAGGCGACCGGCTGAATAATATCCTACGCTCTACAGCGTCAACAAGAGGCAAGGAACATGGTTGTTATCGGAGTCCTAAAGGAATCGCTCGAGCGTGAATCGCGCGTTGCCATGACACCGGAGTCTGCAATTCAAGTGCAGAAGCTTGGTCACAGTGTCGTCATCGAGGCGGGTGCAGGTAAGGCTGCTGGATTTTCTGATTCTGCCTATCGCGCGGCTGGTGTGACCGTTCTTGATATCGTTGAAGAACTCTTCGCCGCAGCCGATGTTGTGGCAAAGGTGCGCCCACCGGAAAGATCGGAGTTTGCGCAGTTGCGATGCGGTCAGACGCTGATCTCATTCTTCTATCCTGCTCAGAATAAGGAGCTTCTGGAGCAGGCGAGGGACAAAGGTGTCAATGTCCTCGCTATGGACATGGTGCCGCGCATCTCCCGCGCCCAGAAGATGGATGCACTGTCGTCGATGGCCAACATTGCCGGCTACCGCGCGGTGATCGAGGCCGGCAACAATTTTGGCCGCTTCTTCACTGGGCAGGTGACGGCCGCCGGCAAGGTGCCGCCAGCGAAGGTGCTGGTGATCGGCGCGGGCGTCGCCGGTCTGGCGGCGATTGGTGTCGCCACTTCGCTTGGCGCCCAGACCTATGCCTTCGACGTGCGCCCGGAGGTCGCCGAGCAGATCGAGAGCATGGGTGCGGAATTCGTCTATCTCGACTTCGACGGCGCTCAGCAGGACGGTGCGGTCACCGGGGGCTATGCGGCTCCGTCCTCGCCGGAGTTCCGCGAGAAGCAGCTTGCCAAGTTCCGCGAGCTTGCACCTGAAATCGACATCGTAATTAGCACCGCGCTGATCCCCGGCCGCGATGCGCCAAAACTTTGGCTGGCCGACATGGTGGCGGCGATGAAGGCCGGGTCCGTCGTTGTCGATCTCGCCGCCGAGCGCGGCGGTAATTGCGATCTCACCGTTCCCGACCAGAAGATTGTATCGCCGAACGGCGTCACCATTATCGGCTACACCGATTTCCCGAGCCGCATGGCGGCGCAATCCTCGGCGCTCTACGCCACCAACATCCGCCACATGCTGGCAGACCTGACGCCAGGCAAGGACGGCAAGATCGTCCACAACATGGAGGACGACGTTATCCGTTGCTCGACAGTCGCCTTCGAAGGGGCGATCACCTATCCGCCGCCACCGCCGAAGATCGCGGCGATCGCGACGCAGACGCGACAAAAGAAGGTGAAGGAACCGACGCCCGAAGAAAAGCGAGCCACCGAGTCTGCAGCCTTTAAGGCCCAGACCAAGAGCCAGCTGTCGCTGCTTGCCGTCGGCACAGGGCTGCTGCTTCTTGTCGGTGCTTTTGCGCCGACCGCCTTCATGAGCCACTTCGTCGTCTTCGTGCTCGCCTGCTTCGTCGGCTTTCAGGTCATCTGGAATGTCTCGCATTCGTTACACACCCCACTGATGGCCGTCACCAATGCGGTCTCGGGCATCGTTATTCTCGGGGCGCTGCTGCAGATCGGGTCTGGCAACTGGCTGGTGGTGCTGCTTGCAGCGCTCTCGGTGCTGATCGCCACAATCAACATCGTCGGGGGCTTCCTCGTCACTCGGCGCATGCTCGCCATGTTCCAGAAATCCTGATCGGGCAGGGGAATGATTATGATGATTGGTATCGTATCGGCCGCCTACATCGCGGCAGCCATTCTCTTCATCCTTTCGCTCGGCGGGCTTTCGGGCCAGGAAAGCGCAAAACGCGCCGTCTGGTACGGCATGACAGGCATGGGCCTTGCCATCGTCGCCACGGTCTTCGGACCTGACGTCGGTAACTGGTTCATCATCGCGCTGACGATTGCGGGCGGGACTGTGCTAGGCCACTTCGTCGCCTCTCGCGTCCAGATGACCGAGATGCCGCAGCTCGTTGCAGCACTCCATTCATTCGTTGGTCTCGCTGCCGTGTTCATCGGCTTCAACGCCCATATCGAAGCGGCGATGCGGCGGCTCGCACCACATTGACGGGCTTTGCCGCGATACTCGCGCACAAGGAGCCGGTGGAACTGTCGATCATGAAGGTCGAGGTCTTCCTCGGTGTGTTCATCGGCGCCGTCACCTTCACCGGTTCGGTCGTCGCCTTCGGCAAACTGGCCGGCAAGGTCGACGGGAAAGCAAAGAAGCTGCCGGGCGGACATTTCCTGAATGCGGGTGCAACCCTTCTGTCGCTCGTACTGCTGGTGCTCTACGTCAACGGTGCCGACACCTGGCCGCTGCTCGTCATGACGCTCGCCGCCTTCTTCATCGGCTATCACCTGATAACGGGCATCGGCGGCGCCGACATGCCGGTGGTCGTGTCGATGCTGAACAGCTATGCCGGCGACGCTCCTTGGAGATGTCATTGGCGATGCCGCTGTAATAACCGCTGTATTCCGGAAACTCTGGAAATAGAATGTACCCGGCTACATGCAAAAATCGCATAAGACTATTTATGGAACTAAGTACTTGATTTAAAAGACGATTCAGTGTGTTTCCACTGCATGCGAGTACCCATGATCTGATGCCTCCTCGCGACCTTACGACTCGAATTACGCTCTTTCGTCCCCAACATGTAACCCGAAGAAGCGCCGTATCTCGTCAGGGGCATGATTATTCAAGCCTTCCGCGCGCAATGCTTCATAGTAGCGGACCGAGGCAGGAGACATTTCCGGCGTTCCCCAATGGGGCGCAAGATGCTCGGCCCAAAGCTGAATTTCCCGCTCGCTTGTTTCGCCCTTGGGGCACAGAATACGCGCAGCAGCTAGGATCTGGAGGACGAGCTCTTTCTCTATAATTTCGTGCGGCTCTGACCAGTGCCGATTTCCATAGCAATCGGTATAGAAGCCAATTTGCTTTAACGTATCCAGGAGGTTGGTGTGCTATTTCGGTCAAAAATCGGGCCTAGATCATCGAGGGTGCGAGCGCCTTTGCTCGCAAGCTCAACAATGATCCAAGCAGCGTTCTTCGCGTCCGATAGTCTCGCCATGCTGCTATGAGAGTTTTATCGTCAGGTGCGACTGAGAGACCGCGGAGAATAGAAATCTTTCCTGCCTCCTCGATTGCTAGAATCGCAATCGAAAGAGCTGTTGGATATCTTCCATTTTCGAATAGAAGCTCCGCATCGTGTATAAGCCGCTTGGCATTTCTCGCCGCAGCGTTCATGCCATAGGCTATCTCTGCTGCTGACGATCGACCCTTATACTGCTCTGCCCTCCCGCTCTTCATTCACTCTCCTCCCTAAAAGAGCGTAGGTTCTTCAGCAAATTCGAGCGGCAGCAACATCATCGCCTCGCATGGGTAGGGCCTTTGCAGTTGCTTCGCATCCTTCCACTCGGCCGTGAGCCATAGCTCGATCTCGGCAGGTTCGGTCAGAATGACCGGCATTGCCTTGGGGTGGATCGGTTTCACGATCTCGTTGGCATCGCACGTCAGAAATCCGAAAAGCTCATGATCGCCGGCGCGCGGGTTCTTCATGGATCCGCGCTCTCCGTTCCAGGTCGTCCAGATTCCGGCAAAAAAGGCCAGCGGCTCGCTCTTGTCGAGTGCGAACCAGCGCGCCGTCTTCTTCGGCTTGGTGTCCTCATATTCACAGAACGCCGACCAGGGCACGATGCAGCGGTATTGGGGGTCCAACCATCGGCGCCAGTGCGGTGAGTCGACATTGCGGATATTGGTGACGCCGTAATCAGGCTTGCCCTTGGTGACGAAAGGCGGCGACGGCATCCCCCAGGTCAGATTCACCAACTCGCGTTCGCCGTCGGCGTTATTGCGGATGACCGGCCCGGGTTTGTCTGGAAACACTTCGGTGGTCGGATTCGCCCGATTGGTCATGTCGCTGTGCGGCCGCGCCGCGCGCCAGAGCTCATCAAATTCGACGGTGATCCGATATCGATTGCACATCCACCCACTCCGAGTCGCGGTCGATCCTGCCGATCCGCCATCCGTTGTTGCCTCTGTTCTCGCAGCGCGTACAACGAAGCATCGGCCGCAATTCGTCAAGGGTGGCTTCGCTCCCAAACTTGGATGCGAGCTCCCATCGGTTCACCCAATTGTTGTGATCGCAGGCGGCGCAGCGGGCGCCGAGGATCTGATCTTCGGCGAGGTCGGCCAGGCGCATGTGCCCGATACCACGATCAGGATCAATCGCGCTCCGCTCGGGGACCAAATCAATGCCGCGTCGGTGGCGCACAGCGCCCACCTCCTCCTCGCCGGGGCTTTCCTATAAAGATGGTATTATTACCGTCGCGATTTTCACACTGCCGACATCGCATCCTCGCCTCGAGGCGAAGGATTCTCTGTTTTTTGCCGAAGCGAGCGGCCAGAGCTTCCCGGTTAAGCCGGTCGATGTGCCCGCAGCGCCGGCACTTGCAAAGAACCTGACACCATTCGGGAAGATTCGCGAACGTGATCTCGTCGGGGCTGCCGGCTGGGGCCGCATCACCAGCCGGCTCAGTCGAGAGGCGGACAGCTCTCCCGGGGGCATTTCGTATGTGAGTTTGCAACGATCCCGGTAGAGATTGACGCTCTTCGAGCAGCCTATCGCAACCGCGAGCATACCGAGCAATGACGGCATACTGAGATCGCCGATCCGGTCAAAGAGCTCTTTGGCGTCGTATTGCCTTTTCACGCCGCACTCGCATGTGACGCGTATTTTCTTCCAGTACAGCCGCTCCGACAGCCACCATGCGCCTTCTCTAGGCATGTCTCAGCTCCAATCCGGACGGTGCTCCATGCAGAACCACCTCGGTTCAGCCTTCCCCGCCGCAAAGCCGATGCTGCCCCATTTCTTGCAGTCAGGATGCTCGCACCAGTGCTCGTGATGTACCGATTCCTTGCGCGCGCTCGAGCCGGCTTCATCGCTCATTCTCTGATACTCCTGCGGTCCTATGTGAATTTGTTCCTAAAATGTTCTCATTGGCGGCGCGTGTCAACGAGCGCGCCCTTGGTTGCAATTCGCGAGTCATGCTACCGAGAAAACCGCGCTAGACGCTCCAGGACTGAACGAATACAGGCAGGGAGCGCTTGGTTTGAGCGGTTGAACGCGTACAAGCCGGTTTTGGATCTCTTCTTCGTCTTTCCAACTGACCGCCAAGCGCTTCGATGGAGGGAGCAGTGGCTGATCAAATTGATAATGAGACCGAGGAGAAATCCGTCTTTCGCCAGAAGCGTGATCTCGTAGTCGCACGGAAAGAGCTCCGGGCTCTGCTCAGTCGGGCCGGTGAGGCCGAATTCCTCCAACTCATCTGGTCGTTGAATGCAATCGATCGCGGCGAGACCGAGCTCGCCAAAAGATTCGGCCCAAGTTTCACATTTAGTCAGATCTCGAAGGCGCGGGAGGAGTTCCAGTTCAATGGTTGGACACTTGAAACACTTGTGAATGAATATCTGTGCACGCCGCGTCACGCAGAAAATCTTACAGGCAAACCCACCAGACATCTTAATACCAACTCAGCAGACGCTGCATTTCATATGATCAGGACGATGGTGCGAGTTGAAAATGAAGAGGACGGTCTGTGGCTTCGGCGTGGCAATGTGCTCGACCTGGTGGGGCACATCGCGCAGCGCCAGTTTCCTTGGCAAAGAGGGTTCCACACCTATGTGGAGCTCTATCGGTCGGCATACATTTTCGATTTTCCGGAAGCGAGGACCGTCTTCGAGCATAAACACGGCCTGACAATCTCAGATTACCTGCGATGTGGCTTCGCCTTGGTAGCTCTCTGCCGAAACAATCCATTCGTTGCTTTGAGCGCAGATTTGAGCCAGGCGGGCATCAGCGATCAGATACGGGACTCCGTATTGCGGCTCATTTCCGAGCCAATCCTCAGCGCGCGGCGTCAAGCAGCGGCTCTACGGAACAATGGGGGCCTGACGGCCTACAAGCCGAGCGTCCTTCGAGCTCGACCCGCCGTGTCGTTTCCCCATCAGAGACGATTTATAGCTCCTTTGCCGGATCTCGTGAGCGCCCGTATCAGCAGCGGCATCTACTACGACATTGTCGGCGGGGCGGGCAGCATCAGTACGGGAATTGGCTCGAAATTTGAGGAATACAGCCGGCTGATATTGGGAAGGCTCCTAACCCAGACATCAGTCTTGCCCGAAAGCATCTACAAAATCGGGAAGAGGGAATTTCGAACGCCAGACATACTGCTCCAGCGGGGTGCGTCTATTGCAGCAGTCATTGAATGCAAGGCCAAGAAAGCACCTCATTCATCGAAATTTGCGGACGATCCCACCCAAAGTGCCGGGCTTGAGGAGCTAGCGTACGGCGTGTTTCAGATTTGGCGCTACTTCTCACATGTTCGTCGCGGCCTAATTCGCGAAAACCATGTTTCTGACGACGCGGTTGGCGTCCTCCTCACACTCGACACCTGGCTAGACATGTCTCGAAATGGTCGTAATCGGGTATTTGCGCTGGCCGAAGCAATGGCCACTTCGAAAGAACCCGACATTTTACCTGTAGACAGGCGACCTGTGGGTATCACGCACATTCAGGACCTGGAGGGAACTCTTTTCGCAGCATCAGACGAAAGCTTCTTTTCGGCGCTCGCGAATTGGACGACGACGCCCGAGTTTCAAGGATGGCACCTTTGGTCGACTCACTCAAAGGAGCCAGAGCAGAGGACAGGTGGAGAAAGGACTTTGCGTAGCTTTCCCTTGCCCGAAGCGCTTTCATGGTGGACCGATCTGCGTCGATCATCCGGCGGGTAGCAGCGCAATCTGTCCTCTCCGGTGAGAGCTCATCGCATGCACTTCATGCAAAGCTGCGATGTAACCGAGGGTACTATGCAATGATGGCGGATGATTTATCCTCTCCCTTGTTAACCGCAGTACCTCCTCCCACTGCGCAAGACGTTGATCGGCTCCCCTCCTCCTCCCAAGGTGCCGATCAAGTTCAAAGACCCCGACGCCTCCTCCCGGCTCGGGGTCTTTTTATTGCGGTCATTCATCTTCAGGGAAAAAGCCCAGGGATCGGGCCTGTGCGAGAGCGGCGCTCTTATCTTGTGGCAGCCACCACGTCTTCTCTTCTGGCCACCACCGAGCGCCGATGCTTTTTGCTTCTTCCTTCCTCTCGAAAGGGACCTTGAGGCGAACACGGGCGACTGGAACGGCATCGTCGGTGTCTTTGACCGGCTCCCGCTTCCCCTTTCCACGTTTGCGATCAAGAGCGGCCAGCGCCGCGTCAATGTTGGGATCATCGAGCGGGCGCAAGTCCACTAGCGCCTCCCATGCCGGAGCGTCGATCTTCCGCCAGGTCTTAAATGTGCCGGGAACCCGCACTTGCGCCAGTCCTTCTTTCGAGGCGCCATCCAGACTATAAACATCCATAAGCGCGGTAGGGCTGCCAAAATAGGGAGCGGGCTTTGTCATTTCACCGATCCGGATTACACGCGCGCAGGTCCCGCCCCAGGTAGTGCGGCGTATCCAAAATCCCGGCCCCCCGTGCTCGACGAACATTTCGTAGACGTTCTGGCCGGTGCTTTTCTGCCAATCATTGCTACCCATTGGCCTCCCCTTGTGTGCGATACGGACGCGAACATCCGATTTAGCATCAGCGAACGCTCGCGCTGCTAGTGCTTTCTTCAATTTCATCACGTAAGGGTTCAATACTGCACGTGCAGTAATCGAGGGGGTTGAGATGCGGACTCTTTGGCTGGCTTTGATTGTATTAAGCGCATGCGCGCCGCTCGGGGCAGCGCTCGCAGAGGAAATCGTGATCGAGGCATATGGTGGTAGCGGCGGAACAACTGGCTCCTCTTCAGGCGAGCCTGGTGGCGCAGGCGGCTATGCCGAAACTAACGCCACCTATGGCGACCTTGAAAAAAGCTCCGAAAAGGAAACGATCGAGCGCGACGCTACGAGGAGCACAGAACGGGCCGGCCACCGCCATTAAACGGCTGAGCGGCTCCATATCCCCCAACTAGGGGTCGGTTCGGGTACGGGGCGAAATGACACCGTATGGTTTGTCCAACTGTCCCAATTGAACCCTCGCGGAGTTCGAGGTCGGAAAGGCTTTGATTTTTAAGAGCCGCTTTTTGTCCAAAACAGACTACAGCTCCGGCTGTTCTTCGATCCTCACGTAGTCTGCCTTTGCGGCGTGCTGCTAGTAAACGAGCCTGCCAGAAATTCGCAATTGCCGGGCGTCAGGGGCGACCGCCCCTGACGGTTAGGTGTTCTCAGAATAGGTTGCGATCGTCGCTCCTCGGATCGCTGTTTACCTGGTGCGCCATGTAGAGCTCGGAGCGAGCCCTTCGTCGCCAAGGCCGCGCCGGATGTTCCGGATCAGTCCTGATGTCGGCGATCGCGATAGCGGGTGCGCCGCTCGCCGGGCATTGTGCTGCCCATTGCCCATCTGGCGCCGCTATTCCCGAAGGGATCACCACGCTTTGCGGCGCATGGGCAGAGTAACTGACCCAGTACGTGTTACTTGCTGCGTGCCCCAACACTTCTGCTGCGAAAGCTGGCGCAGCAGAAGGCGTTTCACCTGTGGTCGAGAACATGACGCAATCGACGTCCAGTTTTTCGTACTCGGCGAATATTTCCGGATAGTGCGTCTCCATGCCGAGTGCGCATCCGAAGCGGACACCATCAATCTCAAACATCACCGGATTTTTCCCCGGCGCGTACATGAAGGAGATCTTGGTATTCGACAGCATGCGCTCATCATAGCGCGTCACCAGGTCGCCGCGATCGGAGACAACATACAGGCTGTTATGCGGTCTATGTGGCTCGGTGAGCTGATGCACCGAGCCGAACACGGTCCAAAGCCTTAGCTCTCGCGCAAGCTTGACGGTTGCGTCCAGCTCCGCGCGCAGCACCGCCCATTCGAAACGGGTCCAGTCGGAAGGACCGATTTCCTTCGGTCCGACTTCGGACATGACGCGCTTGTTAGGTGAGCAAGTTGCTCCCTCGGGGAAATGTATAAGTCGCGCGCCGGCGGTATGGGCCTCACGCATCAAGCGCCGCATCTCCACTCCGCTGGAACGAAATCCGGAAATGTCGCGAGGATCATTGAAAAGCGACGTCTGGGCTACGGCCAACCGCACTGAGTTGGCCTCAGAACGGTCTGGCGATGTGTGGCGCATATGTCTGAGAGCTGCGGTGTAAGACTCGCCCGTCTTCGCTGCGCGAGCACGTACACGACGTTTGAAACTTCCGTTTTGGGTCATTGTCAGGGCCTTTCGCGTCATGGTCGGAGTTCCCCAGCAACTACGGCCGAAACGATCGGTCCAAGACAGCGACCCGAGACTTGAAGTCCCTTTGCCTCCATTTAAGACCGTGCTGGGGAGGGTCCCGGGAGGTTCGGCGGCAGGCCACGCCGGAGCCAAGGATGCGCATCCCGCCCTGATTCGTCAACGCCGGGTCGGGAACGCGTTTGCCTCTTTACATGCTGCGCGGCGCGCTTCAGATTGCTTGGACAACCTCAGACTGCATCCGGACCGAGGACTTGGCATGATGACCGATCCGAATGCGTATTATTGCGGGGGCCTCGGCGTCGAGCTTTACGACCTGTTTACAGGAGGGGGACTGCTCACCGGCGACGTCGAATTCTACCTGGATTCGGCGCGACGCTTTGGTGGCCCGATCCTTGAGCTCGGGACCGGAACCGGGCGCGTATTGATGCCGTTGGCGGATGCAGGCCATAAGGTTGTGGGAATGGATATTTCCCGTCCCATGCTGGATCGAGCCGCTGCCAAGCTCCGCGAGCGGCCTGAGCTGACCAGTCGTGTCCGCCTCGTCGAAGGTGACATGACGAGCTTCGACTTGGAACAACGGTTTGCGCTCGCCCTCGTGCCGGCGCGAAGCTTCCAGCACGTGGTCACGCCGGAAGGGCAACGGCTGGCGCTGAATTGCATTCGGCGCCACCTCATGCCCGGCGGCCATCTGATCCTGGACCTCTTCGATCCGAACTTCGAACTGCTGTTTGGAAACGACAGCAAGGCGCCGCCGCGTGAGGCGCAGCATCCCCGCTCAGGCCATCTGATCCGCAGGACGGTCGTGGCCCGCAGCACCGACCCCTTTCAGCAGACGGTCCATGAAGTCCTTCGTTTCGAAGAATTCGATGGAGCGGGAAATGTCGTGGGCTCCGAAGAAACGTCGTGGTCGCTGCGCTGGAACCTGCGGCAGGAAACGGCCTACTTGCTCGAACTCACCGGTTTCGAGGTGATCGATCTTTATTCCGATTTCGGCGGATCACCGCCTGATTACGGCCGGGAACAGCTTTGGGTCGCGCGCGCCAGACAATGACGCTCAGCCACGCAGAGCCATTCAACATTGAAGCTTGCAAATGAAAGCCAACCTTCCCGAACTCCGAAGCGCCCGTCTCATCCTCCGCAGTCCCATCCGCGAAGATGTGGACGTGCGCCTTGCGCTCGGGCGGCACAAGGAAATCGTCGAGGCATATGGCGGCACCTTCGATCCTGAGGTGCCCTTTACGAGGGAGCACGCGGAAGCCGCCATTCGCCTCATTGAGGAGCAGGAATATGCATGGGCGATCGATGCTGGCCGCTTCATCGGTCATGTCCGCTTTCACAGCATTGACAGGCACGACAAGCGCGCCGCCCTCGCTATCGGCATCGATGACCCCACATATCTTGGCAGGGGATATGGGACAGAAGCGATCAGGCTCGCTCTGGCTTATGCATTCTCAACCGGCCTACACCGCATTTCGCTGCGGGTGCTGGCTAGCAACGCCCGCGCGATCGCTTGCTATCGTAAGTGCGGATTCCTCGAGGAAGGGCGAGAGCGGGAATCAGCCTTCATCAACGGCAGATGGGAAGACGACTTGATCATGGGGGTGCTTGACAGAGAGTTCGCCCCGGCCTGAGTGACCGCCTGTTCTCTGCCTTACGTTGCCTTTCGAGGAATGCGAAACAAGCGCCAAGAGCCGTCATCAGCAGGCCGATAGGTGCATGACTCATTTCGACCCCGTTGCCGACCTTGGCTCAGTTACCGACAATAATCGCTAGCCAGTAGGGGGATTCTCTAACCGATGAATTATCTAGCTACGAAAATCCGCGTGACCTGCGATGAAACGACGGTCCGAGCATGGGCTGCCTACATGATCGAGCATCTCGAAGAGGTCTCCGTAGCTCTGCGGAATGAGAACGTGCGGCATGAAATGTGGTTTATGGGCAGGGATTGTTCGCTGTTCATCGTGGGGGTTATGGACGTTGATGACCACCCCGCCTCGCAAGCACTGGCAGCCAAGTCAGGGCTATCGGTAGACGAAGTACACAAGAATTTCAAAGCGCACTGGGACAAAGCCAGCGCCGAAAGGCTCAGCATTGATCCAGCCAGAATTCCTCGACTCGATGATTGCGAATTACTTTTCGAAGCGTATGCCTGACGCCCGCTTCCCACCCGAGTTGAACCTTACATTCTGATGTGCGAGGTCCGCTTCGGGCCGACTGCCGCCTTGGCAGAGAAGCGCCAACAGCGGTCATTGCCACGGATATGGGGAAGCAAGTAGTCAGTTTCTGGAGCATGCTGGTTAATGAGGTGACGCGTGGATGCCACGATACGTTTCTCTGGGCGATGCAGCGGCCCTTCTCGCGAAAGTCCAGCGCGTGCTGGTTATAGGATGTTCGGGCGGAGGCAAGACGACGTTCTCTGCAAAGATCGCGGCGTACCGCCATCTGGAATTCCAGTCGCTTGACCGGGATGTACGATGGCTTCCTGGGTGGAAAGAGCGTGATAGAAGTGAACAACGAGACATCATCGCGCACTTGGTTCAACGCGAACGTTGGGTCATGGATGGCAGCGGGGCATCTTCATTCGACATCAGGCTACCGCGAACTGAACTGATAATATGGGTGCGGGTGCCTAGACGTACCGCGCTGCTCGGCCTGTTGAAACGTGTTTCTCGTTACTACGGTTCAGTTCGCCCAACGATGGCGGACGGCTGCCCTGAACCGCTGCCTGATCGACAGTTCCTGTCCTACATTTGGAATTCGAGAAGCGGTACGCGCCTCTTTTTGTGAAACAGATCGACCAACATGGGCGGGATGTTCCTGTGGCGGTGCTTCGCTCTCATCGCGAGATGGAGGCACTTCTTCAATCGGCTGCTCAGCACAGCCACTCTGCGGCGTGACCGCTTCGGGCCGACCAGCCGCCATGACGTAGGAGCGGACTTTGCTGCCGTTGCATCCATTCTGCTTACCGCCTCGCCAGCATTGGTAAGATCAAGCCCCATCGGGTCTCTTGAGGTGGTCCAGACGGTTCGAAGCCCAACTTCTTGTAGACGGCTATCGCCCGTTCATTGTCTGGATGCGGATCGGTCGCGATCACAGGTGCGCCCTCATCGAAAAGAGCCTGCATCCTCATTCCGATAAACGCTGAACCGTGTCCAACGCCGACCATTTCGGGGTCTCCGATATATTGATCAATTCCCCGCGACCCTTTGGGAAGACCGACAAAATGGTGATTGTCCCATCCGTGCACCGTGTAGTCCTGCATGAACGCAAAGGGCCGTTCGTTAATTGAAATGATCCAGCGAGTCACCCGAGGATCAACCAGTTCTGCTTCACCATACGGCTCACCAGAACCCCACCATTCCAGGACATGCGGGTTCGACCGCCACGCCTTCAGTAGAGCGAGATCGTCCAGGGTCGCTCTGCGAAACTCGTACGGATTGGGAGCGGACATTAGATCACTCTAGCAGATTGTGCGACGGAGAGCATGGGCCGAAGGCGACGGGGCAGGATGGGCTTGGAAGCGCCAAAAGCGGTCATCGCCCGCCCAGGCTTAATTTGTGCCTCTGGGATAGGACAGTAGTCCCGGATCAATCGCCGACCACTCCACCTTGGATTGGCACCAGCTTTGAGAAGCGGGCCGAACCAGCGACGGCTGGTCGATAATACCGGCCTTTACATAAACCCGGCCCGGATGCTGAGGGGAAGTCCCATACAGCGGAGAACCGCATTTCGAACAAAAGTGTCGTGTCAGTTCGTTGCCGCTGTCCGCAGTCTTTGTGAACGAGCCAACCTCGCCGGAAATAACGCGAAACTCGCCGACCTCGAACGGAATGTTGACGCCGAAGGCGCTTCCAGTGGATTTGCGGCAGTCTTCGCAATGACAATACCCGCCTGGTCCAACTGGTTTACCGCACGATATCCTGACCGCTCCACAAAGGCATGTTGCTGTAACCTCTTCAGACATGGTTCGGCCTTTTTCTCCAGCTTAAACTTATGCTTGTATGCCCAGACCTACCACTTTTTCGAATGCCCGCAATGGGCCGAAGGCGGTCATCACACGCTGTTGCAGGCCCCCAGCCGGAACCGACCTGAACTACTGATGGCAAGCAGTGTCCGCTAAAAAGCGGGCACTGCCAGGCATGCGCCTAGACCCCCTTTTAACGTGGGTTTTAAATTCGACAGATTGGCTACCAGTCCCAGGTTTGGCGACTGTACCAATCGTCGATGTCGCGGCGCACCCGATCCTTTTCGATGCCGTAGCGTTCCTGAATTTTCCCTTCGAGCTGGTCGCGGTTCGACAATCGAGAGTTGGTCGTGGCAAGTCGCTAGCCCTTCTTGTCATGCACCAAGGGGCCGTCCTGATCTACGAGCCAGGGCGGCCCTTCTGTATCTGAAATGGCGGCCGCCAGGCGGCCGGCTCTGCCTCCTTAAAGGAGGGAAAGAGGGCGCTGCCCTCTCTCCCTCACAAGGGAAAAAACGGTCTCCCCGTCCTTCCTCCGCTCGCCTTCGACTCGCTCCGTGCAGGATCGACGAATCCGCGTGCGCGGATTCTGCGTCGCCCCTTCGGCTTTGGCCTCGGGCGGGTGAACCCCCTCCGTTTTGTTCCCTTGCCTCCCTCTCTCCCGCTGCTCCGCGCGAGCTCGGGGAGCAGGAGCGGGGCTCCTGCCCCTCGGGCAAGAGCTAGACCGCTTCGCGGAAGGAAAGGGCTAAACCATGTCGAATACCTGCTACCTGCTGGACCCGGAAACGACGATTTTCAGGGCTGTTACGCTTCCAAACGGAATTAGCTTCAAACCTCTTTATGATCTGCTCGGCTGCCGCCTTATCGAGCTTGTGCGTTTCGACGAGCGGCATTCGCTGTTTGTCGACGAGGAAGGGCTGACGGACGGGCTGACCGCCTTCACCATCTTTGACGGCTACCCGCAGCCGCTTGCCGGAAAAATCGCGCTTGTCGGCGGCGACGGCCGCGAGCCGTACACGTCCCCTCTCATCAGCCTTGAGGATGCGGCCAAGCATTTCAAATGCTGCCGTCCGGTCCTGGACCCGGTTTTTGCGAAGGCTGACGAAGTGTCGCCGGGCGGCATCATCATTGCCGGAGCGCTCGCCGGCCTGCAGTGCCGCATCGAGCGCCGCGCCCCTACCGTTGTCGAGGGAGAGGCATGATGAAAATCGCAGCCTTCGAAAACAACATCCTCGCCATCGTCGCAGGAACCTTCGCCGCAACCATTGCGGCGGAGGACATCGAGGCGCAGTTTCACGCCCTCACCCACTTTCCCGACCGGCGCGCGAAAACCGAGCTTGCCGACTTGGCCGAGCGGCTGAACCGGTTTGCCGCCTATGTCGTGGAGCTTTGGAATGAGGCTTGCACACCGATTCCGGAGCCGGAAATCGAAGCCTTCGCTCGCCGTCACGTCGAGCTGACGCGGCGCTATTGGGCGGCGGAAGGCCGCTGCATGAACTGGTTTATCACCGGCCCTGCCCGCTTCCCTGTCACCCGCAATGAAAGGCGCATGAAGATGTCCGACGCCCGCCGCGCCGATCTGAAGGCGCACGAAGCGACGGCCCGAAAGGCAGCGAAGCGGAAGGCGTTTCCGCACGGCACGGACGATGAGCCGATCCGTTCCAGCGATCCGGCCGCCTTGCAGCGGATCATGACGCGCATCGAGGAGACCGCCCTTTCCATCGACCGGATGAAGGCCGCGAACGCGATCATCCGGCGCATGGAGAAAGACCTTGCGACGGAAGAGGACATGATTGCCGCCGTCGCGGCGAACACCGGCCTATCCCCCGAAGCCGCAGCCAGAGGCATCAAACTTGCGCCATGGCAGTCCCGGCGCGGGTTCAGCACGACCAACAGCCGCGCCGAACTTCGCCGCCTGCAGCAGCGCCTTGCGGCCCTCGCACGGATGAAGGAGCGCGGCAACCAAAGCCAGGAGGTCGAAACGGACGCCGGGGCCGTCGAGATCAAGGAGGCCGATATTGCGCGGATCCAGCTGCTCTTTCCGGGCAAGCCCGACGATCCGACTCGGCGCGTGTTGAAGGCCAACGGCTTCCGCTGGTCGCCGTCGCAAGGCGCATGGCAACGGCACCTGAACGAGGCCGGACGCTACGCCGCGCAGCGCGTGTTGAAGACGATCAGCGGCGCCAGCGCCGCCTGATCACCTCCCCCATTCTAAGAAAGGACAGTCCGATGACTCAGACGATCTATTGCGTGGTGGAGTTTTGCGGCAAGGGCGATCCCATGTTCGGCGGTACTGCTGCCGATTGGAGCCTCTACAAGACCGAAGACGGCGCGCACGCATTCATGGGCGCCGCCGAAGCGCAACGATGCAAGCTGGTTATGGCCTATTTCCCGACCGCCGCCGAAGCGGAGAAGGCCGGAGCCGCAGCAAGCACCCGGAAGGGCCTGATTTCCGCCCTTCCGGTCAAACCCCGGCTTGAAGTGCCGACCGGTCAGATTTCATGGATCGTCGGCAACAAGCATGTTGGCGAGGAGGACCGCGAGCTCGCCGAGGACTTCGCCGACAGGGCGAAAAGGGCGGGCGCGGAAGATCCGGATTTGATCGCGCAGATCGTCGCCTATGCCCTCGCCTGCCACCGCGCCAATCAGGCGTTGGTCGCGCATTTCCGGCTTTAGAAAACGTGTGGAGGCTATTAAGACTGCAACCAAAGATCGGCCGCGCTATTCGACGGCGCGGTCCGCAGCATCAGCTACAGGAGCGGAAGTTGAGCAGATACACTGTGCAGATCACGAACGGGACGACAACGGACGAGGAAGGGACGATCGGCTACGATCGGCCGTTGCGGACCTTCTTTCTACAGGCGTTTCCAGACCCGGAAACCGACGAATGCGCTCTTTGGCTGGGCGCGTTCATTGAGGAATACCCGCCTTTGGAATCATCATCGAGGCCGCCCGGGCGCGAGGCTACGAGGTCCGTGGCCTGACGAAGGAAATGATGCTGGCGATGATCAAGGAGGCAGGACCGCCACACCCGCCGAGCGTGGGTGAACGACTCGGCATAGTGCGGTAAAAGACTTTCATCAGTTTCGAGGGCGGAAGCAGCAGCGCCGAGCCAGCGGCGCGTTCGGGGAGGATAGGCCGCCCCGACCGAGGCGACGGCCTCGCCCTCGAACCGGAGGTGATTGCATGTGGTTTCTACCACTTAGCATCACCCTAGACGTGAAAAGGACCCGGACGACCTGGCAAGTCACGATCCGAGTCCAATTCTGGCTCTAGGAAACGGGGGCGGGCCGCAAGGCTCGTCCCCACTCCGGAAACGAATATAGCGCCTTTCCGTTGCGGTTCAAAGAGTCGACCGTTCCAAGCCCGCATTGAGCGGGCCAGGAGCGGAACGAGGGGCGCCCCTTCGCCCCTCCCCTCGTGCTCCCTTCCCCATCCACGGCGGCCGCCCCGCTCGAGCGGGCGGCTCATTTTGCCTTGTTGTCGTTGTCGGCTGTTGAAAACTGGCGCCCTGCCCTGCCCCGCTGCAGCAAGACCGCGACCGAGGTCCGGCCTGGCGGCCGGGTGGCGACTTGCCGATTGACGACGAAGGCGGCGGCCGGGAGCCACGAAGGCCGCGCTCGCCGGCATCTCCTTAGTGGCTGTTCGCAACCTAATGCTGCGCACGATACGTCATGCCCCGCCTTGGCGTGCAACCCTGAAGGGTTCTCCTCTCCGCTTCGCTCCGTAGCGACCGCTTGCGTGGTGCACTCGGCGGGTCCTGCCGTATTCGAGCTTCGCGATTACGCACAACCACTAAGGAGGATCACCTCATGAAAGCGCTCGTAACCTTCTGCCAGAAAACCGGCCGCCGCCTTCGTCTCTATCTCAATCGGCAAGTCGCCAAACTGTCCCATAAGGGCAAGTTGAAGATCTCGGTCGCAGTCTCGCTTCCGCTCCTCGCCAAGATCGAGGTGAGCTATCAGTGCGATTTCAACGCCAAGGCCGACAACGACAACAAGGCGAAGTGAGAAAGCCGCGCCTGCCTGGCTAGGCGCGGCGTTTCCGCCGTGGCCCGGTTACAAAATGGCCCTGGCGCGGCTACCGGTGTCAGCGTGAACCTTTCCATCCTGCTGCGACGGATTGAACCCGAAAGATCGACCCGTTGCGGACATACGCCGGGAGCGCATTGAAAATCCGGTAATGAGTGCAATGCGGTCTTTAACGCGCCCAGCGAAAGGGTCCCTGCAGCAGATAGTCGTCCCACGCGGCCATTGAATATTAGCATGAGCAGCGACGACAACGCTGACCCAGCAGACCGAGTTCGCGAGCGGTCGCGAACTTAATTGCATCGAAGTCCGCGGGCGCCAGCGTTCTACCCTTCATGGCCGAAGGGGAGAACGCGCGGTCGATGGGTTTGACGAGTGGCGGGTCAAAGATGCGCCTTCAAGCCCGGCGTTCGGATGCGCTCGGACGCCACTTGATCAAGCGTCTCTCTGCCATGTCCAGGATGCTGTCGATGATCAGGACGAAGATCGCGAGGATAAAGATACCTGCAAAGACGCCCACTGCATCGAAATTGCCTTCGGCCTGTGCGATGAGGTAGCCGAGGCCGGCGGAAGAACCGAGATACTCGCCGATGATCGCCCCGACGACGGCAAAGCCGACCGATGTACGCAGGGAGGATAGGATCCAACTCGCTGCTGCCGGGAAGTAGACATGGCGGAGCAGGTCCGACCGCTTGGCCCCCAAAATGCGAGCGTTCGACAGCACCACCGGGTTCACTTCGCGGACGCCTTGCATGGCGTTGAAGAAGGTGACAAAAAACACGAGCGTCACGGCCAGCGCCACCTTGGACCACAGACCGAGGCCGAGCCAAAGCACGAAGATTGGCGCCAGTACGACGCGAGGGATCGCGTTCAAGCCCTTGATAAAAGGGTCCAGGATCCGCGCCGCCGAGCGGCTGAGGCCGAGCCAAACGCCTGCCGCCACGCCAAGTGCCGTTCCGACCAGATAGCCGAGCACGGTTTCCGTCAAGGTGATCGCCACATGGCTATAAAAGCTGGTGTCCATCACCCAGGAAACAACCTGGTTGAAGATGTCGACCGGCGCCGGGAAAAAGAAGACGTCGATAACACCTGCCGTGACACCGAGCTGCCAGCCGCCGACAATTACCACCAGCAGCACGACCTGGATTAAGCGTTCAGTCATGGCGTTCATAGCTTTTCTCCACTTCGCCGCGCAGCGACGACCAGATGTTGCGATAAAGATCCATGAAGCGTGGATCGAGCTTGATTTCGGCGACGTCGCGCGGGCGTTCGAGATCGACGGGGAAGCTGTCGATCACCCGCGATCGCGGTCCGGCGGCAAGCACCACGACTCGATCACCGAGGGCAATTGCCTCCTCAAGGTCGTGTGTGATCATCACAACGGCGCGCCTTTCTTCCTGCCAAAGCCGCAACAGCTCGTTCTGCATCAGATGGCGGGTATGGATATCGAGCGCCGAGAAGGGCTCGTCCATCAGGATGACCTTGGGGCCAGTAATCAGCGCCTGGGCCATCTGCACGCGCTTGCGCTGACCGCCGGATAGCTGATGGGGATAGCGATGCTCGAACCCCTTCAGTCCGACTTTCGCCAACCATCTCATCGACTGCTCGCGACGTTCGGCAGCGCCGACACCCTTGAACATGGGACCGAGTTCCACGTTCTCGATCGCGGTCTTCCACGGTAGCAATGCGTCCTGCTGGAAGAGATAACCGATGTCGTTCTGGATCGCACGCACCGGCTGACCATCGATCGATACGGTGCCACTCGCAGGTTTCAGCAGGCCGGCAGTCGCATTCAGTATTGTGCTCTTGCCGCAGCCCGTAGGGCCTACGATGGCGAGGAACTCGCCATCGGCAACACTCAGGTTCACATCTTGCACGGCCACGTAGGCGCCGAATGCCATGGTGACCGAGTCGAGGGAAACCATCGACTTTGCTTGATGAGGGTTGTCCGTCGGGGGTGCGGTTTTAACTACGGCCAATGCCATGACCTCCTCCTGTCAGTTGGCAGCGACGGTCGGGACCTTGCCGACGAACTCGTTCGTGTAGGTTTTCGTAAGGTCGATTTCAGCCGCGGCGACTTTTTCGTTGAAGCTCTTCAGGACGGCGAGCGGAGTCTTGATATCTTCCTCGTCGATGCGCCCGTCCCTTGAAAAGATCGCCTTCGCGTTCTCGACCGCCTTGATGTAGGTGTCACGATCGCCGGAGATGAACTCCTTCGGAAGCTTGTCGACGATCTCTTCCGCGGAGTGGCTATTCATCCACTCGAGCGCTTTGACCGTCGCATTCGTGACCTTCTGGATGGTTTCCGGATTTTCCTCGATATAGCTCTGTGTGGCATAGAGGACGGAGGTGGGGTAAATCCCGCCATAGATCGCCTTGGCACCGTCGTCGCTGCGCCCGTCGATCAGGATCTTCCCAACACCCTTGGCTTCGATGAAGGTTGCCGCCGGGTCGTAGTTGACGAGCAGGTCGACCTTGCCCTGTTCGAGCGCTGCAACGGCGGCAGATCCGGAGCCAACGCCGATCAGCGAGACGTCGTCGGCGGACAAGCCGTTGCGCTGCAGATAATAGCGGACGAAGAAATCGGAAGACGAGCCTGGCGAGGTGATCCCGATTTTCGCCCCTTTGATCGTTTCAGGCTTTGCCGGGTCGAATGTGCTTTCCTTCCCGCCTGCCAGCACCAGGCCGGAATTGCGAGCGAGTTGCACGAAGGCCACGACGGCCTTGTTCTGAGACTGCATCTGGATGGTGTGGTCGTAGAAGCCGACGGCGATATCCGTCGAGCCGGCAACGAGCGCCTGGAGAGTCTTCGAGCCGCCCGACGCGAAGTTCTCTACCGTCACCTCCAGGCCTTCCTTCTCATAAAGGCCGAGCCCCTGGGCGACCGGAAAGGGAAGATTATTAAGATTATAAGAACCGACGCTGATGCGGACCGGATCCGCCAACGCGGAACCGGTAAAGGCGACGGTTGCCGCGAGGGCGAGCATGAGCTTGTGCATGATATTCTCCTCCTGTTGATGGCGCCCTCCCGGCGGCCACGATCATTATGCCGCGCAACCCAGTTGCGTGACAGGTTTTGCGAAGACATGTCCTTCGAACAGCCGGCGGGCGGTGCGAAGGATGCCGGCAACGACCTTGCCGTCCCTTTCATAGAGCTTGACGTCCAGGTGGCCGCTCGGGTGCTCAATCGAAAGCACCACCGGCGGTTTGCGCGTGCCGACGAGAAGGGAAGCTACGGTGCCTTCATTGATGCAGGCGGTGGCAATCCCCACGGCCCCGGTCGTCGCCAGCGAAGGGTGACATTGATGCGGCATGAAATAGCGCACGTTTACGTCCCCTCCTGACTTTGCCCTGGAAATGAGCACGGGCTTCGGAGTCACCTGGTTGCGCACGTCGCCAAGGCCCATCCGTTCTCCGGCAGCGATGCGCAGCTTTTCCAGCCGTCCTTGCAGTTCCTTATCAGCATTGAGTTCAGCCGTTGACTCGAAGCCTGTTGCGCCGATCGAGTGTGCCTCGACCAACACCATCGGCATGGCGCAATCGATGCATGTGACAGCCACACCGTCGATCCAATCGATAGGCTTGCCGGTTGGGAAGAGCTGTCCGGTACGCGCGCCGGCTGCGTCCATGAAGGTCAGCGCGATCGGCGCTGCGCTGCCCGGTACACCGTCGATCGCCGCTTCGCCGAGATATGAGACGTTGCCATTCGGCGTCGGAACGTCGGCTTCGATCATCTTGCCAGTGTTGACGTTATGGATTCGGACGAGCGTCGTTTCGCCTCGGACCGGAACCAGACCCGCCTCGATGGCGAAAGGGCCGACCGCAGCAAGCATGTTGCCGCAGTTCGGAGAGGTGTCGACCATCTGTTGGTCGACCCGCACCTGGGCAAAGAGGTAATCCACGTCAGCACCAGCGATGGTGGCAGGTCCGACGATGGCCACCTTGCTCGTGACCGGGTTGCCGCCGCCGATGCCATCGATCTGCAGCGGGTGACCCGAGCCCATGACGGACAGCAGGATCTTGTCCCGCTCGCTGGGCTCCGCAGGAAGATCGGCTGCCAGGAAGAACGGACCTTTCGAGGTGCCGCCTCTCATCAGCACGCAAGGGATCGCCAAGAGGTCGTTCATCGCTTGTGCTTCCATTGGAATTATGTCATCGCCGTATCAATCGGCCTGTTTGATCCAATTATCGGAAGTACGGTTGATTTGTGAAATGCTAAGAATCGGGAAATTGATGCAAGATGAGCATTAATTGCGAGATCCTTGATCTTCGGGCGTTCTTGAGCGTGGTCGAGCTGGAGAGCTTTCATCGTGCTGCCGATGCGTTGCACCTGTCGCAGCCCGCCCTGAGCCGCCGGATTCAAAAACTCGAGCAGGCGATTGGAGCGCCCCTACTGGAGCGAACGACCAGGCATGTGTCGGCGACGGCGCTCGGAACAGAACTCATTCCGCTTGTGCGGCGCATGTTGGAGGAATTCGACGGTTCCTTGTTCGCCGTACGCGACGTTGGCGCCAATCGAGGCGGATTGGTAACGATCGCATGCCTCCCTACCGCAGCATTCTACTTCCTACCGACCGTCATTCGCGAGTTCAACGAGAAGTATCCCAACATTCGCTTTCGTATCCTCGACCTGCCCGCGACCGACGGCCTCCAAGCTGTGGCACGCGGTGAGGTGGAGTTCGGCATAAATATCATGGGCACGTCGGACCCGGACTTGATCTTCGACCGGCTGGTGGAAGACCCTTTCGTGCTGGCAGCGCGCAGAGATCATCCCCTCGCCGCCAAGGCCGCGGTCGGCTGGGCAGAGCTCGAGCCCTACCACCTGATAACCGTTCATCGATCAAGCGGCAACCGAACCTTGCTCGACGCGGCCCTGGCAAAATCGAATATCAAGCTACGTTGGTTCTACGAGGTGACCCATCTGTCCACTTCCCTCGGTCTGGTGGAGGCGGGCCTCGGAATCTCGGTCCTGCCGCGCATGGCGACCCCGCAAGATGACCATCCGTTCTTGATCACGCGCCCGATTGGCGATCCCGAGATATCGCGTACCATCGGCGTGGTCCGCCGCCGGGGCGGCACCTTGTCGCCGGCAGCGGAGAGATTTCTCAAGATGCTGATGGGCGCATGGGGAAGTGCTTGAAGGGACCTTCATGAGGATGGCTGACAAACCCTGTTAGCGTGTCTGGGCTCACCGAAGTGCCTTGGGTCTGGCCGCATTCGCCGAGGCTGCCCGCGGCCGGCTGTCTCGAGGTTTGCGGGTTCGAGGTCTGCCTGGTGCTATCGAGGCCTGCCTGGTGCTATTAAGCCGTTCGGCCGCACCGCGCCAAATGGCTGTTTTCCACCCTGCTGCGACGTAATATGAACCGGAACGATCGACCCGTTGCGGCCCTTGCCGCCGGACACTACGAACGGAACGATTGAGTGCATCCCGGACATTGGCTCGGACGATCCGCCTCTCATGCCGAACGTGATCCAACGAACAGACGTCGGGCACCAGCCAGCGCAGAAAGAGCAATCGCCCTCAAGAGCCTAAGAGATACGGCTGCAATCGGTCGTCAAGACTAATGCCGCTTGCACACCGCAGTATCTCCTTCACGACCGGATCGCCCTCCGCAGCTCGGGCGACAACGTGGAACATGATCGGCTCGATCTGGCGATCCACCATGACCGAAACCAAAGACCCGGACTCGAGCTGCGATCGGACCAACGATTTCGGGATAAGCGCAAATCCGCCGCCCATCGTGACGATGTCGATCATCGTGCGGACATTGTTGCAGAGATTGATGGAGTGTCTTCGGACCGGAATCCCTTCGAGTCCGTCCTTCATCAACTGATAAATCGGCGAGTGACTTGGCAACGACCAGAGGGAAAAGGTCGCGTCTGGTCCACCCTCCTCCATTCGTTTCGCAAAGGATGGGCTGGCCACCCACAGCAGTTCGGCTGCGCCGATGGGCGTCGCCGTCAAGGCGGGGTGGGCAACCAATCCGGCGGCAAAAGCGAGGTCAATCTTTCCGCTGAGGAGAGCCTGGATCATCTGCGCCGTCAGTTCGATTTCAATCTCGAACGTTAGAGCCGGCCACCGTTCCTTCATCTCGGTCACAAAGATCGGCAAACAGGTTGCCGCCGCAATCTCACCGGCACCAACGCGAATGATCCCCCTGATCTGGTCGAAACCGGCGCTTCGAAGAAGCATACCCTGCAACTGCTCCCAGAGAGGAAGGTATTCTCGCACGAGTTGGCGGCCTGAGGGTGTGAGGTTTGCCGAGCGGCCATTCCGTTGGAACAGTTTCGCACCTAGCCTTTCCTCGAGTTC
Source organism: Sinorhizobium sp. NG07B (assembly GCF_002532005.1). Lineage (NCBI taxonomy): Bacteria > Pseudomonadati > Pseudomonadota > Alphaproteobacteria > Hyphomicrobiales > Rhizobiaceae > Sinorhizobium > Sinorhizobium sp. NG07B. The sequence continues at coordinate 97,686 of NZ_NWTD01000010.1, read as the reverse complement.
GCTGATGCGAGCGGAGATACCGGGCTGGGTCGTGTTCAACTTCTCGGCAGCAGCCGCGAAGGTGCCCAGCCGGGCGATCCAGATCAGCGTTTCGAGATGGTAGAGTGAGATGCGATTGATAGACATCGCTTATTATTATGGTAAAAAACAAATAATTGGAATTGATGAGCGCGATAATGTTTCCTTGCCCTCCTCTAGGGGAGGAAACTTTGGCAAGAAAAATCTATCCCGATTCAGTCGCCGCGCTTGAAGGCCTGCTTTTTGATGGCATGACGCTTTGTGCGGGCGGCTTTGGATTGTGCGGAATACCAGAGCGTCTGATCGATGCATTGCGCGATTCCGGTGTGTCAGGCCTTACAGTGGCGTCGAACAACGCCGGCATCGACAATGAGGGCCTGGGTAAACTGCTCAGGACCCGCCAGATCAGGAAGATGATCTCCAGCTACGTTGGGGAAAACAAGGAGTTCGAGCGACAATATCTCGCCGGCGAATTGGAGGTCGAGTTCTGTCCTCAGGGAACGCTTGCCGAGCGATGCCGCGCCGGCGGCGCCGGTATTCCCGGCTTCTATACCAAGACCGGTGTCGGAACGGTGGTGGCTGAGGGTAAAGAGACGAAGATCTTCGATGGCCAGGAATACCTGCTGGAGCGTGGCATCTTTGCTGACCTTGCGATCATCAAGGGCTGGAAGGCCGATGAGAGCGGCAATCTGATTTTTCGTAAGACAGCGCGCAACTTCAACCAGCCGATGGCAACTGCGGCGAAGATATGTGTCGCTGAAGTCGAGGAGATCGTGGCGACAGGCAGCCTTGATCCCGACAGCGTTCACGTTCCCGGAATCTACGTGAAGCGGCTGATCCTGGGCAGCCCCTACGACAAGAAGATCGAATCGCGCACTGTGCGGCGTAAGGAGGTGGCCTAATGGCTTGGACACGCGATCAAATGGCAGCACGGGCCGCGCAGTCCTTGCGGGACGGCTTCTATGTCAACCTGGGCATCGGCATCCCGACACTGGTTGCTAACCATATTCCGCCGGGCATCGAGGTCACGCTGCAGTCGGAAAACGGAATGCTCGGAATTGGGCCATTCCCTTATGCGGGGGAAGAGGACCCTGATCTGATCAACGCCGGAAAGCAGACGATCAGCGAACTGCCGAGCAGCAGCTATTTTTCAAGCTCCGATAGTTTCGCCATGATCCGCGGCGGCCACATCGATTTGACGGTCCTCGGCGCCATGGAGGTTAGTGAAGGCGGCGATATCGCCAACTGGATGATCCCGGGCAAGATGATCAAAGGGATGGGCGGAGCCATGGACCTGGTCGCTGGCGTCAAGAAGATCGTAGTGCTGATGGAGCACGTTTCAAAAGATGGCTCCCCGAAATTCGTCCCTACCTGCAGTCTCCCGCTGACCGGCCGTGATGTTGTAGACATGATCATAACGGATCTTTGCGTCTTTGAACGCCGCTCCCCGGGCGCGCCGTTTTCTCTGATCGAGTTGGCCGACAGCGTTTCCGCTGGAGAAATCGCATCAAAGACGACTGCGCATTACCTAGCGTGAAGACCAGCGCGCCCTCACTCATCGGTCGCCCACCAACCCTGTCTTCGGAACAGAAGTTGGTCGTCCGCAGGCTTCTCTCACAGGGAAGATCCGTTGCATCTCTTGCAAGGGAGTTTGCGACAAGCAGGCAAACGATACTCAGAGCGAAGAAATCACCGGAGAGAGGAGCAAGGGACCGCAATGACTAGTCCAACAGTCGTGATCGCCAACCTCAATCCGGTCCTTCAACGGCGCCTTCGGCAACACGCCGGCGCCACGAGCTCGGCGCCGCCGTCATCTAGGCGTGGGATCCTTCGATCGTCGACGTCAACGGGTGGTGCGAGGGCGATCGGCCATCCGATCGGCGCGTCCGGCGCGCGGGTGCTCAACACGCTCCTTGTCGATATGAAGCGCCGTGGCGCGGAGAAGCGTGATTCAATCAGCGATTGAGACGTCGAAGTTATTTGGCGTCGACGTCTCGCAACCTCCATCGCTGGACGATCCTTAACCCTCAAGCGCGCGCCAAAACGCCTTGTATCTCCGCTACCGAGGCGACCGTCGCATGCTGATTAACGACCTGCTCCATAAGGAGAGCATGAATATCGGCATCGGGGTCCGCATCGCTTGCGACAACCAGATCGTAGTCGAGATCAAAAGCTTGCCTGAGCGTCGAAAGCACGACACCGGCTGTGGTAACGCCGGCAAGAACAAGGTCTCGAAAAGCCCTGAAAATCCAACAACAGCAACGCGGTCGAACTTGGATCGATGGAAAGCAAGTGGGTCATATGAACTCCTGATGTTGTAAAAGGGAAACTAAGCGCGCCGGGAGGCGCGGAGAACTTTGAAGTTGCACGCAGCGCCGAAGAGGAGCAGGGCCGAGGTTCCAAAGAACACCGCCCTCGTGCCGATGTGACCTGCCACGAACCCGCCGATCAACGGTCCCAAGACCTGTCCTGCAAACTGTGAGGACAGCGAATAGCCGAGGACCGTGCCAACGAGATTTTGCGGAACGTTGTGGCGGATCACGGCGGCGATGCATGGCAGCAAGCCGCCGAGCGCTAGTCCCATGAGGAAGCGCAAACCGATCAATTGCCATCCGGCTGTAACGAACGCTTGTGGGATCACCAGCAGGCCTGCCGCGGTGAGCGCCAGTGTGATCACCTTGGCATGGCCTAGACGGTCGGCGAGCTTGCCAAGCCGAGAAGCTGAGAGGATGCTGCCAAGTGCCGCTGCCGATACGACGAGACCGGCAAGAAACGTCACCTGGGCGGTATCCGCCCGTAAGCTTGAGCCGGATGCCGCGTTCTCCAGCAGCGAGCGAACGTAGACCGTGATGATCGGCTCGATCGACAGGTTTGCGACCATCAAAAGAAGGCCCGTCGACATCATCGTTAGGACGACGCCCTTGTTCGGGATTTGCGACCATCCGCTCGTCTGTTCGTTCGCGGCCGGTTGTGGCTCACGCGGCGTCTCCCGTACAAAGGCCAGGGTCACAATGAAGGCGACAAAGATCAGCGCGCCGGAGCCCCAAAAGATTGGGCGAAGCCCGATCAATGGTGGTAGTGAGCCGCCGACCAATGGTCCGAGAAGGTTTCCCGCCATAACGCCGGAAGCCAACAAACCGAGGGCCCAGCCTGAGCGCGCTTTCGGCGTCTGAGCTGCGACAAGTATCACAGCTCCGGAGGCGAACCCGCCAGCGATTCCTGCAAGCAGGCGAAGTCCCGCGAATTGCCAGATGTTCGTCGCTAGTCCCATGAGCGGCATTATGAGTGCCATTCCCAAGCTTGCTCGCAGAAGCATGGTCTTGTAGCCGTACCGATCCCCCAGACGTCCCCATAGCGGCGCGATCAGGCCCGCCGAAAGGAAATTTGCGCCGTAGGCGATACCCGACCATTGCGCCACCGCCGCATGCCCCTCGACTCCGAGTTGTTCGACGTAGATCGGCAAGAAGGGAAGCACTAGCGTCATCGCGAAGACGGTTGCAAACGACCCGAAGACGCAGATCGCAAGATTGCGTTGCCAGCAAGTTTCGCAGGCAGGAGCAGGAACGAAGTCCATCACACGCATTCCAATTTCTTTGGTATACCAATATGGAATACCCTAAATCAGAGCGCGTGCGGCTTGTCAATGCGGTGGATTTCAGATTGTCCGCCTATCTTCCAACGCGCCTTTCTGAGAAATGCGAAAATCGCTCTTATTGACGTTCTAGCTTACCGCCGCGTCACATATTCAGGACAACTGGTCATATCGATTCATCAGTTGCGCGATCATCGATTAATCTATCGACGTTTGTTCGCCCCGAGCGTCGAGGCGCTCTGTAGGAACGACCTCGCCGCAATCGAACGCGTTGAGGCCGCAATTGGGGGCCCGTTACCGGCCAGGCGTCGGAGAAAGCCGGAGGGAACTTTTTCTGCTAATGCGACTAAGGGACGCAAAACAGCGGCCGCGGCAGAATGCCGAGGCGTCCTGATCAGTGTACCTGCATATTGGACTTGGCAAACGACCGACGGAGCGCTAGCATAAGTGGCAATTTGCAACACCTCGACGAAGGTCTCTCATCCTTCAGAATGGACGCCATACACAGTGTCGTTGAAAGCACGGGACATCTCAGTTGAATGAGGCCGCTGATATCAACCGCACTTAGCTGTCGTTCGGATGGGGTAAGCTGTGTTGCAGTAATCTGACGTAAGGGGTGGTTGAGCGTTGCTGGAAAAAAAGCTGCTAAAAACTGAGGATGAAAAGAGCACTGCGACGAGACTCGCGTTTCAGCTCCGCGACATTTTGGGGCGGGGAGCCAGGCGCGTTCGTATAGAGGCAGGCCCGCCGCTCTCACAACTCACGGTACTGGGCCACCTACAACGACGTGGCGCGTTGAGCACCAACGACCTTGCCGCGGCTGAGCGCGTTCGCCCGCAGTCGATGACAGCAACGGTCAAGGCTCTTGAGAAAGAGGGATTGGTTGGTCGACGCCCGCATCCAACCGACGGTCGGCAAATCCTTCTCGAAATGACGCCAAAGGGCGTCAAAACGCTCGAAGACATTTTCGCGATGCGCGAAGATTGGCTAACGACATTGATCATTCGCCACCTGGACGATCGCGACCGTCATGATCTGGAGCGCGGATTGGCGCTCATTAACAGAATTATTGAATCCGAGTGAAGTCAGTAGCTGCGCCAGGCAGCCATAGGGTCGCGTTTCGTCGTCACCCTCGGATCAGTTTTTCACTTGATTACCGAATTCGTAACGAGAAAAGCGGTCGCTTTCCTAACAGACACATACTGCACCGAGCATGAGTTCGGCTGCGGCCCCGGATCGCCTGCGCCGCCGCTAAATGGGCTTGCCCCGTGGGAGGCCTCCTCGCCTCAGTTTTGGGAAAGGAGGCGTCCACAAGTCTTGGGCCATTCGCTGCTGGGTCACAAGTTCCTCTTGAGCATTATCGCTAGCGAAATCGCAGAACCATGTTGGCCCTATCTGCGACAATACCGTCTGCCTAATAGCTGCCGCTAATCCGCATGCCAGCAAGCGACTTTACGCTGCTCTTCAGTGTGGCGCACTAATTCTGGGCGCACCGCACATGCCGAAGTGGCACGGTCGCAGCGCTCGCGATAACTGCAGCCAGCTTCCTTGACCAAGGCTAACGGCGCCTGGCCCCGGATGCCAACCATCTCTTGGCGAATAAAGGGATGCGGCGTGGCTGCAATAAGCCCTCGGGTGTAAGGATGCGCGGGCGCTCTAAAGATCTCGCGGGTAGGGCCCGTTTCAACAACACGACCGGCGTACATGACGGCCGTTCGATTGGTCATGTGGGCCACGACCCCCAGGTCATGGGTGATCATCACCAGTGCCAGATGAAGCTCAGTCTGCAGGCTATGCAGCAGCGCGAGAATTTCTGACTGAACGGTCACATCGAGCGCCGTCGTGGGCTCGTCGGCAATGATAAGCTCGGGTTCAGCGGCCAAGGCCATCGCAATCACGACGCGTTGAGCCATGCCACCTGATAATTGCCACGGACGTTGAGCCGCGATGCGTGCGGGTTCGTCAATCCGCACCAGTTCGAGCAATTGCAATATTCGCGACCGAACCTGGCTGCCGCGCATTCCCATATGCTTGCGCAGCACTTCCGCGATCTGCGACTCGACCGTTAGAAGGGGATTGAGTGCGGTCATCGCGTCTTGCGGGATCAACGCGATGGATCGTCCGCGCAAACGTCGCGCCTCCCGAGCGTTCAACACACGGCCCTTCCAGGAAATCGTGCCGCCGGTTACCTTTGCGAACTCAGGCAACAGATCGATCACGGCCATAGCCGACATGGTCTTTCCGCAACCCGATTCACCGACGATCCCAAGTGTTTCTCCAGGGCGAACGTAAAATGATGCGCCTTGTACTCCGCGCACGGCTTGAGGATCGGAGGCATCGCCGAACGTCACCTGAAGGCCCTCAACTTCAAGCAATGCATCGCCGGCTGCAATCGACTTTCGATCCGGGGCTAACAACTCTGTCTGCATTTTCTCTCTCCCGTCCTTTCGCAGATTAGACCGTGACCTCGGTCTTGGTGACGTCTTCGGCGTTCCTTTCGCTGTTTTGACGCGGGTCGAGCCAGACGCGGAACGCGCTGCCGATCAGGTTGGCGGCGAGCACGGTTAGAACGATGGCGAGGCCGGGGAAAAAGACGCTCCACCAAGCGTTTTCCATGTAGTCGTGGCTCTCCGCAATCATCAGGCCCCATGATGCGGCGGGCGGCTGTACGCCGAGCCCAAGGAACGACAGACCCGATTCTGCAAGGACGACCGCAGCGAATTCAAGCATGGCCTGGGTCAGGATAATCGGCGCCACTGCTGGCAGGATGTGACGGGCCACGATTGTGGACGTCGAACAGCCGGCGAAATGCGCCGCGCGCACGAACAGGCTGGTCTTCGCCGTCATCACGGCCGATCGGACGACGGTCGCAAAGACCATCCAGTAGACGGCCGCCAGAACCACGATCAGGATCGACACGCTTGCCTCGAAGAAATACACCACTGCAACGATCAGAAGAAGGTTGGGGAAGGCGAACTGTATTTCCACCAGACGCATAATAAACGCGTCCCACTTGCCGCCGAAGTAGCCTGCGAGAATGCCCATCGCAGTCCCGATCGTTCCGGAGATCAAAACCGCACCCAGACCGATGACGATCGAGTTGTATGCGCCGAGGATCGTGCGCATCAGAATGTCGCGCCCCAGACCGTCGGTTCCCAGCGGATGCTCCCACGAGGGCGCAAGAAGCCGCTCGGCAATGCGGGCGGTTGAGGCGTCGACGCCTGCCAGCTTGGCGACGATGGTCGCGGCCACCAGAGCGAAGAGAAAGATGATCGACGCCAGGACAACCTTGTCCCCGACCACCTTTCTGAACAGGCGGCTGCGTGACTTCCGCGCCGAGACGGCGGCTTGGGAGGAGCGTGATTGTCTCGACAATTTGATCATTTGGACGCTCTCCTCGGTTCCACGATGCGTGCAAGTATGTCGGTCAGGATGTTGACGATCACGATCACGACTGCGCCAACGAATACGCAGGCCTGAAGCTGCGTGAAGTCCTGCCGTTTGACGGATTCGATTACGAGGCGGCCGAATCCGGGTCGCGCGAACAGGACCTCGACGATAACGGCGTGACCTGTGATCATCCGCGCCGAGTCCCACGAAATGATCGTCAGGATCGGGAGAAGCGCGTTGCGCAGCACATGCTTTCTCAGCACGTAGAGGGAAGAAAACCCCTTGGCACGGGCCATCGTGACGTAGGGCATCTTGCCTTGATCAAGGAAGGAAGTCCGCGTCACCTGGGCAAGCCGTCCTCCAAGGGACAAAGACAAGGTGACAGCCGGCAGGATGGCGTGGCTGAGCGATCCCGCACCCGAGGTCGGAAACCAACCGAGACCGACCGAAAAGACCAGGACCAGCATCGCGCCCAACCAGAACTGCGGGACCGACAATCCAGCCAGCGACACGCCCGTCACGAGCCGATCGACAAGACTTCCCGGCCGCGTGCTCGCCAGAATTCCCATCGGCACAAAAACGACGATGCTGATGGCCAATGCGATCGCGAGCAGTGAAAGCGTGGAAGGCAACCGCCCCAGTGCCACTTCGAGCGATGGCAAATGATACCAGATCGACTCGCCCAGATTGAGCGTAGCGAGGTCCCCCAGGAAGTGGATGTACTGAACATACAGCGGATCGCTGAGCCCGAGCGTGGCATTGAGGGCGTCGATCTGTTCCTGGCTTGCACCAAGTGGCAGCATTCGCCTGGCCGGATCGGAAATAAGACGGGTGACAAGGAACACCGCCGTCATCACGACGGCAACGGCGACGACGCTCGTCAACAGTCGCCCTCCCAGCCAGGAGAGCGTCGAATTGTCAAACCAGGCTGGTATCCGATCCCGGAACGTACGGGGCTTGTTCAGCCCCGTACCGGTGTTGGTTGAAATCATCTTAGTCGACATGGACACGATCCAAATGAATACGGGTGATGACGCCCGGCCCGGCTTCGTAATTCACGCTCTCGACGGCGCCCCAGATGTCGGGGTAGTCGATCAGCGGAATGTAGAGCGCTTCATCGCAGCCGATCTTGTAGACCTGCTCAAAAGCAGCAGTCGCCTTCGGCACATCAAACGACCCCTGAGCGGTCGCAAGTGCGGGGTCTAGCTCCGGATACTTGGTCCCAAGGCCGGACATCTTGTTTGTGCGCGAGAAGATGCGGCTGGTGATGCGCGCGGCGTACATACTGTGATAGTCCAGCTGCACGTAAGTCATGGGAGCCGGGCTATCAGGTTTGGTCTTTTCGCCGCCGGCAAGGATGTCATCGAGCCACTTATCGCTCGATACATACTCGATCTTGGTCTTGAGACCTATCGCTTCCCAGTCCGCTGCAATGGCCTGACCGGTTTCGCTGTCTTTGGGCAGGTAACCGCCGGTCGTAAAGACCGCTCTCACGACGAAGTCCTCGGGCAGGTTAACTTGCGCCAGGAGTTGCTTGGCCTTTTCCGGATCGTAGGGATAGGCTTGCAGGCTCTTGTTGAAACCGACTTCGCCCGGCGGCAGCGTCTGGCAGGCCTCGACCGAGCCCTGTTTAGCCCAGAGGTACTCATTCAGGGCATCTCGGTTGATCGCATAGATCAGCGCTTGCCGGAAGGCCTTGTTGTCGTAGGGAGGGGTTTCGACGTTGAAACGAAGATAGGTACCGTTGGCGGCATTGGAGGACGTGATCACCTTCGGAACCTTGACGGCATCCTCTGGCGTCAGAGAGGACACCATGTCCACTTCGCCAGCCTTGAGCGCAGAAATCCTCGTGGCCGCTTCCGGAATGAACACGAACGAGACCCGATCCAACTCGGCTTTATCGCCCCCCCAATAGTCGGCGTTCTTTTCGAGTATGATCCGCTGGCCCTTGTCCCACCGAACGAACTTGTAGGGGCCGGTGCCGATAGGATGCTGTGAGTAGGCGGTGGCATCCTTAGAGGCTTCCGGCGGCACGAAACGGAGCGTCGAAATACGGTAGAGCAGCCACGGGTCGGGCTCCTTGGTGACGATATCCAGGGTGTGATCGTCAATCACGTTTGCCGTCTTGAGTGTCTCGATACCGTTGATCGAGGCGCCAAATTCAGGATTTGCGACAAGATCGATGTTGTGCTTGACGGCCGCAGCATTGAACGGCTCCCCATTGGTGAACTTGATGCCTTCACGCAACTTGACGTGCCAGATCGTCGGGTCCTTCGCATCTGCTACCGGCAACTCCGCGGCAAGCACGGGAACAAGCGCGCCGCTCGCGTCACGGTCGACCAACGGCTCGTTAATGCTCCAGTTGACAAGCGTGTTGCCGTCGTCGCCGTCACGGATAACAAAGAGGCTTCCAGGCTCCAGAGCCGAGGCGATGGCGAGACACTTCTCCCCCTCGCCGCCCATTTCGGCGCAGTCCGCGGCCCGCGCACTGTTGCCTGCCGTAATGGCGGTGGCCGCAAGGGCGCCGACAAACCAGGTTGTCGTCATCAGACTATTTCTACCCATTGTTTCTCCTCCACTTTCAACTTTGGGTTCATTTCTTGTCGAGATTAATTGCGTCGGCATGCCAGCATGCCACCCGCTGCCCGTTTGCCTTTTCTTCAAGCGGCGGCATCTGACCTTTGCAGACCTCCGTCACAAAGGCGCAGCGATCACTGAAAGGACAGCCAGCGACCAGTTCGCGGCGGGAACTCCGTGCCTGGCCGACATTGAAGGCAAAAGGCGCATCCGGGTCCGGTACCGGGATCGCGTCGATCAATGAGCGGGAGTAAGGGTGCAACGGCTTGGAGAACAAGGCCTCCGTTGGACCGCGCTCCACGACTTTGCCCGACAGAAGCACGACGACGTCATCGGCCACCTGGCGCACCACCGCGAGATTGTGCGAGATAAACAGGTAGGAGACCCCGAACTCGTCTTTGAGTTGCTGCAACAGTTTCAGGATCTGGGCCTGCACGGATACGTCGAGCGCGCTGGTCGGTTCGTCGGCAACGACCAACTTCGGGCGCAAAGCAAGCGCACGGGCGATTGCGACGCGCTGCCGTTGTCCGCCGCTCAGAGCATCCGGAAAGCGATCGAGAAGACCTGCCGGAAGGCCGCATTGACCGGCGAGCTTTTCAATTTCTGCATCACGCTCGCCAGGCCCCTCGTACATGTTGTGGGCCTTCATCGGTTCGGCGATGATATCCCTGATCCGCATGCGCGGGCTAAGCGAGGCGTAAGGGTCCTGGTTGATCATTTGGACCTGGCGACGGTAGGCCTTCAGTTGAGCCTTATTAAACGTCGCGATGTCCTTCGACTCGAAGCGGATTGCGCCTGTTGAGGCAAGGTAGTGACGCATGACCGCGAGCCCGAGGGTCGACTTTCCGGAACCGGATTCGCCCACCAGAGCAACGGTCTGAGCGCTGCCAACATTGAGCGAAACCTTATCGACTGCGACAAGTCCACCGCGGCCACGCGTCCCGCCAAAGATTACCGAAAAACCGTCGATTTCGAGGATCGGCTGGGAGGCCGGGTCGGGCCGTGCTGCGCCCTCCCGCAGAATATGTTTTGGATCAGCCAACATGTCGGCAGGCCACCTTGTGCACATTGAACAGGCCCACTGCAGAGTTCGAGCCAAAACTTCCGACCCGGACTGCAAATCCTGCAGTCCTACCCGGACAACTTCTTCGTGCGATGCAGTTCTTCATTGATGCCTCCCGAGATAAATCCCGCTTGCCTGATCAGATTAACTGTATAAATTGAGTCGCAAGAACCCAAAGGGACGACTCCTGTTCCCTAAGCTGATCCGCTTTGGTGTTTGTCGCTGCGCAAGTTATCGGTCGCCGCGGTGGCCACAGAAAAGCTCAGATGGAACATTGGCGCTACAATGCTCTCGTGGTTTACAAGAAACACAGAACAGCCGCGCCGTCAGCGCACCGGGATAAGAATCGTAACCGGCCGCCATACGCGAACCGACACACCAAATCCAAATGGGCTCATAAAACTCCTCCTACCGCTCCAAGAGCTTGATCTCGCTGGGCGCCCTCCTCGGCGCGGATTAGCCAGATAACACTGATCAGTCTAACTGAATATTTGCATTCGTCAATTCTTTTTCGTGGCTGACCGCATCCGAATTGACATTCAACTTCCAAACGAGATGCCCGTGAGATGCCGATCTCCGTGCGGCACCAAACTCCGCCTTGCTGAGAGGCGAATAGCCTTGCTCAGTTCGGCCGACATCCTCCTACGTCACAAAACCTATGCGGGCTGGCCTGGAAGCACGAACTTTCGCAGACACCGCTGTGGCGTCGGCGTCTTGCCGGTATACTTCGCGAACGAGTCCGGCACTTCCGCCACATAGATCGCGCCGGCAGAATCGACCGCCAATGCATGGGGGGCATGGAACTCAAATTCGGGAAAGCTAAGTTGTGCGCTCATCGCGCCGTCCGGAGACCGGATCGTCACGCGTCCAGGCAGTTCCTCGATCGCCGGACCCAGCCGCCACGACTTCAGGTCTTTCGGGCCTCGTGGAAGCTCGGTCACATATAGTCGTCCGCTTCTGTCGAGAGCGACATCGGTCGGCCGCTGGACATCGTTCCAGACCTCCAACAGCTCGCCGTCTTGTGAGAACAGCTGTATTCGATCGTTTTCGCGATCGCACACCAGAACGCGACCGACACTATCAATCGCGACGCTATGCGGTATGACGAAGCATCCCAAGTCGGCTCCGAATCTACCCCAAGAGCGTTCAAGCTCTCCATCAGAGGAGAACCGATGCACGCGGCAATTGCGGTAGCCGTCACTGACGAAGAGTTTACCGTCCGCTGATAAGACAACTTTAGTGGGCCGGTTGAACGGGGCGCCTCCCTGAACCTGTTCAAGCGTGACGTCCGCGCTCAATGCCCCCTTCTCGTCATATCCCGTGAGCGATGGTGTCCCCCTTCCGATCGTCTCCAGCAAACGTCCAGTAAGTTCAAAGACATAAATTCGATGGGCACCGTCATCAGCGATATAGATCCTGTCGTCGCTCCCAATCGAGATTTGATGGGGCCGGGTTGAGAAGCACTCATGACCCCAACGATCCAGCACCTTCCCGCTGGGATCCAAGACGGTGACCGCATACTCTCCGCGTCGCAGAGCATAGACGCGATCACGAGCATCGATCGCAACACCGGTGACGTCGCTATCCCAGGTCTCCTCACTCCATCCTGCGATCTCCTCGTACTGCATGGCGGCTTTCAATCGTTGGATGCGCCGACCCAGTGAGGGACGAGCGCCTGGGGTTTACTACCCGTACCATCCAAAAGCGCGGCTACGGGCTCCTCGTCGATAAACCAGTCCGAGAAGTCGTAGGATTGCCAAGCGACGTCCGCGCTGTCGAACGAGGAAATCTCGAGCGGATTGCCACTTGGGTCGGAGAAGTATATCGACGATATAAACCGATGACTGTTATTGATGCCCCGTCGTTCGGAGACCTCCGACACCGTCACGCCATGTGAGAGCAAATGCTCCCGGAACCAGACCACATCAGCGTGGGAGCGAACGTCGAATGACAGGTGGTCCATTTTCTGAGGTTGAACGGGTTGGCTCCACCGGTCTTTGTCCGCCGACGGCCAAAGGACCGAGCTGACGGGTGCGTCTGGATGGTTGGCGACGGTCGGCGCCTCGTAAAGGGAGAATAGCTCCCCATTGCCCATTTCAAAGAAGACCTGGCGAACCTCAATCTCGACGGCAATCGACGACGCTTCGTCTGCGGCGTCAAGCGCCGAGCCGCTCGAATGATGGGCCGAGGAACGCAATCCCTCGCCCGTCGTCACAAAGCGCTGGGTACGCACGACGCGAAGTCCGAGCAAATCCCGATAGAACCGGACGCCTTCGTTCATGTCATTGGTAAACAGAACAAGGTGGTTGATGCCGGAGATGCGGCCGACCGCGGGCCCCGCTTCCTGCAAGATCCGCTGATGGCGAGGCAGGGCTTCGGTCGCGCTTGTCGTGGAAGCTGCGGCAGTCATGGTTCTCTCCTCACTTTTGAATTTTTCTGTGTGTTCCGCTCGTTTCGCGGACGCGATCAGCGGCAATCCTCAAGCCAGCTGCGGCGGCGATTGATTCGCATTAAGCGTCGAGCACCAAACGCGCCGAACACGACCTTGAAACGCACACCATCATCGTTTTTCCTTCGGCACGTTCTTTTGCGCTCAGCACCGAACAACGGTGGTCCGGCGTCCCTGAGAGCACCCTCGTCTCGCACGAACCGCAAACGCCCTCCTGGCAGGAGGAGTCGATATCCACACCCGCGTCCTCTGCCATCTCAAGGATCGAGCGATCCTCCGGTACGGTCAGCACGATGCCGGAGCGGGCGAATTCGACCTCGAAGGCGGTGGTAACGCCCTCCACGATACTTCCGGAGGCGGAAAAGCGCTCCATGTGAGCGTTGCGTTGATGAGCAGCACAACTGTGGTCAATCGCCTGGAGCATCGATTCCGGTCCACAGCAGTAAATCGCCGTTTCAGGATCTGTCTCGGCGATCAGCCTGTCCAGGTCCGCTTTGCCATGTTTGTCGCTTGCGTGGAGCACAACTCTTTCGGGCCCGTAGCGAGCGACATCGTTTTTGAAAGCCATCGTCTCAGAAGATCGGCCACAATAGACGAGACGCCAGTCGGCACCCGTTGCAGACGCTTCCGCAATCATCGGCAGAATCGGAGTAATTCCGATCCCCCCGGCGATGAACAGATACCGGTTGGCTTTGGCGAGTGCGAAGTTGTTACGAGGACCCGTCACGCGGATCGTGTCGCCCACAGCCAACGCGTCGTGGATATGGGCCGATCCGCCGCGCCCATTCGTAACGAGCAGAACGGCGACCTGCCAGGTGCGTCGATCGCTCGTTCGGCCGCACAGCGAATACTGCCGCACGTACTCCACACCCTTGGATACGAAATGGAGATCGATGTGCGCGCCGGCTTCCCAAGCAGGAAGGTCTGCACCGTCCTTGCGAGCAAATGAAAGACGCAGGACCTCTTTGGCCACCTGCTCCACACAGGTGACGACAAGTTCGAAGTCTCTCTCAGACATCGACGTATCCTCACTATTCCAGCGTAGTTCGGTAGCCGATGTTCGCGTGCTCTCCTTCGCACGCGAACATCGGTTAATCCAATCAGATCTCCAGCACGACGGTTGCACCGTCGACCGAGACAGGGACTGTCTCAACCCCCGCTTTCAGGCGCTCGAGCACCTCTGGCGGTTCGACCGTAACAGGATAGCTTCGAACCTTTTGCCTTGATTCAAACAGCGTGCGTCCTGTCTTGATGTCGAATTCCCAGTGATGCCAGGGACAAGCGATGATTTCGCCGTCGCGAACCCAATGCATGGCAACGCGATTTTCGTCCGAAACGTCGGCCTCGGTCGTGCCACGGACCCTGCCTTTGCAAAGCGGGCCGCCCATGTGCGGGCAGGTGTTTTTCAACGCGTAGAACTCTCCACCGATGTTGAAAACGCCAATCCCACTCTTCACTTTGTCCGGATAGACGATCGTCGAGGCGCCGGGCGGAATATCGGCGACTGCTCCCACTACGTACCGCATGTTCTTAATCCCGTGTTCAATCGTGGATGCTCAAACGGCCAACTCGGCCGAAACCAGCCCCCTGAGGCGCGGGTAGAACTTGAGCGCGTTGTCAGATAAACAACGGGACCTTTCGTTCTCCGGCCACGTGGGGAACATCTGCTGCGGACTGACGCCGTCCCAGTACGGGTGACGGCTGCCAAAAACCACGAGCGAGGAATTGTCGCCACCCAGCGTACCGGTCGCGCGGTGACTGTGCGGAGAAAGTTCGTCCTCGGGCTGGTAGACGAAGCGAACATTGCTTTCGAAGTATTCCGTCGGATCCTTTTTCATCCACGGGACCTCGACGCGGTCGGATTGCCAATCCTTGAAGGTTCGGATTGCCAACGCCCTCGCCTCATGGACGCTGACATCGCCAAGCACCAGGCGAAGCTCCGGAAGCCGATCGAACACGCCGGAAACGATCATGCTGGTGAGATTGACGATACCCGACAACGGGCGAAGTGCGTGGATCTCGGCATAGAAGCTTGGGAAGCCGACCTGGGTCGGAGGTGGCTCGACAACGGCCGACAGATCGTCGTGGATAAAGACTGTGAGCCCGCGTTCCGCTGCAGCCCGCCAGATCGGGAAGAAGCGTTGGTCGCCAAAGGTCGCTAAAGCGCGTGCGGGTACGACGATCTGCACGAAGCGAGGATCATCGGCCCAAAGATCGATTTCCTTCAAGGCCGCATCGACATCATTCATGGCCACGCGAATGGAGCCAAGGAACCGATTATCTGCTTCCGGAGCATTCAGCCAATCCTCGACGAGCATTCGATTGGCGGCGTTGGCGACGGCAATTGCCTGATGCGGGTTGGGCCAGTAGCCGAACGTCGTCGGGCACAGCACCGCAAGGTCAATGCCTGCTTCACGCATCTGCCTGGCTACCGCCGACGGGCTCGAAGCCTGTTCTGCGGGTACCGCCAGTTGGTCGAAGGGCGCTCCATATTTTTCGCCGAAGAGAGTTGGCAGCTGCCGCAGATTCCACGGGCCGCCGACAAATTCGTTGAACCGCTCGCTCTCGAGTACGGGGTGAACTGCGCAGTCGATAATCATACCCGACCCTCCTTACGATCGAACCGGTCTGCCGGACGCGTCTTTGGCAATTTGAAGAAATCCAGCGCGTTTCCAGCCATGATCTTCTTCTTGGCTTCGTCCTCCATCGCCCGCGGAAGCGCCTTGCTTGGAGGGTCATAATCGTAGTGCGGATAGTCGCTGGAGAACATCAACAGGTCACCCGCGTTGGCTTCCTCGAACAGCGTCGCAATATGCTGCGGATCGGTCGCCTCCTCGACGGGCTGCGTCGCAAAACGGAAGTGGTCGAGCACATATTGCTGCGGCGTTTTGGCGGCGGAGAATTCCTGTCCCGTCTTCTGCCAGTGGCGGGTCATCCGATCGACAAACGGTCGGTACCAGAGGAAGCCGCCTTCGAGGAACAGGAACTGCAGCCCTGCATGACGGTCGAGGACACCATTGCAGATGAAGCTCGCGATGTGCGTGGCGTACGCCATCGGCGCGATCAGCGAGTGATATTCGACGAAATATTGCAGCGGGCCGGTCGACGTCCATCCCAGAGGCTGCGTGGCGCCGCCCTTGAAGTGGATCGACACCGGCAACCCGTGGCGCGCGGCTGCTTCCCAGATCGGATCATACATCGGATGGCCGAAGGGCCGAGGACCGTAGTGACTGATCGCCACCTGCTTGAACCCCGGGTGCCCTGCCCATTTCTCGATCTCTCTCACCGCACCGATCGGATCTTCAACGGACACCGAAATCGACCCGACATAACGGTTCTCGGCGTTGTACTTCGAGAGCCAGGTCTCTGAGAGCCACTGGTTGACGGCCTTTACCAAGGCAGTGTCCAGGGCCGGATCGACCGTGAAGCCGCGAAGGCTCCAAGGCAGCAGGATGGCGTAGTCAATCGGGTCGTCCTGGAAAAGATGTCCCGCGACCATGTCCGGATCAGAGCCGAGGTCGCCGGTCGTCGGATAGGCATCCATTCGGCCCGCCACATCGAAGGTGGTGAAGCCTGCGCGCCTGAACGGAACCCGCGCCTTGAGCGTACGGTCTTTCCAGGGAGCATCGATGTAGTCGATAAGCTCTTCGAAAGAACGTGGTTCAACGTGAACATCGGTATCGATCACTTTGACATCGATGGGGTCGAGTCCACCTTCCGGCACTTCCGGCCGAGCGAGGGTTGTCGTCGTCACGGTATTCCTCCCGAGAACGTGTTGCGATGAAACTAATCAGCCTACCTGATATAATCATCAGTTTGCCTGTATATTTTTATTTGTCAACGGGGAAATTGGCGTTTGTCAAACTCGGTGGAATGAAGGCGAGCTCGCAGGCAAAAAACCTGATGCGGCAGAGTGTCATCCGCTCCAGATCTGCTGGAATGGCTGGCGTGCAAACGGTCGCGACGGTGCGCAGGCCTTGGGCCAAATTGCGAAAGTGCGCCGAATTTCGGCGCCGGTAGCGCGTTTGGGGCGAACAAGGTGATTTTCCTTCGCTCGCCGGCATTTTGCCAAGTCGCATCGAATGCGTGTAGATTTCCGCCAGCGATATGCACGCCGGCGGAGATCCCGCCGTCGCGTGCCACGCAAACGATGTACGTCCAGGCGACACTTGCGCGCCGCCTGGAACCTTCAGGAGAACTGTATTTTTAGACTCGCGCCTCAAGCTTGCCGACGTAACGGTCGCCATCGCGAACGATATCCAAGCCAGCACCAAACGGTTTCGATAGTTCGTTCAGGCGGGCAAGGATGCGTTCGCCGTCCTCGGCCGATGCCAGCTGCGGGCAGCCCCGCCGGCTTCGTGGCGTATCTCGTCCCAGCGTGATCGGGTGGAATTCGCTGTCGGCGAGTACGCCGTCTTCGTATGTGAAGCGTGCGACAACCGACTCCCAGAATTTCGGCTGAGCACCGTAGCCCGTCACGACGTCGAACAAGTCGGCGGGCGTCGACGAAGGCGGCATGCCTTGCTGTTCGTAGACCTCTAGCGGGAAGGACGAGAACGTCTCGACATTGAAGATAAAGTTGCCGAGGGAGTAGCATATCGGACGGCCGGCATAGAGCTCCAAACCGCGCAACATATGCGGACCATGCGCGAAAATCCCGTGTGCACCAGCGTCGATAAGCCGATGGGTCAGCGGCTGCAGGAACTCAGCAGGAACCTCGCTGTTCCAGCGCCCATCAAGACCCTCATGGCAGTGGAGCCCGACAAAAACCAGGTCCGCTTGGCGAGACGCTTCGGAGACCGATGCCTCAAGAGCCGCGACGTCACGTTCCAGAGCATCGGTCTGAACCCGCGAGGTGTCGCTTGGCGCAAAATTGACTCCTTCCACGGCAAATCCGCCGGGCGGTGGCGGGTCGTAGACGTTCTTGTCGGGATAGGGGAAATGGATGCCCGGAGCGGTGGTCCCCTTCGCCTCGACATTGACACCCGCCTCCGCGAGAATCTCGCGCAGCTCTGCAAACCGCTCGTTTTTGATGTAGTGGGTTTTCTGCACTCGAACCGGCGCAATACCTGGGCGTCCCACGTCACCGACGCTGGGATCTGCAGCAAGGCAGAGCCTGGCGTTGCTTGACCCGGCGGCGATGTAGGCCACTCGGCATCCGGCGGCATCGAAATAGCGAGGAGAGCGCGCTTCTTGCAGCGTTCGCCCCACTCCGGCGTAGGTCAGGCCGCGCGCTTCGAGAGCTTCGATCGAGGACACGAGCCCGGAAACTCCGTAGTCAGTCGCGTGGTTGTGCCCCAGACCATAGATGTCGACCCCGAGCCACTCGAACTCGGAAAGCAACTCGGGTTCCACGCCGCACGGTATGCCGTGCATTGTCGTCGAGGCCATTCGACCGCGACCTGGGAAGACCACTTCCACGTTGGTGATGGTGACATCCGTCTTACGCAACATGTCGACGAGAGCGAGGAAATCGCCATCGGGATTGCGCGAGATGCGTTGCGTGAGCATGGAGTCGCCTGTAGCAAGAATGCTAACTTTTGGCACGACAAATCCTCCGTTTTGGTATACCAATTTGGAGTACATAAGATGGCCGAGCTTCGGTTGTCAACGCAGAACAAGGAGGAAATCTTGTTGACGCAAACGCAAATGGGCGAGGACCGGCTTCGCAGAATGATTTTGGACATGGATATCGGACCCGGAGAGCGCCTCACCGAGCGCTGGCTCGAGGGCCAACTTCAAACCTCCAGAACATCTGTCCGCACAGCGCTGTTTCGCTTGGAAGCCGAGGGGCTCGTTGCACGGCAAGGGCGGGGTTGGATCGTGCCGCCAATAGATCTTGATGAAATCAAACAGCTCTTCACCTACCGAGAGGTGTTGGAGGTTGCAGCGATCGAGATCGGTGGCCCCGTGATCACCCCGTCGGACCTTGCGGAAATAGAGGCAATCTTAAATTCGGTCACCACATCATCAACACAGGAGGAAAACGACGATGCCGCTCGCCGTTTCCACTTGAAGATCGGTTCACTGGCCAAGAATGAATTCATCACCAGGGGCATCAGCGACTGCATGACACGATTGTTGCGGGTGCGTTGGATCGAGATCAGCGCGTCCAATCAAGGCTGGAGCGAACATCGCGCCGTTTTGGACGCGCTGCGTCAGGGGCGGGTCGATCATGCCGTCGAGCTGACCAGATCGCACATCCAAGCGGCGTGTGAGCGACTGGTACAATCGTTGACGGATGGAAAAAGGAGCTTGCGCGCCCGGGGTATCAAAGTTTCATGAGCCCTCACAAGTCGTTCACGTGGAATGCGAGTGCCCTGCGGGTCTCCATCACCCATATAAAGGTGACCGGGTCCGCGAATAAGCTTTAGGCCGAATCCAGCGACTGCCCGCCTTTCCAGCGGGCCAATCTAATTAGTAGAAGCGCTTTACTCGGCGTCCACCATTGCTCGCTGGAGTTCCGGCTCTAGGCGATCCAGCTCGGCGCCCAGTGCGCGCCGTGCCTCTGGAACGGGCGCAAGCTTCCCTTCGCGACCCAGATCTGCAAGCCGCTGTGCTGCCGTCACGACGGCGTCGGCGCCGACCACATCTGCCGAGCCCTTCAAGGTGTGGGCTGCACGCCGCAACTCCGCAGCATCGCCGCTGGCATACGCCGCGTCGAGAGCGGCGATCAGTTTCGGGTACTCGATGAGGAACATTGCCGCCAATTCGCGCAGGAGTGCCTCGTTCCGATCGAGATTGCGCAGAGCGCGCTCCCAATCCAGCACCGACGCATCGGCAGCCGCCGGCTGCGTTGGGACGGCGGTTACCGGCTCTTCGGGGATCGGAACCCGCATTGGGTCATATTGTTCGACGACACGGAACAGCTCGGCGGCGCGAAATGGTTTTGTGACGTAGCCATCCATTCCTGCCGCGAGACAGCGCTCGCGATCGGCAGCCGTCGCGCTGGCGGTCAGCGCGACGATCGGTACACGAGCCTTGTCGGGCCGAGCGAGCGCCCGGATTGCAGCGGTCGCGGCGAGCCCGTCCATGACCGGCATATGCACGTCCATAAGCACCAGGTCGTAACTTCCACGTTCGACCGCTTCGATTGCCTCCTGGCCATTCCCGACGGCCACGACCCGGTGCCCGCGCTTCGTCAGAAGGTCAACTGCGACCTGCCGGTTGACCGCCCCGTCCTCGGCAAGCAGCACGGTGAGCCCCGGGCCCGTCCGCAGGTGCGCCGCGCCGGCGAGGCCCTCGCCCTCGTCTTCCCGCATCGAGACTCCAAGGGCATTGGTGATGGCATTGAGGAGATCGGACTGTTTGACAGGCTTCACCAGCAACCTGGAGATATCCAGTTCGCGCAGCAGCGCCTCGTCACTTGGCCGGCCTGCGGACGACATCATGACGATCCGGGTCTCCTTGAGACCTGGGCGCAGCCGCATGCAGGCCGCAAGTTCGAACCCGCTCATCCCAGGCATCATCACGTCGAGAAGCGCGAGGTCCGGCGGGGCACCGGAAGCCCGTTCAAGTGCGTTGAGCGCCGCCACGCCGTCCGTTGCGACGATCGGGATCATGCCCCAGTTCACGACGATTTCCTCGAGAATTTGGCGATTGGTGGCGTTATCGTCGACCACCAAGGCGCGCCGACCGCGCAATTCTGCCTCGCGCACGGGGCGAGCCTTTTTTTCCTCCGGCGCGAGCCCGAAATCGGCAGCGAAGGTGAAGACGCTGCCAGCGCCTGGCGAGCTCTCAAGCTGCATCCGCCCGCCCATCTTCTCGGCAAGTTGTGCCGCGATCGCCAGGCCGAGCCCGGTGCCGCCATATTGCCGCGTCGTTGATGTATCGGCTTGGGCGAAAGCCTCGAATATTCGCTCCTGCTGTGCTTCCGGGATGCCGATGCCGGTGTCGCGCACCTCGAACTGAAGGCGTGCTCCTTTTGTGTTCTGCCCTTCCAGGGTGACATCGACCACCACTTCGCCGTTCTCTGTGAACTTGATGGCATTGCCGACAAGGTTGACGATGATCTGCCGGAGCCTTGTCGGATCACCGACCAAATGGTCCGGCACTTCGGGAGGGATATGGCAGGCAAGCTCGAGGCCTTTGTCGGCAGCGCGTTTGGCGAGCGTCTGCAGGGTGTCGCCCAAAGTATCGCGCAGCATGAACGGGATCGCCTCGAGCTCAAGCCGGTCGGCCTCGATCTTCGAGAAGTCGAGAATGTCGTTGATCAGGTCCATCAGCGTGTCGGCGGAATGGAGGATGATCGAGACATATCTGCGCTGCTGTTCGGAAAGCTCGGTGCCCTCGAGCAGTTCTGCAATGCCGATCACACCGTTCATCGGCGTGCGGATCTCATGGCTCATATTCGCGAGGAACTCGCTCTTGGCGATACTGGCCTGCTCGGCCGCGTCACGGGCGCGCTCAAGGTCCTCACGCGACTTGCGCAGTTGCTCCGTGCGCTGCTCGAGCTTGGCTGTGCGCTTGGCAACCAGTTCCTCCAGGTGATGGCGGTGCTCTTCAAGCTCGGTGATATCGGAGTAGACGCATATCGTTCCGCCATCGCTGGTCTTGCGCTCGCTGACGCGGATAGTGGTCCCATCCTTGTGCATCAAATTAAAGGGTCCGCGCGGATTGCGGTGGCGCTCGAGGCGCTGGACAATCCACTCGTCGACCGCCTGGCCGTCGAGCGGCGACAAGCCGCTTTCCGCAAAAGTACGGATCACCAGCTCGAAGGGCGTGCCCGGTGTTTCGACGGCAAATGGTTCGGCAGGAAGGACGGCACGCTCGGGCCCTGAAAAGAAATCTCGGTAGCGCGAATTGTAGACGACCAGCCGGTCGCTGGAGTCATAGAGGGCAAAACCCTCCAGGGAAGATTCGATTGCATCGAGCAGTTGCCTTTGCGCGGCTTTGGCTCGCTCGGTTGCAGCCTCGGTTGTCTTGACCAGTTCCTCGAGATGCTCGCGCTGTTCCTCCAGTTCGGTAATGTCGGTATAGGCGCCTACCAGACCGCCATCGCGGGTCCGGCCTTCGCTGATGCGAATCCACATTCCGCTGTTGAGCCTGAGCTTGAATGGCGGACCCGGATTGCGGTGCCGCTCCATTCGTTGCGCAACCCACTCCTCCACGCTGAGCTCGCCAACTGGGGCCAACCCGTGCTCCACTGCGGAGCGTATCAGGTCCTCGAAGCGCATTCCGATCGCGACCCTGGGGGCAAACAGCTTTTCGAAGCGCGAGTTGAACGCGACCATTCGGTCGTCGGCGTCATAAAGAACGAATCCTTCCAAAGCTGACTCGATCCCGTCCAAAAGACTGTCGCGCGCTGCTTCTGCCCGTGCCTGTGCCGCCCGGGCAGCTTCTAGCTGCTCCGCAAGCATGTGCTCGGTGCGGGAAGCGTCAGTAATGGCGGTATTCTTGGTCATTAGATCCCTCCCATCCGGTGGGATGTGCAGGCTCCTTATGGGAATAGACCGCGCAGCAGCTTGGCTTCGGTCACGCGGGTGATCCCCTCGATCAAGGCAGCCGTGCGCAGATCCAGTTGGTCATCTTCCGCACGGCGGCGCGTCCGCACGAACGCATCCAGCAAGATCGCCTTGAGCCGGTGATTGATCTCGTCGAGCGTCCAGGTCAGGTTCTGCAGACCCTGCACCCACTCGAAATAGGAAACTGTCACGCCGCCGGCATTGCCGAGAATGTCGGGTATGATGTGCACGCCACGCTCGTTGAGGATCTCGTCAGCTTCCAGCGTGGTGGGCCCGTTGGCGCCTTCGGCGATTAAACGGCACTTGATCCGCTCAGCGTTCTCGGCGGTTACCTGATTTTGCAGTGCCGCCAGCACCAGGACATCACATTCCAGTTCGAGAAGCTTGGCGTTCGAGATCGCCTCCGCATCCGGAAAGCCCGCCAACACGCGATTTTTGGCGACATATTCCAACAGCGTGTCCACTGACAGGCCGGCGGGGTTGTAGAGCCCGGTCGAGACGTCGCTAATTGCGATGATCTTGACGCCCGCCTCGGCCAGAAACCGCGCCGCGAAGCTGCCGACATTGCCGAACCCCTGGACCACGGCGGTCGATTTGGCCAGATCCAGCCCGATCGCTTCCGCCGCGGCTTCGATGACATAGACCAGTCCGCGCCCGGTCGCCTCCTTGCGTCCAAGCGAGCCCCCGAGCACCACCGGCTTGCCGGTGACCACCGCCGGAACCGCATGACCAACCTGCTGGCTGTACGTGTCCATCACCCAGGCCATAACCTGCTCGTCGGTCCCCATGTCGGGCGCCGGGATGTCCTTGTCGGGTCCGATGATGTCGATGATTTCGGCCGTGTAGCGCCGGGTCAGCCGCTGCAGCTCGCTTTTCGAGAGCACGGTGGGGTCGACGCGCACACCGCCCTTGGCGCCGCCAAAGGGCAACCGCATCAGCGCGCACTTCCAGGTCATCAAGGTCGCCAGCGCAGCGATGTCGCCGAGATCGACGTCCTCGTGGTAGCGGATGCCGCCCTTGGTCGGCCCCATGGTCAGGACATGCTGGACCCGGTAGCCGAACACCGTCTCGACCTGCGCGCGGTCGTCGCGGAAGAACGGGAACGACACCACCTGGGTGCGCTGCGGGAACAGCAGCCGTTGGCGGATGTTGTCATCCAGATTCATGATCTGGGCGGCCTTCAGGAATTGTTGCTGGGCGAGGCGGAACATCGGCGAGTCCCACTCGCCGCCATGGGGCGCGCTTGCGCGCCAGCGTGTAGCGGATTGCCCTGTCGAGCGCGACGCCATTGAGCCTCGTCTTTAGCAAAAAGTCGCTGGCACCTGCCTCGACCGCGTGCGCCGCGAGCTTTACATCGTCGAGGCCGGTCAGGATCACCACCGGGACATTCGGCGCAGCCGACCGGATTCTGAACAGCGTCTCCAGCTCCTGGCTATCGGGCAGAATCAGATCGAGCAGCACCAGATCAGTCGCGCCCCGCTCAAGCTGTCCAAGCCCGTCGGCCAGGCAATCCACAGCCACCACCTCGCAGCGCAACTGCATTTCCGTGTCGAGCAGTCTTTGGATCAGCTTCGCGTGGAGCGGGTTATCCTCGACAAGCAATATGCGCACTGTTTGATCGCTCATGCTTTGCCTCCCTCCGGACGGCCGCCCCGCGAGTATATCAGGTTTGTCGTGGCTGCTGAATCTTGACTGTCGGAGGGAGCGTGTCACACCCGCCGTTGGCGTGGTGGCATCATATCGTCGCGGCGCGAAGGCAGCCCTAGTTCCCGTTCATACATCATACATATGAGATCTCGAATCGGAGAACACGTTCGCGATTACCCGCGAGGCTCCGGAGTAGCGGCTCGACCCCACCGCTCCCGCTCATAGCGACGACGATGTCCGGTGCTGGCGAGCAATCTTGCCATTCGGCGCTGTTGCTGCGAATTTCCGGATCCCACCCTCTTGAGAAGTTCAGCCCTCACGTTCCCGAATTGCGGGAGGTGTTTTCCAGCCGCGCCGGCAAGGCCGGCATAAGCGGCCGCAGTGAGCTTCAGGGAACGGAGCAGCCGAAGGCAACCCGCGCCCGCCAGGTAGCGCCGTAGGGTTTGCCGGAGGCTTGTGGGAAACGCCGGCGTCAGAGGTGGAATTCCACAGGAACCGCTTGCCGGGGGCAGTCGGTCCCGGTTTCCGCCCTTCGGGCTATGCTAAACCTCCTGCGGCTGCCCTATTAACCGGTCAAGCGGTGCGCGAACTGGCTTCGCTACGCCTTCGCCTGGTATGCTCATTGTTTGCTCTAGTGGGGAAAGGGCGCTCTGCCCCCTCTCCCCTGCAAGGGAAAATCGGTCTCCCCGTCCTTCCTTCGCTCGCCTCGGCTCGCCTTCGCTCGCTCTCGTGCAGGATCGACGCATGATCCGCTTGGGCCGCGAATCATGCGTCGCCCCTTCGGCTTCGCCTCGGGCGGGCGATCCCCCTCCGATTTGTCCCCTTGCCCCCTCTAGTGGTGGAACGGAACGCCACCGCAGACATGATCGACAGCACTGTGGTCCGGGCACATCATTGTGCAGTCGGCATAAAACGGGGACTCAGGAAACCGATGCGTTTGGCCGATCGCGAGGAGCTTCCAAGACGGAATTCATCTCATTGGCGTTCAGGGTGCCCCGTGTCGCGAACAGGTAAGCCGCCAAATAGACCAGCTTCTGCCTTGATTCCCGAGAACCCCGCGGCCTGTAATTGACGATCGCCAGTCGGGCGGCCTCTTCGTCCCGCGCAACATCCAACAGTCCATTTGGACCGGCTACGCTCGTAGCCTCTCCCGCCGCCGTGCGTTGATCCCACGCACGAACGGCATCCGCAGTCGCCAGACGCGCCGCGATATGCCGATCAATCAAGTCACCAAGGGAAACCGCAGTTTCCGCCGTACTCTCGGAAGCTGACGCACTTAAAGCGGTGTGAAGGCCTGAAGAAATGAATCCGCGACCATGGGACCGAAGCGAGCTTGATGAGCTGTCGGTCTCTATCGTTCGCTGCGACGCTGATAACGACACTAATGACATGGTTGAATGCCTCATCGATGGCGAAAAAGCCCCTCCGCCCCGCAGTTGTACGCTTCATTTCGGAAGTGCCACCAAGTTGCACGAGCGATAAAACGTTGATTGGGGACAAAGGCACGATAGGATACGAAATCTAGCGAAACGAAACGAAGCCAGAGCCTGTAAGTCATTGTTAAAGAACGGAAAGTTATTTCTCCCTCCGCCGAAAGACGGGAGTGATTTCAAAGAACTCTTTCGACAATTAGCCGCGGCGGGGGCGGGTCGGCCATTGGGCCCTGATGGATTTCCCGCGGGACCATGGACGCCCGAGCTTCTTGCAGAGGCGATTTCACAGATCGATTCCAACCGGATCGGGGTCGATCTGCGAACGGTGCAGCTTTGGTTTCAAGAGAACGACAAGGGAATCAGCACTGCCAACATTCGTTGGCTGGCAAGGATTTTTGGGTGCGATGATCCGGCGGCAACCAGCGAATGGCAGATAGAGCTTAGTGCGGCGCAATCTCGGTTAACCGCCAAGAGGCGAGACTCAAAGAAAGCGGGAAGCAGCGCTGCGCCACGGCCCCCAGATCTGGAACATACTGGGACCGCCGATGATGGTACAGAGTCCCCGGCAGAGCGAACACAGGTTGCGGACGCCCACGGGCCAAGTCGGCGTTTCAGTTTAGCGAGTAGATCGGAGGCGCTTTTTAGTCGCGGATCTCCTCTGAATTTACCGGCGTCGGTGTTTGCGGGTGCCACCGCTCTTGGGTTTTTGTCTTATATCACGGGAATTCACAACGCTACTTACAGCCGGCCGGATGGCCTTGTTAAGCAGGTCGGATTCCTTTGGGCGCCGAATTGGACATTCCTCTTCATGGTGCTTCTACCGCTGTTTTTTGCGTTCGTAATAGAGCTGCTGCTCTTCTGGAAATATGAAGGGCGCTTAAAGCTTGTCGCGCAGGGCGACCGGATGGAAAGCGACGATGCTTGGGCGTGCAACGTTGAAGCTTACTCGTATTCATATTGGGCGGTTTTTTTAATCTGTGTGCTGTTCGCCGGTCTTTTTCAGTGGATCGGTGTGTCCTTGATTCCGTTGATCAACGGTGGAGGCAACTACGCGATAGATTGGGGTAAGTTAGCAATTGTGCGCCCTGAAGTTATATCGCTGCCGATGCAGATTGTATTCACAGCGCTCGCTTACCTCTACATGTGCCTGTGTTTCTATCTGTTCTTCGCAGGTCTCATTTTGCTTCATACGGTGGTCCATGACCTTTGGAAAATTGGCCAAGCATCGAAGAACCTGCCGGGAGTGGATCATCAATACGGAGTCCATGAAGTCAGCCTACGGATGATGCGCGGAATTTTTCGGTGTACTGTTTTGGGGATTCTGATGGCCATATGCATGAAGGCCCAAAGCTCTTACCTGACATCGAATGGCGAGGATATTGCGGCTTGGTTGGTCGGCGATATGTCTTCAGCCCTGTACGAGCGCAAGGATGTGAGCAACGGGTTCAGCTATAGAATGCCGACGCA
The DNA here is from genome assembly GCF_002532005.1 of Sinorhizobium sp. NG07B. Lineage (NCBI taxonomy): Bacteria > Pseudomonadati > Pseudomonadota > Alphaproteobacteria > Hyphomicrobiales > Rhizobiaceae > Sinorhizobium > Sinorhizobium sp. NG07B. Next base: position 70,586 of record NZ_NWTD01000010.1, on the reverse strand, counting down.
TTACAGCAGCCTTCTTATCGCTATTTCGACCTGTGTTGTTTTTCTGCATGGCGCCATCCGTTTAGGCGCCGAAAGCCGATTTCGTCTGGCCTTGTGGAAGATGTCGGCAGTCGTAGCGATACTCTTTGCTGGCTATCTGCTGATCGGTGTGTTTGCAGGTTTCTCGATCCTCCTGGGCATTGGGGTGCTGCTCGCGATATATGGCCTTACTGATCCAGGGTTCGGGCAATCGCAGGCGAGCGAGTAGGAAACAAGCAGGGTGTATTATAGCTGGCTTGATTGGTGGGATGAGCGGCGGGCGCGGCGCGGTGAGGAATGGAAGAAAGCAACCGATTTCATCCTTGACGCCGACCGCGCCTTTCCAGGCGCGAAGAACGTCGCGACTATCGAGGAGTTTTGTGTCCTTGCGGACCAGGCCGCGGCTGATCCGGCCTATTTCGATGAGCCGGCAGGGAGTGATCAGGGTTTCGAAAGCCAGGGCGGGTGGCTCAAATTTCCGTCGGACATCTCTACTGACGTCGGAGAGAACAATGTCGTCTGGGCTAATATCACAGAAAGCGGGTCCTTCGATCAGGCGATGGTGATTTTTCATCATTGGAATGCAAGCGCCCGGAACCGTCGGATTGCCAGCTTTTTCTCGCAGCGTGGAATCACGGTAGTCGAGATCGCTATGCCTTATCACTTCGAGCGCAGCCGATCCGGTTCGCTGTACGCCGATTATATGCTTAGCCCTAATCTCGGTCGAACGATCCAGTCTCTAAGGCAGGCAGTGTGGGACGGGCGAAAACTCATACGTTGGTTGAAGAGCAAAGGCTATCGAGAGATTTCGGTTCTCGGTATGAGCTTAGGTTCCTGGGTCGCGGGAATGATCGCGGCGCACGATTTGGCAGTGTCAAAAGCCTCGTTATTTCTCACGGCTGGAAGTCTCGCGGATATGGTTTGGACGGGGCGCGCGACACGATCGATACGTGAGAGTCTTGAGCCTGCAATTGAGCTGACCGATCTCAGAAGGGCATGGGGTCCGCTTAACTTGGAGAATTACGCGCATAATTTGGCACGGCCCAATCTCGAGCTTCACGTCGTGTTGGCTAAGAGGGACAAGGTTGTTTTGCCAGAGCTATCGGGGAGCTTCATGCAGAAGCTGAGGGACGCCGGAGCTAAGCCAAACATTTTGGAACTAAATTGCGGTCACTATTCGCTCGCCATGCCGCCATATATTTTGTTCGCCGGTTTGTCCTTGAGGCGGTTTCTGTCGCGTGCTGAATGACCGCCAAACCGCGGCTGAGATTGCTCGCTTCCTTCGAGGGACGGTGGGGCGCATCGGCGCTGCGGAGTTCGCCGGCGACGCGGAGCGCTCCATACTCGAAGCTGCGGTGGTGAACGGGCTGTCTCTGGCCGATATTACATGGAACCGCTTGCCGGGGGCAGTCGGTCCCGGTTTCCGCCCTTCGGGCGGCGCTATGCTAAACCTCCTGCGGCTGCCCTTTTAGACCGGTCAAGCGGTGCGCGAACTGGCTTCGGCTACGCCTTCGCCTGGTATGCTCATTGTTTGCCTTAGTGGGGAAAGGGCGCTCTGCCCCCTCTCCCCTGCAAGGGGAAAATCGGTCTCCCCGTCCTTCCTCCGCTCGCCTTCGCTCGCTCTCGTGCATGATCGACGCGGATCCGCTTGGGTGCGGATCAGCGTCGCCCCTTCGGCTTCGCCTCGGGCGGGCGATCCCCCTCCGATTTGTCCCCTTGGCCCCCCTCTTCCCCGCTGCTCCGCGCGAGCTCGGGAGCAGGAGCGGGGCTCCTGCCCCTTCGGGCATGAGGCCGCTTCGCGGGATTAGGGAAAAAGGGAACCACCATGACGGACATCATCACCGTGGCTTTGAACAAGCTGGACGCCGATCCGCAGAACGTCCGCAAGACATACAGCGCCGAGGGTATTGAAGTTCTGGCCGCGAACATTCGAGAAGACGGCTATCGGCTTTTGCAGAACCTTGTTGTTCGCAAGGGCGACAAGAAGGGCCGCTTTTTCGTGGTGGCCGGTGGCCGCCGACTGGCCGCGCTCAACCTGCTGGCCGAGGCGGGAGAGATCGCTAAGGATTTCCCCGTCGAGTGCAAGGAGCGTGAAGGCGAGATCGCAACGGAAATCAGCCTCGCAGAGAACGTCATGCGCGAGGAAATGCACCCGCTTGACCAATATGAGGCGTTCGACGCGCTCGCCAAGCAGGGAAAGCAGATCGCGGACATCGCGGCGCGTTTCGGCACGACCGAGACCATTGTCCGAAAGAGGTTGGCGCTCGCTCGCGTTTCGCCGGTCCTGTTGCAACTTTACCGCGACGAGGACGTGAGCTTTGCGCAGCTATCGGCCTTCACGATCAGCGATGATCACGAAAGGCAGGTGGCGGTTTGGAACGCGCTCCCCTCTTGGAGCCGCGACCCTCATTCGATCCGACGAGCGCTCACCGAAGAAATGATCGCCGCGACGGACAAGCGTGTGCAGTTCATTGGCGGACTGGCGGCTTACGAGGAAGCTGGCGGGCCAGTAAAGCGCGACCTGTTCGATGACCGTAACGCCGGTTATGCGACGGACGCCGCGTTAGTGGAAAGGCTCGTCGCGGAAAAGCTCGAGGCGACCGCAGCGACTGTTCGCGCCGAAGGCTGGCAATGGGTGGAATGCTCCGCAACAGCCCCCGTTGGCTACCATGCCCTGAAGCGTCGCTATCCGGAGGCGATTGCTCTTTCCGAGGAAGATCAGGCTGCGCTTGATGCCGCCCAGGCTGAATATGACGAGCTTTCCGAGTTGATCGAAAACGGCGTGGCCGACGACGAGGCAGAGACAAAGCTGGCGGAAGTCGAAAAGCGGATCGACGCTCTCAATGCCCGGACGGAAGCCTACAGCGCCGAGGCGTTGGCACAGGCGGGAGCTTTTGTTTTCGTCGATTACTACGGGCGGCTTTGCATCGAGCGCGGCTTTGTGAAGCCGGAGGAAACCGGTGAGACGGGGGACGACGACGAGAGCGGCGAAGGCTTGCCGAGCGCCAGCAGCGCGGCACAGCCGAAGGCACCGACGATCACCCATTCGGCCGCGTTGATTGAGGACCTGACCGCGCAGAAGACTGCGGCTCTGCGGATCGAACTCGCGAACAATCCGGACGTGGCGCTCGTTGCCGTCGTTCACGCGATGCTGTTGAGGGTGGCCTACCCTTACAATTCGGAGCAGAGCGCCCTGCAATTGTCGCTCACGCATGAACGCTTGGAGCCGTCGATGAAGGACGCCGAAAGTTGCAAGGGGCTCTCCGCCTTCAACGACCTTGCGGAGATCTACGGCCATCATCTGCCGGGAAATCCCGCCGATCTGTTCGATTGGCTGATGGAGCAGCCGCAAGACATGGTGCTTGCACTATTGGCTTTCGGCGCGGCGCACTCGGTCAATGCGGTGGAAAAGAAGTTCACAGACCGCAAAAAGGGGATTGAGCAAGCGAACCAGCTTGGCCGAGCGCTCAAGGTGAACATGGCGGATTGGTTCGAGACGACCGGCGACAGCTATTTCAAGCACGTCAATCGCACCACCATTGAACTTGCGGTGGCCGAAGCGAAAGGCAGCGACGCGGAATTGTCGGTGAGAGTCGCAGCCAAGAAGTCCGAGGCGGTTACGATTGCCGACCGCCTCGTTGCCGGAAGCGGCTGGCTACCGGCTCCTGTTCGAATAGCAGCCGTCGAGGCTGCACAGGAGGCTGAGGCCGAGCGAATCACCGAAGACGAGCAGTTCCCCAAAGCGGCTGAGTGACCTCAGTCGCGGGCCGGTCACGTCCCTCCCGCGTGATCGGCCTTCCCGCATTCACAACCGCCGATGACCGTGGGCCAGGATCGACCTGGCCCACGGTCATGTTGAGGGGAGGCCGGCACCCCTCCCCTCAAGCTCCCCTTCCTCCCCGATCCGACGCGCTTTTGCTAGATTGCTGAGCCAAATTGGCTCACGCAACTGGGGGAGAAATGCATGAAGAGAATAGGTGTTAAGCCGAAAAACCCTGAAAAAATAGGGAGATAAAGCCATAACGCGCGCTTGAATGGCAACCGCGTGTAGCACGTTGTTGCGCCAATATGGCTTATGAGGCTATGTTCCGAAGCAGCGGAATCGGTGCGATTCCGAGTCTGACAATCTGACCATTTTTACGGAGAAGAGAAAGCCGACCAGAAAAGAAAAACCGCTCCCGAAGAAATCCGGAAGCGGGTCTATGAGTCGAAAAATTAGCCAAAACCGTTCTCGCAGACCCTCCCTTCCCTGTCAACAATGAAAACACCTTCTCGGTGAACGGCGAAGCTTTACCTGGTCCCTAAACGGAGATGGGAAATGAGGGACACCCACATGCATCCGCGGCCAATCGGCCGCAGGATAACGCCGCAGCGTGCGCAAAATCGGCGACTGGCACAGTCGGCGGAAATTGGGACGGTGACGCGCGCTCAATTGGCCGTACTTGCTCAAAGCCTGACATGCACAGGGCTGATCAACGGGACCGAAAGTCACCTGTTGGTCGCCCTGATCAATACGGCTCCGGCCGAAGCGTTCGACAAGTCAGGCCGTCCGATCGTGTTCAAATCCAACCAGCAACTGGCCTTTGAGATCGGCCGATCGGTCGGGCGCGTCAGCCGCATGCTGTCGCGCCTGTTCGATACTGGCCTGATCACGATGCAAGACAGCGGCAACTACAAGCGTTACCCGATCCGCAATGGCGAAGGCGAAATTACCGATGGGTGCGGGATCGACCTTCGCATCCTGGTTGCTCGATATGCCGAGCTCGACGAGCTCGTGAGACAGGTTCGCTCCGAGAAGAAGGCCGCCGACGCGGCTTTGCGGCGCTATCGTGGAGCGCTTCGCAATGCCCGCCATGCCCTTGCGACTGCCGCAGAGCATTCCGAGTACATTTTGGGCCGGATCGGAGCCCGCGTCGATCGCGTGAGCAATCTCGTAGGGGTCGCGGGAAAGGCATCGAGCCGATTGCTGCGCCGGGCGACCGCCCTCCTGGAATGGCTAGTTGAGAGATTGATGCACCTCCCGCCCCGATCCGCGGAAGCGCAAGAAACAGAAAATATGACATGCCTGCGTGTCGAAAACGGCATGCACAGACAGATTACAACCCCTCATCCCTTTGCAGCCAGTAATGAGGAACGGCGTTCGGCTGACGCCGAACAACACAGGTCCCTTAAGGCTAGCTCCGCCAGCAAATGGGCTCTTGAAAAGAGCCTGAGGCGACGCCGGCGCGAAATCAACCAACCCCGGCACTTGCCGCAGGCCATGGTGGCATTGCAAGACGTGATTAGGGCGGCGCCAGCACTAAAGACCTACGGGCTTGCCCCGAAGAGTTGGGCCGACCTGGCGCGGGCCGTCCCGCTGATGTGCCGGTTTGCCGGTATCTCCGAGGATGCCCGCCGCCGCGCCGTCGAACAAATGGGTGAGCAGCAAGCCGCCGTTGCGGTCGCCGTGACGCTCGAGAAATACGAGCGGCAGGACGTCAGCTCGCCGGGAGGCTATTTGCGGGCTATGACGGACCGCGCTAGAGCGGGCGAATTGTATCTCGCCCGCTCTGTTTTCGGGCTCGCGGCCCGAAGTTCCATGGAGGTCACACATTGAGACGTAATGCCCTACCGGCGCTTTTCGCCGCCCTCGTCGTCATTCACGGTTCAGCCGCGGCCGCCGATTATTCGGGTCGCGCTCGTGTAATCGACGGAGACACCATCAGCATCCGGAAGCAGCGCATCAGGATCGCGGCCATCGACGCTTGCGAGCGCAATCAAACCGGATTGAAGGATGGAAAGGTCTGGCGGTGCGGCGTTGTAGCTCGCAGCTATCTTGCAAAAATCGTCGACGGTCAGCATGTCCGCTGCGACATCATCGATCAGGATCAATATCGGCGCCTGGTGGGCCAATGTTTCATCGGCGAAATCGATGTCGGCCTTGCGATGGTGAAGGCCGGACTGGCGGAGGCGATGTTGCGGTATCTGCCGGCGAACCATTCAATCAGCGCGGTCGAGTACGGCGAGGCCGAGAACAGTGCCCGCGATCACCGTTTCGGCATGTGGTCTGCTGAGATCGAAAGCCCGCATGTCTACCGCCGTTCCAAAACTACCGAGATCCCGTGACCGAGAGTAGCCAATATGGCGCAATGGCGCCGACGGCTTGTGAGCCAAATTGGTTCCAGTTGTCGGACAAGAACGCTGAAAACCCTATTGATCAGGTGTCAGCGCTGAATAATATTGGCGCAAATTGTGCGGTTGGTACGTCGCTGACAAACGGGGAAATGTTGCCAAAACGGTTCACGCCACACTCCTCCAAGGCGGTTGCTGGTGACGCTCGTTCGCACGTCGACGCAGTTTACGCAAAGCGGACGCCACAATAATTTCCCCGCCTTCGGCTTCCTCGCGAAGCAAATTTTTGCGTCCCCTCGCCTCCTCCGCTCACGCTCCGGCCTACGGTGCGCACCGCTTTCCGCCGTGCCTTTGGAACGATCATCGCAACCACCAAAGAGGAGTGAAAGACATGAACATCACCAACTACATCCAGTTTGACGGCGACAAGCTCGACACCGCGAAGGGCGCCGGCCTCATCTCCACTATCGACCGCGACATGGACGTCAAGGTCGTGCCGTTCGAGTCCGACAATGAAAAGGCCCCGACGCACCGCGTCTACGCCAAGTCACCGCGCGGCCATGACATCGAGGTCGGCGGCATCTGGAAGAAAGAGAACCAGGACGGCAAGCCGTACTACACCCTCTCGATCCGCAAGCTTCGCTACAACGCCAATCTCGGCCGGTTCCCCGGCCAGGACGACGCCTCCCTGCAGGCGATCATCGAATGGGAACCCCGCGATTAATCCGCCCACAGCGCCCGGCGAGCAGCCGGGCGCCCACCGTCGAAAGACCGGAAAACCCGGCAAAGTGCTGGATTTCCAGCACTTTTCCTGCTAGGGTGGCCCGTAACTGGAGATTTGCCGATGAACGTTCATTCCCGCCGTCCGGATCGTTCCCCGGAAGCCATCGAGAAGCGGCGCAAGGCCGTCGAGCAGGCGCGCGCTGCCAACATCCGGCAGGGCTACGTTCACGATCCGGTGCTCGAGGCAGCCAACGCTCGCTATGTCGCCGGCGAGATTACCACGGAAGAGTTTCGCGAAGAGATGCTGGCGCGCTTCAAGCGCGCCTGATCTTCGATCAGTGATTTGAACAAGCCGCCTGCATTCCCGGGCGGCTTTTTTATGAGGAATCGATTGGCAAGCGACCAGCCGAATGGCTCTTACACCTACCCCGACGTTCCCGGTGACCCAGATCGCACTGGCGTCCTGCGCAACAAACTGAGCCTGACGACGCACTCCGAACTTCGACCGGCCGAATACGCGCTGACCAACATCCGACAGATCGAGATAACCGAGGGACGTGGACCGAGCGGTGATTTCGACACGGCACATCTGAAGGCGATTCACGGGTACATTTTTCAGGACGTCTATGAGTGGGCTGGTCATACGCGCAACGAAAGTCCCATTGTCGACGGCCAGCCGGTGGAGCCAATCGGCGGTCTCTCCAAGGGGCGCACGTCCTTCCTGCCCGGCTCGCGGATAGAAATGGGCCTGGACGAGGCGCTGAAGCCGATCCGAGATCCGCGGGCCCTTCGCAATGCAACGCCGGAGGAATTTGCTGACCGGGCCGCAATGGTCCTCTCAGAGCTGAACTACGTGCATCCATTCAGAGAGGGCAACGGGCGTGCTCAAGAGGCTTTCATTTCCGAGCTGGGCCGCCATTACGGCCAAGAGATCGATTTTTCCGTAATCACCAAGCCGCGCATGATCGAGGCGTCGATCGAGACCACAAATGACCCGTCCAGTCCCGCGATGAAGCATGTGATTGAGGATGCGATGAACCCGGGCCGTCGGGAGGCCATTCGATCCGCATTCGAAGACTTGCGGGAGGTCGGCGAGGAGCCTCTGCAGCACCAGGTTCGCACCGCCCGCTCGGGCGAGCAGATCACGGGAACAGTTCTCGGCCATGACGATCGCGTTGCCAGCCTTGTGACCGATCAAGGGATTGTCGCCGCCGATCGCGCGGATTTGCCGGAGAGGTTGCCGGACGACGAGGAAATTACCTTCACTGCCCGGTCGGAGTTTTCTCGAATGAGGAGAGAACAGCCGGCCCAGGAGGCGCAATCGCAGCCGGCGCCAGCGAGACCGCCACAGCAGGACCTGAACCCGGAGTTGAAGGCGATCGAGGCGCAAATGACGGCAAAGCGCAGCCGTGAGCGCGACGACGACGATCGCGGGCGGTAACCGGCCGAGCGGCTTTTAAGCTGCAAGAACTATTCGTGAGCAGGAGGCGCCGACGCTCTGCTCCCTCTCCTTCCGTTGGGTGATTTGACGGACAAGCTACGATAGCCCCTCCCCCACGCAACCGCTGGCGCGGTCCTCCACTCTGTTGCGGCCCTTCGGGTGCTTGGGCTCGCTTCGGCTATCTCCGTTTTTTGCCGTCAACCAACGGAAGGAGACGGCAATGCAGAGCATCAAGGACACCTACCAGCGCATCACCGATGCCATTATTGAGCAGCTTGAAGCCGGCACAAAGCCGTGGATCCGGCCCTGGCGCGGAAACAGCCGCGGCTCCCTCGTTCCGCGCCGCGCTACAGGCGAAGCCTATCGCGGGATCAACGTCCTGATGCTGTGGCTCGCAAGCGAGCTCGCCGGCTACGAGGAAAACACCTGGATGACCTACCGCCAAGCTCAGGATCTCGGCGGACAAGTCCGAAAGGGCGAGAAGGGTGCCCTCGTTGTCAAGTACGGCACATTCACCCCCAAGGAGCGCGAAGATGACGACGAACGCGCAATTCCCTATCTGAAGGGTTACACGGTCTTCAACGTCGAGCAGATCGAGAGCCTTCCGGACCGGTTCTATCGACCGGTTGAGGAGCTGCCGGCGACGCCAGTTCCGCAGCTTGAGACCGTCGAGATCTTCGTCCGCAAAACGGGTGCGGCGATCACCTACGGCGGGCCGACCGCCTGCTATCGCCCCGCCCCCGACGACATCCTCATGCCCGATCGGTCACGCTTCGTCGACGAGGTTCACCTTTACTCGACCTTGCTTCACGAAATGTCGCATTGGTCAGGTGCAAAGCATCGCCTCGACCGTGACCTGAGCGGCCGCTTCGGCAGTGAAAGCTACGCCATGGAGGAGCTGGTTGCCGAGCTCTCCGCTTCGTTCCTCGGCGCGGATCTCGGAGTGGCCCACGATCCCCGCGACAATACCGCAACCTACCTGGAAAGCTGGCTCAAGGTGCTGAGGAACGACAAGCGGGCGATCATCACCGCGTCCGCCAAAGCCCAGGCAGCAGCCGACTATCTGCACGAGCTTCAAACGACTGGCATTCCGCCAGTCTGATCCCGCGCAAAAGTTCGCCGCGGGGAACTGGGTCGCGAACTCCGTCGCGGCCGGCGGTTTGTTCGTCGGCCCAGACGAGCATGTCACTATTTGCGTGTGATGCAGAATCTGAGGGCGGGGGACGCCCGTTGACAGGAGCGAGTTCCCCGCGGGCGAAGAATTCAGTCAAGACGATGGCAGCGAGATTGTCAGCAAAGTCGTTCTCGATACGTATTCCGAATTATACTTTTTTCAAGGAGAATTTGAGCCGCTGCTCATGGAGATACATTTTCACTGGCGACGAATAAGTTAACTCGCGACCTCCCCTCAACGCGATCTCAGGCTATCTAACCGGCCTTCGCCGATGAGGAGCGGTAGCAGTTAAGACGGCACTGAACTATGCTGAAGCAGCCTTGGCGCGGCTGTGCACGATGGAAGTCGTCAGTAGTCGTAAAGCGTGCTTCGTAGTTCAGAGGCACTTTGCTACATGTGGCATGCAGACGCACCATTGCACCATCAACATAGCCCTTCCAATGTGAGAAGAGGATCGTTGGATGGAAAATGAACAAGCTCCATCTTTAAGCAGGCAACAGGGGCGCCGCCCTCATGGTGGTCTTCGAAAGGGCGCCGCTCAGGTCATCAGGAGGATCGTGACACGTCAGACAAAGGTAATTGAGTTCAGTGTCATCATCGAGACCGTATTTCGATCCCTCCCTACCCTGCCCAGACTTTTTGATGCCGCCAAAAGGCGCCACTTCTGTCGAAATCAGCTCGGTGTTCGGAGGGATACTGTCGTCCTCGATAAGCAGCGTCTAATTGAGGTCATCGCGTCGGGCTCCCCTGAACAACCCCGCCCTTCTCAACTAATAACAGCTGCTGTCGATTTGACGCCGATCCGCCATCCGGGCTTGGGCGAACCGCCTGATCCTGGGCGCGAACGCGTTCGGCAGCCGCCGGGCTGCGGGATCCGCAATTAACGCAGTATAATGATGCCCAGGCGGGCGTCCCGGAAACGGCAGCAACTCCGAACTCGATGTGTCCACCAAGCCTGAGTCGTGTGAGTCGCGGGAAGAAACACAACGCTATTTCGAGGTGACGTTTCGTCGTCAGGCGAACGGCCGTATTTGTCCCCTGCGAAAATGCCGGTGGCTAGTAGACCGGGAGCGGCCTTCTAAGTGACTAGGAATAAAGGAGAAAGCCGGGCGCATTGCGAGCGCGCGGGGCCGCTGGGGGCGCGGCATTAACCTTTTGTTAACTCTATATTCCTTGTCAGTCGGCTAGAATCGCACATAATAACGGTTATGTCAGTTCTCAGACCGAAAAATCGTTATTCGAGAGTTCCACTTCAATGAACGCTAATTCGCCGTCCACGGCTCCTGCGCAGCCGATGCATTTCGAGGATCTCATCCTCGAACAGGGCGACCTGATTTCGAAGAAGCTGCATCTCTTAAGCATGCAGCAGTTCCCGCCGAATGCCAAGAAACTGCTTCGTCAGTTCTCTCTTTCGGAAGTTGCTCAGTTTCTGGGCGTTTCGCAGAGCACGCTGAAGAAGCTCCACCTCGAAGGAAAAGGCCCCCTCCCCCAGACCTCTTCGTCGGGTCGCCGGTCCTATAGTGCCGAGCAGATGGTGGAACTGCGTCAGTATCTTGATCAGCACGGCCGGTCGGAAGCGCGGAACTACGTGCCGCACAGGCGCGCCGGTGAAAAGCTTCAGATCATCGCGGTCGTGAATTTCAAGGGCGGCTCGGGCAAGACGACGACTGCCGCCCATCTTGCGCAGTATATGGCGCTTACCGGGCATCGCGTCCTGGCGGTGGATCTTGATCCGCAGGCCTCGCTCTCTTCGCTTCACGGATTTCAGCCAGAGCTCGACATGGCGCCGTCGCTCTATGACGCGATCCGCTATGACGAACAGCGTCGACCGATAAGCGAGATCATCCAGCCGACCAATTTTCCCGGTCTCGATATCGTACCCGCGAACCTCGAGCTCCAAGAGTATGAGTACGACACTCCTCTTGCTATGTCGAACAAGAGCTCGAACGACGGCAAGACCTTCTTCACGCGGATTTCGCGCGCGCTGGCCGAAGTCGATGATCGCTATGATGTCGTCGTGATCGACTGCCCTCCTCAACTCGGCTATCTCACGATCACCGCCCTGACCGCGGCCACCAGCGTACTAATCACGATCCATCCGCAAATGCTGGACGTTATGTCGATGGGCCAGTTTCTTTTGATGCTCGGCGGCATCCTGAAGCCGATCCGCGATGCGGGCGCTGCGGTCAATCTCGAATGGTATCGCTACCTGATCACTCGATACGAGCCGATGGACGGACCGCAGGCGCAGATGGTGGGCTTCATGCAGACCTTGTTCCATCAGTTCGTGCTGAAGAACCAAATGGTGAAATCGACAGCCGTCTCCGACGCCGGCATCACCAAGCAGACGCTTTACGAAGTCGACAAGAGCCAGATGACACGGTCGACTTACGAACGGGCAATGGAATCCTTGAACGCAGTCAATGCTGAGATCGCAGAACTCGTCCACGCATCGTGGGGCAGGAAGATTGTCGGCTGAGGAAGGCAACTTCGCGAGGACGTCCTGTAGATTGAAGGCAAACGGAGCAGGCATATGGCGAGAAAGAACCTATTGGCCGGTCTGGTAGACGCAGCGGAAATCTCGCAGGCTGAGGCGGCGCCGGCCTATCCGATGCGTGGTGCTTCGAAGAGCATGGTGCGCTCGCTCGATGAGTTGTCACGGCAGGCCGAAAAGTTCCTCGAGGGGGAAGCTGTTGTCGAACTCGATCCCGAGACGATCGAGGGCTCATTTGTGATCGATCGTCTGGCGGACGACCAGGGACAATTCCAGGAGCTCAAGGCGGCGATTGCAGAACGTGGTCAGGACACGCCGATCCTCGTGCGCCCACACCCGACCATCTCCGGCCATTACCAGATCGTTTTTGGGCATCGTCGAGCTCGGGTTGCACGAGAGCTTGGCCGCAAGGTCAAGGCGGTCGTCAAGGCTCTTGATGATCGTACGCACGTAATCGCGCAAGGCCAGGAAAACTCAGCCCGCGCCAATCTTTCGTTCATCGAGCGCGCCAGTTTTGCCGCCCGCTTGGAGGCCCTCGGCTACGACCGTTCGGTTATCTCTTCGGCGCTTGCGGCCGACAAGACCGCGGTCTCCAAGATGCTCAGCGTAACCGAGCGGATTTTGCCGGCGGTAATCGAGAGCATTGGCCCTGCTCCATCGACGGGGCGCGACCGCTGGCTCGAACTCTCGCTGCTGGTCGGAAAGGCGACGAACGCGGCAAAGGTAGAGGACGTCATCGGCGGAGCCGCATTCGGTTCGCTTTCGAGCGACGAGCGGTTCAACACACTGTTTAGTGCTCTTTCAACTTCGGCAAAGCCCGTCAGGAAAACGGCGCTTGCTGTCAAGGAAACGTGGCAGCCAGAGGACAAGTCTGTGTCCGCCCAGTATTCGAACTCCGGCAAGGCATTCGTGCTCTCGATGAAGTCGAAGAATGCCGGCCGGTTCGGCCAATATGTCGCTGACAACCTGGATCGGCTGTATGCCGAGTTCCTGTCGGCGGCAGATCGAAAGGAAGACTGAACGCGCAAAAGAAAAAGGCCCCCAGACGGTAACCATCGTGGAAGCCTCTCTCATCGTTTAGCAGCCTGAGAATCGCATTTCCACGAATCGCAGTCAAGAGTCTTTGGCACCGGAACGGGTGAGCGGACGTTTTTTGCCTCGAAGTAGGTGAATGAAGATGCAAAGTGGAAGTGTGACGACGCCTTTCGGGCGGCGGTCGATGACGCTCGGCATGTTGGCAAGCCAATTTATGTCGCGTGAAATCGCGCCCGAGACATCAGCCGACAAGTGGAAGCTGTTTCGCTCGCTCTGCGAGGCGAAGCCAAGACTCGGTATCAGCGAGCGTGCGCTTTCGGTGATGAATGCCCTATTGAGCTTTTATCCGGAGGCAACCCTGTCGGAGGAAAACGGACTCATCGTTTTTCCCTCGAACATGCAGCTGTCGCTTCGCGCTCACGGCATGGCAGAAGCAACGCTGAGGCGCCATATCGCGGCGCTTGTCGATGCAGGGCTCTTGGCTCGCCGGGACAGCCCGAACGGCAAGCGCTACGCCCGCAAGGACGGAGACGGTGCGATCGACGAGGCGTTCGGTTTCTCGCTTGCACCTTTCTTGGCTCGCGCACGTGAGATCGAGCAAATGGCTGCCGAGGTCGAGGCGGAGCGATTGCAGTTGCGAAGGCTCCGCGAGCGCCTGGCGATCTGCCGGCGCGACATCGGCAAGTTGATCGAGGTCGCTCTCGACGAGGGGGTCGACGGCGATTGGGGAGCCATACACCAGCACTACCGCAGTCTGGTCGTATCCATTCCGCGCGCCGCTACGGCCGGAACGATAGAACCTGTCCTTGAAGAGATGGAGATGTTGCGCGACGAAGTATCCAACCTCCTGGAAATTCGAATAAAAGCTCGAAATCTGAGCGGCAATCCTGATCAAACTGAGCGGCACAAACAGAATTCAAAACCAGAATCCACTTATGAACTTGAACCTAGCTCTCGAAAAGAGCAGGGCGCGAAGCCGAGCAAGACCAATGAGCGGCCACCTGAGCCGATAAAGGGGTTTCCCTTGGGGATGGTGCTGCAGGCCTGCCCGACCATTGCCGATTATGGTCCGGAAGGCGCTGTAGCGAGTTGGCGCGACCTCATGCAGGCGGCAGTCGTGGTTCGCTCGACGCTTGCTGTCAGTCCGTCCGCCTACCAGGATGCCTGCGCGGTCATGGGGCCGGAAAATGCGGCCGCGGTCATGGGGTGTATCCTCGAGCGGGCAGGGCACATCAATTCGGCCGGTGGCTACCTGCGTGAACTCACTTCTAGAGCGCGCCGCGGCGAGTTTTCTCTGGGGCCGGTGCTAATGGCACTGCTTCGAGCGCGGGCGGGGAGCACGCGAAAGGCATCATAGTTGTGGGTTGGCTGCGGCGCGTAGTTGCCGGCCGGCAAAAACGCGAATTAGAGTGGGGAATCCAATGTGATGCCCGCCCCTAGCAGGTTGTTATGGAGGCGTTGACACTCGGATCGATAGGGCGCGGAGAAAGGGGTTTTGGGCACTCGAGCCAAGGTGCGGAACCTCTCGGCCTGTAGACCGAAAGGTGGTGCCTATGAGGGTTGTGCGGGCCAACGAGCAAGGCTTGGGGTGTGTTTAGAGGGTCCATCGAGTCCCCGTGGCTTTAAACACGTGCCGTTGCCGCGCTCAAGAAAGTTGCCGACCGGCAATTTCGGCAAAATGCGATGGAAATTCAACGCATTGACCTCAATTTGGCCGTTCTCGACACCAGCGGCAATAAGGATAGCCAGATTAACCGCTAAGGCGCAGATAGCGCGCCTGCCGAGAGCGCGTGCTCGGCGGCCATCTCAGTAATCTGAATGCCAAGGCCGAGGCCAGGGCAGATTGGGCAAATGAGCGTGCCGGCAGGAAAGCGGGATAGTGCGATCGCGGAGCCGCTGCAGCCGGCGAACGCCGCCGTTCCGCCGATCAAGAAGGTGCTGTCGCAGGAGGACACCGAGGACGGCTGAGTCAATCTAGGCACCGTCGGCAAGCAGCTCCTGAACCTGGCGCCCGACTTCGGCCCACGCAGGTTTGGCTTTCGCCTGAGGCCAGAAGCGTCTATCAGGGCGGGCGCAAAGAAGAGCGTCAGCCGAGCCCCGAGGCTCGCTAAAGACAATGATCAAAGCAAGCGTTACGGCAACCGGTACGGTAAAGTGGTTCAACGCAACGAAGGGCTTTGGTTTGATCCAGCCGGATGACGGCAGCGCCGATGTCTTCGTTCACATTTCCTCCGTGGAACGGGCAGGGATGCGTAGTCTCAACGATGGCCAGAAGATCACCTATGAGCTGGTGAAGGATCGCAAGTCCGGAAAGATGTCGGCGGACAACCTCCGGGCCTCAGCTTGATTGCGACGCGATCGTCGGAGGGTCGGGTTTTTTGCCCGGCCCTTCTGTTTGCGATTGTAGCAAGACAACGTCGCGGGAGCCACGCGTTCTCCGAGGTTGATAGCTTACTGCGCGACATTTTCTCGGGCGGCAAAGCGGTTCATGTCTTCCCGAGCCGGGCTTTTTTTGCCATTTTCGCAGGAACTCTATTCCGATTTGCAATTCTTATCGATCGTTGGCTGCGACGAGGAATCCGACGGAGCAGGGGCGTGGAAATCAGCGACAGTGACCGTGAGCTCATCGCGGTGATGAGACAGTATTTTGCGGGGAAAGCCGAGCTGGAGAGCTTGAAAGAACAATTGGAGGCGGAGCGACAGGCGGCCGGCGAGGCGATCGGCGTGTTCTACGAACCGCCAGAACCTCGAGCACGCCGGCGACCTGCAGCGCTGGCATCGCTTGAAGGGCGAAATGGTGTCGCTGATACAGCGTGCTGAAGCCTGGGGGAAGGCGACACTGGCCGCCGACCGGCCCGATCGATCGGAGGCGGAGGCCGAACCGGAAGAATGGCAGTCGTTCGAGAAGCGAGCCGATTCATTCTTCGCCGCGGAGTCACGATTAGACGATCAGCCGCGCCGCTCGTCCATAAGGCCGCGATGGGAAGACAAAGGTCGGCCCTAGACGCATTTGACCGCTTCCGGTCGTACGGCGCAGTCGTTGGTGAAGGACGGCAAGGCAGCGGCCGTCCGAGATTACCTCGATCCTATGGCCCTTGGGGGCTTTGCTTGAGGTTCGCCGGGACCTGCTACAGAGCACATGATCCACGCGGGGCATTCAAACCGACCTCGGGAGAGGGAGCCGCCATAAGGGGCGCACGCTTCAATCCGAAAGGTCTGCCGGCGCATTACCTCGCGCTCAGCATTATGACGGCCGTCAAGGAAACCAATTAAGGCTTTGCGCATCGGATCGATCCCTGCGCGCTCGTATGAGACGAGGACGTGGCCGACCTGACCACGGAGGAGGGGAGGGGTGCATTTTCCGTCTCCATGGAGGAGATGACCTGTAGCTGGGCTACAGCCCTTGAAGAGGCGAGACGGCCCGCCTCCTGGGCAGTTTATGATCGGCTGATCTCGCGTGGCACCGTCGGCGTTCTGGTGCCAAGCTTTGCGCCGGGCCGCCGAGGCGGATGATCGAAACCTTGTCCTCTGGAAGTGGGGACCGGATTTTCCGCACAGAGTCGTTGTAAACGATCCTAGCGGCCGGCTACCCAAAGATCAGCTTTCCTGGAAATAGGATAAGCGGCGGCGCCTTACTCGTGTCGAAGTGGTGCACCTCGTCTCAAGCTGTCGGCCACTATCGAGCCCCGTGCATCTCCTCTTCCGCCGGTTTTTAGACGGTTCGCAGGAACTCCTCGGAGATGAAGCGTCGCGGAGCATCCACGATCTTTTGTTCGGAGGTCTCCGCTTCCGGCTCATTCAAGGCGATGGCGACGATCGCGGAGGTGTCGATCACCATCAGTTGGGGAGTCCGTTTTCGTCATATCCCAAAATCTCGTCGGCAGAGCGACTGTCGAGCACAGGCAGCTTCGCCCAGCGTTTACGGCTGGCAGCAAGCTCCTCCAGAAGGACATCGCGATTTCCGGCGTTTGCGAGGCGCCGCAGCCGTTCTTCCAGCGCGCGGCGGGTGGCCATGGTGATGGTTTCACCGGTCTTGTCGGCCAGTGCCTTGGCAAGACGTTCCGTCTCCGGATCTTTGATGCTGAGCGCCATCGCTGGTCCCTTGGTTCCTATTTGTCTATTTTCTACCTAGCGGCGCCCCAGGTGCAAGGGTAGATGCTACGCGGCCGAACGAAGGCACGCTGGCAAGAAGCTTGGTCGGCTCATGAACCCGGCGCTCAGGAGCGAACCAATCCGAACCGGCGCGCCTCGTCCAATAGCGCCCTGACGGAAGACGGCTGCCATTTCCTGCCGCCGCGTGGCGGCCGCTCCTGCATCTGGTCCAATTGGGCGGCAATGTCGCGTAGCGACAGATCGGGATCGGCGATCGCGATGCCGGCGACCAGCCGCATCAGGTGATGCTCGGGCGGCCGACGCGGGGATCGGCTAAGCAGTTCCGGATCTGCGAGCTTTTCGCGCACCATCCGATGAACCGCCCGGCGCAACCGCTCGACCGTCCAGTCGTGACCTCGACGATTGAGAATGCGCACGACATCGTCCCAGCTGTGCCGCGGCCGCAGCTGCCGTACGGCCGGCAGCCACGTCTGCGCCGACGCAATCAGTTCATCGAGGTAGGCGCGCTCGCGCGCTGCGGCAACCGCACGGATCGCCTCCGGTCGCCGTTCCCGAAGCCCCGGATTGCCGGCAAGCCGGCCCCGGCTCTTGGCAGCCTGCATGCCGGACTTCGTTCGCTCGGCGATCAGCGCACGCTCGAGCTGGGCGACGGCGCCGAGCACCTGCAGGGAAAACATCCCCTGCGGTGTCGAGGTATCGATCGGATCACGCAGCGAGCGGAAATGCACGCCGCGCGTCTCGAGGTCTTCGATGACGTCGAGCAAGTGGCTGACCGAACGGGCCAGACGATCCAGGCGAACGACGACGAGCACGTCGCCGGCGGTGAGATCCTTCAGCAGCTTGTTTAGAACCGGCCTCGCCCGCGATGCGCCCGACCCTTGCTCCTGGTGAATCCGATCGCAGCCGGCCGCGCGCAACTCGTCGACCTGGGCGTCGTTGAGCTGATCGTCTGTCGAAACGCGGGCGTAACCGATGAGCCTTTTCGGCGGGGGAGGGGGATTGAGATGCGAAGCTTTCGCCATCGGATTTTATCGGCCGTTTTGGGGCTGTTTGTACAGATAAGACATGCGTCAGAAAACGGCCCTTTGCAAGCGTGTTTTATGACCGGAATGGAAGCCCGCCAGACTCGAAGTGACAGTGCGGATGACCGATGGATCGCAAGCGTCGCGAAACCGCGCCAGCGGGGTTCTGTGGGCGAAATGGCGCAAAATCAGCTGTTTCGAAGGGGTCGCCATCCCGGCTTGTCGTTTTGGATGGCCCAGGGAGGGAGAACCGTCTGGCGGCAGCTCCGTAGCCAGCCGCTCCGTCCAAGGCTCCTCCACGCGATCGGGCCGAAAGGTTCCGCTGAAACCGGCTGAAAAGCCTGGATTTCCGGGGAATCCACCGTCCAGGCCCGCCGAGATAGCTGCGTCTGAGCCTCCAAATCCATCGCTATCGATACTTGGTCCCTATCGATAGTGAGGCGACGCAGAAAGCGGCGTCCGGATGACGGAAAAATGTTTGGAGTTAGCTTCCGTTTATGGAAATACAGACATTAATTCATATGGTTAATTGTTCATGAAAATAGTCAGATTGGTGCTGAGGCCTTTACCGCCATCCGGCATCGCGCGGGCGCGCCTGATAAGAGCATCGCCCGCTCGGAGGTGGGAGCCGGATGCGTCACAACCGCGAGACCCGGCCGCTGGCGATCGCCTACGGCCTCGGCGCGACGACCGAAATCGGGCTGAAGGAGCATGATCGGCTGGCGCTGGCGCGGCGGATGATGGAGCGAAAGCTCATCGGCCGCCGAACGTCGTCAAACGTAAGCGGCGAGCTGAGGCCGTTCAGGCTGCGTAGTTCCACGGCATGAGCGCGTCGACTTCGTTGCCCGGCCAACCATTGGCAATGCGCTCGAGCGTTTGCGTCAGCCAGGCGAGCGGATCGACGTTGTTCATTCTTGCGGTCTGCAGCAGTGTCGCGATGGCCACCTGGTCCTTCGCCGCCGTCGCTGCCGGCGAAGAGTGAGTTCTTTCTCGTGATAGGGGTCAGAACAAGAACTGTTCGCCGAGACACACTGAGGCCGAACGAACGATGAACATCAGGCAGCGCGTAGTGCCCGCCCGGGCAGCCGCAATCTGAAGCCTTTCGACATTTACTGTTCGGGAGATATTTGGCCGAGGCCGGCGACGCTCAGCATGAGGTAAAAACGGAAACTTGCGACAGGCTCGCCAAGTTGCGCTTCAAAGAAACATCCCCCACTTTCGCGCACCGGCCCTGCTTTGTTGCGGGCATTTTGCCTCCAACGTGCTCAAATATGCGCCGGGGGGAACGAAATTCGCATCGTAGACATCCTCTGCAATTCGTTTGAAATATATGATCGCCGGGCGCTTCACGGTGAAGATGGGACTTAGTCTCACCTGATGGGTATGATTGGTATTGTGAATGACCTTGGTGGTGATCTCCTCACCAGGGAACCGAAAGGTGATGACGCGCCCTTCTCCTTTCGCCAATCCAAAATAGGCGCCCAACGTCGCGACGGGCAGCTGCACGGCGGATCCTGGTTTGCCCTTCTGGCCACCCGTCTCCTTTTCGAAAATCTGAAGGTAGAGGTGAACCGGCCGTTCGCTGATCGACCCCATGTCGGCAAGGAGCTCATGCTTCTTCTTGGTTTTGGCGGCCGGCAGATCAAGAACTTTCTGGAAGATTGGTTTCGGCGACAGATTGGCCTTTACTTTCAGAAATGGCTTGCCGGTTTTGGCGCCGCCGACTTCGTCGCGTCGCTCTCGTCCTGCGCCCGGCGCGTGCGCCAATCGGTGGATCTCGGGCACCGACACCTTCGTCGCTGCACCCTTTGCCCATACCCAGAAGGCGGAAAGTTCAGTCTCGATCGGATCGCCAAGCCTCAAAGATAGCTCGACCGCCAGTTCACCGTTCCGTGCCAAGCCGCCGCCGCTCAGATTGGGCGACCCAATGATCGCGATCACACGATCCGCGAACCGGAACTCATAGAACTTTGGATGGAAAATCGCATTTGCGTGGGTGTCCTCAATAAATCCCGAAAAGGTCCTTCCCGGAAACCGCGCCGCTAGCAGGAGCCCATAATGCAATGCGTCGGAAGTTGTGACGCCGTTACCGGCGCCATAGATGGATTCGAAGTGTCCACCTGATTCCAGGAAGGCCTCCAAGGCTTCCGAAATCAGTCCCAGTCCATCCCACCGTGCATAAGCGACGGCAAAGCGGACTTGTTTCAGCCCGGCTGTCTTGAACAACTCATTAAGTCGGTGACAGAAATCTTCCGCCCCTCCGCTGATCTGGTGACTGAGCGTCAGGCCCATAATCATTCCCCTCCTGCGATGGGACCGCCGCGGCGGATCACGGCGTTCACATCACCAGCCTCCAGTGCATTCATTTGGTGGAGGATAAGGTCACGGCTCGCGAAGTATCCGAAGGACGCTTCGTCTTGCCGGCGGATGATCGGGAAGGTCGAGAGAATATAGTCGGCCTCCTCGATCGCGATTCCGTAGAGGTGGAAGTAGAGGGCATCAAGCCGGGCACGCCTTTGTGCCCGGTCATCGTCATCCCACGGAACCGGGGATTTCACCCCGCCATCATTGTCGAGAAATCCAAGGTCTCCCGCGTACTTTGCCAGCTCATGGGACGTGTAGCTTAGCGCCAAGACGTCTCGAGTCACGATCTCGCGTGCGCTGAGGTCGCCGAAGGTGCGGTCGTAGGCGCTCACCGGCAAGATAGGGAGCTGTTCGACGATATACCAATTGGCGTTGGCCGATTGAATCTTCGAACGGGCGACAAAATCCAGAACGAACGCGTTCAGATTGCCAAGCAGCATCGTCGCATTGATTGGATCGTCCATGAGCAGCAACGGAGCCTTGTTACCGTAGGCGGCGCCGGGAAGCATGGCGGCAATCATAGTGCGCGCGTCGGTCGGTCGGGCAATATCACGAAAGGCGAGGGCCCAATGCCGTTTCGGTTCGACGTAGTCCCAGGGAACCCAATATTGCGGCGTGGGATGAAAGTTTGGGTTCGCTTTCTCGGCGCCGCTTGTGCGGTCACTTTGCGCCGTATTGTGAAGATTTTCATCGTTGACCTCGACCCCCGACGCACGGTGATCGAACTGATGGAACATGCGCCCTGTGTAGAGCGGGACAGCCTCCTGGTCGCCCTTGCGCCAATGCCTCGACCCCACGGGATACCACCCGTCGGCGGCCAGTTCATTTGCTGTGCGGAACAGGTGGCTGTCATTAGTCATGTGAAACATGGTGCAGTAACGGAGCTGCCAACTGCGTTCATGTTCCGGCACGCCATGATCGGCGAGAACGGGTACCCTGCCGTAGATCCCAGTGATCAAGGCGGCGTCACGGGCCGAGCGAAAAATCGGCGCGGTGCCGGTGTTGGGATTGACGCTGCGGAAATCAGCGGCGGTTATCGGAAAGGCGCGCTCGGCATCTGCGATCTCGGCGGTTGCCTGGAGGAAGAACCCGCAATGCGCTTGCGCAAAGCGGCGCTCAGGGCTCGCTACAAAGGCACAGAATTTGAACCGGCTATCGACGTCGGGAAAGAACGGCTCTTTGCGGTAGTTCGTGCGCCGATTCTCGAAATCATAGAGCGCTTTCAGCCGGCCGCCGGTGGCAACCCTCCTGAAAAACGGTGCGGCGGTCTTGTCGGAGGCGATCCCAGAAGGCGTTAGCAGGCCCACAATGCCGTTGCCCCGGACTAGACGCATCGCGCGCTCGACGAATAGAGAGTAGAGATTGATGTCTCCGCCTGACAGCAAGGGATAATCCCCGCCGTCGCGCACTACGCGAGCCGCCGTTTCAGCCCGTCCCGCGGCATGAGCGAAGTCGGCGGCGAGCGGATCGCCGCTCGCCTGCAGCGACGAGATCATGCGCATCCTGTCGGAGGCCCGCGCGACGAGAGCGATTTCGGCGCGGCGCGAGGCGAACCACTCCACCTGTTGAAGTTTCATCCGGTCCCAGGGCGGATTGCCGATCACAGCGTCAAAACCACCACGAAGGCCGTCCGCCTCCCACTCATCCCACACGCCGGGAAAGGCGACTTGCCAATTGAGGAACCCCTGTTCATCGACGAGGGCACGCGCCTCAGCCAAGATGGCGGCAAAGCGCATGCCGTCTGCGCGTGTCGTCGGTACAGCGGTCTTGCCCAAGGCGATATCGATTGCATCCCCGAAGGCGCCATCGAGCCACGCTTGGATTGCCGATCGATCCTCCTTATTGCGCAGATTCAGCCAATCGAGCGCGTGCAGCATTGCCATGAACCGATCGAGGGGCGCGGTGCGAATGCGTACGCCCGCGAACATGTCGGCGGAATTGCGCGCTTCCGCGATCTCGGCGTCGGTCAACTCTTCGATGACGCGCATCGCCGCCGCTGAGCCCATGGCTTCGCGAATCGAGCCGTGCAGCAACAATGGCTTGCCGCCGCGCTTAACGACGGCCGACATCGTGTCACTGACCCAGGCGCCGAACAGGGAATCGCCGGTGCGCAAGTGATGGTCAAGAAATGAGAGTGGCGCGCCAACGGTAAAGGTGTGCAGCCAGAGCGAGACCTTCGCGAGTTCTACGGCCATCGGATTCTTGTCGACGCCGTAGACGCAGCGTTTAAGCACCATGCGGCGGATGATGTGTCGATCGTCCAGCTGGTCGAGCTCGACCATCCATCCGTTGCGGTCGGCATTTGCCAGAATGGTACGCCGGATGTTTGCTATCCTCTCCGCCAGCGGTGAGACATATTCGCCCCAGTCGACCATGGCTTCGGCTTCGGCAAGCGCGGCTATCACTTGGTCCGTCAGATAATCGACCAGACTGACCAGGAAATGGCCGGAACCCATGGCGGGATCGCAGATCTTGAGATCCAGCATCCGCACTGCGGGATCGAGATGGTCCAGCAGGGCCAGTCGTCGGTCGGTGGGACGACTGTCTGTTGCCAATTGCTCGGCATGCTGTCGGAACGCCTCCAGGTGATCCGTGATCATCGGCTCGAGCGTTTCGCGAACAATAAGCCGAACGAGCTCGTCGGGCGTATAATAGCTCCCTGAATTCTTGCGCGCGAAACGGTTTGGACGGACATCGACGAGGCCGTCCTCGCCGGTCAACTCATGCTCGAGCAGGCGCTCGTAAATGGAGCCGAGTTGCTGTACGGAGAGGTCGCGGTAATTGATGTAGCGTCGCCGTCCTTCGGTGCGATCGAAGGACAATGCGTCGATGATATCTGCCACCACGGCGTCGCTGACGCGCACCTTGGCGAGTAGCGGCGTACGGTCGCCGTCGAACAGGCCGCCATTGTACGGAGGCAGGCCGATCGAGGCGTCGCCCTTGTCGATGGCACGGGTTAGGTCGTCGATGACGGACCAATAGCGCGAGGCGGTGGTCGAGAAGATATCATTTTGGTCTTTACGGCGGCCGACGTCTTCGCGAACGCGGCTGCGAAGACTATAGTCATTATATCTGCGATCGGTTACGGGCAGCAGATTGCGGTCTTCGGCATAAAGCAAGAACAGCAACCGGTACAACAGCACCAGACCCGCATCGCGCACCTCGGAGAGTGGCGCCTCGGGGGCGGCCTCGGCGATTGCACGGGACAGCATTGGATAGGCGCGGTCATAGACGAGCGAAGACAGGCTGGCTGAGACCCGCTCCTCGTAATAGCGCCCCTGTTCCAGCGCGCGCCTATGAAAGGTCGAGCCCGAAGGACCTTCCGCGACGAATGCATCGCGTCGGAAGATCGTTAAGAACAGGCGCAGGCCGTGGCGGCGCGTCGCCTCCGAGGCGGACGGTGTCCCGCTCCTTTCAATCGCGAGCAAATCGGCGAGATCGATGTCGAAAAAATCTTCGGAAACCGACTTGGCACCTTGATAATACAGCCGCCAGCGCGCGCCATTGCTCAATATTCCCCAGCGGAGCTTGCCGCCGGTGAGATCATCCACGCGACGGAGGTAGCGAAGCATTTGGGTAGACGGCGCCGAAGCTTCTTCGGCTCCGCGCTTGCCGCTGGTGCGCCGGTCAAGCGGGCGGCCCCAGCGCTTCGACTCGACGATCGCCAAGCCATGTGCGTATCGCCGCCATTCTTCAGGGTGAGTATTTGCCTGCGCTTTACTCGATTCATTTTCGAACAGCACGCCGTCCGGAACATCCTCCCGTCCGCGTGCCGCAAGATTTTGTTGGCGCAAGGCCGAACTCCATCCCAGACGCGACAAGACTGGCCAAATCAGATCGTCTTCGGTCTGGCTCTCGTTCGGGGATTGTTTGATGGGCAAGGCCTCGAAGAGCTGCCGG
Organism: Sinorhizobium sp. NG07B; assembly: GCF_002532005.1. Lineage (NCBI taxonomy): Bacteria > Pseudomonadati > Pseudomonadota > Alphaproteobacteria > Hyphomicrobiales > Rhizobiaceae > Sinorhizobium > Sinorhizobium sp. NG07B. The sequence goes on along the minus strand of NZ_NWTD01000010.1, from coordinate 46,191 downwards.
AGGTCCGCCGCGAACAGGTCCAGGGCATGATCATTGATGCCGAGATATTCGGGCGTCTGTCGAATGGCCTCGGCGAGGAAATCACGGGTGAACAGGTTTCCTTGGATGGGCGGCAGATCGTGGGGCATACTGTCTCGATGATTCGATGCATTGCTTTCGCTTTATACAACACGAAGTCGAGGGTTAAGCAGACAAAGATCGATTCTGCGCCAATTGGCGTGGACTGCGGTTCGCGCACGGGCCATTGGCAGCGATGGTCGCTGCCGGACGGGCGGCATGTTGCCGGCTCCTGTCGTAGGAGCGGATACTTGGCCAGTGTGATCCGAGCGTCTCAATTGTGGCCGTATGCTGACTGGCCGCTTCTGGAGAGCGAGGCGGAAAAAAATCGGACTTACGCTTGGGTGGTATTTTACAGTTGCGGTTCGAATCTCGTCCCGCGGGCCGAGAACGACGAAACGTAGAACCAAGTCTACGTCATGCATGATGCCCTGCTGGCAGCGCTGACGCCGCGCCAAAAAAGCGCTTCACGAGCGTGACGCGACCGCATTCCGCGAGCACATTAAAGCCTGATCAGCGCATTGTTCGGACTTTCAGAGGCAGATTTGGCTCTGGCGAAAGCAGTGCCTACCCCCGGGGTGAGCGTAGATCAACCATTGCCGAACGTCTTCAGCCAAGCTCATGCGAACGTCATCCGTTAGGGATGTCTGGGATCTCGGACAAGACTTCGCCTGCGGCGAACCATCCGTTTGCGATAACATGCGCACGAACTGCAGCCGGATCGGGCGAATACGCGACAAGAGCCAAACTGGATCGAGCGCGACTGCAAGTCACATAGAATAAGCGTCGTGTTCGGTCGAGGGAGGTTTCCTTGCCATCTTGGGCGTTCTTGATGTCGGCGGCCGTTGCCGCTTTGGCACCCAGCAGCTTGTCGTAGCCAAACAGAAAGCCTCGGGCCTCGCCGTCATCCATGAGGACCATGACGCGCTCGAATTCTAAGCCTTTCACCCCCTGATGGGTGTCAAACGGGGCCTTGTGCGCGACATAGGCAGCGTAGGGTGCAATCTCTGTGAACGAGCAGTCGAGGAAGGCAATAAGAGCAGCGATCTGATCGCTGACAGGATCGGCTTCTTCATCGTCGGGTGTTTCTGCCGCCGCCTGCTTAGCGGCCAAGGCTGCTTTGAGGCTATCGGGGATGGCAAAGAGATTGGTTTCGGCGATATTCGCAACGATAGCGGCGCAGGTGGGGTCGCCGTCTACCCAGAGGGTCATAAGGCTGTCGATCGCGGCCTGAGCGGTGCGGAGCTGCGCAATCGGCCTGTCGTTGCTCTTCAGAGTTTCCTTGCTGAGCAGTGGCGAGCTTTCGCGCACCAACTTAGTTGCCGCGAACTTGTCGCTCTTCTGTTGCGCAGTGACCAGCGGCAAAACATTGTGCGTGAAGAATCGGGTCGGTGCAAAACTGCCGTCAAGGAAACCCGTCCGATAATCATCCACGGAAGCCAGTGCCTCAAACATCTGGAGAAAGCCCATCCGCCGGGCTACCATGTGATGTTCAAGGGTCAAAATCTTGCACCTGTCGGCATCGGACCAATCCCGATCGCCGGTCAGCCCCGCCATATAGTCTCGGACTCCCTGCTCCAGGGTAGGCTTGTCCGGTGCATCGATTGGAAACACGAAGAGCCGCGCCCAGCCTTCTGGCCGGTCGTCGCGCGGCTCCTGTTTGTGGTCGTCAGCGCCGCCGCGAATTTGATTGATAAGCCGCACAATGCGCTGCGGGCAGCGGTGATTTAGCTTCTTCTCAGGCGTCGCCCAGTTCTCTGGTATCTCGCTTTCGATCCGCTCTTTGCCATCTGGGTAGATGCGCTGCATCGTGTCACCAATCAGGCCGAGGCAAAAGCGATCGGCATGTGCGTTCTGCACCACGAACAGAGCGTCGATGAGCGCGCGGCTGGTGTCCTGACTCTCGTCGATCAACAGGAACGGGAACTTCTCGACAAACATGCGCTGCATAAGCGGCTTCGTGAGTAGGAAGGTCGAGAATATCTTAATGACTTCGCTGTGGTTCAGCGCGTTACGCTCGCGGTTGTCGCCACTAGGGTTGTAGGTGAAGGTTTTGATCTCCGCGAGCCGATCCAACCGGCGCTGCCTGGAGTCGATCTGGGCTTGGCGAGCGGCCGATGCCTTGGTGCCCGCTCGGCCCTTCGCCTCTTCGGCTTGAAGCTCGGCGATCTCGCGCTGCAGGTTGTCTTTCACCCAAGCGCGGATATCGATATTGAATCCCTGTATTTGCGACCAGGCGAAGCTGTGGATGGTGCGCACCACGAACAGCGGATCGTATTCGGTCCGGCGGGTAATCTCGTCGCAGGCGGCGTTGGTGTAGGTGATGACGGCAACTTGCCGACCGCGCAGGCGAAGAACATCCCGATAGGTCTTCGCCAAATAGTTCAGTGCATTCACCAGCGAGCGCGTTTTGCCCGAACCAGCACCCGCAAAGAGGAAGAAGCTGGTGGGCTTCTCCAAGTTTAGGAATCCGGCCAGCTCATCTTCAACGTGGTCGTCGAGCGTAACGTTCGATGTTGCGGTTGCAAGGTTGTTCACGCTGCGGCCTCCTCAGGGGCTTCGCCCGCCGGCGGCGCGTCGTCGTTTTCTGCGATCTGAGCTAGGCCAAGTTCGACCTGCTTCTGCTCAAGCTGGCCAGCCAGCCAGAGCAGCCCGTCCTTGATATAGGCCGGCGGCATCAGCGAACGCGGGTCTTCGATTTCGAGCAAGTCCAACGCGAACTCGGCCTTTCCGCCACCTTCGAGCGCCGTCTTGAGTGCGTCGCTCAGGGCATTCAGATCCGCACTATTAGCGATGGCGGTACGAAATTTAGCAATGAGTCCGGTCCCCGGCAATGTCTCGAACAGGTCGAGGTTCGCCATCACTATCGCGTCTTCCAGGGTGTAGGAAAGCGCCTCGGCGGTTTCGCCTTTGAACGTCGCCTGCATGGGCGACTGGTAGGCTACCCGCACCGAGAAATTTTCGTCTGCGTAGGCTTTGACCTTTTCATGCTCGGGCTTGTCGAGCAGCGGATCGAGATCATTGATGATGGGCCACCATGTCCGCAGGGTTGCGTTACGGGTTGTGCAGCCAGCCCCCCGAACCGGCGGCGCGCTGGCACCCGCGGCATTGCAGGAATCGATATCGGTGATAACCAGTGTGGTGAGCCCTATCCTCTCGATCAAGCTGCGCAGCTTGTGGGCGTGGCTGCCGCCGATCTCAAGCCAAGTGATGTAGCTCTCCGAGAGCCTCTCGAATTCCGTATGGTAATTTACAAAGTTGGGCACGAGGATCCGTTCCGCCGGCCCCTCGATCAGGACCGCCGCGTCGGCAAAGAATAGATCGCAATGGGTGACGCGCAGGTAGCGTGTCACGAAGCGCTTGGTGTCCGGATCAGCGCCGAATGCATTTTCCAGATTGACAACGCAAGAGGTTGGGATCGCGTTTTCGCCGCCCGGCAGGCGGCGGAAATAGCGAAGCGAGTCAAATTCGCACTCGTGGGCAATGTGGCTGGAATGGGTGCTAACCACCATCTGCGTCACAAAATTCTGGCCCGTGCCGAGGTCGTGATGGTTGCGCAAAATCTTGTGCGCCTGACGGATGAAAACCTGCTGGACCTGAGTGTGAAGATGCACCTCGGGCTCCTCGATCAGCACCAAATGCAAGGGCGGGATGATTGTGTCGTCGGAAGCCTTGTGCTTGGCCTTGCCAACCCGCATCCAACTGTCGCGGAAGGCCATGAGACGGAAGACCATGGAGATGAGGTTCTGGTAGCCCAACCCGTTGGAATCCTCTGGGAGATACAGGTCGGTGGCGGCTTCGCCATCATGAATCGGCACGACGAACTGCACGGCCGCGTCGTGGTTCAGTCCCTCAACAGGGCGCAGCCGTGTCGAAATGTTCAGTTTCGGGTCCGTGACACCCGGATAACCGAGCTTGTGCATCTCCTTGAGCGGGCTCTTGAAGCCGTCGCTCAGCCGCAAGTTGAAGGCTTGTTGGGCTTCCTCGATCGCCTTGAGCGCAAGGAGGTCTTGCGCGTCCGGGTTCTCGTAGGGATCGAGATGGCGAGTATAGTATTGGCGGAGCTGGACAGACAGCTTCCGCGATCCGCTGACGGTGACGGCGGCGTCCTCGCCGTTGTCCTCACCTGCCACGCCGAAACCGCGCTGAGCACTGATCTCATCGATGCGAATGAGGCCACGAAATGGGTCTCCGTCGATCGGCTCGCTTCCATCAAGCGCCTGCGGATTGGCTCTACCATGCTCTGGATCGGTGCAGGCGGCAGGATCGAGCACGTAGGCTCTGACTGTAAAGAAAGCCGCTAACCGGCGCTGCAAGAATTCGACAAGGTTCTGCGGCCAGATGGCCACCTGAAAGGTAGCGGCGGCTTTGCCTTGCTCTGCGGCCAGCGCGGCGCCTGCCGCCTGCAGCGCCAAAGCTTGGGCGCGCGCAGTCACATATTCTTGCTGCAGTTGAGCGGCATCTTTCGGCTCCAGGCGCATCCGCACGCCGAGCAATCCACCATCCCAGTCGAGGGTGGGAAGGATCTTTTGAACATAGTGCACTTCGTCCTCGGCGACGTGAAGCCAGACGTCGAGGAATGGCAATACTGAATCCCATTCGGGGGGCGGCAACGCCTGGTTCTCGACATGTGCAGCTTCCCAAGCGGCGCCCATTGTGTTGATTGTGGGCCAATGTGCGAGCGTGAAGTCGTTGAAGCAGAAACTGGAGCGCTCGCGGTCGACGAGGAAATAACGCAAAGCAGTAATCGCTGACGTTTTTCCGCTATTGTTTGCTCCAACAAACACGGTTTTTTCGGGTGATAGGCCAACCCTCGTTGAAAGTAATTTTCGGAAGTTTGCTATTTCAACAAATTCAATACGCACGTTCTACCCCACTCAGGACGACGTGAAGTGCTACCACAATCGCGCATGTTCTTCCGACAAATTTCTCGCCAGCCGCCTGACTGCCGCCAGCTTCGTGCGACATTCCTCACCGACTGCCGCAAGTTTGACCAGGTACTGAGTGACATCAAGGTGGATGATGAAATGATAGTGAGCAAAAATTATGTATTCGCGGGTATCAGTAGTCGAGTAGAACGAATCCGATCGACTGTCACGAGAGATTGCCTTGCCTGTCACCTTGAACCTCTACCTCGACGATTCCGGAACTAGACATCCCACCCACAAGGTCGGGAAGAAAGCGGCGCACGGGTATGACTGGTTCGCACTCGGTGGCATCCTGGTTCGAAGTGACGAAGAGGACAACGCCCGAGACCTTCACGCAAAGTTCTGTGAAAAATGGGAAATCACGGCGCCGTTGCACTCATCGGAAATCAGATCGCAGAACGAAAACTTCGATTTCCTGCGGGGCTGGGGGAAGGACAAACTGGGAGCATTCTACGAGGAACTTTATATTCTGATGCGAGAGGCGCCCGTGGTCGGTATCGCGTGCACTGTCGACCGTCCCGGATACTGTGGACGATACCTCGAGCAGTACAAGCAGAATCCTTGGATGCTCTGCAAAACAGCATTCACTGTCGTCGTCGAACGCGCCGCGAAATACGCTATCGCCCAGGGCATGAAGCTGCGCGTGCATCCTGAGCGCTGCAACAAAGCTGAAGATGCGAACCTAGAGGGCTACTACAAGGCTCTAAAGGCGGAGGGAATGCCGTTCGCTAAGGACAATTCCGATAAGTACGGCCCCTTGACCCCCGAGCAGTTGACCCAGACGCTCTACGAGTTCAAGACCAAGCAGAAGACTTCGCCGATGGCGCAACTGGCGGATCTGTATCTATGGCCGATCTGCATGGGCGCCTATCACGCCAGCAATCGTCCTTACCAGCGCCTGATCGAGGACGGAAAGCTGATTGACTGCCATATCAAGGAAGACGAGCGGCCGATGCTCGGATCCAAATATAGCTGCTTTGAGAATGTCGAACGGAAGGCCTAAAAACTCAAAAAGCCTCCGACGTTTCCATCGAGGCTTTTGGGCGACCGCAAAGGCGATCTCGCGGGCCAGGCCCGACCGAATAACTATCGTACCCCATGATTTGTTGCAAGGAATTTTTCGTTAAACCGAATTAACCTGACGGCGGTACGAACGCAACATTCGTCGAAATCATGTACGAACTGACATCGCTCGTTCCCTCGGAAGCCGCTGTTGTTGTCGACATCCCACCGCGCGATGACGTCCACCGATGACCTTGCCCCGTTGAAATAATCCATTTTGAAGTAAGCTCTGGCCCATTGAGAGGACCAGGGAATGAAGCGCAATCGTTTCACGGACGAACAGATTATCGGCATTCTGAAGGAGCACGAGGCGGGCACGCCGGTGTCGGAGCTTTGCCGCAAACACGGTGTCAGCGACGCCAGCATCTACAAGTGGAAGGCCAAGTTCGGCGGCATGGACGTATCCGAGGCCAAGCGGCTGAAGGCGCTGGAGGACGAGAACACAAAGCTGAAACGGCTCCTGGCAGACGCCATGCTCGACAATGCCGCTTTGAAAGACCTTTTGGGAAAGAAGTGGTGACGCCCGCAGCAAGGCGGAACGCTGTCGCGCATCTGATGGATCGCCACCAGATGAGCGAACGGCGGGCGTGTAAAGCCATCGGCTTTTGCCGGATGACGATCCGTTATGAAACCAGGCGCAGCGATGACCATGACCTTCGCGAGCGGATGAAGGCGCTGGCGCATGAACGCCGCCGCTTTGGATATCGACGCCTTCATGTGCTGCTCAGGCGTGAGGGTCACCGTGTGAACCACAAGCGGCTCTTCCGGCTCTATCGGGAAGAGAAGCTGACAGTGCGCAAGCGCGGCGGCCGCAAGCGAGCGATAGGCACGCGAGCGCCGATGCTGATCCCGATGGCAGCCAATGATCGTTGGTCGCTGGACTTCGTATCGGATCAGCTCACCGATGGACGCAGGTTCCGGGTTCTGACGGTCGTCGACGATTGCACCAGGGAATGCCTGGCACTTGTCGCCGATACATCGCTTTCCGGTCTGAGGGTTGCCCGTGAGCTGGATCGGATCATCGAGGAGCGCGGCAAACCGAAGATGATCGTCAGCGACAACGGCAGCGAATTCACGAGCAGCGCGATCCTGCAATGGGTGGACCGAGCCAAGGTGGAGTGGCACTACATCGCGCCGGGCAAACCGATCCAAAACGCCTTCATCGAAAGCTTCAATGGGCGTCTGCGAGACGAGTTCTTGAATGAGACTCTCTTCTCGTCACTGACCCATGCCCGATCAGCGCTTTTAAACTGGCGAAGCGATTACAACGATAACCGACCACACTCTGGCCTCGGCTGGCTGACACCTGCCGAGTTCGCTCAGACCATCAGCCCGCGACGTGGTGCTGCGCAGCCGAAATGGCTCCGCACCGCAACCCGCCGCTACCGCCGCAACTGCAGCAACCCAAAACCGCTGGAGCGAACTCAAAACTGGATAAAACTTGGGGGCAAGGTCACCGTCACCGTCCGCGCGGCTGCCGCCTTCGTCGATGAGAAGTTCGATCCCCACCACCTTGCCCACAGCAGGCTGCGATGTTGATGGTTTGCGGGCATTCGCTCTCGTGTCTTAGTATTCTGACGAGAAGTATCCGATATGATCACAAGCCAACTACGGATGACGCGCCAGCTAACGTATAGCTGCATTCCTAGGCCGATTTCATGTCAGCTACTGGGTACTTTCGGATACGGCCCTGGAGCGCCGGCGGCCACAGGAGGATGCGGCTCCTGCGGCTGGTCTCTTAAACCGCCCGTGACGTGTCGAGAACCCCCGAAATTCCGCCTTTGCGGCGCTATGCTGGTATGCTGATTTCATCGTCGGGCACGTTCGCGATCGATACAGAGATGCCGCAAAAAGCTTTCTGTTCGTTGTGGTACGGCGAACCTCGTCGAGCGCTCGTCCCCTCGTGTCAATGAGGCCGGAAATCGCAACTTCCTAGATATATTTTGAACGATACCTTTCATCGGGGGCCAGCCAGCTTTCTAAGAAATCCAGCGGATCCAGGCTTCCCATCATTGCCCTCGCGAGCGCCAGCCGCTCCGTCAGGCGCAGTCGACGCTCTTCATCCGCACTCCACAGCCGCTCTTCCGCATCCGCGAAAAAACGCTCAACTGTCATTGCCTTTCCCCATTTCTCGATGATTTCTGCCAATTGCTGCCGACTATCGGTGAGAGCTTGAGCTGCTTTACGGGCGTCCTCTCGCCGTTCGTAGCGCTCCCACTCCTCCTCCCGCTCTTTTTTCCTCTTCGCTGCGGCCTCATCCTCGGCTACCATAAGGCGTTGAAGCTTGTCTTTCGCCGCTTGCAACGTCTCGACGATCTTTGGGATCATTGTGCCAAGTGCCTCCTGCTCCGTCTCCTGCCAGCCGACAGACCAGTCGACACCGTTCTTTGGCGAGTAGGCAATGACCCGGAAGCGCCCACAGGGCATATCCTGCTCTGTTGTCCAGGAGTGCGTCAGTTGCAAAGGCTTGGCTGATCGTACGAGCCTGCTGTCCTCACGATGATAATCACCGTTGAGATATCGCATCGTTACCCTTTCCGTCATCTCGGTGAGAGCGAGCCCTATTGGCACCGTGTCGACGTAGAAGATAGTCGGTCGGTCCGGCCCCCAGATGCTCCCTGAGTGGTAGCGCCCGTATTTGCGATCCTTTCGCTCCACTTCCTGTTCCCTGACATGGATGCGACGAAGGTCGTCGTTGGCCGGGGCGATGTGCACCCGATAACCCTGCTTATCCAGCGCGAGGTAGATGTCGTTGGCGATTGAAAGTGCGCGAAGCAAAGCAGGTTCTGATGAAATCAGATCTGGAAGGATTCTCTTGTAGGGCCTGAGGAATTCCCCAGCTTTCACATCCCGCGTTTTTCTAAAGTGCTCCTCGACACCGAACAACAGCGGATGACGTGCGGGACGATGAGGTTTTGCTGCGGCCCTTGTTTGGCGAGCAGAGCCTTCTTCCCGCGGTTTCTTTTGCCGTGGCTTCGGGACCGACGGCGTTATCTCAATGATGTCGTCGGACGTCGCCGGCAGCGGTGGCAGTTCTGCCGGAAGCCCAAGCGATTTGCGGGTCCAGTATCCGGATCCGGGGTAGGGCACCTGATATTGTTTGCAGATGACGGCCAGCGCCGTGCCGGAAATGCCGAACTCAGGGGCGACTTTACTCAGTGGGCGGTCGCAGACCCGTTTATAAAGCTCAAGACGTGTCAGTTGCATAGCGAAAGGTCCCGATCTCAATTGAGACCGGATATGGCACCAGCGAGATGCGGCTGGCAATATGTTCCGCCATTTGTCCCTGATTTATCAGCTACTTAGGTAAGATTGAGGGCGACCCCCGTCATATCCCTTCAAGGCGAGGAGTTGGTGAGCACCGGAATTCGGGGTATCGGCGAATTGTAGCTTTGGTCGATCGTTCCCCCATTCGCGTGGAAGGATAGAAGGGCGACCTACGTGCGCAATGCAAACCGTAGCCTGGGGACTAAATCTCGCAGTGGTCATGACGCGGCCGAAGCCGCCTGTGCGGTCGAAAAGTCGCGCGCACATCCGGACTCGGCGAGAGCGGTTGGGCGAGGGCCTAACGTGCAATCCGGGCGTCAGACCGGACGCGGCGTGGGCGTATCAAATGTCGCTACCTCAAGGGCAGCATCGACGAGTTGTACACTTGACGGTTTGCGCTCCGAGGTACATATTCATCATAACTAATGTGGAGTGCCATAAATGACCAAGCCAGTTCTCATCTGATAGTAGTCGTCGGAAATCAACTTTATGTAGGCCAGGCATCAACACAGCGTTTGAGGTGGGTGTTGTGTGTGGTTGCCTTTTGCCGGGGGGAAAGGGTGACGAGTCCGGAGGGGAAAGAAGTTCTTGAGAAGTGGCTTGAGCGCACGCGCGGGAGCCAAATGGCGCATTATATGGCCGAAGAGCTAAGTTCCCGAAGACATTTATTTGTTGGGCTTCCGGCAGCCATTTTTTCCGCCGTCGTGGGAACAACAGTCTTTACAGCTCTCGATTCAAATGAAGGACTCGACATAAGACTTCGAGTGCTGGTTGCGATCATCGCTATTGTGGCGGCCATTCTAACTGGTTGCCAGACTTTCCTGCGGTTCTCGGAGAAGGCTGATACCCATTTAGGTGCGGCCACCAAATTTGCGGCACTCAGACGTCGTATCGAACAAGCCCTTTCCTTTCCATCGACAATTAACGCCGCACTGGTCGATGAAGTGAGGCTCGCGTTTGATGCTATCACGGAGAGCGCACCGAACGTGTCTAGTCGACTGTGGCAACGGGCAATGAAACAAGCTGGATCGGAACATTTCGTGCCCGGTTTCACCCAGGAGACGGCGTCACAAAGCTGAGGAAGTTTTCGAAAGGGTCCGTGTGTGTCTGACGCTGAACTGGAGATCCTCAAGCTCCTTCACGCAGCAGAGGGGCAGCGCACGAAAATCGAGGGCGCCCTCAGTCAGATCCCATTGTTTGCGCAACCTCATTTTCGGCTAAGCTCTCGGGTGAAGTCGCCAAAACGTGCCTACGACAAGCTGAGTCGTATAAGGCTTGAGTTTCCAAATAAAAGTGCCTTGGATATTCCCGATCTGATTGGATTTCGAATTGTCACGCTGTTCACCTCAAGTGTTATTGAGGCGCTAGATAATATTCTTGATGCTATTGAACACAAAAATGCGTTCAACGGTAATTCTCCATTCAAGAAAGCGGAGCCAAACTTAATATTGTACACGGCTCGCCCAGAAAGCGACCCTCTGTCCTTCAAAAGTGTCTTGGAATCGTGGGCGCAATCACGTAACCTTACGGCAAGCAGTTGCAAAACATATGGTCTCGAAACGCTTTATTCATCGGTTCACTTGTTGGCATCTTGCGAGGTCGACATCGAGAATTTTGATGGAACGAAGCAACGTTCAGCTATCCCAGTTGAGATTCAGGTGCGAACCGCAATGGAGGACGTCTGGGGCCAGATTAGCCATCTTACCTCCTACAGTAACAGTGACAGAAAGCCATCTGTAGGAAAGCATCTCAACGCGTTAAAGCAACTAATTGACGGATGTTCGCTATACGCAGAAAACATTAAAGGCGAGGCAGAGCTAGTTGCTCTCATCGGCAAGGATGCCCGAGAGGGACCCAGGGCACGCGGCGATTCAGGACTCAGCAAGCTTGAGGGACTTCCAAGAGACGTTACCGAGGCATTTGAGACTGCTGTTAGCATACGGCGGTCCGCCGCACAATCAGACGACAGTAGCGAAGGTTTCGACGATGCTGCCGACAAGTTTCTGGCCATTGAGCAACAGCTTCGATTGTTGGATATCCGCGCGGATCAACAAAGGGACGCCATCTACCTTGTTCAAATGGAGAGGGCGTTCTGTCTTATGTATTCCGACAGCATAGCGTCAAACGACGAGGCATTACGTTTGTACAGCGCATTAGCCAGGGCGGATGACCGCAACGCCTTGTGTCGCCTGCGTCTCGGGCAAGCACTTAGGCGGCGCGACAATCACGAGCGAGCGCGGGACACCTATATTCAGGCGATCAGAATCCTGGATGAAAAGAAAGATAATAAAACGCAAAACCCCGACTCATTAAAGTCCGTCATAAAGAATGAACTTGCTTTCAGTTATTGGTCTATTGCTCAGCGCGAGCCCGATCCTGATAAACATCGCGCTGCTGTGTGTGACGCCGTGTATGCATCTCGGGATGCCCTGAAACTAGGTGAATCTTCGGGTGTCGAGACGGTCGAGCTATTAGGGGCACAAAACAATCTTCTTTACTACGCGTGGGAGTACCTCAATGAATTCGGGGAGTCGATTCTCGAAAGGGAAGAAATGGCGCGATTGATTGCAAGAATGAGCCCGAATTCGATTGCCGCTTTGCTTCCGTCCCACAAGCAGGATGCCGTTTTGGATACGTATTTACGCATTTCGATCTACTTAGAACGTTGGGAGGAGGTTCGAAAGGTTTCGGTCCAAATCATAGACATCATAAGAAAAAAGGTACAGCGAAGATCAGGAATAGTGGGGGATCCGGATAGGTCCGTGCTTCAGAAACACCTCACCGAGGACGAACTTGACACTTACTGGTATGCGAGCGAGGCATTGGCGACGTTGGCGATAAAGTCACGCAAGAAGGGAGGGCGTGCCAAGCCAACTACTGGCAAGCCTCGCAACCAGAAGCGGCCCAGTGGCGAAAAATGAGTTCGCTGCTCTGGAGCGAGCCATGTAATGCCGCAGACTAGACAGCCTGACCTCGTAAAGACTTGGTTTCCTGGCTATTTTTCCGAGTTATTCTGCCTTGCTTTGATGTATGGCGCTGCGGGCGTCATCGCGGACGGGTCGGTGTTACCGTCGAGAGCCATCCGTCCCCGCCTGTCTTTCCCTGCAATTGAGCGCGCGTGCACCGGAGGGTAACTATTCCTTATCACTTCCCGCGTTCGGCTCAGACGTCTTGGCAAGTCTTACGCCTACACCTTTGCCACCGATCTAAATAAAGCGTCGCTCTTCTCGCTGACGGAAATACGACCACCCAATGGTAGCTCGGGACAGAATAGGATTATTAGCCTGAAACGGTCATGAATGAGCTTCGCCGTAGAGGTTGCATGCGCAACTCTCGGCACTGAAAAAAGTGGATCCACAAGTTTTTTGTGTGTTCAGCCTCGCGTTGCCGTTGCATCGAAGCTCGAATCGGCGCGTTATCAATATTATCTGCTGGTCGTTGTCCGTCGTAAGGGCAGTTGCCTTTAAAATTGTGAGCAACAACAGAGGGGCGGAATGATACGGTTTCTCAGTGGCGCGAAAAGACTTCGTCCGATCACAATAGTGTTGGCGGTTGTACTCGCGAGCTCATGTACACCGGATCCACAGCCTTCGATGGTTCTTCGGGCCGATCGGGTTAGAGCTGCGGCAAACAACAGAGTTGGTGTCGTTGCTTCGATGATCGAGTATTCAGGCCTTCCCGCAAAGCCGAGTCCGGGATCAGCCGACTGGAAGCTCGTCGTCCTTGGGGGGTATGACTATGTGGACGAGGATCTCTGCAAGCCGTTTTTGGACAACCTGTTCGTTGTGGACCGGAAGTTGCGTGCCACGCGCAACCAAGTCTCCGATACGGGAACCGCGGCCATGGCTATAATGTCGATCGCGGGTACTTCTCTAGAGGCGATAGGTTATGTCGCGGCTTCGCTCGGCCTCGCTCAATCGACCATCGACAACTATGAGATCCTACGCCTGGTGGATCTTGGTCCATCACGCGTGCTGCAATTGGTGACCCGCGCTCAGTCTGCCTACCGAGAACAGACGATCAGGCACGCCAACAATTATACCCAAGAGGTGTTGGCTATGAACGCGGTCGCCGGTTACCTAGATCTCTGCCGCGTGCCCACTATCATGTCGCTCATCGACAGGGCTGTCGACAACACAAACTTTGTCGCGGATCGCTCGAGCAACTTGTCCGCGCCACAGCTGTTGACGGTTGGCGGCATACAGGTTTCGCCGAATGCTGCTCTGAGGGCAACCGAGAGAGGTCAGGGAAGGTTCGTACCACTAGGTCCTGATACGCCCGTCGTCGTCACACCAATTGGGAGCAGGAAGATTGGCGGCGCAATAACTAACTTTGAAAAGGCGATTGACCGTTCGGACGGCAAGCTCATTCAGCAGGCTCTTTGCGTAACGGATGACGGAAATTTCGGGGGGCTCGAAAGCAAGACAAGACTTGCCATCGAGCAGTTCAAGCTCGCGTGGAGCAGAACTACTACAATCCCTAGCGGTGATGCTCCCAGAACGATCAATAGCCCGGCCCAGCAACTGGCCATTTTGTCGAAGGGCTCGGCGGCGCTTTGCAACACGTGGCAGAACCATACGTTTGAGATGTTTCTCTTCCCCGAGCCCCGTAACATCAGGGAATTCAAGGGAAGTCTTGCCGCGATAATGAAAGAGCAAAACATCGCTCCAGACGTAGTGGCGAAGATAGAAAGCGGCGACCAGTTCGGGCCAAACTTACGCGAAGCCATCAGAGCTTTCCAGGTAAGCAAGCAGCTACCTGCTACAGGAATTGTGGATAACAAGACTTATGAAGTAATCGAGAGGGCGCGCTCATGACTATCGTTGTCGCGAAATTCACGTTCTTTCTTCGATCGGCTGCTGGTGGAGAACTCACCGAACATCGTGTTCTGGCCGAAACAGAGTTGACAGTACTCGGTGAAGCAAATTCTGCGGACGGTAAGCGATGGATCAATGTTGACGATCACGGCACAGCAGGATGGACGCGCCCAGATAACTTGCGCGAAACCGCGCTCGTCCGATCAATAAATGAAAAGGAACTCGCTGCCGTTTGCGTGGCCGTTGCGAAGGACCTCCAGACGAATGCGGGCTATTTATTGGCTGTTGCCCACGTTGAGAGCCGGGACGACTGGCGTAACGGGGCGATAACAGCCAACTCAGATAGCAAGGGCGCGTTTGCGCCTCATCGGTTCACCAAAGATCGTTGGAAACTGATTGCGGAGAGCGATCGCGGTCGGGAACTAGGATTACGTGAAGCGGGCGTCAGTTTCCCCGATCAGCAATGTCTGGCATTGGGGCTCACGAGCAAGCAGGATTCCGAAATCCTAACACAGAATCTGGAACGCTTCGTCACCTCGCTGGACCTTTACCTCGCTCACATCTTTGGCGCGACGGCTGCTATGGTCCTGCGGGAGCCTTCCGCTCAGGCGAAAAAGCTCAGCGACATCTTGGATAAGCTTGGACTCAGCGCAAACGAGTTGCAAGACCTGCTGGCCAATCGCGGGTTGCTGACAATGAACGCGGGCGCTGACGCAATCGTGTCCACGTTCCTGGAGCGCTGCAGTGGTGCGCTGCAGGCGGGTTTGGATCGGGCGGCGATGCTTCTGCGCGATTTTGCCATTGAACTGCCGGATAGTTCCGACGCCAGCTTCAATGATGTTCCCGCCGATTTCAAAGGTGTGGTGATCAAGATTGAACCTGACGACATCGATGCGCTCAGTCGGTTGTCCAACAAGGAGGTAGGTATTTTCAAACAATTTGGAGAACAGGTATTTATCGATGGGGTGGGCGCAGTCGTCGACACAGTTTTCAACCGTATGATCGATGACACTACCGAATTCGAGAACACCATTCAGGCGGTCATTGACGAGAAGTCACAGTTTTCGCCGATCTTGGAGACGCCAAACAAAACCTGGCGCGAATTGCCACCTTCTGAGGAAGTGTCCACGATAGTCGACGCGCATCTTAAGCGCCGTGCTTCAGGCGGCTCCAGCGTCGTGCTGGGCGCCATGCATTTCTTCAATCCCCACGCATCGAACCCAGCTTGGGGAGCGGAGGTAAAGGCTCATCCGACATTCATCGCGGGGAATCCAGATACCGACTTTGTGCACTATCATGGTTTTCCGAGGAAACAGAACGGGACGCTCTACAAGCCCCCGGGATCCTACGTGATTTTCCATGCGGGCAGGGGACATGCATTCAACGGCGATGGCTCCGCAATGGCCGCTCTGTCGGCTCCCGTAGACGATGAAGATGTGGTCGAGCTTCTACGGGAACATATTTCCAATGGTAAGGTTCGTTTCCAACCGCCGAAGGACAAGTTCCGTGGGATGCTTCTTGGCACGGGACATGATGGTTCAGCAGTTCCACCTCTTCGGAGGCTGGTGCTTCACCTGGCAAGCGTTGTTGATACGTTTATCGAAATAAGCTCAATCGTTCGCCCAAACGGCGGTAGCTTCCATCAAGTGGGGCAAGCCGTGGACATTGGCAATGAGGATGTTGCGGAGAAGCTGTTGCCAAAAGTTGCAATACAATCAGTCGTCGATCGTTTCGGAATTGACGAGATCATCTTCGATTCCCGTAAGATTGGACATAAGACAAACCGCTTCAATTTCAACGGGGGCCGTCCTTTTGCTTTCGACGACGCTACGATCAACCAACACGGAAACCATATGCATTTCGCAGTCAGGGCCTAGTGGATGACATTTCCTCTCCAGGTTTACACGGCGCTGGTGCCGGATCTTTAGTCGAGTGCAGTAGGTGAGCAGCAGCACAATGTAGGCCTACCGAAGCGAATTGAACTGCCCCAGGGCGAATTGGATTCGGGCTTCGAGGTCCATAGACCATAGACCACCTTGGGAGTCCACAAACTCAGCAAAATGATTTGGTACAATAACCCTGTGCATCCCATTCGAGGATTATTGTCCGTATGATTTGAAGGTCTGCCTCCGTGGTGTGGTGCAGCTTCTCTTGCGACGTCATAATTAGCTTGCGCAAAATAGACAGTCTCAAATTGCCCGATGTTTTTCTACACTCTAATATAAGACGCATAATTGCAAGTAGATCATGGGGGAGCCGGGGGGCTGTCGCGGACGAACGGCGAAGGTGGGCAAACCTATTGCCTGTTAGTAGACAAGCATTGCAGCCTCTGGAGAGCGGTTCTTCCAGAGGATTTGTATCCGCTGCCTGAAATCCCCTTGGCATCAGAAAAGCGATCTGACAGAGGAGTGCAACGTGGCCAACAATGAGCAAGCTGTCATTGATTGGAGTGAATTCAATGTTCTTTCTATCACACCGGCGGAAGCCAGGGTTGTCCCACCTGCCGCGTCCCCAGATGGGCGGCAGATATCTATTCTGATCGAAGGTTTTTCTGCGCGGATAGACCTCAAAGCTCAGCCAACAGCGGTATCCATCCTTGCTGGTTCTATAACCCCTAAGATCCCGCCGGGCAGCACCTGGTCTGCGATGCGAGCCGATTTCAGAGGACATGCCATTCTGACAAATGGGGCAAGGACGACCATTCAGTTGGGGCTTGGGCTGGCGAATGAGAGCCAAACACTAACAGCTCCTCTTCCATGCGGAGAGAACAATGTGGAGATCGTACGGTCCGCTCTATAGTCCGGTCGAGGCAACGTTGCCCGATTCCGAGAGCGGGGAAGTAACCTACGGCACGATAACGATTTCCATCATGGTTATTGTCGCATGCATAGGACCAGAAAGCGCAGCGCTCGTCGAATTCGATTCGATCGACCTTGATCTCTGGACGCGCTAGAATTTCTGCCAAAGTTATGCAGCTTTAGGACGAGACGGCGACACAGCAAGCCAAAACCGGCTCTATTGTACGATGGGAATGATCTCTTCCAGCTTGGCAAGGTACGCGTCTGCATTCACCGCTGAGCCCATGCTGTTCGGGTGTATCATCCCATAGACCTTGAGGTACTTGTCCGCGATGAGCGACGTGAGCGATCCGTCTATTTCGCTCTCGACCTTCATTTGGTTCTGAATGAGGTAGCTGTCATTGATGGTGCGGAACCAGCGCGTCGTTTCGGCATATGGATTGAACTCGGACATATAGTCACTGGTCGTGAGTGTATCTTCCCTGGAGACCGTGCCTTCCGCGCAGATACCGTGACCGATCGTGCGCCCGAGGTGGCTGTCAGCGATCGTCCAGTTGCGATTGGCTCGATCGGGCGCCTTTCTGATCGTGGCATTCAATGGCTCGATAACGTTCTTGATGATGCTTTCGCTTTCGCCGGCGGACAACGTCGCGGTCTTTCGCGCCGGGAAGGCCTCGAGTCCCCGTTGCTGGCCGCCTGGATTTGTGCCGCACAGCGCGCCTTTTTGGTCGGTCGCCGGATTGGGGTAAGCACTGATGATGACTCTGCGCGCATCCTTGATGCCTAGGTGCGTCTCCAGGATGCGATCCAGGGTACGGTACTTCTCCGGGAGCGTGTTTTTGATCGTTTCCCTGGCTCGTTCGGGCTTGACGATCTGTCCTGCCAGGCCGAAAAGGCGAGACCTGAACCAGCCTTCCACGATTACGCCGGCTATAATCTTCGAGAAACCGATATCGTTTCCTCCAACCGACAGCAAAACCGCATCGATGGGACGCTTGAAGCCCGATGGGCACCTCGCAAGGAGGGCATCCAGACCATTGGCTTTGTGCAGGCCCTCGAGGTTCTTAGCGTAGGCACCGTTGCGCAGTTCTGATGGCTGATAGATTTCCCTGTAGGGAAATGCTTCCCCAACAGGATCAGTGCATAGCGCACGAATGACCTGGTTTATCTGCGACTCGTCCCATTGATCGAACCGCCCCTGATCACGGCCGGCACGGGAAAACTGGGAGGTATCACCAGTCCCGGCATAGGGGCCGACGATCCCCTCGAGTATTTCGGCGCCGGAGCAGGCAAAGCCGAGAAAGATGGTTTCCTCTTTCGGTCGTCGAGCTGAAAACTGGATTGCCGCTCGCTGCTGAGCTCCGAGCAGCGAGCGGTGGCAGTCACGATCCAGCCATTGGGCTGCGTCCGTTTGCATCATCGAGCTTGTTGCACGCCTCTTCGGAAGCGGGAAAGCACTGTCCCCGTCGAGCTCATTCGACAGTCTCACCGGAATGTCGGGATTGCCTTCGCCGGACGCAAACGAGTCTCCAAGGCCAACGATCAACCGTTCTCGCACCAAGGTGTCGGACCCGGACAAGCTATAGGTCTTCCCCGTTTCGAGCACTTTCACGCTGAGAGTGCTCGAAACGGCGCCGCGCTTGATGTTGATGTTTTTCAGCCAATCGCCGCATCGGATCTTCCAGGCATCGACCGCAGTCCCATCGGTTGACCATTGGCAGGTGAGGGAAGCGACAGACGGATCCGAAATGCGGGCTTTGATGCCGACACGCCCGGACTGGTCGAGCATCGTTCGGTCATAAACGCGATCTCGATTATTCCAGGCCGTGGCGGTAGCGAGCCACGCATCGCGAAGGTGCGAGTTGTTGTCGGGTCTATAGGGGGCGACGAGGCTGTCGCGCATAGTCTGTAGTCGGGTCGCCCCAAGTTTCTGCTCCGAGCAGCTGACCGGATTGGGGGTGGTGGTGCAGGAGGCGTCGACAAAAAGATCGCGCCGGTAATCCCATAGGGATCGATCGACGCGGGCGGGTTTGAAATACTTGTCGTTTTTACCAAAGTCGCCAAACATCTTGAAGGGCCTTCTCAGTTCCCATTCAATTGGCGTAGGCTCTTGTGCGTTAACAAGCGTTGCGTATGATGCGCTTGCGATCAAGGTCGTAAGAAAGAATCGCATATTTGTCAATATCTCTATCGAAAGTGATTTTTCTGAATTTTCTTCTAATGCAATTTTTTAATTGTGTAAATATACGCGAATTGTATAAAACGGAATGTAATTCGAATTGTTATTAAATTTTTATAGATGATACAAGAGGCGTATTTTCTTCTTGGAGAGTGAAGTGACAAAGCCCATGATGAGGGTTGCGTCTCGAAGCTTGCACAGGTTTCTCGATGACATGCGCCTTGCTTGGCTACCGCTGATCGGTTCCGTTGTCTTCCTCGGGTGCCTCGTCCATCCATCGATTATTACAGATCAGCTGGACGAGTTTCTGGTCGACTACGGCCATCGTGCTTCGGAGAACGAGCTTTCCTGAAAGTTCCGTGCCGATTATGGCTGGATTGCTATCCATCCTTGGTCTTTCGTTGACCATGACCTGGTCCACGTCGACGATGCTTATTATGAGGCGCCGTCATGCCCAAAAAAATCTGCTTCCGTTCGTGGTCGGCTTTGGCCCGATCATAGCCTACTTAATCAGCGTCTATCGATCTTCTTCCGGCGCCGAGGTATCTGGGTCGAGCGCCGCGCGCATCCTGCACAATTGGTCACTCGCGGCGCTGGTGACACTTGTCGCAGGTTTGTTTATCTTCGACGCATCGGATGGGCTGGGGCTTCATCCGCTTCTAAAACGGTGGTTACACGCGCCCTGGTTGCTTTGATGCTTTTTTCAATGTTTGTGCTTCTTTCGGGGCCTCAGGTAAAATTCAACATGGCTTGGGATCCCGTTTGACCATGTCAGAGTATGGCAAGATCTCGGCCCGCTTGCACTGATCTGTATTGCCGTTTCGATATGGCTTGTTATTACGACGGCGCTCATCTTCCTCGGACGACGCTGGCGTTTTCCTCTGTTCGCGCCTGTTATAGGTCCTGGTTTACGTCCTTGCCCGGTATTCTGAGGACGACCATCCGGTGTGGCAGCCTCTTACGGCGGCCAATATTGCTGAGAAGTTCCGCGAATATCGCGCCGCATACCCCGTTGTGATCGATCGAGATATCTCTCGGATCTCATCTGTCGGTACCGAGGCTGAAACTGGAAAGCGGTAAGCATTGCGAATGCTGATGGAGGCCCCACGTTGGGTCGTTGTCGGGAGGCTACAACTGAGGGTGCGCCCCGCTTCACGTGCCACGGTGGCCAATTTTAAACCGATATTGTCCCTTGCAATCAATAGTTTAGATGTCGTCCGTTTCTGTTTGCACTTTGGGCTTGCATTAGCAAATAGAAAATTCTAATGTACTAACGAAAAAATTGAGCGGGGCTCATTCATCAAAATATATTCGCCGGGTTTTAACTTCATAGTTCGACGTATTATTTCGCGTTAAACGCTTCGGCAACTTGTCTTTGCATTTTTTGCTGCGAAGACACATCTCCTTTATTGCTGGTTTCATCGTGAGAACATATTGCGGTCATCCGACTCCGCCGGCTGGCGACATGTGAGCTGCCGAGGCTCGAACGGAATGGCCCACGCTTATCAACGCCTTCCGTGTACCGGCGGGCCCACTAAGCGGCTAAGCCTTACGTCCCAAAATGTACAGTGTCCAAAAGGTTCGTAATGTAGAAGCATAAAGCGTCTGAGGAATCAGAAGAGTTTGCAGCGAGCAGCGGTTGAGTTAGGCGAGGATCATTATATGAAGTATGCAGCACTCGCTACTGTTGTTGCCGTCCTTACTCTCGTGACGGTGCGGGCCGCACTGGCACAAGTGCCCCCTCATGCGCCTGGGACTATCTGTCTGACACCCACGTTCTGGTGTTGGGCGAACCCCCCGGGACCACCGGGAGCCCATTGTGGCTGCTACACCTCCTACGGATTCGTTCCGGGAGTGCTTGGCTGATGGCTGGAGTAGTTGCACATGCCTACCGAACAAGATCTAGCGGAACTGACGTCGCTTCTCAACGACGCGAAACTCATAGCGTCTTACAGCCAGCGGGCAGGCCGCCTTCGCAACGCCGAACTTCTAGATGCGATTAGGACGTATGAAAACCTGACGGTGAAAACGTGGGGCGCGTCCGAAACCGTCGCCCTTCAACAAGCCGTAAACCAGGCGATCGGGCAATTGCATCCGATTTCGCTCCTGGATCTGCGCCGAAACAACCCATTCGATGAGCAAACTACGGGTGACAGTGTCAGAAGATATGTTCTGATAGCGGCCTCTATACTCTTGATGGCAATCACTGCGTATTTCACCGTACTCTACAACAGAGGAACGGAATTAGTTTCGCTGGTGGAAAAGATAAATGGGGATCATCCAGCAGAAAAGATGGCGGCGGTTGCCCGTGAATGGCGTAGTGCGAAATTTGATTCGGACAAGAATAGTGCTGAGACCTACTACAAGATGCTTGATGAACTCCGGCAACTTGATTTTCAGGTGAAAGATTATTTGGCCCAATACAGGTCCTATACAGAAGCGCTCCCGATCGTTGGCGCAACCCCTGCGATGGCGAGCTCCCACAGCGATGGTTCGAGAACAATAAGTCAGGATAAGCTCCCCGAAATCCCATGCGGAGAAAGTGAGGCGGAACCCGTCGGCAAGCTAGTGGCGGAGTTTTTGCAGAAGCCCCCCGGAAGTATCTTGGGAGAGAATAAAAAGCTGATCGTTAACTTTGCATGCGCCGAAGGATTTATTATTTCCCCTTACTCTTTGCCGTATCTGGCGTCTCTCGGCGCGGACATCAAAGAGGCGATCTCGATAATGGGCATGTGGGTCTTGCCTGGCCTCTACGGAGCCTTAGGTGCCCTGGTTTTTTACATGCGATCGATCCTCAACCCTGTTCTTCCAGATCCGCCGATTGAGAAAATCGCCCACAGAGTGGCGCTTGGTGGCTTTGCTGGAATTATCTTTGCTTGGTTTTGGGCTCCACAGCCAAGCGACCTAGAGCGCTTTGTGGGTCTTTCCGTCAATTCGTTTGCTTTCGCATTTATCATTGGCTTCAGCATCGACGTTTTCTTTGCGCTTTTAGATAGGCTTGTGACCTCGGTCCAAGGATTGGTCAGCGAGCCACCACAAGGCTCGTCTAATACCGGCGCATGAGACCCCTTTGGTGGCAGAATCTGCCCATACGATTTTGTGCACCGTTGGTCTGTACATCATCCAATTTCCACTGCAGGTGGTGGTCGGTTCGAGATCCGGTGGATAACAAGGCGAGCTAGAAACTCGGGCAAGTTTCAACAGAACGGGGAGGGGGCCGTGTCGAACCTGGCTGGACTGCTGGTGAAGGTTTCCGGCGATGGTAGCCGGTTCGCGGATGACATGCGCAGATCTCTGGGCGTGACAGGTGGAGCGGTCGAAACAATACTGACGGTTCCGGCGAGTGCGACGCAAGGGCTTGGGCTCGGGCGGGGCGGGTCTTCAACTTGGATGCGGGTAGGCACGTCTGTTCCGGATCTCGAGAATCCTTGGGACAGAGCTCACGCCACACTCGATACGGCGCAGCCATTCTCCATCGGCGCTCTGCCTGGCGTCGAGGCGGTCGAGCCCGACCTCCCGCAGCAATGGATCACCGAGCGTAGCCAGTCAGCTGGGTCTATGCCGGCGGCCGCGGATGTTTGCGGCTTTGACGATCAAGATAAAAAGGGAAGGAAGGCACCAGGACCAGGTCCCGCATGGAGTCTTGGTGACCAATACAGCCAGCTCCAGGAGGCACGGACCAGGGTCGGTGAGAAGTTGGAGCGGATCCTCATCGCCCACCTGGACACTGGCTATGACCCGGGACAGATTACATTGCCCCGGTATTTGAAGCATGAGTGGGAGCGCAATTTTGTGTCGGACGGGCACGGACGCGACGATGCCAGTGATCACGCTCCGCAAGGTGACCTGCTTGCCAGCCGCGGGCATGGTACTGGTACTCTAAGTCTTCTCGCGGGCAACATGCTCGATGGTAGTTCACCAGGTTGGGGCGGCTATACCGATTTTGTCGGTGGAGCGCCATTCGCGCAGATCCTGCCGATCCGGATAGCGGACTGGGTCGTGCGTTTCACCACCGGAACGCTGGTGCAGGGTTTTGGCTATGCCTGTGAAAAGGGCGCGCGCGTCCTTTCCATGAGTATGGGAGGCTTTTCCTCCCAAGCGCTCGCTGATGCGGTCAACCTCGCCTATGACTTTGGCGTCGTAATGGTGACTGCCGCCGGCAATAATTTTGCGGGTGTGCTGATGCCAAAGACGGTCGTCTATCCTGCCCGCTTCAGGCGGGTGCTGGCGGCCTGTGGGGTCATGGCCGATGGTCGGCCCTACTCCAATCTTGAATTGGGCACGATGCAGGGCAATTTTGGCCCGGCGAGCAAAATGGACACCGCACTTGGTGCGTTTACGCCGAACGTTCCCTGGGCGCAAATCGATTGCGGCAAGGTAGTCGACATGGATGGCGCGGGCACCTCCGCGGCCACGCCGCAGATTGCCGCCGCTGCTGCCCTCTGGCTCGCCGAGCACTGGGATATTGCAGGCGCCTATTCTGAGCCCTGGATGCGGGTCGAAGCGGTGCGCCACGCCTTGTTCACGGCGGCCTCAAAATCGACGCCTCGTATGTCCAGAGAGGAGGCGCAAAGGACACTCGGTCAGGGAGTAATGCGTGCACGCGAAGCTCTGGACGTCGCACCGTTGTCAGAAGCGGAGCTGCGCGCAAGGAAGCTACCGCCGGCCCGCTCGACCCTCGGTTGGCTCGATGGGGTCTTCGGCGGCGGCGTCAGTCTCGCAGGGGCTGATGAGATCACGCGCAAGCGCCCTGAAATGCTGGCGCTCGAGCTCACGCAGATGGCACAGCGCATTGCTCAAATCGACGAGGCGATCGGCGATCCGGACCTGCCGGAAGAACGAATCAGCGCCGCGGCGCGTAATCGCTATCTCGAAGCGGCGCTCGATCTCGGCAATCCTTCGAAGCCGCTGAGAGCGGCGCTGATCCAAATGCTTGGACGAGAACCGATGGTGCCTGCGGCGAGCGTGGTCGCCCCGTCTCCAATCAAGCGGAAGGTAAGGGAGCCTGGTATTCCGCATCGCAGACTTCGGGTCTATGCGCTGGATCCAAGTGTCGCCAAATCGCTTGCTTCGGTGGCGGTGAACGAGTGTGTTCTATCCGTCCCGTGGGACGACGCGCCGCTGACGAAGGATCCACTTCAATCTGGGCCGGTTGGCGAATATCTCGAAGTCGTCGACATCGACTCGGCATCGAACCGCATCTACGAGCCAGTGGATCTCAATGCTAAGATGTTGCTTGCACAGGATGGCTGGCCGCCATCGGAGGGCAATCCGCAGTTCCACCAGCAGATGGTCTATGCGGTGGCGATGACGACTATTCGGCAGTTTGAGCAGGCATTGGGCCGGCGCGCCCTTTGGGCACCCCGATTTGTCAGCCACGTCGACCGGGATGGCAAAGAGCAGTCGAAGGCCTATGAGGTACCGCGGCTACGCATCTATCCGCACGCGTTTCGGGGCCCGAATGCATACTACAGTCCCGAGAAGAAGGCTTTGCTGTTCGGTTATTTCCAGGCCGACTCCCGTGATGGCGACGCAACAGCACCTGGTTCGATGGTCTTTTCCTGTCTTTCGAGCGATATCATCGCTCATGAGATGTCGCACGCTCTACTCGACGGTCTGCATCGCCGATTTCAGGATGCGTCGAATCCTGACGTGCCGGCGTTCCATGAGGCCTTCGCCGACATTGTGGCGTTGTTTCAGCATTTTACCGTCACCGAACTCGTTCGGTTCGAGATCGCGCGGGCGAGGGGCAAGCTTACCGCCATGTCCTTGCTTGGTGGTCTGGCTAAGCAGTTCGGTGAGGGCGGCTCCCGCCGTGGGCCGTTGCGCAACTACACCGATCCTGCCGCACAGGGTATGCGCTACGAGGATACCTTGGAGCCTCACGATCGAGGTTCTATCCTCGTTTTCGCTGTTTACGAGTCCTTCCTCAATATCGTCAATCGGCGGGTCGGCGATCTGTTGCGGATTGCGAGCAACGGAACAGGAATCTTGCCGAAGGGAGCATTGCACCCTGATCTCGTCAACCGACTGGCCGATGAGACCAGCAAGACGGCGGGGCACGTGCTTCGTATGTGCATCCGGGCGCTCGATTATGCGCCACCGGTCGACATCACCTTCGGTGAATACCTCCGCGCGCTCATTACCGCCGATATTGATCACGTGCCGGACGATGTATACGGCTACCGAACCGCCTTTATGGAAGCCTTCCGCAATCGCGGCATCCTCCCGCGGGATATGCGCACAATCTCCGAGGAATCGCTCGCTTGGGGAACTCTGGATGAACCGCGGCCACCATGGTTGAAGGGGCTTCTGAAGGGAGTCGATCTGAGTTGGGACCAGGGGTCCGACCGCTCGGCGATTTTTGCGCGCAACGAGAAGAACCGTTGGATCCTTTTTGATCGCATGAAAAAGCTGTTTGCCAACGAGCCAAGCGTCTATAGGCACTTTGGCCTCGTTCCCGACGTGCCGCGATACGACCGCTTTGCGAACGTCACCAAGACTCCGCCGCTGGGCGAAACTACCTTCGAAGTGCACGGATTGCGTCCCGCCCGGCGTGTTTGCTCGGACGGCACGTTCCGGACCGAGTTTGTTGCCGTCATAACCCAGCGGCAGGCGATCCCGCTAGACGGCAAGAATGTCGCTGATGGCTTCTATTGGTTCCGTGGTGGTGCGACTTTGATCCTCGACCCCCGGCCAGGCAATGAAAAGATCCGTTATGTCATTGTCAAGAACGGTGGTAGCACGTCGCGTCAGGCCCGGCAAAAGCATATGGCGATGAACAGTTTGGGTTCGCCGCTGCACAGCCTTTATTTCGGTCGAACGCAAGACGAGCCATTTGCGATAATGCATGGCAGCCACGAGGTGCGCGACCATGGCTAGAGCATCAGACAAGATCACTGCATCAACCCCCCGCCACCGCATACCGGGCGAGACTGCAGAGGTAGCAGCCCGGCGCCGGATCGCGGTGCTCGCGGCCGAAGCGGCCTCTAAATCCAAGCCGGCGTTTCTGACTGTACGCCACTATTGCCAAGGATTGGGTGACTGCCATCTCCTCAAGTTTCGCAGGGCAGATGGTTCCGATTTCTTCATGCTGATCGATTGCGGCATTCACAGTTCGGTCAAGGGAGGCTCCCAAAAAGTCGACGCGGTGGTAGCAGATATCGCTTCGGTTACCAAAAGGCTCGACGTCCTTGTCATTACCCATGAGCACATAGACCATCTTTCAGGGTTCCTGTCGGCGGCCGATAAGTTCAAGCAACTGACGATCGGCGAGGTCTGGATGGGCTGGACCGAGAATCCGCGCGACGCTCAGGCGCGCAAGTTGGATGAATTCAAGGGCCAGGCTCTTGCTGTCCTCGGCGAAGCCGGGCGCCAGCTCGATTCAGTCAAAAGCCTCAACGCACATCTCGCCAATGTGCGCGATGGCCTTGAGGCCATCTTAGGATTTAATTTTGGAGTTAAGGGCGAGCGTGTTCGGGCGGCGCGGGATGCGGCTGCGGCCTTGGCGACGAAGGGCATCAGATATCTTGAGCCATCGAGTGGGGTGCTATCCCTAGAAGGCGTCGACGGTCTGCGCATTTATGTGCTAGGTCCGCCACGCGACGAAACACTGCTCAAGATCGCAGCGCGTGAGAGCGAGATGTACGATATTGGCGGTGGCGCCGGCTCTCCGCTTATCGCGGCGTTTCGCGGCGCTTTCAACCTTTCGAGCGACGGTACCGGCGATAGCGGTGCACCTTTTGATCTCAACGTCGGTATGCCGCTAAATAAGGTTCTTGGAACGCCAGAAGGCGACGAGGAGCATCAGGTCGCTGATTTTCTCGAAAAGCACTACTGCGGGCCACCACCTCAGAGTTCCGGGCAAACTGCGGCTGCGCGCAAAGCGGCCCGCGACATAGATCCTAATCTCACGGACCACTCCTGGCGCCGGATCGACCTCGACTGGCTGGCTGCGAGCGCCACTCTTGCGATGCAGCTCGACGACGTGACAAACAACACCAGCCTCGTACTTGCTTTCGAGTCGGTGGAAACGGGTCGAGTGATGCTATTCGTGGGTGATGCTCAGATCGGCAGTTGGCTCAGCTGGCAGGATCTGAAATGGGCAGTTGGGTCGGATGAAGTGACCGGGTCCGATCTTCTGGCGCGGGCTGTCTATTACACGGTTGGCCATCACGGCAGCCACAATGCGACTGCGAAAGCGAAGGGGCTGCAACTGATGATCAACAGAGATCTGTCAGCCTTTATTCCAACCAATGAGCAGGATGCAAAGAAGGTCGGATGGGGCGAAATGCCCTTCCACTCGATCCTTAAGGATCTCGACATTCGCACGCAGGGGCGAACTGTTCGCGCTGACGATGCTTGGGTGAGCAGCGGAAAGCTCCCGCTCGGACTGAGCGCCCCGTCCGGTTCGCTCCAGGCAGTTCGCTGCAATGGGGGTCTGTGGGTAGAGTTTGACCTCGCTTAGGTCGCAGTTGCAAGAAGTATATTCGTGAAGTCCAGTTTTTCGAGAGCACGCAACTCGTCCGCTTAGGATATATGTAGCGATGGTTTTAGTAAATTCCCGGCATGGACACAGAGATCAGTGATTCTGGCTTTCGATTTAGGTTGAGACCATGACCGTCTCTGAGAATAGTAGTTATAGTATACAGTATATGGTAAGTAATAGCTGCGTTTTCGATAGTCATATTAGCTTTGGAGGGTGAGATGTCAGCGAGTGCCTACGCACAGCGACTGGTTGCGGTCGCGCGAGGAGAGCACAGTAGCTTTGCCGGCTTTCTTGAATCGGATGATCCGCTGCGCAGGAGGATTTATCGTACGTACCTGGTTGATCTGGCCGTGGCGGACCCAGATGACGAACTTGGCTGGAACATGCCAAGTAACATATCGAGTTGGGCTTGGTCAGCAACTTTCATATCCTGGTGTGTCCTGGCAGCAGGTGCAAGAAATGGCGAATTCGACCTGTCCATTCGGCACGCGAAGTACATAAAGAATTCTATCGAGAATGCTGATTCCGAGACCGGGGTATTTCGGGCGCGCAGGATAACCGAATATGCGCCGAAGGTCGGAGATTTGATTTGTGGCAATCGCGGCGGAGGGACCGTCACCTATGATCAGGCACGAAATCTCGAGAGCTACAATTCGCATGGCGCAATCGTCATTGAATTCACGATCGAGAATGGGATCCGCTACGCATTGACCGTCGGCGGCAACGAGTCTGATTCAATCCGCATCAAAAAGGTGAGATTGACCGCCAACGGCTATGTGAAGCAACGCAGTCCCGACCCATACATTTGCGTGATCGAGAATCTTAAAGAGGTCGACGGGTCGTTCGACCACGATCATGTTTCGACACATGAAGAGGCGGCAGGTGCCGCGACATCTCTTGCAGCTTCGTTTAGGAGGCATGGCACGTTTGTGTACGATCCGATCGCAACAATAGCCGAATACGGCTCAGCGGCCAATGTTGCTGCAGCTGCAAAGCGCGCGGGTATGACACACGTTTGGCTTCGCGTTCATGGTCGTACGGCGCCAAGCAATGGTACCCGGAGTGCAAATCAATCCCTTGTCAACGCTTTTGCTGCGCAGGACATTGCATGCGCAGCTTGGGGATGGTGCCAAGGCGAGAATCCCAGCGCCGAGGCCGCGCTCGCCCTCAGAGAGACTGAACGGCTCGGTCTCAGCGATTACATCGCCGACATCGAGCCCGGTCACAACAATTCAGAATGGTCCGCCAGTGAAATTGCTTCATTCTGCAAAGCCGTCCGGAGGAATCTGCCGGGTTTATTTGCTGTGTCAGGCTTCGCTCTAATTGATTGGCACGAGCCTCACCTGTACGCGGCTGCGCTTCCGTATGTCGATGCCTTCGCGCCGCAAGTTTATTGGTTCAACTATCCGAACACGAGAATGCGGAACCAATTCAGACGGCCAGACGGAACCTTCTATGAGCTCGACTTTGCGGGTGCGTACGCAGATTTGTGCATCGATCGATGGACCGCCATGATGGGTAACACGCCCAAGCCGCTCATACTGACTGGGCAAGCCTATTGGGGCGAAGGTGACTTCGATCAACGGGACGCGGAGGCTAAGCTAAAAGAATTTCTCGCCGGCTGGTCCGACTTCCGTAGGATCGCGGGCCTAAACTGGTGGCACTTTGGAGCGGGAACAGGAATGAGCCATTCGATGCATGAAGAGATCGTTTCTGCTGATCTTGGTTCCAAGCTGTACGGCTAGATCACGGACGATCGGTCACCTCAAGAAATGGTCGCCGCGCGCTCTGTACGACGCGCGGCGATCTGCACGAATTTCGGATAGCCGTACGTCAGGACTAGGGTCGCGAGCAGAGGAGTCATGATCGTGACCCTTGGCACAAGCCAGATGTTCTCGTTCTGTGCTTCGAAAGTCGCATAATGTATCGACTGGAACCCCGGTGCATCTGGTCACGGAGCTGGGGAAGTAGGTTTGCGGTACCGCTTGATGCCGCCCACAAACCGATCTGATAGGCGCAGAAGAGAAAAGAAAAAGGGCCGTCGGAAAAACCGCGGCCCATGAGTTTTGAAGGTATGAACCTCCAGAGGGGAACAGTTGTTGCAGCGGAACTGGGAGGAAAACCGCCATGTGCATCAACTGTGCGCAGCATGATCGTTTTTTGATCATTTGGGAAACGTTTTTTGTGCAATGCAGCTATGCAAATCCCGGCCGTGCCGGTCGAGTGGCCACCGTTCGCGTCAGCTTGGCTCGACATGTCCGTATCAGAAGAGACCTCAGCTCTCCTCCCGCCTGGGCGATATCTTCCTCGACCGAAACCTCCTCCCCGGTACAAAGCACGCGCTTGTCGATCTCGCGAATCCGATCCGCTTCCGCCGCCGGCCGAATGTCGTAATCCGTGCGGCCGATCAGGTCGCCCGGTCTTCGCCCGACCAGCAGGGGAGGACCTCGAGATCGGCGCCGAAAGTCAAATGCTACTCCGATGATCTCAGTTGCGGTTTCTCATACTGCCTCACATGACCGTAGCGGAAAGCGCGTTGCCGTTATTATTGGCTCCGCAGCGGCCGAGCCGGGATCTGATCCGTGGTTCAGAGGCGAAATGGCGCGCACTGGCACCATTTCAACAGCCTAGAGTGGCAGCAGTTAACAAGAAATTGACGGCTCGGTCCTGAGAACGAAGTTGTGCAAACCTTGCAAATCACATGAGGTTTCCCATGGATTCCGCTCTCGTCGTGATAAGGTGTTGAAGGGCGCCTCTGCCAATAGGCGGCTTTGTCAGCCCGTCTTTCACTCGGGCGAAAACCGGCTTCAAACCTATCCGGGTCACAAAGATAACCGGGCGGGGAACAATGGCTCAACAGCATCTCCGTCGGGCTTGCTCAAGGTGAGATTATGAAAACACCCTGGAAATTCCTTGCCCAACTGACGTCGCGCCGACCGTCGGCGAAAGCGCAGCAGAGTTCGATCGGGAATAGCGCCGATTCCAAGGCTTTCGAGAGCGAAGCGGAGCATACGCCCGCACTTCGGCTGAGTTTGAGGGTCGCTGCCAGCCCACCTGCTCATGATGAGGAAGTCTCGGTTGATCACGCGTCGATGGCATCGGATAAGGCGAAAGGCGATGACGATGTCGCGCAGGCGCTAAAACAGGCTATTGATGCTGAAGCGGCTCAAACAACCGCGCGTCATCAGGTCGACCATTCAGGTGCCGAAGCGAATTCATTGGTTCCAAACAGCGCGGCAAGCACAAAGTCGCATGGCAAACCGCGGGTCAAGCGTCGAGAACGTGGTAAGAACGCCAACGGCGAGTCGACTGCGCAGAGCGCTGTCGCCCCAAAGTCCCATCAAAGCTTGCAGGCCTCGTCTTCACGTGACTTGTTCTTCCAGCAAGCGGCAACACTCGATGAAGAAATCAAAATGCTGAGGATCCACCTCGCTCATAAGCTTCAGCTGCAGAACGGTCAGCTTAAGAAGATGCTCGAGCGGTTCGACGTATCGTGAGCTTGGCGGCGCTCCCGATAAGCGTGCACTTGCGTCATCTTTGCCTGGCGGCGAAGGCCTCGCCGCCGCCACTCACTTAAAAGAGTGCGGGAGCTGCTGAGCAGGCAGCCATCAATCGGCTCAGTGTGTACTCGCCGCTGGGCGCGCTGCATTCTTAGGACAGCCCCGCGACAATACTCAACCCAAGTCGTCGCGAATCGCTGCTTGATAGTCGTTGATGAGCTTTGCGGCGAGCGCTTCAGCTTCGTATTGCGTGTCCAAAGTGCGTCAGTGAAAAAACGGGAAGCAGAGGGCCAAGCAACTGACGTTGACGATCGCGCTTGCCATGACGGCGGCATGATCTCTAGGAGGAGGTGCCCTGCAGCATCCCTACCGCGCTCGCGCCGAACCACATGGGTCGCCACGATCGTCGAGCTGGGCGCTAGTAGTAAGCAGAGCGCCGATTATTTCACGTGAGAGCGGGGAGCCTCAGCGTCGATCGCCAGCCAGGAACAAGCAAATATCAACGATCCGTAAAGCAGAACCATGATGGTTGTGTTGACTCTGTGGTGCACTCAGCCGAAAACAGACGATCACTAAAGGAGGGAATTGCTGATGGCTGACGAGAGTAATGCGGCACCAGTTGCTGTGGCTGGGGCGACGGACGCAGAAGTGAAAGCACCGACGGCTAAGAAGCAGAGGTCGCCACGGCCTCCGAAGGCGGCTGCCGAACCGGTGCAAGCTACATCAAAGGCGGCGGCCGCTAAACGCAGAGGGTATAGCGAGCAAGAGAAGAGCGAGAAGCTGAAGCTGATCGAGACCCAAGTCACCGGAGGCAGCACCCTTAAGGACGCTATCAAGAGCGCCGGCATATCGGAGCAGACCTACTATCAGTGGAAAGGTGCTGCCAAGCCCGTGGAAAAAAAGGGCATGAAGGGCACCAAGCCGATCCCAGCCGGCGACGAATTGGCAGATCTTGTCCAACTCGAAGAGGAAAACCAGAGGCTCCGCAAGCAACTGGCGGAGAAGCTGCGCGCCGAAAATGCCGAACTGCGCAAGAGGCTCGGTCTCAACTAACAAGGACCGGAAAATGCGCGGGGGACAGTCTCTTCGGCGTCCTCCCGTGTTGCGCCAGTCGCTTTTATCCCTACGTGGCATTGTCGCGGCAAACGAAAGCCCTGCTGTTCCCCGCTCTTGTCGGGTGGAAGGCGCGCCGGCTGCGAGGCTGGCGAGCGGTTGAAGCGCGCAAGGAAGGGCTGTATTGGTGCGCCTGCAGGAATGCAGCGGCGCCAATCGGGGTTGAATTTTCACGGTGCTTGGGATCGGAAGTAGATGAAGACGCCAAAACGGAGATTCGTTGTCGAATTCAAGTCGGGGCGACGCCAGCCAAAAGCCCAGACAAGCTCAATCTGGGGAGACACAGATCTCAAGGCTTTGTCCCGCGAAGTGGAAGATACGGCGCCGCATCTGTTCAACTCAAATGAAGCACCTGTAGCGCCGGCCTCAGCTGAAGCTCGGCCGGCTGATCCGCTCAATGCAGAGTCTGTCAACGAACGCGCCGACTATGTCGACGGTGCACTAGCAGCGATAGCCTCTGCCGATGGCGTAGAGGTCGGTGTCTCGAAGCACAATGAGGCCGATCATTCGGCCGAAGCGGTTGTGCAAGTGCAGGAGAGCCAACCGTCATCGCCGCCGCGAACGACATCAGCCGGCACTCCTCGAAAGCGCGCCCAGCGCGCCGCCGCCCAGACGACCGCCCACAACTCGAAGCTTGGCCACGAGGGTCGAAAGGCGGAGATCTCGCTCGACGAACTTGCTGCCCTGGAAGCAGAGAACAAGCGTCTGAAGAGGTTGCTGGCCGAACAGCTTCGTGCACAGAACCTCCGGCTCAGGCAGATGCTCGAACGCTTTGATGCCGAATAGCGAGGTGGCACCGGCGTCGGGGCAAAGAAACCCGCTGAGGCGCAAGTTCCGCGGACAGCCTGCTCGAGCTGCGCTACCCGATGCCATGCCGGTTTTCGCGACTTTGCACTATTGAGAGGTTAGGTGTGAGAACCCGATACTGCTACGCCGGGCGGAACGTGGAGGTCGGCACCTGGAGTGCAGCGGCGATGCGTTTGAGCCTGCCGGGGTCGACATCAGCACCCACTTCAATCCTTGTGATTTCGGCGCCAGTGAGCCCGCAGGTCAGGGAGAGGTCCTCGACGCTATATCCCATGGCCTCGCGAGATTGCTTGACAGCTAAACCTATATCGACGCGGCCTCGGCACGTGCCAACGTCCAGGTTGATGGTAGCCTTTGTCATGAAATGACTCCTTCGATAAGCGCCAGGAGCGCGCGCTCTTTTCCAAAAGGAAACCTGCAGCCATAGATATGGCGGCTGGCAGGATCATTGATGTTGCACCGCAATATAGTTCCAAGAAATCGCGGTTACAAGGCACCCGCCAGGTGGCGTTTTGCCCACGCCTTGATCCGCGTGATCGACCTCACCTCTGGAATTCCCCGTGGACAGGGAGTTAGCCTAAAGGCGGGGATATCCGAGGAACGCGAAATCGACCGGGCGAAGGCTCGCGAATTCGTGGCTAAAGACGCTTCGTGTTTTTCCATGGGCAATACCAAACATTCATGCTAAAAGTTTATTGTGCACTGCAGCAAGCCGACGACGTTCACTGTTTCGCTATCTGTCGGATCGATGCCCGGTACCTTCGACGCGAAAGAGCCGAAGCCGCTTAAGATCGGCATCCGTGGAGACATTCGGGCGCTTGATAGCGCACTGTCCGATGAGGATTTGAATAGGGCCCTGCGCGCCTATACCCGACGGGACAAATACCTGGCCCAATTACGCACGGGCGTGACGCGTGTTGATCTCTCAACGGTGATGCCGCGGGCGAAGTGACGGAAGCAGATGCGGCAACGGCCAAGGCGTGGTTGCAGGCTCGGTTCGGCATGGCAGACACGACGCAGTTGCGCCAGCCAGAAGAGCCGGCAGCTTTGGCGAAATCGGATCCCATGCTGGACAGCAAGGCGAAACTCTCGCCCAGTAAGCCTCAGGGGTTTATCGTCGAGACGAAGCGCCGCCGCTTACCCAGCCGCCGCTTTGGTCCCTGACGTTTCGTCGTCGTCGCTCATCCGTGAAAATCTCGCCTGATCACTGTAACTTTGCTGGGCCCATTCGCGGCGCAAATTCTTCGGGCTTGCCGACATCGCCACCAACGCCAAACGCGGACAGAATGCTGCGGCGATCTCGCCGGTGGCGCTGGAGGCAGTCAGGCGCATCGATGCCGTGTTTAACATCGAGCGCGAGTTCAACGGACTTGCCGCCGACGAACGGCTGGAGCGCCGTCACAAAGAAGGCCTGATGCTTATCAGATTCCATCCAGATCATTCCTTCATTCCTTCCCATCAAGCGCGATCTTCAGCGTCCTGATGACATCGGCGGCGTCGATGAGGGCATCTCTAATTTCGTTCGGGGCGAGCCGATCAGATTTCGCCGATGCTTGGTGAAGATCTATCAGCACATCTTTCGCGCGGTTGCTGCCCCGAATGCCGGTCTTCGCAGCTCTGATCAATTCCACGATGAAATCGGTCGTGGGGCTCATGGCCCGATTCCGGTGGATGCGGCGCTAGAATAGCTGGTCCACCAAGAACAGGCCAATTCGTGTATGTGTTCCTGCCGCATGCTTTCGGGTGCGACCGGTATCTGCCTGATACGCGATAAAGATGGCGCGTCTTTCCGCCGCGCGTGATATGCCCGAAACTTTACACACTAAGGGACGATCGCGGCCTATATCCGCGTGCCCGCTTCTGGCGCGCCAAGAAAAGGAAGCGACTAATCGCTTGACGCTCATCCCAAAACAGGTGGATGCAAACTTGGCCGGCGGTGCCGATGCGGCCCCAGCGACGGACGAGGGCGGTTCCGCCGAAGAGGTCCGGTTCGAGCGACATAGCGTAAAAGCGCGCCATGTTCCTAGTCGCGTCGATTCGTTGAATATTCAGGCGGAACCAATGCTGGGTCATGGCTGGAATCTTCGCCTGACAAAGGGTTGGGGTCCAACGACATTTGTGAATCGATCGTCGCTGATCGATTCAAGAATTTGATGCGCCGTCGTGCGTCCAGCGCCACGTCTGCAATTCGCAACGGTGAGATGGTCTCATCGGCCAGGTTCCCGCCACATCTTGATGGAGATCGTTGACCAATGCTGTGCCGTTCGCTGTTGGGAGCCTGCTTGAAGTGCCCATGAGGTTGAGCAGGCGGCCGCGAGGGCGCCTCAATAGAAAAACTCCCGCCCCGCTCCCGTTTTCCACTCCGCCTTTGGCGGAGCGAAGCAGGCGGAGGCCTGAACCCGCTTTCTCATTGCGCCGAAGAGAAGGCCGAAGTCTGTGGTAAACGGGAGTGGGGCGGCTGCCGCTTTTATTCAATTCACGGCTGCCGAGCTAATCGTACATCGATGCTGGGCTTAGCGGCCGCCGTCGCTCATGCTGGGAGCATCGGGCGCCAGTTCCCCCGGAGTCATGCGTTTCAGGAGCCGTATCAGATCGCGAATAGTGTCGTGGGGCATTCGTTCAATGAGCTTTGTCAAAGTGACGCGGTCCTCGGCTTCCTCCGGGGTTTTTCCCCAAAGATGAGGAGCTGCTTCATAGAGCATATCCGTGGGCATGAATCCGAGGAGTTCACAGAGATGGATCATGCGAGTGACGGTCAATCGAGAGAATGCCCGCTCGTACCGCCCATAAACCGGCCTGGTAATCCCCAACATCGGTGCTAGTTCGTCTCGGCTGAGACCCAGCTCCTCGCGTTTTCTCCGAAGGAAGGCCGAGAGCTTTTCATCCATTTCACCTAAGGTATCGATGCCTTCGAACCCCGGTTTGCGACACAGAGGTCTATCGACATCAGGATCCGTTGTCTCAACCAATCCATGTGCGTTCTTGTAGCTGATCAGATCAGTCAACGAACCTTACCCTTTTTTGTGAACCGCCCCTCAGCGGCTACTATGCACTAAGTGGCGCCAATTTGGCACATCCCTCTTACACTGATCTTCGCGGATTTCCTTACC
This sequence comes from Sinorhizobium sp. NG07B, assembly GCF_002532005.1. NCBI lineage: Bacteria > Pseudomonadati > Pseudomonadota > Alphaproteobacteria > Hyphomicrobiales > Rhizobiaceae > Sinorhizobium > Sinorhizobium sp. NG07B. The sequence goes on along the minus strand of NZ_NWTD01000010.1, from coordinate 10,065 downwards.
TTTTTGGGGGTGTTGCAATCGCAGCCGCGAGCCGAAATGGTTCGGGCATGTGCTTAGCAACGGCAACAAACTTGATCCTAGGATGAGCAAGCAGACGAAGAAAGCAATTAGCGATTCTTTGCCGCTACCATCTTCCAGCGATCGTCTTCCCCTCGAAATACCGCTTCAATCCGCGTTTCGCCCTGGACCCAACCGAGTTGCGCAGTCAGCTCGCAGGCCAGCTCGGTCTCAGCAATTCCGATGCAGCGATCGACCCTTACCTTTGATCCATTCCCATGCTTGGTTAGATCCCATTTGGATAACTTGAATAGCTGGGTCTTGGCCTGGTCATCTGTAGGCCACGTACCCTTTTCGGGTACGCGCGGTCCATTCACTTCAGCCAAAATGGATTCTGAAAAGTTTCCCATCCCGGCCATCGGACGGCCGATATGAGGCGCAACATACACGCCGAGGACGCAGCCGACGGCCACGCCGAGGAGGAAGCCGCGGCCTAACATTAGTAGCCGTTATCGCGAAGGAACTGATCGATGGCGGCCTTCATGATGACCGTCATCTTCACGTCGTTCTCGAGAGCGGCCCTCTCCAGCCGCTTCTTCGTGTCATAGTCCAACGGGCAGTTGACGTAGTGTTTGGATTCCCGATCGCGTGCCCTCTTCAGATCACGCAAACGAACTCTCGAATCCTCACGCTGTAGAGCTTTCGTCACGGACCGCTCGCGCCGCGCGTCTTCCGACGGCGCAAATAGGGCGCTCCCAGCTTGACCGGGGCCAGTGATGGTCGGTGCAGCCTGTTGAGGCTGATTTTCAGCCCGTGATCCCTCAGCCGGCACGTCCGCCGCCTTCGCAGCATCTTCCTGCGTGGCGGACTGGTCCGTTGAACGGCCGCGACGTGGCGCAACTGCAAAATCAGAAATTGTCGTTTGTCCCTTAGCCATTTGCTGCCACCTCGTTCTCTCCCGCCAAGACTGCTTCGATGTCGCGCACCAGGCTCATCACTTCAGCCCTCGCCTTCTTCACCGGCTCGGTCAGATCGAGCATTTGCAGCGTGCCATAGCCGTTTCGAATTTCACGGTAGCAGTTCCGCTCCATAAGCTCGGTAGCGAGCAAAAAGGAGTCGTAGCCGCCTTCTCGAAGATTTTGAACGAACGGCCTGATCAGGCGATAGGCCTCCAGAAATTTCGCTGGCATCGTCATCCTCGTGACGAAGTTCGCATGAGGGATAACCCGCCCCACCTTGTCGGAGATGTCGGCCGTGTCTGTCGCCGCTTGGCCAGCCGCCTTGATCTCGTCCTGGTTTGGCTGGATCGGCGTCAGCACGATATGCGACCCTGCAATAATCGTGTCCCTTAAAACGGTGTCCTGGCCGGGCGTATCCATCAAAACGACGTCGTACTTGTTCGCATCGTTTTCCAGGAGCTGCTGCACGGTCGTCTGGCGGGCAGCGGTAATGAGGTCGATGTTCGCAGGCAGGCTGTCCTTCGCCTCACAGCGCTTCCACCATTCCTGCAGGTTTTGGCGCCCGTCCGCGTCGATGAGGAGGACACGTCTTCCCTGAAGGGCGTATTCGCCGGCAATCAAAATGACCGCTGTCGTCTTTCCGGCTCCACCCTTGCCGCTCACGGCAGAAATACATAGTGGCATACGTCGCAACTCCTTTTGCCATATCAGAGTCGGTCCGGCGGTCAGGCCGGCGCTTGTGCGGCATGTTCACATCCCTTCTGCGCACGATGTGAATTGTTGATCACACCTCATCTTCCAGGGATGGGGCCGCAGCATGTGAACAACTGCTCACACGCTGAGTGAACATGGCACTACCATGGGATGTGGTCAATCGGTCGATTTAAACCAAGTCCACATTATGTGAACAATCTGCCACACGACACGCAACCATCGTGTTTCTAACTCGTGTGAAAATTCGACACGACAAAAGCATGTGAACCGACTGGTGCGTCGCTCGCTGATTCCCTTTGATTGTTGGCGCTGACCGGTGCGGTGAAAGCGCCCAGATCAGTGAACCCCGGAGCCGCGTGAGGCCGGCTCTGACGCTCGCACTGAGTACGAGGGCGGACAAAGGCCTTCAGAGCGGTTTTCGGAGGTGAACCTGGTGAGCGTTTCCTCGTTTCCTCGTTTACTCCGACCGGGTGCAGTCCCGGTCGGTCCGAAAATCGAAAAGGCCGAGCGGAGCGAGGCAGCTCGAAGTTGTTTGGTTGAATTCCCCTTTAGAGTGGTTGAATTCCCCTTTTGAGTGGCAGGATACGGAAAAATGTGCTACGCACTTTCCTGCAATCGAGGGACGAACCCTCGATCATCTGACGCAAGCGCCAGTAGGGGCCAATGCCCAAATGGATGACGTGAAATTCAATGCTCCTCTGGAGCCGGCGAAGAAGGATCGCACTGTTCATGTTCGCGTGACGGGTGACGAACATGCGGCGATCGAGAAGGCCGCCGACGATGCCGGCATGACGGTGTCCAGCTTTTTCCGGTCGCTGCTACTGGAGGGGGCGGGGGTTCGGCCGATGTTGACCGGCGATGACCGCCTAATCATGGCGGCTCTGCTCGAAGACATGAGGATGATCGGGATCAATCTGAACCAGGTTGCGAGGGCGCTCAACAGCGGCCGTGGTGTCCACCCAAGCGAATTGGACATCAACCTTGAGAACGTGCAGCGGATTCAAGCGGCCGTGATGAGCGAGTTACGTGCTCTGACGCGGCGAGCTGGTTATCAGCGTCGAGGGGAGAAGTAGCCTTTGGAAATCTTCTTCGGCGCATTCACCAGCGAATGGGAGCAGCGGCGCGCAGCGCTACTGCACGAAATGTCGTCTGGCGGGCGGGGCGCTTCGGCTGAAGAAGAGATGCGAAAGCGCCTGAAGCAGTTGGCTCAACTCGGCGCTGCAGGTGGCGGCGGAGGATCAAGCGGGGCTTCCGGTGCTCGTGGATCCGCATCGAAGGGCAGGGGGGCTCATCGAGCGCAGGTAACGTCGGCGACAACGGTTGCCCGACCGATGGAGGCGCGGCTAGCGGCCGTCGCAAAGGGAAGCCAGCCGGCAGTCGTCAAAATGGCGTCTTATGGCGGCGGTGCTCGGGTCGGGGCGATGCTGAATTATGTGTCGCGTGGCGGCGAGCTGAAGGTGGAGAATGAAAGCGGCAGGATCCTCGAGGGGCGAGAGGAACTGGCGCGGATCCGTGCCGATTGGGACCATCTTTTCCAGAACCGCGCGGAAAGCCGCGACATTGGGAGTTTTTCCGTCGAAATCGCGGCGTCCGGCTTTGCATCGGACGAGGGATTGCACGAGCAGGTAAGGAGCACCCTGACGAGCGGCTTTGGCGACCGGCGCTATGCCTATGCGATCGCGAAAAATGAGGGCGGCTCCCTGACCGTTCAGGGGCTTGTCGTATTGCGAAGCGGGCAGGGGGAGCGGCTGACGGGCGACGCGAAGGCGGCCGGCATCATCCAGGGCCGGTATGATATCAGCTCGGCCGCGGGCGAGGCGGCGGCGAAGTTCTCCTTTCATGGCTACGGAAATGGCGTCGAGTTCGGCGCCAGCCGCTTGCGCGGCCTCGTCGATCGGCATGACGTTCGCGACGATCGCGGCCAGCCGATAGGGAATGAGAAGGTCGCAGGCGACCTGGTGCAGAAGGAATGGCGCAGCGAGCTCCACAGTCGCAGGAGCCGTGACGTGATGCACGTCATTATGTCGGCTCGGGCCGGAACTGATGTTGCCGCATTCGAAGGCGCGGTGCGCGACTTCCTTGCTCATCAATTTGCCGGGCATCGATATGTCTTCGCAATGCACGATCCGGCGAGCGATCCGAAAGAGGCAGGGGAGGGAGGTAAGCGTCCGCATGTGCATGCTCATGCCATCGTGGCAATGAAATCGGATTCCGGTGATCGCATCGAGACGACGCCTGCCGTGTTTCGGGAATGGCGATCCGTCATGGCAGAGAAGGCGCGGGAGCACGGCATTGAGATGGAAATGACCGATCGGCGCGAGTTTGCCAGTCCACCGGCATTCACGCGCACCCAAGTCCGGCCGATGAGCCGCGAAGGTCGCACAGAGCATGTCGGCACAAGCGAGGCCGCGCAGGCGAGATACGACGCCAAGCGCAGCGGCCGACGTACTGTCGCCAAAAGCGACAGGAGTCGGCAATACGCCAAAACGGCTCAGGAGACATGGCAGAAGATCGCGTTGGTGGCTGGCGATCGTCAGACGGTCGCCTATGCTACAGAGCATCGAGCATACTTAGAAACTGGGCTTTCAGCGGTGCAGATGCAAACCAGCGCCACTATCATTCATGCGGATTTCGGATCGAACTTCCGCGCCAATTTGGTCACATTGCAGGAAATGGTTTTGGAGGGTCAGGAATTGCGCGAAACTTCACGAGCAGAGTTTGAGGCTTATGAGAAGAAGGTGGAAACGGCCTTGTTCAAGCTGGAGCGTACCGTTGCCCCAGAGGACCGGGCAGATTTTGACGAAGTAGCAGGCTTGGCTCGCGATTTCGTCAACCAGAAGCGTGAGCTGGTGGGTCTCTACGAGCAGCGTAAGGAGGCACTGTCGGAGCAAAGTGGCGAAGAGACGCGCGATCCAGTGAACGACAAGCGGGATGCCGCGGTTGCTAAACACGGCGAGGCAGCCGTCGAGGCCGGCAACGAAGCCATGATTGAGATCGAGCATTACCGAGAAGGGCTCGATCGGATCGAAGACGGAGAGTTTTCGACTGACCGCAAGGACGGATTCCAGAACGGTCTTAATCAGGCAATGGAGCGAGCTGCGCAATTGGCCGTCCAAGGTAATAGCTACATTCGAGAAGTTGCCGAGCACGATCCTGATTTGCAACGGGCGATCGATCAGACCGAAAACAAATCGGATCGTCCGCAGGAAGCAAAGGACAAGGCACCGATCGTCGACGCTCTCGACGAACAGCAGCGCGATTTGCGGGCAGACGAGGAAGATCGGCAGCCCAGCGACAATGACGCGCGCGAGGCTCACGATCTGGCTTCGACGGTCGATGCTACAAATCGCCTGCAAGATCGTCTAAATAAGGATAGGGAAGCCGCACAGGGTGGCGGAGAGACGACACGGACAGATCCCGCACAACAGCACATTCCTCGTCTCGAGGAGATTGAGCGGGAGCAGATCGAACAAAAGGAACGCGACCGCGACGATCGGGACCGTTAAAGGCACATGCTCAACGATAACCGACAACAGTACGTCATTCAGACTAACGATCCCAAAGGCGACGAATGGTTCGGTAAGGCCTTTGGCGGGATCGCCGTGGTTGTGCTGTTCCTGGCCATCGTCCAGGCAGGTTATGAAACCGTCGTCGCCTGGTATCAGGACACGATAGTTTGGCTAAACGACACCGCGACCTACCTTGCCGGGTTCTGGCCTTTTTGAGAGCTCAGGTCAGTTTTCGAGATCGGCACGACGCATGCCGGTCTCGTACCACCGGCCGGCGATAGAGACCGATCGCTCCTAAGACCCCGCATTTCCGAACCCGGTCAGCGCAGAAGATTCGGCGACATAGTGTCCATTGCCACGCTATTTTGCCTTTTGACGTTGGCCAACCTACTGAAAAACAAAGAGCTCCTTTTTCAGATCGTCAGCCATCTTACCATTTCTGCGAAGGTAATTTACCCCCGAGTGACCGCTTGAGGTGCGATTCCCATGGTCGCAAAAGGGTGGAGAGCGGAACTAGAAGCCCAAAGCACTGAATGGCGGCCTTTGCAGACAGGAACCGTCATTGCACCCTGCCCAAACGCCTTCTTTCGGGACGATCGTAGGCCTGCGAACGGACTTCGCTTGCGATACACCATTTCCCGGAGGCTCTATCGCCATGACTTAGCTGATGGTGCTACTGGAGAACCCAGGATGATCAAGGACCGCTCCTTTCGGGCAGCCGCCCGGCGATCAGTTGCGCGACCAGGCCGCCGATCCTGATGCCGACGAGGTTGAAGGACTGAAGGTGGAGCAGAGAAGCGACCGCGGAGACATCGTCCGCCAGTGTTTCTATGGTGATCGGCGTTCTGGAACTCCCCCGATACCGAGCGATTGACCGCCAGCCTGCAAGGGTTGCGTGGCCTTCGGGCAAAAATCCCCGCCACAGCAGTCGCGGGCTCTCCACCGAATCATGCCATGATGTCATCAAGCCCGACCAGAATGCGCGGAACGCGTTCGATCGATACGCAATTCCCAGCATTAAGCCACTTCTTGCGTCAGCGCACCGGCGCAATATGGCGGCGCGTGTTTCCCCCTGTACCATCCCGTCCTTGGCGTTCCTTTGCGCCTCTTCGGCAATTCGCTCCCGGTTATGTGGCGGGTCGTGCATGGCGAGAGCTCGGCGCGACGGAGTCCACTCGGCATGGGTTGCCGGCCGCCAGCATCCTCCTTGATGGCGATCTTGGGTCAAAAATGTCGTAATACTCTTTTTCCTAAGGGTATCCTGAAGAGTGTCTTGCCAATATTGAATATTGATAAAACTAAAAGCTGGGAGTCTTTTCCATGTCGAAAGCAGCGAAAAGCAAAGCGAAGAGCGTGAAGACGACCGAAGCAAAGTCCATCGATTTAAAGTCCACTGAGCTGGACCAAGAGGAACAGGCGCGGCGCGAAGAAAGCGGGGCAGTTTGCGGTGGTGACACCGCCATCTATTGCTTTGTTACTTGGAACAAACTTGAATTCACAAGCTATTGCGAATCGAATGGCGGAGATGGTTGGGGCAAGCATGGATTGGGCAAGAAAGGCTTAAAGTTGGGTCGTCTTGGCCCCAAGCTATGGTGAAGCCTCATCGGCACCTCAATCTCTCGTAACTAGTACCTATCGCGGGCGTCCCGGTGAGCTACTTTCTTGTAGCTCACATCAGCCTGGACCATGTGTGTGCAGTGTTGCCTTCGGGTCGGAAGGTGAACGACTGGGAAATCATGACAATTGATTGATTTCTGGTCCATCCTGGAGCCGTGAAACTTCTTACAGAGGCGGCTGCAGGATTATCTCGTGTCCGGGTGCACCGCCTGTTTAAATGACTGCCGGGCAAACCGTGCCGTTCAGCATGCCGGCTATCGACGACCGCATAGGTCAAAATTCGCCTCCATCAACTTCGTGGGGGGGGGAGAGGAGACCTTAGCTCGCCACTGAGGATCTGACCCTTTCGACAGGCGGTGGAAAGGGCACTGCAGCTCGCGATTTGATTGTCATGCCCCGTTAACCGTGCCGTCGCGTTGGCCCAGTAGTTGCAGGACCTCGGTTTCAATCCCTGCGCAAATATCCCGGTATTCTGCGGTTAGATCGGCCTGCTGCGGTTCCTCCAAGGCGAACCTTTCCAATGCCTCGGCCGCCAAGGCGTAGGCTTCGAACAGGTCGTCCAGTTCACGACTCTTGACTGAGAGCAATTGCTTTCGACATTGCGGCAGAGCCATCGCCAAGCGGGCTCTGCCGACACGCACTAACGACATTTTCTTTCCTGCCTGAGAATCATTCTGATCCGGCCATCGTTGGAAAGATCCGCAACTGAAAAATCCCAGAGCGCTGCAGAAGGGACGGAACGCATTGCTCTGGGATTAACACCCCAGCGGTTCGCAGGTTCCAGCCCGCGATCTTTGGGTGCTTTGTCGGATATGTGCCGAAAAAATCGTTCGGCAATGTCTCTCAGACCTTTAGCCTTTATACCCCGGACCAAAGTCCCTTCGGGTCTTCCCAGCGGGAACCAGTGCACATCAATTTCGTTTCTTCCCGAAATATTGTGGAAGTGCGAAATGCCGCGTCGCTACAATCACAACAGGCCAGAACAGAACGCCTCAACCGCTTTCCCGATCGGCCTACTTCTGCTCACCGTAGCCGCTATCCTGGCCTACCTGGCGATCGGTGGGGCGTGGTCTGAGAACGGGACAGAAACCGCTGTCTATGCCCCACAAATAACAGAAAACGCCACGCAGCGCTGAGATCCGACTGACCTAGAAGCCCTACGCTGGATACGGCGAGACGCCTTCTTTCAGGAAGAGTTCACTGCATTGCCGGGAGGAACCGTCAATGGTCAAGCGTTTAGCAGGGAAGGTATCGCCAACCAAAGAAACCGAGGCGGAGCTCGTGGAGCAGGTTGTTTCCGAGTGGTGCAAGATGCACCAAGTGGACCCGATCAGCCATACGGCTGTGATGGAGGGGTTGAGAGTTCTCTACATGATCCGCGAGTTTGATATGACGGACAGAGACGAGCTCCTCGAGGAATTACTGGCGAGTGACGAGAACGGCTCTTGAGCCAAGTCAAGAGCCGAAGTGGCCTCGCAGCTATCGGACCTTAGTCCGACGAGTGCCGCTAAAGGTCTGAAATGGGTTGCCGCATGGCTGACGCGACACATAATTGCGGCTGACGCCGACGTGCAATCGGAGCGACAGCAATGCCGGACAGTAGATGGAGAGATCGGCTTTCGGAGCTGAGTTGGAGGGTCGCATCTGGCCCCGGATCGACAGCCATCTACATCGCAGCAGCCATGTCGCTCGCTGCCGTTTCGAGCGCAAAGACCGGTGTTCCGGCATACGTAATCGTTGCCATTGCTGTTGTGCTGGTGCTGTTCGTTGATCCGCCGCAGAAAATTCGAAAGTTCCGGCAGCAACGCCGGCGAAATGCGGACTGCGGCCACGGTTCGCCAACCAACAAGGCACTGCAAAGAGTCCCGGGGCGAAGGCCCCAATAGTCTCAACTCGGCGCCGATCTAAGGCTCAATTGCAAGGAGAATCGTGTGTCCCGCAGCCCCTCGGCGCGAAAACAGCCCGATCCGGTCGACACTCGAGTTGGCCGGAAAATCCGTATGCAGCGCGTCTTGCTGCACATGTCCCAGACGGAGCTTGCGCAAGCTCTTGGAGTGAGCTACCAGCAAGTCCAAAAATACGAAAACGGCCGCACCAGAGTGAGCGCGAGCCGGCTTCAAGCGATTGCGAGTGCGCTCGAAGTACCGCTTGCATCCTTCTTCGAGAACCCGCCGGAGACGGACTACTATGGCGACAGCGGGCCAGGCGCGGGCCCCTCGATGAAAGACTTCGTCTCGAGTCCGATGGGCATCGCGCTCAATCGGGCATTCGCCCGGATCGTGGACGCCGAGGTGAGACGTGCTTATCTCGGTTTAGTAGCGCGGGTTGCCGAGCGAGAAGGCAAGCAGCAGCAGAGTACCGGAGAGTAGTCGCGCTCTTATACCGCGCCGAACGCCCCTTTTCGGAAGCACTCGATTTCCAGCATCGTCTCTCTGATGATCTCCTCGCGGCTACCGCCCCAGCCGCGTGCGACGACCTCCTTCAAGAGGTCGCACAAAAGGGCGGCAGCGACTCGTCCATTGCTTCGTCGGTAGCGCACACGCCGACCGCCAACATGCCGATAACTACTCGTCACTCATGCCATTGATGGCTAGGTCTCCCGCCAGGCACAGGTTCCGTGTGAACGAAGCCCCAAAGCTGACCGGGATTCGTAGAAGGCTCTGGGGCAATAGACCTGACGACCGATCCATTTGATCGGCAATGCTTGACCACGCACCGTTTCGACCGGGTCGCCTATCCGGCGGCGGCCAGCGGCGACTTAATGATTCTGACGCCACCCGATAGTGCAAAAGGCCGAATTGCAATCGACCCAAAAATGGCGCCTCATTGAGCGGCGGGAAGTCTAAGCTAATGAGATCAAGTATGCGCCCGGGCCGGGCGCGCGTACCATTTGCGATGGTCCTGGGATATGCGCCTTATAGTCATAAATGACGTATCGGTCGTGCGCGGCGGCGCAACAAAGGTCGCAGTCCAGTGCCTGCAAGCATGCCGAAATGCCGGCATCGACTGCACGTTTTTTGTCGGGGATGACGGCGTCGGTGTGAAGGAACTGGACGTTGCCGTGCGCACGATCGCGTTGGGCGAAAGACCGTTGCGAGACGGACACAGCATCGCCGATATATTCGATAAGCATTTCAACAAACGTGCCTATGAAATGCTTTCAGCATTGTTGTCCGAAAGCCAGGAAGAGATTGTTGTCCACGTCCATGGATGGAACCAGATATTGTCGCCGTCCATCTTCCATGCTCTCGCAGCGAGCAAGGCGAGGG
>NZ_NWTD01000009.1:0-172727 GCF_002532005.1 Sinorhizobium sp. NG07B | reverse complement strand
GACATCTTGACATTGGCAAGCTCGACGCCCGAACCGTCCGCCTTCACCCGGATCTTGACGTTGAAGTCGACGACCCGCTTAACAGTGACCAAAATCTTCATGCTGGTTTTCCTAGTTCCTTGAGATGTTCTAGCTGAGGACTCGCTAAGCCGGCCCGTTCGCCAGCAGCACCCAGAAGGCAAAGAGCGGTGTGCCGACCGAGCGCATGGCGTGCCTGGTTCCCGGCTGGTTGTAGAAGGAGCCGCCGACGCCAGGCGAGAACCAGGCGCCCTGCCCCTGTCGGAATTCTCCCTCCGACAGGACGAGATAGACCTCTTCCGGCGGGTGATCGTGGTCGGGATAGCGGACGTCGGGCGCCATGAGAGTGACGCCGAACCATAGGTCCCGCCGCTCCTCGAGACCGCCGGGGCCGATGATCATCGCATTGGCGTGGCCCTCGAAGAAATTCTCGCTCTCCGAGCCGTCATAATTTGTCCGGCGCCGCCATTCGAGCAGCGGTTCGATCGTCTTGAACCGATCGACCAAGCGGCGGAGCGCGTCGTGTTGTGTCTCGACGGCAAGCGCCGTGTCCAGATGGACGCAGACCGGCAGCCGGCTTCCGGGGCCGGGTCTTTGCACGCCCGGCACTTCAAGCGCGGAGAATATCTGCGCGATCGACCCGCGCGATTCCGTCGCCTGCGCGAACTGGTCGAAAGCCGCGGAGGCGGCGTCGACGAAAGACTGAAGGGCTTCGCTTCGAGCTGTCATTGCGTATCCCTCGTGCGGCCGGCAGGCCGCTCCCGGCGACCCAGCCCCGGCGTCAGATGTCCTTGAGAAGGCGAAGCGCGTCATAGATCGCCGCGTGGGTGTTGCGCGCCGAGACCGCATCGCCGATTCGGAAGAGCTGGAACTTGCCGTCGGCGTTGCGCCAAACGGTTTGCGGCCTGCCGGCGATCAGCTGGTCGTGGGAAATCTCACCGAGATTGCTCGAGGCGGGCTTCAGCTCGAAATAGAGCTCGTCGAGCGGAATGGTGCCGTGGTTGATGACGACCTGATCAAAGGTCCGTTGTTTATTGACGCCGCCATAGTCGCTGCCGACATGGGCGACGAGTTCATTGCCGCTCTTCTCGACCGCTTCCAGCCGGTAGGTGACGGTGAAGGTCACGTCGAGCTTCTGCAGAGAGCGCATGTAGGGGACGAGGTTCATCGCCATGACTTCCGGCGCAAAGGAGCGATCGGGAGTCATGATCTCGACCTTGCCCCCTGCCTTGGCAATGAACTCGGCGGCCTGCAGGCCGGCATGGTCGCCGGCGTCGTCGAAGATCAGAGCGTTGGTGCCGGGCTTGACGTCGCCCGAGATGATGTCCCAGGCGGAAACGACCAGCTCGTTGCCCTTCGACAGAATGTCCGTGTGGGGCATGCCGCCGGTCGCAATGATGACGACGTCCGGGTTTTCCGCCTGAACCGTGTCCGCTTCCGCCCAGGTGTTGAAGTGGAAGGTCACGCCGTGCTTCTCGCACTGGCTCATGCGCCAGTCGATAATGCTTATCATTTCCCGTCGGCGTTCGCTCTGCGCCGTCAGCCGGATCTGGCCGCCCGGATCGTTGGCCGCCTCGAAGACGACGACCTCATGGCCGCGCTCGCCTGCCACGCGGGCCGCCTCCAGACCGGCCGGCCCGGCGCCGACGATCACAACCTTCTTGCGACGGTCCGCCTTGGCGATCGTGTGCGGCATCGTCAGCTCGCGTCCGGTCGCGGCGTTGTGGATGCAATAGGCGGCGCCGCCCTGATAGATGCGGTCGAGACAGTAGTTCGCCCCGACGCAGGGGCGAATGTCTTCCTCGCGTTTCCCGATGATCTTCCGGACGATATGCGGATCGGTCATGTGAGCGCGGGTCATCCCGACCAGGTCGACCTTGCCGGAGGCGATCGCATGGCGGGCGGTCGCGACATCCGGGATTTTGGCGGCATGGAAGGTCGGGAAGTTGGTCGCGGCGCGAATCTCGCCGGCGAAATCAAGATGCGGCGAATTGGCCATGCCCTGGATCGGGATCACGTCGGTGAGGCCGGCGTCGGTATCGATATGGCCGCGGATGACGTTCAGGTAATCGATAAGCCCGCTTTCCTTGAGGCGCTTCGATATTTCCAGGCCATCCTCCCTTCCCGTTCCGCCGGGAAGACATTCGTCTGCCGTGTAGCGCACGCCAAGGATGAAATCCTCTCCGACGCGCGTTCGGATCGCCCTCAGGACGTCGAAACAGAAGCGCATGCGGTTGTCGAGCGAGCCGCCGTAAGGGCCGTCGAGTTCGTTCGTCAACGGCGAGGCGAACTGGTCGATGAGGTGCCCGTAGGCTTCGAGCTCGACCCCGTCCATGCCGCCCGCCTTCATCCGCTCGGCCGCATCGGCGAAATCCTTGATGATCCTTTCGATGTCCCAGTCTTCGATCTTCTTCGGAAAGGCACGGTGCGACGCCTCGCGGTGATGGGACGGCGCCACGACGGGCAGCCACTCACCCTTGTCCCAACGCGTGCGTCGGCCGAGATGGGTGAGCTGGATCATGATCGCCGCACCCTCCTCGTGCACGGCGTCGGTCATCTCCTTGATCCAAGGGACAATCTCGTCCTTGTAGGCGAGCAGATTGTTGAACACCGGCGGGCTGTCTTTCGAGACGGCCGCTGATCCGGCGGTCATCGTCATGGCCACGCCCCCCTTTGCCCGTTCCACGGTGTAGGCGCGATAGCGCTCCTTCGGCATGCCGTCCTCCGGATAGGCCGGCTCGTGCGCGGTCACGATGATGCGGTTGCGCAGCGTCAGGTGCTTGAGCTGATAGGGCTGAAGGAGGGGATCGTTCGACATCTGCCGGGCTCCGGTCTAGAAAATTCACCCCGAACGCTACGCGAGAATGTACATAGGTGTCAATATAGAAAACAATAAAGTCATTAACCTTGACATGCATGTACATTTTTCTTGTACATCCTCTCACAATTTGCTAGGAGATAACCATGGAGCAGGTCTCAAACGACAGCGGCTGGCGCGGATCGCAGGAGGGTTGGCTGGAAGCGGCCTACGAATCCCTGCTGGAAGCAGGCGTGGATTCGGTAAAGATCCTGCCGCTGGCAAAGAGGCTCAATCTCTCGAGAACAAGCTTCTACTGGTTCTTCAAGGACCGGGAAGAACTGCTCGCTGCACTCATCGGTCGGTGGCGGGACAGGAACACCGGCAATATCGTCAAACAGTCGGAGGCTTATGCGGAATCTCTCGCCGAAGCGATGCTCAACGTCTTCGATTGCTGGCTGAACAAGGAGCTGTTCGACTCCAAGTTCGAGTTTGCCGTACGCAGCTGGGCACTCCAGTCGGACGACATCCTGGCCGAGGTCCAGAAGGCCGACCAGGTCCGGCTGGGAGCCCTCAAACGGATGTTCATGCGTTTCGGTCATTCGGAGATCACCGCCGACGTCCGCGCCCGCACGACCTACCTGGTTCAGATCGGTTACATCTCGATGCAGACCCAGGAAGATGTCGCACTCCGTATGAAGCGCATCCCCGAATATATCGCGATCTACACGGGTCAGGTGCCGGAACAACGGGAGCTCGACCGCTTCTATTCCCGGCACGGCTACAAGCCCGACTAAGAGGTTAATGGAGACATGAGTGGCTCACTAAGAATTGGCATCATCGGAGGCGGCGGTTGGCTCGGCGGCGCCATTGCCGCTTCGATCCTCGATGCTGGTCTGGTGCAGCCGCGCGATCTTTCCCTCTCCTATCGGCGCGAGCAACCGCACCGCTTTGCCGGTTCCTTCTGGACCACCGACAATCAGCGGCTGGCCGATCGCTCGGACGTTATCATTGTTTCGGTCCGACCCGCTGACTGGCCGCCGCTCAAGGTCGATGCCTATGGCAAGCTCGTGATCTCCGTCATGGCCGGTATTCGCTTGAGCCAATTGGCCGAACACCACAATACGGACCGGGTCGTCCGCAGCTTGCCCAACGCGGCGGCTGAGGTCGGCAAGTCCTATACGCCGTGGATCGGCTCCGGAGGCGTGAACGATCGAGATCGCGCCATCGTGTGCGCAATCTTCGATGCTTGCGGCACGCAGGACGAGGTCGCGAGCGAAAACGGCATCGACTACCTGACCGGCCTTTCCGGGTCCGGGCCAGCCTTCCCGGCTCTTCTGGCCGACGCCATGATGCGCGATGCCGTGGCACGCGGCATCAAACCGGATGTTGCGCGACGGGCCGTTACCGCCGTTCTGGTCGGATCCGGGCGACTCTTCGAGAAGAGCGGCGAATGTCCCGCCGATACGGTGGAAGCCTTTGTCGGCTACCGCGGGACGACTGCTGCTGCAATCGAGGCGATGCGCGCCGCCGGCTTCGACGCTGCCGTCCGAAACGGGCTCGATGCCGCTTTTCAGAAATCGGTGACTATGGGAGAGCACTCCTGAGCCGATCGGATCTGGCGACCGCGGCAGGCCAGCTCCGTTAACGAACGCCGCCAAACAAAGGGAACGACAGTGAAAAAGCTCCTTGCATCAACCTGCCTCGCGCTTGGCGTCCTGGGAGGCGCGTCCGTCGCGAGCGCCGCGGAATGCGGATCTCTGACCATCGCGAGCATGAACTGGCAGAGCGCGGAAGTGCTCTCCAATCTCGACAGGTTCATCCTGAACGAGGGTTATGGATGCGACGCTGAAATCACCATCGGCGACACCGTCCCGACGATCACTTCGATGGCGGAAAAGGGCGAGCCCGATATCGCGCCGGAGGCGTGGATCGACCTGTTGCCCGATGTCGTGAAGAAGGGAACGGAAGAGGGCCGGATCGTGCAGGTCGGTTCGCCGCTGCCCGACGGCGGCGTACAGGGCTGGTGGATTCCGAAGTATCTGGCGGATGCCCATCCGGACATCAAAACAATTCCCGACATGTTGAAGCACCCGGAACTCTTCCCCGATCCGGAAGACCCGAGCAAGGGCGCGATCTTCAATGGCCCTCAGGGCTGGGGCGGCACGGTCGTCACCTCGCAGCTCTATAGGGCGTTTGAGGCCGAGAAGGCCGGCTTCAAGCTCGTCGACACCGGCTCCGCCGCCGGTTTGGACGGCTCCATCGCGAAGGCATACGAGTCCAAGCAAGCCTGGGTTGGTTACTATTGGGCGCCGACAGCGCTGCTTGGCAAATATCCGATGGTCAAGCTGGAGCCGGGCGTTGCGGAAGACGCAGCCGAGTGGAAGCGGTGCATCACCGTGGCCGATTGCCCTGACCCGAAGCCGAGCGCCTGGCCGGTCGACACCATCGTCACGCTGGTG
The DNA here is from genome assembly GCF_002532005.1 of Sinorhizobium sp. NG07B. Lineage (NCBI taxonomy): Bacteria > Pseudomonadati > Pseudomonadota > Alphaproteobacteria > Hyphomicrobiales > Rhizobiaceae > Sinorhizobium > Sinorhizobium sp. NG07B. Next base: position 167,450 of record NZ_NWTD01000009.1, on the reverse strand, counting down.
GCCAAGCCCTTCTCCGAGAAGGCCGGCCCCGAGGTCATGGAATACCTGAACAAACGCTCCTGGAGCAACGACACCGTCAGCAAGCTGATGGCCTGGATGACGGACAATCAGGCGAGCGGCGAAGAAGGTGCCAAGCACTTCCTCGAAGAAAACGAGGACGTCTGGACGAAGTGGGTGACGCCCGAAGCCGCCGAGAAGATCAAGGCGGCGCTCTAAGCCACTGACGCGTGGGCGCGCCTTGGCGCGCCCCATTCCACAGCCGAAAAAATAAAAAAGCATGCGCGGCTTCTTTGAACCGGGGAACCGAATGGACTGGTTTTTTAAATTTCCGAGCATGAACGACGACTCGCTCCGAGAGCTGAAAAAGCTCATCGACGAGGGATTCCGGGCGTTCACGCGCGCCTATGGTGATGGGATCGAGGTCTTCTTCTCGCCCTTGCAGCATTTCCTGATCGCCGCCGAGCGCTTCATGACCAAGACGCCCTGGCCGATCATCATGCTGATCATCCTTGTGATTGCCTGGGGTGCGAGCCGGAGCTGGAAGGTGGTGCTCGGCTGTCTCGTTACGCTGCTCGCCATCGGCTATTTCGACATGTGGGACGACACGATGCGGACGGTCTCGATGATCTTCGTCTGCACCGTTCTGTCGATCGCCATCGGCATCCCGATGGGCATTCTGATGTCCCGTTCCGACCGCATGCAGCGGGTCGTGAACCCGGTGCTCGACGTGATGCAGACGATGCCGAGTTTCGTTTATCTGATCCCGGTCGTCATGCTGCTCGGCATCGGCAAGGTTCCCGGCCTGATCGCGGTGGTCATCTACGCCATCCCGCCGATGATCCGGCTCACCGATCTCGGCATCCGGCTGGTCGACAAGGACGTGCTCGAGGCCGCCGACGCCTTCGGCTCGTCGAGCTGGCAGAAGCTGAAGAACGTGCAGCTGCCGTTGGCGCTTCCGACGATCATGGCCGGCATCAACCAGACGATCATGATGGCGCTCGCCATGGTCGTCATCGCCTCGATGATCGGCGTACAGGGCCTCGGCCAGCCGGTGCTGAAGGCGATCGCCAACCAGTACTTCACCCTCGGCATTTTCAACGGCCTCGCCATCGTCGGCATCGCCATCATCTTCGACCGCGTCAGCCAGGCCTATGGCAAGCGGCTGCAGAAGCACAGGGAGGTCGTCCATGGCTGATCATCGCTTCGACGGCATCAAGATCCGCAACCTCTACAAGATCTTCGGCCCGAACGCCGCAAGGCATGTCGAGGCCGTGCGCAACGGTCTCTCGAAAACCGAGTTGAATGCGAAATTCGGCCATGTGCTCGGCCTCAAGGACATCAACATCGAGATGCCCTCCGGCTGCATCCAGGTCATCATGGGGCTGTCCGGTTCGGGGAAATCCACCCTGATCCGCCACATCAACCGTCTGATCGATCCGACCGCCGGCGAAGTGCTGGTGAACGCCGTCGATGTGGTCAAGATGAACGAGATGGAACTGCGCGAGTTTCGCCGGCACCAGACGGCGATGGTGTTTCAGAAGTTCGCGCTTCTTCCGCATCGCAATGTTCTCGACAACACCCTCTACGGGCTCGAGGTCCAGGGTGTCGAACGCGCTAAGGCGGTCGAGATCGCCATGCGCTGGATCGAGCGGGTCGGGCTGAAGGGCTTCGAGAGCAAGTACCCAAACCAGCTCTCCGGCGGCATGCAGCAGCGCGTCGGCCTCGCCCGGGCGCTTTCCAACGACGCGCCGGTGCTGTTGATGGACGAGGCCTTTTCGGCGCTCGATCCGCTGATCCGCATGGACATGCAGACGGTGCTTCTCGACCTGCAGAAGGAGATCAGGAAGACCATCGTGTTCATCACCCACGACCTCGACGAGGCGCTGAGGCTGGGCGACCAGATCGCCATCTTGCGCGACGGCGAAGTGATCCAGCAGGGCACCAGCCAGGACATCGTCCTCAGGCCGGCCGACGACTACGTGGCGAGCTTCGTCAAGGAGGTGAACCGCGGCCGCGTCATCCATGTGGACGCCGTCATGGCTCCGGTTGCGCCGGGCCATCCGGTCAACGGTGCGACTCTCTTGGCAGGAAGTTCGATCGAAGACGCGATCAAGGTCCTCGCCCATGGTGACGCCAAGGATCTGACCATTGTGAACGCCGCTGGCATGCCTCTGGGGAGCGTTGACCTCAAGACATTGGCTTCGGCCGCCGTCACGAGCAACTGACCGGCTCCGGGAAACCATCATCACGGCGCACGACCCTCCACGCATCGGATCTGAACATCCGATGCGGAAGAAGGCGCACGCGCGGCGCTCGACGACGAATTCCCCGGCTGACCGGTTGATGCCGGGGCCGTTTGACCGGGAATTCCAACGCGCCGGATCGGCGACTGCGCGGCACGGCGGCCGGCCCCATATGCCTTCTACGAAGGACGAAAACAGAACTGGAGATTGAGAATGTCAGATGAGGTTTCACTCGGCTTGGCGGAAGCAGAGGAACTTGCGAAACGCGCTTGCCTGGCGGCAGGCGCCACGGAAGCCACCGCCCGCACGCTCATCGACGCAACCTTGTCGGCCGCACTCTACGGCCCTCCCATGCTTGGATTTCCCCACCTGGTGGATTATCTGAACAGCTTCCGCGAGGGGCGTATCAACTGCGATCCGGCACCGACCCTGCAACGCCCGTTTCCGGCATTCTTTGTTTCCGATGCCGACCGGGGTATCGCACAGCTCGGCTTCGATCGCGCCTTCAAGGATCTTGTCGGGACGGTGCGCGAATTCGGGGTGGCTGTCTTCACCCAGACGAACAGCTACACCGCCGGTGAACTGGGCTACTTCGTGCGAAGGCTCGCGGCGGAGCGAATTGTCGGGATCGCGGCGACGAATGCCAATGCAATGGTGGTCGCAAAGCCGGGCGGACCCGCGGTCTACAGCACCAATCCCATGGCATTCGGCTTTCCGCTCGGAGAGGGTTCGTTGCCGTTGATTATCGATCAGGCGTCGAGCGCGACCGCCTATGTTAACATCGTGGCGGCCGCTGCCGAAGGCCGCTCCATCCCCGAGGGCTGGGCCGTCGACGAGAACGGGGTGGACACCCAGGATGCCACGAAAGCACTCGCCGGTGCGCTCCTTCCCTTCGGCGGGCGCAAGGGAGCGAATGTGGCATTGATGGTGGAAATGCTGTCGGCGGGGCTCTCCGGCGGGCCGTGGTCGCTGGACACGGCCGATTTCATGTCGGGCACGACGTCTCCAGCGGCGGGCTTGACGGTAGTCGCAATGATGCCGGGGCCCGCCGGCGCTGATCGTGTCGGACGAGTGCGCCAACAAGCAGCCCGGCTCCAGGGCCACGGCGTGTTCGTGCCCGGGGTCAGCGGCATCGAATATCCGCGGCCGCCGTCAGAGGGCCTTCGAATGCCGCGAAGTGTGTATGAAAACATCGTTAAAATCGCGGGCGCATGATCCCCCGGTTTAGCGGTCGGGCTGAAGAGACCTTCGAAAAGGCCCTCGCCTACTGCGACGCCTTCGCTAAGGAGACCGACGTCGCTCTATGGTCGGAACTAAATTGGCGGTTCCACAGCTGTCTCTACGAGGACGCTCAGCGGCCGTTCCTCGTCAACACGATCCGCTCCGTGAACGATCGACTGGAACGATACCTGAGAGTTCAACTGACGCTGTCGAAAGGCCAGCAGACAGCCGACCGGGAACATCGGCAAATTCTCAAAGCCTGCAGGGACATGGACGAGGAAAAAGCAGCGGACCTGCTGTATGCCCATATTATGAACGCCTGCAAATCCCTCCTGAAGCATCTTCCTGCAAAGAAGACCGCTGACAGGTAGCCGCCCCTTTCTTGTTGTTCTCTTTCGGCGCCGGCGGACGCCTTGGCTACGCTTCCACGGTCACGTGGCCGAGGGGTTTGGAGCAACAGGCGAGGATATAGCCCTCCTCGATATCCTCCTCCGTGATGCCGCCATTGTGCACCATGTGGACCCGGCCTTCCGTCTTGCGCACCTTGCAGGTGCCGCAGATTCCCATCGAACAGCCCGAGGGGATCACCAGTCCCGCCGCCTTTGCGGCCACCAGGATCGTGTCCGTCTCGTTGCACCGGGCGCTGATGCCGGAGAGGGAGAAGGCGATCTCGGCCTGGTTCTGCTGATCGGGGACCACATCCTCGGGAACATCTTCGGCGTGCTCGGGCTCTGCCGTGAAGCTCTCCTGATGGTAGCGGCTCATCTCGTAGCCGAGACCGGCAAGCGCCTCGCGCACGGCTCGCATGAAAGGTTCGGGGCCGCAGCAGAACACCTCGCGGTCGAGATAGTCCTGGGCCATCAGGCCCAGCATGATCTGGTTGAACATTCCCCGATAGCCGGTCCAGGGCCGGAAGGGATCGGGTTCCTCGACCACCCATTTCAGGTCGATGCCGACGATGCGCGAGGCCATGAGTTCCATCCTGTCGCGCAGGATGATCTCGGAGGGACGGCGCGCGCAGTTGATGAAGACGATATCCGGCTCCCGCCCAGAATCGTAAAGCCAGGTGGTCATTGCCACCATCGGCGTGATGCCGGAACCGGCGGAGATGAAGAGGTATTTCTCGGCCGGGTGATGCACGATCGAGAATTTTCCCGCCGGGCCGATGGCCCTGATGCGCATGCCCTTGTGCAGCTTGTCGAGCATCCAACGCGTGCCGATGGACCGATCCTGCGCCTTGACGGTGATCGTCAGCGCCGTCGGCCGCGATGGTGAGGAAGAGATCGTATAGGTGCGGTAGAGCGGCCCGCCGGGAGCGGGCAGTTCCAGCGTGACGAACTGCCCCGGATCATGGTTGAACAGCGCCCCGGAGGGACTTTGAAAGCTGAAGGTCACCACGTTTGGCGCTTCCGGCGTGCGGGTGACGCATTCGAGCGGTTCGGCATCGCCCCAGAAGCTGAGTGTCTTGAACTGGCTCATCCGCTCACTCCGCCGCCACCCGAAGCGGCGCAACGGCGCGCTCGAGCCAGGCCGCATACCAGTCGACGAACTGCGTCACCCCGCTTTCCTGGCCCGGCGAATAGGGACCGGGAACATAGGCCGGAGAGAAGATCCCCTGCTGGTTGGTCTCGACGATCTCGCGATCTTCGTCATTGGTGGCGATCCAGACTTCCGTCAGGCGCTTGAGGTCGTAGTCGACACCTTCGACGGCATCCTTGTGCACGAGCCAGGTGGTCGTGACCTCGGTTTCCGTCGGGCTGATCGGCACGACCCTGAAGGTCAGCGAATGATCCGGCAGGAAGTGATTCCATGTCGACGGATAATGGAAAATCAGGAGCGTGCCGGCGTCGGGCGGGGCAACCCGGCCAAGGTTTCTGGCGACGGCGGCCTTGCCGTCCATCGTATAGCTCAATGCCTTTTCCTGGAGCGGCATGCGTGCCAAACGGTATTGACCGTCACCAGCAAGGACGAATTGCGCCGGCGCGCCGGCGGCCGCGCAACGGTCGAAATGCACCTGCAGCCTCGGTGACACCCCGCCATCGGCCTGGACGCCGGCAACTTCCGGGTCGAGCGGGAAAGAGCGGCAGAGCGCCGGATGGTTCCTGCTGCAGTGATAGCACTCGCGGTTGTTCTCCCAAACCAGCTTCCAGTTGCCCTTCTCGACGATGGTCGAGGTGAAGGCGACCTTGGCATCCTTGAGTTCGTGGACCTCCAGATACGGGCGCGCCAGTTGTGCGAAAGGTTCGAAGTCCGGTGGCGTGTCGGACAGGCAGATATAGATCAGGCCTTCGAGATTGCGCAGGTTGACCGGCTTCAGCCCGAATTGCGACGCGTCGAACCCAGGTCCCATGTCGTTTGCCCAGATCAGTTTGCCGTCAAGCTCGTAGGTCCACTGATGATAGGGACAGACGAGCTTCGCCACCTGGCCTTCGCGCGCCTTGCAGACCAGCGACCCGCGATGACGACAGGAATTGTGGAAGGCGCGGATCTCGCCGTCACGGCCACGCACGATGATCACTTCATAGGCGCCGACGCGCAATGTGACGTAGCTGCCCGCCTTGGCGAGTTGGCAGGCCGGAACGGCATACAGCCACTCCTTGTAGAAGATGTGCTTGAGGTCGAGTTCATAGATCTCGCGCGAGGTATAGAAGGGCTGCTCCAGGCTGAAGCCCGCGACGCGGCGGGCAAGCAGTTCATGGACGGATGGCGAATTGACTGTCATGGGCTGATTCCAGGTGCGTAGCTTCAAACTGAGCTGAATTATTCTTGCCCATGAACCCGTTTGACAACGGCATAAAATTTCATCTTGAATTAGGTGAGCTAACCTCAAGCGTCTGCACACCGACAGGAACGATTCATCAGAGGTCCGGATGCCAAGCCCCTATGACTTCTCCTCCATGACCGCGCTTATCTGCTTCGAAGCGGCGGCGCGAAATGCGAGTTTCAAGAAGGCCGCGCAGGAAATGAATGTGACGCCGGCTGCCGTCAGCCACCAGATCAAGGCGCTGGAGATGGACCTCGGATGCAGCCTGTTCCTCCGCCACCACCGCGGCGTCGAACTCACGGAGAAAGGAGCGCTTCTGTTCATCGCGATCCAGCGGGGGTTCGAGACGATTTCCGAAGCCGTCACCCAGATGCGCGAGCGCCCGGAAACGGTCGACGTCACGGTCGGGACCACCACGGCTATCAGTTCGCTGTGGCTCACACCGAAGATCTCGGCCTTCTGGAAGATCCATCCCACCGTTACCGTCTCGCAGCTCGTCAGCGACGTGCCGGGAATGACCGGCCGCTGCGATCTGAGCATCCATTACGGCAATCCGCAGGGGACCGGAGTTGAATACCGCGCTCTCTTTCAGGACCACATCGTGGCTATGGGAACATCCCGTTTCGCCGCCGAGCATGGCATTACCAGGCTTGAGGATCTGGTTAAGGCACCGTTGATTCACTCGAGCAGCAAGGAAACAGGCTGGACAAGCTGGGACGACTGGTTTGCCGCGCTTGGATACCCCGAGCCCAAGGGCCGCAGTTTCTATGTCAACAACTACATGATCGCGCTTCAGGCTGCGCAGGACGACGTCGGGGCGGTGCTGGGCTGGGACGGGCTGGTCGGAAGCCTGATCGAGGAAGGACGGCTGGTTAAACTTGTTCCGGAAAGCATCCCCTCTCCCGTGGGCTTTTACCTTAAGATCCACCCGCGCGCTTCGTCGAAGGCGCGGCTTTTCGCGGACTGGCTTGTTGCAAGCGCTTGAGGTCCCGCCGAGGTGCCGAATGAACGGCCCGCTTGCTGGGAATTCGCGATCGCTGATTTTCGAAGGGGAAATGGTACGGTTGGGTGGTCTCGAACCACCGACCTCAGGTGCCACAAACCTGCGCTCTAACCAACTGAGCTACAACCGCACTCGGGGCGCGCGATCCAAATCGCTTGGGCCGTCGCGTTGGCGGCTCACATACGGTCACTTCAGCCGATTTGCAAGCCTTAACTTCAGATTATCAAGCAAAAAGACCGGATGGCAAGCACCCGGTCCCTTGAGCAAATTTGAACGGTCGTACAGCGCCGCGCGTCTTACCAGACGCGCAAAAGGTCGCTGTAGCACTTTGAATTGCTGCATGTCTTTGTCCTTAAATCGAGGTCGATTTAAGGAGACATGCAGTAGGGACCGATCAGGCCTTCTTGAAGGTGGAAACGACCTTTTCGGCGGCTTCCTTGCCGGGCTTGGCAACGTTCTCGGCGACCTTGCGGGTGGCTTCCTGCATCGTCTTGGCCTGCTCGACGGCGACTTCGGCCTGCTTGCGGATGAAGGCGGTCTGCAGTTCGACCAGTTCGGAAAGCGACTTCACGCCAAGCAGCGCTTCCATGTGCGAGAGCGAGTTCTCGGCATTGGTGCGCAGCGCGTTGATCGCCTTTAGGCCGAGCTCGACGGAGCCGGACTGGGCGCTTTCGAGCGTCGCTTCGACGGTCTTCGTTGCCTCTTCGGCGGCGGTCTTCATCTTGGCATAGGCATCCTTCGACTGCGCGGCGCCCTTTTCAGCGAACTCGCGGAAGCTGTCGGCGAACTTGGTCGGGTCAAAGGAAAGGGAAAATGCGTCTTCGGTCTTCTTGGTAGCCATTGGTATGCGCTCCTTCGTGTGGCCCTCTCAAGAGGCGCCTTGGTGAGTGATGCGACTTTTATAACCGATCTCGTTGTGCATTGCAACAAAATTGTGCGCTGCACAAAACCCGCCGCTATTAACCTTGCCCGGCGAAAGGCGCGCGGAGAGCAGGACCGTCGCTGGACCCTCGCAGATGCGGCAGGTATTAATAGAGTGTTAACATGCAAGAGCCCCGTCAATAGGCCTGCCCATGCCCGCGAGACAGTATCCATTCATCGACATTGCCGTGCATGCACGGGTGCGAGAGCATTTTGCCCGCGGCGATGCGTCGGTTCTCTTCTCGAAGGATCTGGCGCGCGTCCTGTGGGCAAACGACCAAGGCGCCAAGCTGTTCGGCATCGCGTCGGTCTACGACTTCATCGATAGTCCGCTCAATCCGAACGACCTGTCGCTGCGCCAGTTGCGCGCCGCCGCGGCGCAGCTTGCCGCCGTCGACGACCGGCGCCAGTTGTTGATCCGGATCGCGGCCGGCTTCCGCCGGCTGCCGCTCAACGCGACCGTCGAGATGATCCGCATCCGGCCCGGCGAGGACGCCGTTCTCTTCACCGCGCCGCACAACGGCAAGGCGCTTTCCCCGGAAGACCGCGCCGCCGCGATGATCGCCGGGTTGGACGGACCCGACACGCACATGGCCGTGCTAGACGACGACGGCAGCGTCATCGCCCAATCGCCCGGATTCGAGCATCTGGGCCTGTCGGACGACATCCGGCGGACGCTCGTCTCGGCGGTGGCGCGTGAGAAAGACCGGCTGATCAAGCGCCTCGTCGCGACCGAGAAGGGGCAATTGCCTGCTGCAATCGGCAGAATTTCCGATCACCCGGCCCTCCATCTTCTCTTCGCCGTCGAGGCCACGCTGGAGGCGCCGGATAGCGGAGAAACCACCGCCACGGACGGGCCAGACGCAATCGCCGTGGCTGCGGCAGAGGTCGAGACCGGCCAAGACGCCGCTTCGCCGGCCGCGCCGGACGAGCCTGCCGAATCTCCGGTGCAGGAAGATGCTTCGGAGACCGTATCGATAACCGAGCTCGGCGCGACCGAAGAGCAGCCGGCCGATACGACGCCGGTCGAGGAAGAACAGAGCGAACCGGCGCTTCAGTCCGGCGACGAGACTTCAGAGCCGATAGCGAGCGCAGAGACTCCTGAGTCCGGGCCGCAAGTGGCGACGTCGCACGCCGCCAGCGGCACGACTGCGGAGTCGGACTTCACCTTCACGCCGGGCAGCCGCGCCGTCCGCTTCGTCTGGAAAATCGATGCGGAGGGGCGCTTTAGCGAGATCTCTGAGGAATTCGCAGCCGCCGTCGGCCCGAGATCGGCCGGAGTGGTGGGCCTGACCTTCGCCGAGCTTGCGGACCGCTACGATCTCGATCCCGACCACAAGATCAACGCGCTTCTGCATCGCCGCGACACCTGGTCCGGCAAGACCATCCTGTGGCCGGTCGAGGGGACGAGCCTCAAGGTGCCGGTCGACCTCGCCGCCCTGCCGACCTATTCCCGTTCGCGCGAGTTCGACGGTTTCCGCGGCTTCGGCATCGTGCGGCTCGCTGACGCGGTCGAGGACGAAAGGGCGAGCGGCTTGGCGCTCGCCCTTACCCCCCGCCAAGAGGAAATGACGGGCGAAGCTCCGGCCGAGGGCGTTTCCGACGCCGCTGGAGATCCGACGGAAGCGGAGTTGCAGGCGTCCGATGCGGCCGATGAATCGACGGGCGAACCTGAGGACGGCGCGGCGGGAGACAAGCCGGCGGCGGAGGACCCGTTTGCCGGCGAACGGCCCGCCCTTCGCATCGTCGATGCTCCGGTGCGCGCACCCTCCGACAAGGTCATCGATCTCGATGAGCATCGGCCGGCGGGCTCCGGGGCGCTGACACGCGGCGAGCAGGCGGCCTTCCGTGAAATCGCGCGGCAGCTCGGCGCGCATTTCGTTGAGCCGACGCCGCCGCCGAGTGCGGTGCGCAGCGATGATGCGCGCTCGGCGAGCAACCTGACTTCGGCAGAAGACACCACCACCGAAAGCACGTCGGCGGATGACGCGACCGCCACCCGGCTGGAGGAGACGGCTCCGACGACCGGCGGCGAGGCACCCCCTGCCCCGCGCGGCGGCGTCGGCATGAGCAGCGAAATCCTTGACCGCCTGCCGGTCGCGCTCCTCATTCATCACGGCGACGCGCTGCTCCACGCCAATCCAGAATTTCTGCGGCTGACCGGCTACCCGACGCTCGGCGCCTTCGAGCAGGAGGGAGGCCTGGAAGCCCTCTTCGCCTATGGCAGCGAATCCGGAGAGCGCGAGCCGGACGGGACGATGACCCTGGTGCGCGCCAATGGTCAGCTCGCTCCGGTCAGCGCCCATCTCCACTCGATCCAGTGGGAGGGGAGAAGCGCGCTGATGCTGGCGCTAAGCACCGCCGTCACCCGGGCCGTCGAGACGGCCAGACCCGTGGCAGAGGCCCCGCCTGGGGCCGAGGCGCGGCTCAGGATGGAAATCGACGAACTCCGCTCGATCCTCGAGACGGCCACCGACGGCGTCGTGGTCCTCGGCCAGGAGGGCGATATTCGGACGATGAACCGCTCGGCAAGCGCGCTCTTCAACTATGACGAAGAGGAGATGCGCGGAAAGCCGTTTGCCGCTCTCTTCGCGCATGAGAGCCAGAAGGCGGTAATCGACTATCTGCACGGCCTTTCCGGCCATGGTGTCGCAAGCGTGCTCAACGATGGCCGGGAAGTGATCGGCCGGGAGGCGGGCGGCGGCTTCATTCCGCTGTTCATGACGATCGGGCGGCTCTCCTCCTCCAACGGCTATTGCGCCGTCATCCGCGACATAACCCAATGGAAGCGGACCGAGGAGGAACTGCGCAACGCCAAGCGTGCCGCCGAGACCGCGAACGCCCACAAGACCGAATTCCTCGCACGGGTCAGCCACGAGATCCGCACGCCGCTCAACGCCATCATCGGCTTTTCCGACATGATGGCGAGCGAGCATTTCGGACCGGTCGGCCACCCACGCTATATCGAATATGCCGGCGACATCGGTCGGTCGGGCCGGCACGTGCTCGATATCGTCAACGACCTGCTCGACATCTCGAAGATCGAAGCCGGGGAGATGGAGCTCGATTTCAGCGCCGTCGACCTCAACGAGGCGGTCTCCGAAGCGGTCTCGCTGGTGCAGCCGCAGGCCAACAGCCAGCGGGTGATCATCCGCACCTCGCTGTCCGGCTCGGTGCCGGAGGTCGTGGCCGACGACCGCTCGATCAAGCAGATCGCGCTCAACATCCTGGCGAACGCCATCCGCTTCACGCCGTCCGGCGGGCAGATCGTCGTGTCGACGTCCTATGAGACGAATGGCAGCGTCATTCTCCGGATCCGCGACACGGGCATCGGCATGACGCGCAACGAGCTCGACCAGGCGATGAAGCCGTTCCGGCAGGTGACGACCGGCGGGCGCAAGCGCGGCGAAGGCACCGGCCTCGGCCTGCCGCTGACGAAGGCGATGGCCGAGGCAAACCGCGCCCAGTTCGCCATCAGCTCCGCGCCCAACGAGGGCACGCTGGTCGAAGTGTCCTTCCCGTCGCAACGCGTCTTGGCGAACTGAGGGCCGATGCTGTAAGGAAATGTTGACCCGCGACAGCCAGTTTGGCTGCCGCCAGCAGCACCTTGCCCCGGAACGGATCGTTTGCACTTCACCGCCAAAAGCCTCAAGCGACGCCATGCCAGGTCGGGCACCGGACTGACGCATCGGCTGCTCGCAAGCTGGTCCGGCCTCGCATCGGCGATCGTGCTCATGCCGATCGCCGCCATCGCATGGCTTGCGGTGACCGGCGGCGGCGCGGACTGGCCGCATCTCATCGAGAACGTCATTCCCCGCGCCACCGTCAGAACGCTGATGCTCGTCGGGCTGACCGGCGCGGTGACCGCCGCCGTCGGCATCGTGACGGCATGGCTGGTGGCGACCTGCGAATTTCCGCTGCGCCGGCTCCTCTCCGCCATGCTGGTGCTGCCGCTTGCTATCCCGGCCTATCTCGCGGCCTATGCCTTCGGCGAGCTCTTGACCTTCACCGGACCGGTCCAGGGCCTCATCCGGGCGCTCTTCGGTTTTCAGACGAGCCGAGACTATTGGTTTCCGGATGTGCGTTCGCTCGGCGGCGCGGTGCTGGTGATCAGCTCGGTCCTCTATCCCTATATCTATCTTGCCTGCCGCTCGATGTTTCTGATGCAGGGCCGTGCGGCCGCCGACGTGGCCCGCACGCTCGGCGCCGGGCCGCTCAAGGTCTTCCTGAAAATCCAGATCCCGATGGCCAGGCCGGCGGTCGTGATCGGCCTGACGCTCGTCGCCATGGAAACGATGAACGACATCGGCGCGGTCGAATTTCTCGGCGTTCAGACCCTGACCTTTTCTATCTTCGACACCTGGCTCAACCGCGGCAGCCTTGCGGGTGCCGCGCAGATCGCCTGCATCATGCTTGTTTTCATCGTCGCGTTGATGATGGTCGAACGTGCCGCCCGCCGCAGCCAGCGCTTCGCCAGCCAGAAGACGACGGCGGCCGTCCACGACGCGGTGCGCCTCGAGCTGTCGGGCTGGAAGAAATGGACTGCAACGCTCGTCTGTCTCCTGCCTGTTCTTTCCGGTTTTGCCGTCCCCTTCCTGGTGCTCGGCAACTACGCATTGAAGCGGCTCGACCAATTTTTGGCGCCGCGCCTCCTCGACGCATTGCTGCACAGCATCCTGGTCTCCGGCCTGACGGCACTCGTCGCGGTTTTCCTGGGTTTCGTCGTGGCCTATGCGGCCCGCACCGGCCGCTCGCCGCTCACCGAAGCCGCCGGGCGGCTCGCCTCGTTCGGCTACGGCGTGCCGGGAACGGTGCTCGCCATCGGCGTGCTCTTTCCGCTCGCCGCCTTCGACAATGGCCTGGATGCATGGATGCGCAGCCTTTTCGGCACTTCCACCGGTCTCGTCCTCAGCGGCACCGGCTTTGCGATCGTCTATGCCTGCGCGGTGCGGTTTCTAACCATGGCCGAGGGAACGCTGGAAGCCGGCTTCCACAAGCTCTCGCCGCATCTCGACATGGCCGCCCGCGCGCTCGGCCGGACGGGCGGCCAGACCCTACGCTCGGTGCTTCTGCCGATGATGCGCCCGGCGGTGCTGACATCGGCGCTGCTCGTCTTCATCGAAACGATGAAGGAGCTTTCCGCGACCATCATGCTGCGGCCGTTCAATTTCAACACGCTCGCCACCCTCGTCTACGAGGACGCGTCGCGCGCCAAGGTAGAGGATGCTTCGGTCGCCGCGATGATCATCGTCATCTGCGGCATGATCCCGGTCATTCTGGTGTCGCGGTCGCTCGAACGCCGCTCATAGGACAGGCGCAAAAAAGAGGCGGCTCGCGGCCGCCTTTGAAGTCATGCTAACCAACAAATGCTCGAGAACTCGGGACGTCATGTCTGTGACAGCATCGCTGCTGCGGCACCGGCGCCTTGATGGACCGGCCTCCAGTTGGCTCGACCATGCCCCGGCAAACCTTAACAAGACCTTACCGCCAGACCCGACAATTTTAGGAAACGAACCGCAAGTCGGATTGCTTGGTTAATTCAGCGGGCGCGTCCAGGCTAACCGGCGCCGCCCCCTCAGGTCTTCAGCGCCTCCAGTCCGGCAAAGAGATCGAGCGCCTCGGGATTGGCGAGCGCCTCCTTGTTCTTGACCGGCCGGCCATGCACCACGTCGCGCACGGCGAGCTCGACGATCTTGCCGGATTTGGTGCGGGGAATGTCGGCGACGGGGATGATCTTCGCCGGCACGTGCCGGGGCGAGGCGCCGACGCGGATTCGCGCCTTGATCGCCTGCGTCAGCTCCTCGGTCAACGCAACCTCCGGCGCGAGGCGCACGAACAGGATCACCCGAACGTCGTCCTGCCAGTCCTGGCCGATGCAGAGCGCTTCCGCGACCTCCGGCATCTGCTCGACCTGATTGTAGATTTCCGCCGTACCGATGCGCACGCCGCCCGGATTGAGCGTCGCGTCGGAGCGGCCGTGGATGACGATGCCGCCATGTGGCGTCCATTCGGCAAAGTCGCCATGGCACCAGACATTGTCAAAGCGCTCGAAATAGGCGGCGCGATACTTGGCACCTTCGGGATCGTTCCAGAACATCACCGGCATCGACGGAAACGCCCTGGTGCACACCAGTTCGCCCTTCTCGCCGCGCACCGGCTTGCCCTCGTCGTTCCAAACATCGACGGCAAGGCCCAATCCCGGGCCCTGGATTTCGCCGCGCCAGACCGGCTTCAGCGGGTTGCCGAGCACGAAGCAGGAGACGATGTCGGTGCCGCCGGAAATCGAGGCGAGCTGGACGTCGGATTTGATCCCCTCATAGACGAAAGAGAAGCCCTCCGGCGAAAGCGGCGAGCCGGTCGAGGTCATCAGCCTGAGCGCCGAGAGATAGTGCGTCGTCGCCGGCGTCAGCCCGCCTTTGCGTACCGCATCAATGTATTTTGCCGAAGTCCCGAACACAGCGAAGCGCTCCTCGTCCGCAAAGTCGAAGAGGACGTTGCCATCTGGATAGAAGGGCGAGCCATCATAGAGGCATAGGGTTGCGCCGACGGCGAGGCCGGAGGCCAGCCAGTTCCACATCATCCAGCCGCAGGTGGTGAAGTAGAAGAGCCTCTCGCCTTCCTTCAGCCCGCAGTGGAAGCGGTGCTCCTTGAGATGCTGGAGAAGCGTTCCACCGGCCGAATGCACGATGCATTTCGGCACGCCCGTCGTGCCGGAGGAAAACAGGATGTAGAGCGGATGGCTGAAGGGCAGGCGCTCGAAGGCAAGCGGCTCGGCTTCGAAAGCGGCGATGAAATCGGCAAGCGTCACGCCGCCGTCAATTGCCGCTGCAAGTGCGGCGCTGTCGCCGGCATAGGGGACGACGAGGGTCGGCGCACGAAGCGTCTTCGCCACGGCGCGCACCTTCGCGTCGACGTCTTGGCGCTTGCCGTTGTACCAGTAGCCATCGCAGGCGACGAAGAGCTTTGGACCGATCTGGCCGAAGCGGTCGAGAACGCCCTGTTCGCCGAAATCCGGAGAACAGGAGGACCAGATGGCGCCGAGCGAGGCGGTGGCGAGCATCAGCGCGATCGTCTCCGGCAGGTTCGGCATCATCGCCGCGACACGGTCGCCGACGCCGATCCCCTGCGCCTTCAGCGCCTGCTGCAGGCGTGAGACGAGACTGCGCAACTCGTCCCATGAAAGCCGATAGCGGACCTTGTCTTCGCCACGGAAGATCAAGGCGTCATCGCCACCGCTGCCACGCAACAGATTTTCGGCAAAGTTGAGTTTCGCGTCGGGGAAGAAGCGGGCTTCGAGCATCCGCTCGCCGTTGATCAGCGCTCGACCGCCGCGCTCACCGACGACGCCGCAATGCTCCCAAACGGCAGTCCAGAAATCGCCGCGCTCCGCCACGGACCAGCCGTGAAAGGCATCGTAGTCGGAGAACCTGCGGCCGAAGCGCGCTTCGCACCAGGTCATAAATTGCGCCATCGGGCTCCGCGCGAGCGTCTCGGCGTCCGGAACCCACAAAGGTCGATCTGTTTGCATGCGTTCCTCCACTCCCTCTGCCCTGTTCTATACCATGCTGCAACGCAAAATAAACAGCGTGCACGGCAGCGCCACCTCCTTGAAGACGACATTTCCATGTCAGTTGCATTTGCCCTCTTCAAGGCCTATCCAGACGGTTTCACCAAGGGCGATGCCGACCGACCGAAATGTCCAGACCCATCCGGAAAATATCGCGCGTCTTGAGGCTGCGCCTGCAGCGTCGCCATTTCGTCTGGTCTGCGGCAGGCGGGGTCATTCTCGCCCTCGGTTACAACGCCGCCCTGCCCCTGCTCGTCTCGACCACCGGCGTGCGCGCAGCGATGGAGCGGACGCTCGACAGCTGGTCTGGCGGCAAGAGCAGGATCAACGGTGAACCGACCGTCCGGCTCTGGCCCGAACCGCTATTGACCTTGCCGTCGGCGACGATCGAAACCAGAGGGCCCGAACCCCGTCCGCTTGCCGAAATTGGCCGCATCACCGCATCGTTCAGTCCGCTTTCGACGCTTCTCGGCGATCCGACGCTGGAGGACATAAGCCTTGTCGATCCCGTCGTCACGATCGAGCGCCGGGCCGACGGCACGATCAACTGGCAAAAGCCGCATTGGCTCGCCCCGTCCGAAGCCGCCGCATTGGCTCAGGAAAGCCCCTTCGGCGACATCGCGATCGAGAATGGCCGGCTGATCGTGCTCGACCGAATGGCTGACGGCAGCGACATCGACATTCCGGGAATCTCCGGCACGATCAAGTGGCCCTCCTTTGCGGGACGATTGAGCACGCAACTGTCGGCACGGCTGAGCGGCGAAGAGGTCGCCTGGGCGTTCGTCTGCGACGATCCGCTCTCGCTCTTGGCGAAACGAAACGCGCCGCTGAAGACGTCGATCACATCGGCGCCGCTGACCTTCTCCTTCGAGGGCGTCGGCAAGCTTTCGTCCGTTCCCTTCGCGTCCGGCCATCTGCAGATGTCCGCAGCTTCCCTTCAAACGCTCACTGAGTGGTATCACGGCGGCTCGACAGCGACGCTCCCGCCGGGAGGGCTCAGCATCGACACCAGAGTGACCACCGGCGAGAAGACGCTGAAGCTCGACGAACTGGCATTCACCATGGGCGGCGCCAGCGCGACGGGCGTACTCGATATCTCCCTTAACGACGGCAAGGCGCCGAGCGTAGAAGGGACGCTCGCCTTCGATCGCATCGACCTCAACGGTGTTCCCGTCGCCGCGCTTTCACCGCTTGGTCGGGACGACCGCCTTTGGCGTCTGGTGGAAAGCTTTGTCGCTGCCTGGCAAACGGACGTTCGCCTTTCCTCGCAGGAGGTCCTCGCCGGTCCCCTGCACCTGACCGACGTCGCCGCCGGAGTGTTGATCGATGGCAAGCGCGCCTCGCTCGACATCGGCGACAGCAACTACGCCAACGGCAGCCTGAGCGGCCGCGTCGTGCTCTCTGATGAAGGGCTGGACCATGGCGGCCGATTGCAGGCGCGCCTCAAGGACGCCGATTTCGGTGCAGTGCTCGGCAGCTTCGGCCTGAACGGTCCGGTGCCGGCCGGCCGGGGCATTCTCAGCATCGACATCGGTACCGATCACCCCGTCTGGGCCACGGGTCTTGGCGACATATGGGGCGATCTCACCTTGTCGCTGGCGAATGGCAGCATCGCCGGCTTCGATGCCCACGCCTTCGCCGATCTCGTCCGCAAGGGCGAGTTCTTTTCGCTTTCTCAGGCGAATGAGGCGAGCTTCGACTTCCAGGTGGCGAACGTGAAGGCCAGCTTTGCCGACGGCACGGCGCGGCTCGACCGGGCCGATTTCACCGGAACGTCGGGAAACCTGTCCGTCGCCGGCGTCGTCCCCTATCGCAACGGCAGCCTCGCGCTTGCCGGAACGCTTCAAGCCGAGGCGCCCAGCGGCAATCAACCGGTTCGCTTCTTCGTCGGCGGCTCCTGGCCGAATGCGGTGATCTCGCCGCTTTCCGTTCTCGTCGCTCCGAAATAAGGCTCAGCCGATGGCCGCAATAGCAGCGCGCTCATCCTTTTCGCGCTGAACCTCCCGCCGCTTGGTGACGATCGATGCGACGACCACGCCAAAGGCGACGATACCGATCAGGATGGTGCAGATCGCATTGATCTCCGGCGTCACGCCGAGTCTCACCTGGCTGTAGATCTTCATTGGCAGCGTCGTGGCGCCCGGTCCGGTGGTGAAGCTTGAGATGACGAGATCGTCGAGCGACAGGGTGAAGGCCAGGACCCAGCCCGAAAATACGGCCGGCGCGATCACCGGCAGGGTGATCGCGAAGAAGGCCCTGACCGGGCTCGCGCCGAGGTCAAGCGCCGCCTCCTCGATCGATTGGTCGAAGCTCAATAGGCGTGACTGCACCACGACCGCGACGAAGCACATGGTGAAGGTGATGTGGGCGAGCGTGATCGTCCAGAAGCCGCGATCAAGCCCGATCGCCACGAATAGCAGCAGCAGCGACAGGCCGGTGATCACCTCGGGCATGACCAGCGGCGCATAGACCATGCCGGAGAAAAGCACGCGTCCGCGGAAGCGCGAATAGCGCACCAGCGCCAGCGCCGCCAACGTGCCCAGAACCGTCGCACACGTCGCCGACAGCAGCCCGACGCGAATGGTCACCCAGGCGGCATCGAGGAGCCCCTGATTGTGCCAGAGCTGGCTGTACCATTTGGTCGAAAAACCGGCCCACACCGTCACCAGTTTTGACTCGTTGAAGGAGAAGATCACCAGAAGCACGATCGGCAGGTAGAGAAAGCCGAAGCCGAGCACGACGGAGGCGATATTGAAGCGGGACCACTTTTCCATGTCCTATCTGCCCTCGCTATCGACCTTGGCCTGGACGTTCTGGAAATAGACGATCGGGATCACGAGGATCATCAGCAGGATGATCGCCACCGCCGAGGAGACCGGCCAATCGCGATTGGCATTGAACTCGTTCCAGAGCGTCTTGCCGATCATCAGCGTTTCCGACCCGCCGAGCAGGTCGGGGATGACGAACTCGCCGACGGCCGGAATGAAGACGAGCAGGCAGCCGGCGACCACGCCCGGCAGCGACAACAGGAAGGTGACGCGCCAGAAGGCGCTGATCGGGGTGCAGCCGAGGTCCTGCGCCGCCTCGATCAGCGAGTGATCCATCTTCTCCAGCGCCGAATAGATCGGCAGCACCATGAAGGGAAGATAGGAATAGACGATGCCGATATAGATCGCGGCATTGGTGTTGAGGATGATGAGCGGCTGGTCGATGACGCCGATCGCCATCAGGAACTGGTTCAGCAGCCCTTCGGGCTTCAGGATGGCAATCCAGGCATAGACGCGGATCAGGAAGCTCGTCCAGAAGGGCAGGATCACCAGCATCAACAGCATCGGTCGGATCGCGCGCGGCGCCCGGGCCATGCCGTAAGCGATCGGATAGCCGATCAGCAGCGTCAGGAAGGTCGAGATGGCGGCGATGACGACGCTCGACACATAGGCATTGAAATAGAGCGCGTCCTCGGTCAGCCAGACATAGTTGTCGACGGAGAATTCGCGGGCCTTCTCCAGCATGCCCGCCAGCCCGCCGGCCAGATCGAAGACCGGCGTATAGGGCGGCATGGCGACCGTGGTCTGCGACAGCGAGATGCGGAAGACGATGAAGAAGGGAATGAGGAAGAAGAACAGCAGCCAGGCATAGGGGACGATGATCACCAGGCGGCTCATGAGGGCTGAGGCAAGTTTCGCCATGGCTTCAATCCTTCAGGACGACGCCGGCATCCTCGCCGAACGAGATCCAGACCTGCTGGTCGTAACCGAGCGGGTCCTCGACCGCGCGCACCGCGTTCAGCGACGACGCCTTGACGACCTTGCCGTCCCTAAGGCGGACGTGGAACACGGTCATGTCGCCGAGATAGCCGATGTCCCAGATCTCGCCCTCGGCCGCATTGACCGGAGCATGGGCGGGCGGCTGGCGGCTGATCCTGATCTTTTCCGGACGAACGGCGAAGGCGGCCTTTGCTCCATTTGCCGGTTTTTCGGCCGAGGCGATGCGAAGCGGAATGCCGCCGGTCGTTTCGATCCGAACGGAACCGCCTTCAGCCGCGGTCACCGTGCCGTCGAACAGGTTCACGTCGCCGATGAAGTCGGCGACGAAGCGCGAATTCGGCGCCTCGTAAATCTCGGCCGGCGTCGCCACCTGGACGACCTTGCCGTGGCTCATGACGGCGATGCGGTCGGCCATGGTCATCGCTTCTTCCTGGTCATGGGTGACGATGACGAAGGTCAGGCCGAGTTCCTGCTGCAGATCCATCAGTTCGAACTGGGTTTCCTCGCGCAGCTTCTTGTCGAGCGCGCCGAGGGGCTCGTCGAGCAGCAGCACCTTGGGCCGCTTGGCCAGCGAACGGGCAAGCGCTACGCGCTGCCGCTGGCCGCCGGACAGCTGATGCGGCTTGCGCTGGGCGAATTTCTCGAGCTTGACGAGCTTCAGCATCTGCCCCACCCGCTCGGCGATATCGGCCTTCGGCATGCCGTCCTGCTTCAAACCGAAGGCGATGTTGTTCTCGACCGTCATGTGCGGGAACAGCGCGTAGGACTGGAACATCATGTTGACCGGCCGCCGATAGGGCGGAATGCCGGCGAGGTTCTGACCGTCGAGAACGATCTCGCCGGACGTCGGCTGCTCGAAGCCGGCGAGCATGCGCAACAGGGTCGACTTGCCGCAACCGGATGCGCCGAGCAGTGCAAAGAATTCGCGCGTGTAGATGTTCAGCGACAGGTCGTCGACGGCGGTGAACTCGCCGAACTTCTTGGTAACGTTCTTGACGGAAATGAATGGCTTGGAGGCGGGGTCCGCCCATGGTGCGAAGGAACGCCGGATACTACCGAGAGACTTCATCATATAACCCCGAAGTGCCGCAATCGATGGAGGCGGCGCCGCCCCGTTGCCGGCTGAACCGCTCCCGAAATCCCCCTGAAGAAATTGCCCGGATTGAGGTCCGGGCAATTCTTTTCCGCTCCTACTGACCGGTTACGATCTTCGTCCAGAGCCTTGTCAGTACCCGCTGCTCCTTGGCCTCGAACGGAGTCGTGGTGAAGAGCTTCTGCATCACGGCGTCCGAGGGATAGATGGCCGTGTCCTCGAGCACTTCCTTGTCGAGGAACTGTTGCGAGGCCTTGTTGCCGTTGGCGTAGAAGACGTAGTTCGACGCCTTGGCGATGACTTCCGGCTTCATCATGTAGTTGATGAACTCGTGCGCTTCGGCGACATGCGGCGCATCGGCGGGGATTGCCAGCATGTCGAACCACATCTGCGCCCCTTGCGCCGGGATCGAATAATCGACCGTCACGCCGGCCTTCGCCTCGGCCGCCCGGTCGCGCGCCTGGAAGATATCGCCGGAAAATCCGACCGCCAGGCAGATGTCGCCATTTGCCAGCGCATTGATATATTCCGACGAGTGGAACTTGCGGATATAGGGCCGGACCTTCAGGAGCAGATCGGCGGCCTTTTCGAGATCGGCGGCCTCGTGGCTGTCCGGATCGAGGCCGAGATAGGTCAGCGCCGACGGCATGATATCGGTCGGCGAATCGAGCAGGTGAATGCCGCAATCCTTGAACTTCGCCGCGATCTCGGGATTGAAGATGACGTCCCAGTTCGGCTTCTCGTCGGCGCCGAGAATTTCCTTCATCTTCTCGACATTGTAGCCGATGCCGGTGGTTCCCCACATGTAGTCGACGGCATATTCGTTGCCCGGATCGTACTTTGCCGTACGCTCCATGATCACGTCCCACATGTTCGAAAGATTCGGCAACTTCGATTTGTCGAGCTTCTGGAACACGCCCGCGGCGATCTGGCGCTGCAGGAAGCTCGCAGTCGGAACGACGACATCATAGCCGGAGCCGCCGGCAAGCAGCTTGGTTTCGAGAATTTCATTGGAGTCGAAGACGTCATAGACGACCTTGATGCCGGTCTCCTTGGTGAAATCCTCAAGGATGCTGTCGTCGATATAGTCCGACCAGTTATAGACGTTGACGACCCGCTCCTGGGCGAAAGCGAGCGTGGCCGCTCCGCCTAGCATTGCGGCCGCCAAAGAGGCGACAAAGAGTTTGCGCATACAACTCCCCCTTTTATTGGCTCGAGACACGCCGCATCTTTCCGCCGCGGTTGCGTCCTGTGTTGATCGATGCGATGCCGAAGTTAGGCATGTTTCTCAGTAAGCTCAAGCGCTTTCGCACCGGCCAAATCGACCATCCCCCAAGTCGATTGCTTTTTCACAAGCACAAGCAAAATCCGAGGCTTATACGCCGGTCCGCACGTGCCCGGCCACGGGCCACGCCAGCTCCGTCCGTGGTCTGCCGTCGCGTTCCGCGAGACCAGAACGACCTGCTGTCGCAGGCGCCAGCAAAGCGCGAGCTCCTCATTGAAAATCGAACACGCTCAAGCCCGTCGCCATCTCGTCGAGACCGAGTGGCCGGGTGACGGGCGGCTCGGCGCGGGCCAGACAGCCCTGGCGCTCGCACAGGCGACAGACCGGGCCGACAGCGATCGCCGGCAGACGGGCGGCCCCATAGACCGTCTCCTGCGCGAAGCCGGCATCGCAGCCGATCAAGAGCGCGGTGCGCCTGACCCGCTCCTGAAAGGCCGCCTGGGGTCCCTCGACCGTCCGGGCGATGGTCAGGAACTCGCCGCCATCCGTCATCTCCACCCGGTCGACGAGGATCTGCCCCGGCACCGCGAAGGCGGCATGGATGTTGAGCTTCGGGCAGGCACCGCCGAAGCGGGCATGCGGAAAGCCCTGTGCGCCTGCGCGGCGCAGCCGATGGCCGGCATTGTCGATTTCCATCAGGAAGAAGGGAATGCCGACGGCGCCGGTCCGCTGCAACGTCGTCAGGCGGCTGGCCGCCTGCTCGAACGACACCTGGAAGCGTGCCCTGAGGAGGTCGATGTCGTATTTCGCCCGCTGGGCTGCGGCATGGAAGGCCGCGTAGGGCATCATCAGCGCATGGGCGGCATAGCGTGCAAGCTCGAAACGGCCGATGCGGCGCGCCTCCGCCGTCGAGAATTGAATCTGGTCGAGCTCCGCCACGATCGCGTCGTGACAGGCGATCGATGCGACCTCCATGGCGGTTTCGAGCGTTTGGTCGAAGGGCGACAGCCGCTCGGAAATGAAGAGGCGCATCGAGTGGCGATCGAATCGGCGGCGCAGGTTTGGCATGACGTGCACCGGCAAGGTCCGCACGACGAGACCGTGCTCTCTCTTCAGCCAGGCCCTCAGCACCCCCGCAAGGTCTTCGCCCGGCGACAGGCTCGCATGGAAGGCCTCCATGGCCTCTTCGATCCGGACAAAATGGTTCGGCCGCGCCTCAAGGGTCTCGCGGACCTCGTCGATCGGCAGCCGCGTGTCGGCAAGCGTCGCCATATGCCCCTGGCCGGCGAGGAGCTCCGCCAGGTCCTTCAGACGCAACGCCTGTTCGCGATAGGCCCGATAGAGCTTGACGACGCCGCCCGACACGTTGGGAGCAGCTTCGGTGACCTCGATCAGCTCCTGATCTCCCGGCAGTTCGCCGGCGAGCAGCGGATCGGCAAATACCTCGCGCAATTGCGTGAGGCTGCCGCCGGCTTCGCCCTGCAATTCGTCGAGATCCACCTTGTAGACCGAGGCCAGCTTGAGCAGCAGCTGCACGGTCAATGGCCGCTGGTTGCGCTCGATGAGGTTCAGGTAGGACGGCGAGATGCCGAGCGCCTCCGCCATTGCCGTCTGGGTCAGTTGAAGGCCGTTGCGGATTCGTCTGACGCGCGGCCCGGCGAAGATCTTGTTCTCGGCCATTTGTCACTCCCTTTACAGAAGCTCCACAGACGCTTCTTTGACAAGCTTTACAGCTTTACCGCTTCACCCTGTCAAACACAAGACAAGGTAACCCCTTTTGCGACGACAGAACGGCGATAGATGTGGCTTGTTTCTGCAGCGCAATGTAAAAAATGTCGTATCAGTTCACAAGTATTCAGCGAGCTAAGACGATAGTTGTAGAGCTCATGATGTTGACGAGGAGAAAAGAATGACTGATTTTTACAAACTCGTTCCGAGCGCGCCGCAGCGCCGCTTCGACGGCATCGAGCGGCCCTACTCCGCCGCGGACGTGCAGCGGCTCCGGGGCTCGGTCGAGATCCGTTATTCGCTCGCGGAGATGGGCGCGAACCGCCTCTGGAAGCTCATTCACGAGGAGGACTTCGTCAATGCGCTGGGCGCGCTCTCCGGCAACCAGGCCATGCAGATGGTCCGCGCGGGCCTGAAGGCGATCTACCTATCGGGCTGGCAGGTTGCGGCCGACGCCAACACCGCCTCGGCAATGTATCCGGACCAGTCGCTTTATCCGGCCAACGCTGCGCCGGAGCTCGCCAAGCGCATCAACCGCACCCTGCAGCGGGCCGACCAAATCGAAACCGCGGAAGGAAAAGGCCTTTCGGTCGACACCTGGTTCGCGCCGATCGTCGCCGACGCGGAAGCCGGTTTCGGCGGGCCGCTCAACGCCTTCGAGATTATGAAGGCCTTCATCGAAGCGGGTGCCGCGGGCGTCCACTACGAGGACCAGCTCGCCTCGGAAAAGAAGTGCGGCCATCTCGGCGGCAAGGTGCTGATACCGACCGCGGCGCATATCCGCAACCTGAACGCCGCCCGGCTCGCCGCCGACGTCATGGGCACGCCGACGCTGGTCATCGCCCGCACCGACGCGGAAGCGGCCAAGCTGCTCACCTCGGACATCGACGAGCGCGACGGGCCCTTCGTCGACTACGATGCCGGCCGTACCGTGGAAGGCTTCTACCAGGTGAAGAACGGGATAGAGCCCTGCATTGCCCGCGCCATCGCCTATGCGCCGCATTGCGACCTCATCTGGTGCGAGACCTCGAAGCCGGATCTCGAACAAGCGCGCAAATTCGCCGAAGGCGTGCACAAGGCGCATCCGGGCAAGCTGCTCGCCTATAATTGCTCGCCGTCGTTCAACTGGAAGAAGAACCTCGACGACGCGACGATCGCCAAGTTCCAGCGCGAGCTCGGCGCCATGGGCTACAAGTTCCAGTTTATCACGCTCGCCGGCTTCCATCAGCTGAACTACGGCATGTTCGAACTGGCGCGCGGCTACAAGGACCGGCAGATGGCCGCCTATTCGGAGCTGCAGGAAGCGGAGTTCGCGGCCGAGGTGAACGGCTACACGGCGACCAAGCACCAGCGCGAAGTCGGCACCGGCTATTTCGACGCCGTGTCGCTGGCGATCACCGGCGGCCAGTCGTCGACGACGGCGATGAAGGAATCGACCGAGCACGACCAGTTCCGCCCGGCGGCGGAATGAGGGAAGGCGTGAAACGAAGACCGGGGCGCGCGACATCCCTGCCCGTTGCGCGCCCCGGAACACCGAAAATTCTCGAACCGCAAGCGGACAGGAAAATGGTTTCCGCCGCATCCGGCTCTAAGCTTTGAAGGAGCACTCCCATGACAGTTCAGACACGCGTCAAGGAACGGGCCGAGGAACAGTCGTCGGCCATGACCGCGGACCAGCAGGCGGCGATCCGCATGGTCGCCAACGACCTGCACCGCCTCAACCAGTCGGTCATGAAGGCCGTAGAGGCCGGCGTCTCGGTCGAACTGGTGCGCTCGGCACGCCATCACGGCGGCGACGGCAACTGGGGCGACCTGCTGATCCCGGTCGTCGTCACCCAGGGCCGGCCGTGACGGTGGCACTGGCCTTGGCGGCGGCCGCGCTCATGCTCGGCGCCGCACTCTGGCAGGAGATCGAGTGCCGCAGCAGGCAAGCGCTACAGGTTCGAGTTCTCCTTAGGAGATCTGGTAGACTGATCGACTGAACGGATAGCGTGGCGGCCGGTGAAATGCTGGCCACCACGCATTCTGCGGTCAGGCGGCACTCCGCCTCGGCCGCTTGCCGGCGAAGAGATCCGCATGGCTGCGGAGCAACCGCGTCAGCCGGTCCACGACGGTGCGGATGTCCCGCCGGTGGCGGTCCTCATTGTTCATGACGATCCATTGGCGATGCCGCAGCGGGCCGACCTCCTCGCCCGCTCGCTCCAGTTGCGGGTCGAGATCGCCGACGAAACAGGGGAGCACCGCCTTGCCGGCCCCGGCGCGGGCGAGGTCCAGGAGGGAGCGGGGGCGACTGACGGTAGCCACGATCCGGCCGGATGCATTTTCGTGCGGCCAGCGCAGATAGGCCGAGAGGGCGTCCTCTTCGGCGACGGCGACCCAACGGTCCGATGCGCCGGGGGCGTTCTTCCGGCAATAGGCGGCATAGGCGACCTCGCCCACCGGCCGCGAGGCGAGATAGGTCTCCTCCGGTTCGAAGGCGCGAATGCCGATGTCGCTCTCCCGGTAGGCGAGGCTCGCCCGCGCCTCGCCTATCGACAGCGAGATGGCAAAGGTGTCCCGTTCCGTGCAGATCGCCGGGAAGTTTTCGGCGATCAGCCACGATCCCCAAGTACCCGCCGCAATGCGCACGACCGTGGCGCCCTCGCCCTCCTTCTGCCAGCTTTCGACCTTGCGGGCCGCCGCTTCCATCTCCTGCAACTGCTCGAACAGGAAACGGCCGTCGGCCGTCAACCCGTAGCCGGTTTGGCTGCGGACGAATAGGTTGCGGCCTGTGCGCTCCTCAAGTTCCAGCATCCGCCGCCCGATCGTGGCGGGGCTCAGCCCCGTCGCCTGCGCGGCACCGGTCAACCCGCCGCCGCGCGCCACGGTCATGAAACAGCGATAGACGTCCCAATCCATGTTTTTCATGTCTGAAAAACGTATGAGGAAATCGGCTGTATGTAAAACAGTTTCAGCTGCATAAAAGAGGAGATGCCCACGAAATGAGGAGCATCACGATGGACATGATGGCAATGGCCCTGCTGTTCGACATGGCGTCGAAGAACCGCCGCTCTGACGAACAGGCCGAGCGGCGGTCGCGAGACCGGACGGGAAACCTCGCGGAACATCTGATCGGCGCGCTTTTCCGCAGGCCGCGGCCTCCAGCGAGGCACGGCGATTGCGAAGGTTTTCCGCGCTTTGTGCCTTGAAGAACTGACGCAAGACAAACAGGAACGCCGCGCAGCTTCGATGCGCGGCGTTCATCTGAAGCATTGTGGCGGGAACGCTCCGTCTGCGCTATGCGGCGTGATAAATCTGCCCGGCTCCGCTTTCCGGCTCCAGGCGGAACTGCTCGACCAGCATCATCAGCGTATCGGCCTGGGTCGCCAGTGTGCGGCTGGTGGCCGTCGCCTCCTCGACCATGGTGGCATTCTGCTGGGTCATCTGATCCATCTGGTTGACGGAACCGTTGACCTCGTGCAGCGCCGTCGCCTGGTCGCGGCTTGCAGTGGCGATCATCTCGACATGCTGGCTGACGGTGACGATCTGCGCGCTGATCGAGGCGAGCACCGCCCCCGTCTCCTTGACGAGCAGCGAGCCGGAGCTGACCTCGTCCGTCGACTTGTTGATCAGTCCCTTGATTTCCCTTGCCGCCTCGGCCGAGCGCTGCGCCAGTTCGCGAACCTCCTGCGCGACGACCGCGAAGCCCTTGCCCGCCTCGCCAGCCCGCGCCGCCTCGATACCGGCATTCAGGGCAAGCAGGTTGGTCTGGAAGGCGATGTCGTCGATCACTTCGATAATCTGCTCGATTTGACGTGATGCATCCTCGATGCGACCCATGGCGGCAATGGCATTCGCGACCACGGTCGCCGAATTGTCGGCGCTCCGCTTGGTTTCGGAAACCGCTCGGTTCGCCTCATGGGCGCGTTCCGCAGAGGAGCGCACCGTCGCGGTGATCTGGTCGACGGCGGCAGCCGTCTGCTCGAGCGAAGCGGCCTGTGCCTCGGTTCGCCGTGACAGCGCATCGGCGGAATGGTGCATGTTGGCACCGCTCTGCTGTATCCCCTGGGCATTGCCGCGGATCTGCGCCAGCGTGTCCTGCAGGCGGATGAGCGATCCGTTGAAGTCCTGTCGCAGTTGCTCCAGGCGGCCGTGGAAGGGCACCTCGATCTGCTGGGAGAGGTCGCCCTGGGCGAGCCGGCCGAGGCCGGCAGCAAGCTCGCTGACGGCGAGATCGATCTGCCGGTCGAGCTCGCGCTTATCCGCATCGTTGCGGCTGCGTTCGGCTTCAGCCCGGGCGCGCTCTTCCGCGCTTTCCGCCTCGATTCGCACCTTCGAGAGGGCGTTCTCCTTGAAGACGCCGAGCGCGCGCGCCATGTCGCCGATCTCGTCGCGCCGTGCACCGCCGTCGATCGCGGTATCCAGCCTGCCGTCAGCGAGCCGGCGCATGGCGGCAGTGATCTGTCCGATCGGCCGTTTCAGTGTGAGCGTCAGCGCGACCCCCGCAAGCAGGGCGATCACGACGCCAGCCACCGTGGCGGCCACAGAGATCTGATTGGCTTCCTCGCGCTCGGTGCCGGCGGCGACCTTCTGCTGCTCGGCAAATCCGGTGAGATCATTCCAGATCTCGTTGATCGAGGCGCCGGCCGCGTTGAATTCCGCCGTCCGCTTGTCGGTGATCTCGACCAGCGAAACGCCGTCCTTCTTCATCGCATTGATGATCGGCAAGACCGTTTCGGCCATCGCATCGAAGAAGCTCAGGTCCTTCGCGATGCCGCGCAAGGTCGTGAGGTTCGACTGAACGGCCAGAAACTTGTCCAGAAGCTTCTGGCGGTTCTCCTCGTTGGTGTTGCCGAGGAAAGCGGCCGTCGCGATTTGAATGTCGGTGATCGACACGGACAACCGGCGGGTGGCAGTCAGGACCGACTCCGTCGCAGCAATCTTGCCGTCGAGCTCCGCAAAGATCTGCGTCGCCTCTCGCATCTTGCCGACGGAGGCGGCCTCCAGGCGGAAGCTGGCATTACGGAAGCGATCGACGAATTTCGAAAGGTTGGCAAGCGTTTCGGGGCCGGCGGGCGCCCGGATCAGCGCGCCGATTGCGCCGGCGGCCGAATTGACCGTTTCGGCGAGTGACTTCTCGCCCTTGGGCAGCAGGGTGAAAATGTCGCGCTGGGTGCGGCCGAGCACCGGGAAGCGATCCTTTGCAACCTTCAGCTTTTCCTCGACCGTGATCGCCTTGCTGACCTCGGTGGCGAACTCGGTATAGAACCGGCTGGCACGCATGAGCTTCTCGGCGTTGCGCAGCATCGTCTTTGCCGCGTTTTCGTCCTTGCGCACCGCATATTGCAGCCGGTTTGTTTCGTCGTTGATCTTCACCTGCTCGGTCGCCAACTTCTGGAGATTGGCCTTCGTCGCCGCGCGCAGTTTCTGTTCCCCCTCGTGGAGCGTCCAGAGTCCGTCTATGCGGGCCTCGATATCGGTCGTGGCGCCGATCGCGGCGGTCAGTTCCGTCTCGCCGCTTGCGCCTGCGACCTGCGCCGCCGTGTCGGCCAGGACCTCCTTCTGCGCGGTGATCGTGTCCTTGACCGCCTTGCGGCTCACCTCGGTGGTCTCGTGCAGGAACTGGTTCATTCCGGCATAAACATCCTTGAAGCCGCTCAGCGTCTGCAGGACGCTGTTCGAGATCTCCATGCGGCCCTGCAGCAGGCCCGAGGCATAGAGGCCGGTGATACCGACCGCCGTGATGCTGACGACGAACGGCAGGATGAAGAACAGAACCTTCGTCTGGATCTTGAAGCGGGCAAGAATCCTGTCAATGAACATGGAAAACACCTTGGCTCCCAGCGCGCGTTTGGCCTCCCCCATGGCAGCTGGCGTCCAAACAGGACACCGAAGCGCCACCCGATGCGCAAACAGGCTGATGTTTTTCGGAAATCATGCGGCGCACGCCGCCAGTCCGTCGGCAATCATTGCGGGACCCGCACCGCTTCTGCGGCGAGGACCTGACGGACTCACGTCATCCGCATAGTCGTTTTGAACGATTAAGATTCCTATAAGCGCGGCGTACGCCCGAGGCCCGGTCGAAACCGGCGCCGGTTACTTGCGCTCGCGTCCGCGGCAAACCGCCCGCGGAATGCGTTCGATCGAGGCGAATGAGAAATCAGAGGGAGGAAAAGATTGCCAAAGCGACGATCGCGAAAAGTGCAAGAGTGGCGGCGAAAGCGATCAGTTCGCCTTGCGCGCGGCTTTCATCGGCGCGGGCGATGGCAATAGCACGGGGACGGCGACGTTGCTGGCTCATGGCATCCTGTCCTTCCTGTTTGGCAGGACCGTTCGGGTCTTGCCATGCGCTTCATGGTGCAACCATCCCGCGGCTGAGGAAAGGCCATGAATTGGAAACAGTCTGGTCTGCGTTCTGAGACCGTACCACCAGTCCTCGGCCGGCTGTGGAAGCCAATTGCAAAGCAGGTTCGACTATTTCCCTTAACAATGGCTGAAGAGGCAAATCACCATTTTTGCCTCCCGGTTACACGTCTTGACCGGCAGCAAAGCCGGATGCCCAGGCCCATTGGAAATTGTAGCCGCCTAGCCACCCGGTGACGTCGACGCATTCGCCGATGAAATAGAGGCCGGGGATGTTCGTCGCTTGCATGGTCCGCGAGTCGAGCGCGCGCGTGTCGACGCCGCCGAGTGTCACTTCGGCGGTCCGGTAGCCCTCGGTTCCGGCCGGCTTCAATGTCCAGGCCTGGATGGAAGCCGCGAGCGCGTCGATCGCCTTGTCCGAGAGATCGGCAAGCAGGCGCCCGGCGAGCTTTGCCTCCTCGGCAAAGAACTGCGCGAGCCTCCGCGGCAGTATGTCGGCCAGTGCCGTCTGCGCCGCCTGGCGTCCGCTGGTGCGGCGCATACCCTTCAGGATCGAGGCGATATCGATGTCCGGCATCAGGCGCAGGACGATCTCCGCGCCCTCGCGCCAATAGGAGGAGATCTGCAGGATCGCCGGTCCGCTCAAGCCGCGATGGGTGATGAGCACCGCCTCGCGGAAGGCCACCTTGCCGAAGCGCACCTCGGCATCGGCCGCGACACCGGCAAGCGCGCCGAGCTTCTCAAGCTGGGCCGGATCGAGCGTGAAGGGGACGAGTGCCGGCCGCGTCTCGACGACCGGCAGGCCGAACTGCTCGGCAGCTTTATAGGCAAAGCCTGTCGCTCCCATCTTCGGGATCGATTTGCCGCCGCTCGCAATCACCAGCGAGGCGGCATCGATCGTCCCGGCGCTGGTGGTGACGCGAAAACCCGAAGCGGTCCGTTCCACGGCCGAAAGCGCGGTCTCGAGCCGCAGCATCGCGCCTGCTTCCTTCATCTCGGCAAGGAGCATGCGGATGATGTCCTTGGCCGAGTGGTCGCAGAAGAGTTGCCCGAGCGTCTTCTCATGCCAGGCGATGCCGTGCCGCTCGACGAGCGATACGAAATCCTGCGGGCGGTAGCGGGCAAGCGCCGACTTGCAGAAATGCGGATTGTCGGAAAGGAAATTCTTGGGGCCGGTGTGACTATTGGTGAAGTTGCAGCGGCCGCCGCCCGAAATGCGGATCTTCTCGCCCGGCGCCTTGGCATGATCGACGACGACGACACGGCGGCCGCGCTTCCCCGCCTCGATCGCGCACATCATGCCGGCGGCGCCCGCGCCGATGATCACCACATCCTGCTTTTCGATCACGGAGAGCCCTCTTCGCGTTTCTCGCCTTCCTTTCCGGCGAGAGGCGAAAAGTCAATCGCGAAGCACTGCAGCGCCGGGCGTCTTTCGAAAGCGCAAAGGATCCTGCGGCAATTTGGGAGCTGTGGGCTTTGTCCGCAAATCGCATCCGATTTGCGGAACATGCAGTAGCCAATTGGCAAAGGGCGGCTATGATGCGGGCTATCCTAAGCAGAATCCGGTGAATTATGTCTTCCAAGAGAAGCGTTGCCCAACAGACAGCAAAGGTCAGCAAGAGTACAGGAGTTCCCCTCGCCCTGCATTCCCCCCGAGGTGTCAAGACGTGGAAGGAGGCGGTCGACTGGCTGAAGATCCGCGGCATCGAGGACATCGAGTGCATCACCCCCGACCTTGCCGGGGTGCCGCGCGGCAAGATGATGCCGACGTCGAAGTTCACGTCCAACACATCGCTGGCACTGCCTTCGGCGATCTACCGCCACACGATTTCCGGCGAGTATCCGGAAGAGACCGGCCAGTTTCGCTATGACTCGCGCGACAGCGACATCAAGCTGGTGCCGGACCTTTCGACAATCTCCATCGTTCCCTGGGAAAGCGATCCGACGGCCCAGGTGATCTGCGATATCGTCGGCTCGCAGGGCGAACAGATCAGCTATACGCCGCGCAATGTCCTGAAGCGAGTCGTCGACCTCTACCGGCAGAAGGGCTGGAAACCGGTTGTCGCGCCCGAGATCGAATTCTACCTCGTCGCCCAGAACGATGACCCGGACTATCCGCTGCGTCCGCCGAAGGGCCGTTCCGGCCGCTCCATTCTCGGCGGCCAGGGCTATTCGATCGCTGGCATCAACGAATTCGACGAACTGATCGACGACATCTACCACTTCTCGGAAAAGCAGGGCCTGGAGATCGACACGCTGATCCACGAAGAGGGGCCGGCGCAACTCGAGATCAACCTCAGGCACGGCGATCCGATCGAGCTTGCCGACCAGGTGTTCCTGTTCAAGCGCACCATTCGCGAAGCGGCGCTGAAGCATGGCATCTACGCCACCTTCATGGCGAAGCCGATGCAGGGTCAGCCGGGCTCGGCAATGCACATCCATCAATCGGTCCTCGACATCGAGACCGGCCGGAACATCTTCTCCAACCCGGATGGCGCGCCCTCCAAGGAGTTCTTCTCCTTTATCGGCGGCATGCAGCACTATGTGCCGAAGACGTTGTCGATGATGGCGCCCTACGTGAACTCCTACCGGCGCCTGACGCCGGACATGTCGGCGCCGGTCAACACGGCCTGGGGCTACGACAACCGCACGACGGCCTTCCGCATCCCCGTTTCGGACCCGGTCGCGCGGCGCATCGAAAACCGCCTGCCGAGCTCCGATGCGAACCCTTATCTGGCGCTCGCCGCCTCCCTCGGCTGCGGCTATCTCGGCATCATGGAGGGTCTGCAGCCGACGCCGCCTTCGGAAGACACTGCGAATGACGGTGAGATCGATCTGCCGCGCGGCCTGCTCGAAGCCATTTCGCTGCTCGAATCGGCGCCATCGCTGGCCGAGGTCTTCAGTGCCGAGTTCATCGCCATCTATGCCGGGGTGAAGCGCGGCGAGTTCGAGACCTTCATGCAGGTCATCAGCCCGTGGGAACGTGAATTCCTGCTCCTCAACGTCTGACCTGAGGAGCATGCGGATGGAATGGCAAAGCCCGATCTCGCCCGGACTCTCCTGGTACGAGGCGACGGTCCCGGACCGGCCCAGCTATCCGGCAATGCCGGGATCGCAGAGGGCTGATGTCGCCATCATCGGCGGCGGCTATACCGGGCTGCAGGCGGCCTTCAACCTTGCGAAGGGCGGGGCCGACGTCACGCTGATCGACGCCTGCCGCCTCGGCGACGGCGCCTCGGGGCGCAACGGCGGCCAGTTCGGCACCGGCCAGCGCGCCTGGGCCGACGAGACGGAAGAGGTGCTCGGACACGAACGGGCGCAACTGCTCTTCGACATGGCGGAGAACGCCAAGCGCTACGTGCTGGATTTCGCAAGCGCGCACGGGATCGATATCGAGTTCGTGCCCGGCCAGCTCTCAGTCGGCCATAAGAGGAGCTTCGAGACCGACTATCGCCGCCATGTCGAGGCGATGGCGGAACGGTTCGGCTACCCGCACCTCTCCTTCATGGACCGGGAGGAAACCGCGCACCGGCTCGGCTCGCGCCACTACCACTTCGGCATCCGCGACACCGGCACCGGCCATATTCATCCGATGAAGCTGCTCGTCGGGCTCGCAAGGCAGGCGGCCCTTGCCGGTGCCAAGCTCTACGAACAGACGAAGGCGCTGAGGGTCGAGAAAAAGGGCGGTGCGGTGGTTATCGAGACGAACCAAGGCACGATCACCGCGGACCGGGCGCTGATCGCCTGCAACGCCTATATCGGCGATCTCGAGCCGGTGACCGCCAGCCACGTGATGCCGATCCGCTCCTTCATCGGCGCGACCCCGGTGCTGACGAACCACCCGGAGATTCTTCCGGGCGGCGAGTCGGTCGACGATTCGCGGTTCGTCGTGCGCTATTTCCGCAAAACGAAGGATGGCCGGCTGCTGTTCGGCGGGCGCGAGGCCTATACCGCCGACAATCCGCGCGACATTTCCACCCACATCCGCCGCCAGATCCGCGAAATTTATCCTTCACTTGCCGATATCGACATCACCCATGCCTGGGGCGGTTCGGTCGGCATCACCATGCCGCGCCAGCCCTTCTGCCGCGAGGTCATGCCGGGGGTGACGAGCATCGGCGGTTATTCGGGCCACGGCGTCATGCTCTCCAACTATTGCGGCAAGCTGTACGCTGACCTCGCACTCGGCAGAGCAACGGAACTTGACTTTCTCAAGGACTTGAAAATACCGGCGTTTCCAGGCGGGATTCGTTTTCGCTCCGCCCTCCTCTTCCTTGCCCTGAGCTGGTATGCCTTGCGCGATCGGCTTTAGAGCCGCATGGTTCCGGAGCGGGTATTGCCCAGGCCGACTCCCTAGGTTCATGCACAGAGCGTCATGCTTTGGAAAAATTGGGCAGATACGATTTTGTTGCGTTGCACCCTAGCGCTTTTAAATCGATTAGATTATATCTGCCCCTGACCTGAAACAGATCGAGACATGCCATGAGTAGCCAGATCATTCCTGTCGAACCGTTTGACTATGTCGTGTTCGGCGGCACCGGCGATCTTGCGGAGCGCAAGCTGTTGCCGGCCCTCTACCACCGGCAGATCGAAGGCCAGTTCACCGAGCCGACACGAATCATCGGCGCTTCGCGTGCTGCCCTTAGCCATGAGGAATATCGCAGCTTCGCGTCCGACGCGCTGAAGGAACACCTGAAGCCCGGCGAGTTCGACGAGGCCGAGGTGGCCAAATTCACCGCACGTCTCTATTACATATCTGTCGACGCCAAGTCCGAGCAGGGCTGGGACGATCTCAAGAAATTGCTCGAGGAAGGCAAGGATCGCACCCGGGCCTTCTATCTCGCCGTCGGGCCGGCAATCTTCGGCGATATTTCGGAAAAGATCCGAGACCACAAGCTCATCACCAAGAACACCCGCATCGTCGTCGAAAAGCCGATCGGTCGCGATCTCGCTTCGGCGACGGAGCTGAACGACACGATCGGCAAGGTGTTCCGCGAAGAGCAGATCTTCCGCATCGACCACTATCTCGGCAAGGAGACGGTGCAGAACCTGATGGCGCTGCGCTTCGCCAACGCACTCTACGAGCCGCTGTGGAATTCGGCCCATATCGATCACGTGCAGATCACCGTCGCCGAATCGGTCGGCCTGGAAAATCGCGCCGGCTATTACGACAAGGCCGGCGCTCTGCGCGATATGGTGCAGAACCATATTCTCCAACTCGTCTGCTTCGTCGCGATGGAAGCGCCGACCTCGATGGATGCGGAAGCCGTGCGCGACGAGAAGCTCAAGGTGCTCCGGGCCCTGAAGCCGATCACCGCCGCCAATGTCGAGCAGGTCACGGTTCGCGGCCAGTATCGCGCCGGCGCATCGGCAGGCGGCCCGGTCAAGGGCTACCTCGAAGAGCTCGAAGGCGGCGTCTCCAACACCGAGACCTTCGTCGCGATCAAGGCCGAGATCAGCAATTGGCGCTGGGCCGGCGTGCCGTTCTACATCCGCACCGGCAAGCGCATGGCCGGCCGCATGTCGGAAATCGTCATCACCTTCAAGCAGATCCCGCATTCGATCTTCGACCACAGCGCCGGGCGCATCTCCGCCAACCAACTGATGATCCGGCTGCAGCCGAACGAGGGCGTCAAGCAATCGCTGATGATCAAGGACCCCGGACCGGGTGGAATGCGGCTCAGAAACGTACCGCTCGACATGAGCTTCGCCGAAGCCTTCGGCGTCCGCAATGCCGATGCCTATGAGCGGCTGCTGCTCGACGTCATCCGTAACAACCAGACACTGTTTGTGCGCCGCGACGAGGTGGAGGCCGCCTGGCAATGGATCGACCCGATCCTCAAGGCCTGGGAAACGGCCGGCCAGCAGGTGCAGGGCTACACTGCCGGCACCTGGGGGCCGAGCCAGGCGATCGCGCTCATCGAACGCGACGGCCGCACCTGGAACGACACAATCTAGGACCGGCCCATGAGCGAGACCCTGCACACATACGAGAATGGAGCGGCCCTGGCGGAGGCGCTTGCCGATGCCGTCAGCGCCAGGCTCGCCGCAGCGATTGCGGCCCACGGCAAGGCGAGCATTGCGGTGTCCGGCGGCTCGACGCCGAAGGCCTTTTTCCGCGCGCTGGCCGGGCGCGACCTCGATTGGACGAAAGTGACGATCACCCTCGTCGACGAGCGGTTCGTACCGCCGGAAAGCGATCGCTCCAATCACGCGCTCGTCGCTTCGAACCTGCTTCAGGACAAAGCGGCCGCGGCGAAGTTCGTGCCGCTCTATCACGCCGCGGCGACGGCCGAGGCCGCCGCTGCGATCGCAAGCGAGGTGACCGCCGCGATCGCTGCGCCCTTCGACGTGGTGGTGCTCGGCATGGGAACGGACGGGCATACGGCCTCGTTCTTCCCCGGCGGGACACGCCTTGAAGAGGCCCTTGACCCGGCAACTCCCCGTGGCGTGGTCACGATGGAGGCTGACGGCGCCGGTGAACCCCGCCTCACCTTTACTTTCTCGAGCCTTCGGGATGCCGGATATCTCGTCCTACATATCGAAGGCGAGGGAAAAAAGGAGGTCCTCGCCCGGGCGCAAGCCGCGGGAGAAGAGGCCGAGATGCCGATCCGCGCCATGCTGAGGCGGGCGGCATCGCCGCTGCAGATCTACTGGGCGCCGTAAGGCGTCCGGACAGGAGACAGCAATTCAGAAGCGTTACAGCGACGCGCCGCCTTGGAAACATTGCCGCTGTAAGCCGATGACAGGATGAAGACCAAGGGGTCCGAAGACTCCGGAACAGGATGTGCCATGTCCGCCGATTCCCGCATTGCCGCCATTACCGCCCGTATCGTCGAGCGCTCAAAGCCCTATCGCGAACCTTATCTGGAACGCATCCGCAGCGCCGCGGCGACGGGACCGCACCGGAGTGTCCTCGGCTGCGGCAACCTGGCGCACGGATTTGCCGTCTGTTCCCCCGCCGAGAAGGACGCGCTCGCCGGCGACCGCGTCCCGAACCTCGGCATCATCACCTCCTATAACGACATGCTCTCGGCGCATCAGCCTTTCGAAACCTATCCGGCGCTGATACGCGAGGCGGCCCGCGAGGCTGGCGGTGTGGCGCAGGTTGCGGGCGGCGTGCCGGCGATGTGCGACGGCGTCACGCAAGGGCAGCCGGGCATGGAGCTGTCGCTCTTCTCGCGCGACCTGATCGCCATGGCAGCCGGCATCGGCCTGTCGCACAACATGTTCGATGCGGCCGTCTATCTCGGCGTCTGCGACAAGATCGTGCCGGGCCTGGTAATCGCGGCGCTGACCTTCGGTCACCTGCCCGCCATCTTCGTTCCCGCCGGACCGATGACCTCGGGCCTGCCGAACGACGAGAAGGCCAAGGTCCGGCAGCTTTTCGCCGAGGGCAAGGTCGGCCGCGACGAATTGCTCGAGGCGGAATCGAAGTCCTATCATGGCCCCGGCACCTGCACCTTCTACGGCACCGCCAACTCCAACCAGATGCTGATGGAGATCATGGGCTTCCACCTGCCGGGCGCCTCCTTCATCAATCCCGGCACGCCGCTGCGCGACGCGCTGACCAAGGAGGCAGCGAAGCGGGCGCTGGCGATCACGGCCATGGGCAACGAATTCACGCCGGCCGGCGAGATGATCGACGAGCGGTCGATCGTCAACGGCGTCGTCGGCCTGCATGCGACCGGCGGCTCGACCAACCACACCATGCACCTCGTTGCCATGGCGCGCGCCGCCGGGATCGCGCTCACTTGGCAGGACATTTCGGAACTCTCCGACGTCGTGCCGCTGCTCGCCCGCGTCTATCCAAACGGCCTTGCCGACGTGAACCATTTCCACGCGGCCGGCGGCATGGGCTTCCTGATCAGCCAATTGCTCAAGAAGGGGCTGCTGCATGACGACGTCCGAACCGTCTTTGGCCAGGGCCTCGATGCCTATGCGATCGACGTGAAGCTCGGCGTCAACGGCACCGTCCAGCGCGAGCCGGCGCCGGAGGAAAGCGCCGATCCGAAAGTGCTCTCGACCATCGACCAGCCCTTCCAGCATACCGGCGGGTTGAAGATGCTGACCGGCAATATCGGCAAGGCGGTGATCAAGATCTCCGCCGTCAAGCCGGAACGCCATATCATCGAGGCTCCCGCCAAGATCTTCAACGATCAGGCCGAGCTCAACGCCGCCTTCAAGGCGGGCAAGCTCGAAGGCGATTTCGTCGCCGTTGTTCGCTTCCAGGGCCCGAAGGCGAACGGCATGCCGGAGTTGCACAAGCTGACGACCGTGCTCGGCATCCTGCAGGACCGGGGCCAGAAGGTGGCGATCGTCACCGACGGGCGCATGTCCGGCGCATCCGGCAAAGTCCCGGCTGCTATCCATGTTACGCCGGAAGCAAAGGAGGGCGGGCCGATCGCCCGCATCCAAGAGGGCGACATCATCCGCATCGATGCGGTCAAGGGGACAATCGAGGTCAAGGTCGACGACATTGCCCTGAAAACGCGGGTGCCGGCTCGTATCGACCTCTCCGACAACGAGTTCGGGATGGGCCGCGAACTGTTCGCGCCGTTCCGCCAGATCGCCGGGGCGGCCGATCGCGGCGGCAGCGTTCTGTTTCACTGAGGCACCTGCGCCGTCGGAATGTGCCGACGGCTCTCGCCGTCAGCGATAGATGTCCAGCGTGCGGTTGCGATGGTTCGGATGGGTGCTGTAGACGAAGATCCGATTTAGGTCGCGATCGCTCAACAGCCGCAGGAACCGGGCCTCAATGAGGTTGTTGGCATGCACCCGCTTCAACAGGCAGCCGATCAGCGGAAGGCGGGCGCTCGGTATGTCGAGATAGAAATTCTGCGGCAGCTGGAACTTCGTCACGATGCCGATCACGGCGCAGCTTTTCGACAGCTTGATGATCTCGCAGCGGCGCGACGAGAGGTTCTGCATCCCCTTCTCGGTAAATTCAATTCGCGCGTCGTTCCGCGTGTCCTCCATCGGGAAATTAGCCTCTCGATCATACATGAACGACTCTTCCTTGTTGAGGAAGTGCCGTTGCATCTGAGGGGCCGGGCTGCGCATCAATTCACCTTTCGCATTCGAATTGCGGTCACGCTACCCAATGAAATTTAACAGAGGGTTTGGCGCCGCGGTGGAATGCGCATATTCCGTCCGAAAGCATCTATCAGCGGTACTGATGTTGGTGTGTCAGATGCCCCTCATCCGGCCTGCCGGCCACCTTCTCCCCGCAGGCGGGGCGAAGGGAGCTCGCCGCACTGCCTCAGTCCCCTCGCCCCGCTTGCGGGGAGAGGGCTAGGGTGAGTGGCATTCTCAGACATTACACTAAACGCGATAGCTGCGCCCGTCGGCGTCGAAAAGGTGAAGCTTCGACTTGTCGGCGGTAAAGCGCACTCGGTCGCCACGTCCGACCTTGAGGATGCCCGGGATCTTTGCGATGATCGGCTCGTTCTCGACGAGACCTTCGATATAGAGCAGCGTCACCTCGCCAAGCGCTTCGACGATGGCAATTGTTCCCTCGAACAGGAAATCCTGGCCGTCGGTCACCTCAAGGTCTTCCGGCCGCACGCCGAAGCTCGCCTTCTTGCCGTTTTCGGACGCGTTCGTCGGGATGTCGAGCGTCACGGATTTTCCGCCCGTAAGGTTCACCGTCGTCTGCGCGCCGGTGGCCGTGATCGTCGAGGGGATGACGTTCATGGCCGGCGAGCCGATGAAGCGGGCGACGAACAGGTTCGCCGGCCGCTCGTAGAGCTCGAGCGGCGCCCCGACCTGTTCGATGTGACCGAGAGAGAGCACGACGATGCGGTCGGCGAGGGTCATCGCCTCCACCTGGTCGTGGGTGACATAGATCATCGTCGTGTCGGCCATCCGCTCGCTGAGCTTGGCAATCTCGATGCGGGTCGCCACGCGCAAGGCAGCATCCAGGTTGGACAGCGGCTCGTCGAACAGGAAGACCTTGGGATTGCGGCAGATCGCCCGGCCGATCGCGACGCGCTGGCGCTGGCCGCCGGAAAGCGCCTTCGGAAGACGATCAAGGAATTTCGTGAGCTGGAGGATGTCGGCTGCCGACCGAACCCGGCGGTCGATCTCCTCCTTCGATTCCTTGGCGATCCGCATGCCGAAGGCCATGTTGTCGTAGACGGTCATATGCGGGTAGAGCGCATAGGACTGGAACACCATGGCGATGCCGCGTTTCGATGGCGGCACGTCGTTAACCCGCTCGCCGTCGATAAACATGTCGCCGCCGGTGATCTCCTCGAGCCCGGCGATCATCCGGAGCAGCGTCGACTTGCCGCAGCCGGACGGCCCGACGAAGACGACGAACTCGCCCTGTTTGATGTCGAGATTGATGCCGTGAATGACATCGACCGCCCCATAGGACTTGCGGATGTCTTTAAGCAGCAGGCCCGTCATTGCACCCTCCCCTCGGTTTCTAGGCCAGGCGCGCGAAGAACGCGCCCCAGGCCGGAAGACTGATCTTGTTGTCCCTTATATCAGAGATGAAGCCGTGACCGTCGAGCGGCTCGATCCCGTCGCTTGGCGATTCCGCGGCCGCAGGCTCGTCGCCCATATTGAACAGGCAGAAAAGCTTTTCATTGCCGTGGGTCCGGATGAAGCCGAGAAGCGGTGCCCGCGTCTCGACGAATTCGATATCTCCCTTGGCGAAGGCCGGATGGGCCTTCCTGAAATGGAGAAAACGGCGATAGTGCTCGAGCACCGAAGCCGGGTCGCCCTCCTGGATGGCGACCGCCTGCGGCAGGTGGGCCTCGGGAATCGGCAGCCAGGGCTTCGCGCTGCTGAAGCCGCCGTCCGGCAGGCTCTCCCACACCATCGGCGTCCGGCAGCCGTCGCGGCCCTTGAAATCGGGCCAGAACTGGATGCCGTAAGGGTCCTGGAGGTCCTCATAGGCGAGCTCCGCTTCCGGCAGCGCCAGTTCCTCGCCCTGATAGATGCAGACCGAACCACGCAGCGACATCAGCAGGCTGGCGAGCAGCTTGGCATGACCGGCGTGGTCGGCAACGCCGGAACCCCAGCGGCTGACGTGGCGGACGACATCGTGGTTGGCGAAGGCCCAGCAGGCCCAGCCCTCCGGCGCGACCTTCTCGAAATCGCGCAACACCTCGGCAACGCGTTCCGGGGTCAGCGGATCCGGCGCCAGGAACTCGAAGGCATAGCACATCTGCACCTTGTCGCCGCCCGAGGTGTATTCACCGGCGATTTCAAGACCGCGCTGGCTGTCGCCGACCTCGCCGACGGCGGCGATCGCCGGGAATTCCTCCATCACCGCACGGAAGCGCTTCAGAAAGTCCAGATTCTCCGGTCTGTTCTTGTCGTAGATATGTTCCTGATAGTTGTAGGGATTGACGGCAGGCGCGGTCGAGGCGTTGCGGCGCTCCGGCGCCAGCGCCGGGTTGTCCCGCAGCTCTCGGTCGTGGAAATAAAAATTGATGGTGTCGAGGCGGAAGCCGTCGACGCCGCGCTCCAGCCAGAAGCGCTCGACGGCGAGAAGCGCATCCTGCACATGCGGATTGTGCAGGTTGAGGTCCGGCTGCGAGGTCAGGAAATTGTGCAGGT
This sequence comes from Sinorhizobium sp. NG07B, assembly GCF_002532005.1. Classification (NCBI taxonomy): domain Bacteria; kingdom Pseudomonadati; phylum Pseudomonadota; class Alphaproteobacteria; order Hyphomicrobiales; family Rhizobiaceae; genus Sinorhizobium; species Sinorhizobium sp. NG07B. The sequence continues at coordinate 126,002 of NZ_NWTD01000009.1, read as the reverse complement.
AATATTGCAGCCGCGTCGGGTCCCAGGCCCAGGCGGAGCCGCCGAAGATCGACAGCCAATTGTTCGGCGGCGTGCCATCCGGCTTGGAGTCAGCCCAGACATACCAGTCAGCCTTGGCATTGCTGCGGCTGGAGCGGCTCTCGACGAACCAGGGGTGCTGGTCGGACGTGTGCGACAGGACGAGATCGATCATCACGCGGAGGTCGAGCCTATGGGCTTCCGCAATCAGTGCATCGAAATCCTTGAGCGTGCCGAAGATCGGATCGACATCCGTGTAGTTCGAGACATCGTAACCGAAATCGCGCATCGGCGAGGTGAAGAACGGCGAGATCCAGATGGCATCGGCGCCGAGCGCCGCGACATGCGGTAGGCGGGCGGTGATGCCCTTCAGGTCGCCGATGCCGTCGCCGTTGGTGTCCTGGAAGGAGCGCGGGTAGATCTGGTAGATCACCGCGCCGCGCCACCAGTCCTTGTCGGCCGTCAGGATTGCGCCGGTCGTTTCGGTCTTGTCCATGCGAATTTGAAGTCCCTGTCTTGAAATGTCAGCCGCCCTTGACCGATCCCGCCAGCAGGCCACGCACGAGGTAGCGTTGCAGGGCGAAGAAGACGATCAGCGGTACGACGATGGTGATGAAGGCGGAAGCGGTGAGGATTTCCCAATTGCCGCCGCGGGAACCGAGGAGATTGACCAGGCGCCCGGTCAGCACCAGCGAATCCTCGCCGGCGCCGAGAAAGACGATGGCGACGAGGAGGTCGTTCCAGGTCCAGAGGAACTGGAAGATGGCGAAAGAGGCGAGCGCCGGGAACGACAAGGGCAGGATGATCTTGACGAAGATGTCGAAATCGCTGGCGCCGTCGACGCGCGCCGATTCCATGATCTCGCGCGGCAGGCCGGCCATGTAGTTGCGCAGAAGATAGATCGCCAGCGGCAGGCCGAAGCCGGTATGGGCGAGCCAGATGCCCATATAGGTCTTGGCCGGCACGCCGAAGAAGGCGCCGACGCCGTTATAGAGCTGCAAAAGCGGAATGAGCGACATCTGCAGCGGCACGACGAGCAGACCGACGACGACGGCGAGCAGGATGGCGCGGCCCGGGAAAGGCATCCAGGCCAGCGCATAGGCCGCAAAGGCGGCGATCAGGATCGGGATCACCGTCGACGGTATCGCGACGGTCAGCGAGTTGAGGAACGACGTGCCGATGCCGGCCGCACTCAGCACCTCGATATAGTTGTCGATCGTGAAGCGAGGCGGTGTCGAGGCGGTATAGAAGATGCGCTGGCCGCGCGATCCTTCCATCTTCGTATCCGAGACGATTTCGAAGCCGCCGTCCGTCTGCACGGTCAGCCGCTCGCCGTCATTGAGCTCTGCCGTCTCGCCGGGTTTGAACTTCGCCGGCTCGCGGCTGGAAAAACCGAAGGCGGAAATCTGGCCGCCACCCTGACCTTCAAGCAGATTTCCGGAGATCACGAACTTGCCGTCCCGCTCGACCTGGTTGTCGGCCGAAGGGGCACGCGCCACGGCGTTGCGCGACGAGGTGGCGAGCGCCGTCCACCAGCCGGAGACGGCGAGTTGGTCCTTGTCGCGTAGAGAGGAGATCAGCAGGCCGGCAGTCGGCATGGTCCAGAGGAGGACGAGGAGCAGGACCGAAAGATGAACGGCCCAGGTGAGCGGAGAACGCGTCGACGGGTTCATCTCAGTGACCTCCCGATTCCTTGGTCGCGTTGCGGATGTTCCAGATCATGATCGGAATGACGAGGATCATGATGACCACCGCGATCGACGCGCCGCGGCCGAAGTCGCCGCCGCCGCGGAACATCCAGTCGAACATTAGGTTGGCAAGCACCTGGCTCTGCCATTGACCATTGGTCATTGCGAGCACGATGTCGAAGACCTTCAGGACAAGGATGGTGATGGTCGTCCAGACGACCGCGATCGTCCCCCAGATCTGCGGCACCATGATCTTGAAGAAGATCTGCCAGCCGTTGGCGCCGTCGATAACCGCCGCCTCGATCGTCTCCTCCGGAATGCCGCGCAGCGCCGCCGAGAGGATGACCATGGCGAAACCGGTCTGTATCCAGATGAGGATGACCATCAGGAAGAAATTGTTCCAGAATGGAAGCGTGATCCAGGCCTGCGGCTCACCGCCGAAAGCGACGACGATGGCGTTCAGGAGCCCGATCTGCTCGGAGCCGGCAGCCCGGTAGTCGTAGATGAATTTCCAGATGACGGCGGCGCCGACGAAGGAGATCGCCATCGGCATGAAGATCAGCGTCTTGGCGATGTTGCCCCACCAGATGCGGTCGGTCAGCGCGGCGATGATCAGGCCGAAGAAGGTCGAGAGCGCCGGCACGACTAGGAGCCAGAGGAAATTGTTGAAGATCGACTGGCGGAATTCACCGTCATTGATCATCCAGCTGTAGTTGCGCGCGCCGACGAAATTCTGGCCGCCCCTGTCGTGGAAGCTCAACCAAACGGATTGGACCACCGGATAGATGAGATAGATCGTCAGCGCGAACAGGGCCGGCGCCAGGAACAGCCACGGCCGGATCGCGTTAGTGATCCGCAAATTGCGGGAGGCGGCAGCGCCTGACAGCCCCTTCGAAGGGAAAATCCAATCGAGAATGAAATTGGTGGCCCAGAAATAGACCGCACAGGCCAGGACACCGGCTATCATCGTCACAATCGCAGCGACAAGCTGCATGACACATCCCTCCCCTCAAACGCTTCCGGAACCGGTCGCTCCAGGCGCATTGCACGATGGCGGCTTCCGCTTTTTATTGGGATACCCGCCTACAGCGGCGCGCGTCTCATCAGACGCGCAAAGGCCGCCGTAACCTTTGAGTTACTGCATGCTTAAATCGGCTGCGATTTAAAAATGCAGCAGGCAGGCTGATCCGAAGAGGAAAGGCGGCGGACGAGGCATTGGTCCGCCGCCCTGGAGACTACTTGATAGCGTCCCAGGCCTTCTGGACACCAGCCGCGACGTCGGCCGAGGGCTTGCCGCCGACATAGTCGACCATGCCGGTCCAGAGCGCGCCGGCGCCGATCTTGCCGGGCATCAGGTCCGAACCGTCGAAGCGGAAGGTCGTGGCGTTGAGCAGGATCTCGCCCTGCTTCTTCAGCGGCGGGTTGCCGTAGACGTCGACATTGACGCTCTTATAGGGCGTCAGGAAGCTCGTCTGGGCCATCCAGACCTCATGCGCGATCGGCGTCTTCAGGAACTCGATGAACGCGCGCGCGGCCGGCGTATCCTTGGTGATCATCGCAAGCGTGCCGGCGCCGAGCACCGGATTGCCAAGCTCCTTCTTGCTTTCATAGGGCGGCATGTAGAAGAAGTCGGCATCCTCGCCAACCACCGTACCTTCCGGGAAGAAGGATGGAATGAAAGAGGCCTGGTGGTGCAGATAGCACTTCGGCGGCGAGGCAAAGAGACCCTTCGGGCTATCGCGGAAGTCAGTGGAGGCGACCGCCGCCGCGCCGCCGTCGACGAACTTGTCGTTTCGCGCAAACCAGCCGAATTCATCGATCGCGTTGATCACTGCCGGGTCGGTGAAGGGAATTTCGTTTTTGACCCACTTGTCATAGACTTCGGGCGACTGCGTGCGCAGCATCAGGTCCTCGACCCAGTCCGTCGCCGGCCAGCCGGTGGCGCCGCCCGATCCGAGACCGATGCACCAGGGCTTCTCGCCGTCGGCCGCGATCTTCTCGGTCAGAGCCTTCAGCTCTTCCATGGTCTTCGGCACTTCGTAGCCGGCGTCCTCGAAGTTTTCCGGGACGTACCAGACGAGCGACTTGACGTCGATCTTGTAGGGGAAGGCATAGAGCGCCGCGGTGCCGTCCTTGCCGTTATAGGTGGAGAGATCCACCCAGGACTGACCGGCGGCGTAGTTGTCGAGCAGCCATTGCTTGGTTTCGTCGCCGAGCGGCGTCAGGAGGCCCTTGGCGGCAAGGTCGGCAATCAGGCCTGGCTGGGGTAGGATCGCCACATCGGGTGGGCTGCCGGCCTGGGTGTCGATGACGATCTGCTGTTCGTAGTTTTCGGAAGAGGAATACTTGACCTCGACGCCCGTCGCTTCGACGAAATAGGCAAAGACGCTCTTGAACAGAGCCTCGTCCTCGCCGCGCCAGGGACCGAAGATCGTCAGCGTCTGGCCTTTCAGGTCGTGCCCCTTCTTGAACTCCTCGAAGCTTCCCCAATTGAACTTCGAATCCTCGCCCGGCTTGAACTTCAGGTCGGCAGCGCTGGCAGCCCCTGCAAGCAAAGCGAGCGCAGCGACGCCAATCAGCAATGATCTCTTCACGTTCGGTCCTCCCCAAAAAGAAACCCGGGCGCTGCGCCACGGGTGGATCGTCAAAGACACGTTATTCAAAGCGCTTTGAGTTTGCCAACACTCCATTGCCGCCAGGAAAGAGTCAAGAGCTTTCATCCGGCTGCGCGCTGCATTGCAACATTTTGCCCTGCGGCACGGTTTTGCGGCGCAAAATGAAGGTTTCAAGCTTTTTCATAGGCGGGCCGGATGGTATCAGGACAAGTTAGCGCTTGCCGAAAGGGCAAAAAATAAAGCGAATATCCAAAGCGCTTTGAGAGGAAACCGGCCATGGCAGTGAATCTGAAGCAGCTGGCGGAGATCCTCGGCCTCTCACAGACGACCGTCAGTCGCGCACTCAACGGCTATCCGGAAGTTAATGCGGAAACGCGGCAAAGGGTGCTGCAGGCGGTGCGGGAGACCGGCTACCGGCCGAATCGTGCCGCCCAGCGGCTGGCAACCGGCAAGGCCTATTCGATCGGGCTCGTCATGCCGATCGCGGCGGGCATCGATTCGGACATCCATTTCGGCGAGTTCCTCGCCGGCCTCGCAGAGGAGTCGGTGAAGCACGATTTTCATTTCGTCCTCAATCCGAGCGCACCGGACGACGAGGAGGCAACGTTCCGGCGGCTGGCGGCAAGCGGCAATGTCGACGCGGTCTTCCTCGCCTATATGCGCCCCAACGATCCGCGCATTCCCATGCTGAAGGCGCTCTCCATTCCCTTCGTCGTTCACGGCCGGTCGATCGGGGGGCCGCGCGATTACCCCTTTCTCGACATCGACAATACCCAGGCCTTCTACGACGCCACCAAGCTTCTTCTGCAACTCGGCCACCACCGGATCGCGCTGATCAACGGGCCGGACTATCTCGCCTTTTCCATCCGCCGGAAAAAGGGGGTGACGCGGGCGCTTACCGAATGGGGCCTCGGCCTCGACGAAGAACTCGTCCATCATTCGGTGATGGCCGACGAATACGGCTATCGAAGCATGCAGCACTTTCTTGAACGGCCCAACCCGCCGACGGCGGTCCTTTGCTCCAGTACGGTGCTGGCGCTCGGCGCAGTGCGGGCGATCAACCGGGCGGGGCTCGCCATCGGCAGCGACATCTCGGTCATCGCCCATGACGACGTCCTGCCGATGCTGAAGCCGGAGAACTTCAGCGTGCCGCTGACGACCACCCGCTCATCACTGAGGGCTGCCGGCGCGCGCATCGCGACTCGGCTGATCGGCGGGATCATCGGCCGCGGCGACTATCCGGAACAGGAACTCTGGCGCGCCGAGCTGATCGTGCGCGCTTCGACCGGACCCGCCCCGGGCCGGTAGAGACGGACTTCGTCGTCAGAACTTCGGCGGCTTGCGACCGGCCCTGCGGTAGGCGGCGATGATCGTGTTCGCCATCAGCATGGCGATCGTCATCGGCCCGACGCCACCCGGAACCGGCGTGATAACGCTTGCGACCTTGGCGCATTCCTCGAAGGCGACGTCGCCGACGAGCTTCGTCTTGCCCTCGCCGCGCTCCGGCGCCGGGACGCGGTTGATGCCGACATCGATGACCAGCGCGCCGGGCTTCACCCAATCGGCCTTGACCATTTCCGGCCGGCCGACCGCCGCCACGAGAATATCGGCGTTGCGGCACACGGCCGGAAGATCCTTGGTGCGCGAATGTGCGGTCGTCACCGTCGCATGGGCGGCGAGCAGCAGCGCCGACATGGGCTTGCCGAAGAGATTGGAGCGGCCGATGACGACGGCGTTCAGCCCGGAGAGGTCTTCACCATGGGTGCGGCGCACGAAGACCATGGCGCCGGCCGGAGTGCATGAAACCAGCCCGCCCTCGAGATCGCCCGTCGCGACCTTGCCGGCATTGACGACATGCAGACCGTCGACATCCTTCTCGGGGAGGATCGACTGGATGATCGGCTCCGATTGAAGATGTTTCGGCAGAGGCAGTTGGACGAGGATGCCGTGGATCGACGGATCGGCATTGAGCTCGGTGACGAGCGCCGCCAGCTCCTCCTGCGAGGTCTCCTCGGGCAGCGTGTGCTGGACGGAGAGGAAACCGCATTCCTTCGCCATCCGGCTTTTCGCCGACACATAGGCATGGCTCGCCGGATCGTCGCCGACGATGACCACCGCGAGGCCGGCCCGGACGCCTGCCTCCGTCTCCAGCGTCTTGGTAGCGGATTTCACGGTTTCGATGACCGAAGCGGCAACGGCCTTGCCATCAATCACAGTCGTCACGGCGTATCTCCCGGTTTGTCCTCGACGCGCCACACTCTAGCTGGCGTCGCTTTGCGCAATTGCCTGCAAGCGCCCTATGCTGTCCCAAACGCATAAATGCAAGGGCTTGGAGGAACCGCAACGCCATTCGGCGCATTTCCTTGCACAGTTGCAAGGCCGGGCGTTCAGGCGACGGGCGCTTGAGAGTTCGGTCGCATGGCAGCAGCCCATTGGACCCAACCGCGAGCGATCGTCAGGCTCCGTCAGGATCATGCCCGCCAGTCACGCTCCGGCCGTTAACGTGATACACTCCCATTCCGATTCACGTTCGAAGATTTGTTTTATTGCTTGCCTTTAGCTGCGCGGGTTTTGTCGATGTCGCCGACCGGTGAGGATATTTCGATCCACTTCCAGAGCGAAAGGGAGAATACGGCGGATATCGAACTCGTCGTCGTGGTCCCGACATTTCGCCGCCCGGACCATCTCGTCAAGACGTTGAAGACCATCGTCTCCCAAAGGCCCGACGTTCCTTACGCGACCGTGGTGGTTGAAAACGACCCGGACGGTCTCGCCGGCGCCGAAGCGGCAAAGCGCTTTTTTCTCGAACACCGGTCGGATTCGACCGTGATCGTCGCCCATCGGCAGGGCCACAGCCATGCATGCAATGCCGGTTGGGCGGCAGCCCTCGACCACTATCAGAACCTGCGCGCGATAGCGGTGATCTACGACGATGCGGTTGCTGCTCCCGAATGGCTCGATGGCCTTGTCGCCGTTCAGGAGGGCCACGCGGCGGACATCGTCGGCGGCCCGCAGCTACCGGTCTTCGAGGATCCGGATGGGCAGAAATGGAAGCATCATCCCATCTTTTCGCCCCACTACGATGCCACCGGGCCGGTGCCGAGGCTTTATTCCGCCGGCAATGTCCTCATCACGCGAGCGGTGCTCGATGCCATGCCGCGGCCGTTTCTGAACCCGGCCCTCAATTTCGCCGGCGTCGGCGACGGGGATTTCTTCAATCGATGCAGGGCGAAGGGGTTCTCTTTTGCCTGGGCGGCAGAGGCCTGGGTGGCGGAAGCAGTTCCGCGAGACCACACCACCGCGTCCTGGATCCGCGCCCGCAGTCTCGAACAGGGGGCGATTTCGACGCTGCTCGAGCATCAGCGCGATGCGACCCTTGCCGGGCGGTTGCGAGCGCTCGGCAAAACCATCGGACTGCTCGCCGTGTCGCTGCCGCGCGGCCTCAAGCTATGGTCGGAAACGGGCCTTGCAATAGCAAGCCTTTATCCCTTCCATTTGGCGGTCGGCCGACTGAGGGCCAGGATCGGCCCTGCGGACGAACAATACCGCGAAGCGAAATGAGTGGGCCTCAATGGCCGCTCGTCGCCTTCACGGCTCCTTCGGGGATCTTGTCGGCAGCGACCTTGCCGTTCCTGTCGACCACGGCAACGGGCTCTTTGTAGGGCCTGTCCTCGCCATTCGCGGCGCGGTTCATGTCGTCCTTGCCGAGATATTCGAGCTGTTCCACCAGGACTTCGGTGATGACCTCGCCACCCAGCTTCTTGTTGAGGCCGTCCTTGACGGCGACCTTGAAGCTCGGCAGGTCGAAGCTGCCGGTGTCGGCGACATCGACGAACCGCGAGCCGACGAGCATGTCATAGAGTTCGTCGGTCACGATCTGTCGGAGCGGTGCGTGGAGCTTCTTTATCCCCTCCCGCGTTGCCGAAAAAGACAATTTCGCCAGGAAGTAGCCCTGGACCGCGCCGTCCTCGATCACCGGGACGGTGATGATCTCTCCCGGAACATATTCCTCCGATGCCCGCCTGTCGGCCTCGGCGTCCGAGAGAACAGGCGCCGAGGCGTACTGCATCGAGAAATAGACGGATCCGAGCGTCACGGCGCAGACCCAAACCCCGGTGAGGACAAGCTTCAGCATCAGAAATCGCTATAGCGGAATTGCGCTTCGGTGTAGATGCCATCGGCATCGGCGTCCTGAGCGGCGGTCTTCAGAAGATCGACGACCGAGCGCACGGCTTCGAGATGCGCCTCGACCTTCTGGGCGTTAAGCTTCAGCTTCTGCCTGAGGTGGCGCGTCTGCGAAGCGAAGGAGGGCGAGATTTCGCCGGGCCCGGCGGCTCGATGCAACATTGTCAGCTCGTAAAGGCAGCGGCTCTTGTGCGCGTTCGACGTCTTGATGTCGAATTTCGGGTCCACGCCGATGCGGCTGTTCTCGTTGTCGATGATCATCTCCAACCGGCCGAGAACGTTCTGTATCCGCAGATCGTGGGATGCCACAGCTTCCATAAATCAACTCCCGAATTATGCGTTTCAGGGAAGGCAGCCTACAAAGGCGCAAGCCGTCCCGACCAAATCATGCCTGGTTCTTCTTCTCGTCGGCGGTCAGCAGCCCGGCATTGCGCTCGAATTCGTGAACCATGCCGGCGGCGAGGTTGCTCGTATCGTCGTCAAGCCGCGCATTGGCGCGTTCGGCCGGATCGCTGCCGACCATCCGGTCGGCTATGCCGATGCCGCCGCCGTCAGCCAGCACGTTGGCAATCTGCTCCGCCATCATGCCTTTCCAGACCTCGCCTGACGTGCCCTTGCCGAAGACGTTCTCGCTTTCGCTCGGCAGCATCGACTTGACGAAATTCTGCAGCACCATCGCCTCGAACTTGCGGTAGGACTCCGGCACCTTCTTCGGTTCGACGCGGTTGCTGATGTCGCCGAGGCCGGTCGATCCTTCCGAGGAATTCAGCACCGAAACCGCAGCGGCGAAGCCCTTGCCGTTTTCCGCAAGACTAGTGGCCTGAAAGGCGGCGCGATTGGACTTGAGCCGTGCCTGCGCCTCCTGCACCTCCTTCGGATCGGCCGCGCGGACGACGTCCAGCACCAGATCGCTGGGCGGGGAAATAGCCATGTCAGATCCTTTCGAGGCGGCGGCCCTGCGTCTTGTCACACGGGGCAGCGCAATCAGTGCGAACCGGAGGACCTTTTCGACGGCCCGCCCGGATAACCCACTATCGCCCCTCAACCTTACCGGAAGCTGGCGCGTAACCGGCGACATGCTGATCGATGAGGTCGAGTACCTGATTGTCGTCCGCCTGGCGGTCTTCCGCCATGCGCGCCTCCTTCATGCTCTCTTCCAGCCGATCGCCCTTCGCACGCTCCTTCAGCATGCGCGCCTCGTGCACCTGCTGCATGCCGAGCAGCATCTGGTCCTTCTGCATCAGCCGGCCGAGCTGCGAGGCATAATGACCCGAGAAGACGCGGTGCATGGGATGGGCCGAGCCCATGGCATCGACGACGACATCGATCGTTTCGGCCAGCACGCCGCGCTGGCGGGCCGTCTCGGCAAGTTCGCTTTCGGCCATTCGCTCAAGGTGCCGCTGCACGGCGACCAGGCGCTTCAGCTTATCCGACCGCGATTTCATCGTTTTCTAGCCACCTTGCATCACCGGCGCGAAGCCGTCGGCAAACAGGCGCAGCATCGCCGCCACGCCGAGATAGAGCAGGAACAGGCCGCCCATGATCAGATAGGGCTGGGAAATGAAATAGACCGGAACCTGCGGGGCAAGCTTGTTGACCATGCCGATCGCCACGTTGAACAGCAGGCCGTAAATCACGAAGGGGCTCGCCAGGCGCAGCATGATCATGAAAGTCTGCCCGAGCGAATTCGAAAGCGTGATCAGCATGCCCTGCGGATCGAAGCCGATGCCGATCGGCATCGCACGATAGGACTGCGCGATGGCCTCGAAGATCACGTGGTGAAAGTCGAGCATGAAGAGAAGCATCAGGCCGGCGAAGCTGATCATGCTGGTGAGCTGGTTTTCCGCCGTTTCTTCGAGCACGTCGGTCGCCGGCGGCGGGTTGAAGCCGATCAGCATGGTGATGGCCGTCCCGGCAAATTGCAGGCCGAGCACGTAGTAGCGTGCCACGAGGCCTATGACGGCGCCGATGACGCTCTCGGTCGCAATGAGATAGATGTAGCTGTGGCCCTTGTCGGCGACCGCAGGATAGATGTCGGTCCACATGATCGGCAGGATGGCCATGGAGAGCGCGACGGCGATGAACAGCCGCACCTGCATGGGAACGCGCGCCGTCGAGAACCCCGGCATGATCATGATGCAGCCGCCGATCCGACAGAATGCCGCAAACAGCGCAAGCACCGTGCCCTCGGGATCGGTGATCATGAAAGCGCGCCGATGATCTTGATTTCCAGCCCCTTGGCGAGCTCGACATGGGAGAGCACGGGCAGCGTTGCGAAGAGGCGTTCGATGATCATGCGCACATATGAGCGGGATTCGGGCGAACTTACCAGCACGAAGGGCACGCCCCGGTCGAGATGTTCACGGATAACCTTCGTCGCCTGCTCGCTGAACTCCTCCAGGTGGCGCGGGTCGATGTCGAACTCGACGATCTCGCCCTTGGCGTCGCGCTTCAGCGCCTGGTGGAAGACCATGTCCCACTTGTTGCCGAGCCGGAGCACGCGCAGCACGCCGTTTTCGGCAAGATCGCCGCAGAGCTGCTGCGACATGCGCACCCGGACATGTTCGACGATCTGCTCGGTCTTGCGGACATGCGGCGCCAACTCCGCCACGGCTTCGAGAATGAGATGCAGGTTGCGGATCGAAACGCGTTCGGCGAGCAGCAATTTGAGGACCGCCTGCAGGCCGGAATAGGACATGTGCGAGGTGCAGATCTCGTCGGCGAGCTTGCGGTATTCCGGATCGAGCCGCTCGATCAGCACCTTCACGTCCTTGTAGGAGAGAAGCTGCGGCAGGTTGTTGCGGATCACTTCGCTCAAATGCGTCAGCACGACCGAGACGTTGTCGATCGGGTGGAAGCCCTCGCGCTTCAGGTCTTCCGTGAAGGTCTCCAGTATGGAAAGCGCCGGCATGCCGAAGGCCGGCTCGCGGATCTCGTCGCCGGGGACGCTGGGGCGGCGGCCGCCGCCGGTAACGACGAGCACTTCGCCGACGCGCACGGTGTTGGAGGCGACGGTCGTGCCGTGGATGCGGATGTGATAGGCCTTGTCCGGAATGGAGATATCGTCGGAAACCTTGATCTCCGGAACGACGAGCCCGTATTGCAGGGCGAACTTGCGGCGCATCTTGCCGACGCGGAAGGCGAGCTCCTGATGCGCGCCGAGCAGTCGGGTGGAGACCTGCTTGCCGAGCAGGAGCTCGATCTCCGCCGTTTTCAGCACCGATTTGACGGAATCCCTGTCGCTGTCCTTCGTCTGCTGCGCCTTCTCTGCCTCCTGGGCGCGCTTCTCGGCATTGGCCGCTTCGATCTGCCTCGGGATAGCCCATCCCAGGAAGGCCATGCCGCCGCCGAGTACCGCGAAGGGCACGAAGGGCAGGCCTGGCATCACGGAGAGGAGGACGATGAGGCCGGCCGCAACCATCAGCGCCCGCGGGTAGCCGCTCAACTGACCGACGACGGCCTGGTCGGTCGAGCCGGCGGTGCCGCCGCGCGACACGAGAAGGCCGGCGGCGAGCGAGACGATCAACGCCGGGATCTGCGAAACGAGGCCGTCGCCGACCGAAAGCTTGACGAAGACATCCGCCGCCTCGCCGATCGGCATGTCGTGGCGCAGATAGCCGATGATGATGCCGCCGAAGACATTGATCGCCGTGATGATCAGGCCGGCAATCGCATCGCCGCGGACGAATTTCGAGGCACCGTCCATCGCACCGTAGAAGGAACTCTCCTCCTCCAGCTCGCGGCGGCGGCGCTGCGCCTCCTTCTCGTCGATCAGCCCGGCCGACAGATCGGCGTCGATCGACATCTGCTTGCCGGGGATCGCATCGAGGGTGAAGCGGGCGCCAACTTCGGCGATACGCGTCGCACCCTTGGTGATGACGATGAAGTTCACCGTGATCAGGATGAGGAAGACGATCAGACCGATGACGAAGTCGCCGGACATGACGAGGCTGGCAAAGCCCGAGATGACGCCGCCGGCGGCGCCATGCCCCTCGTGGCCATGGGAGAGGATGACGCGTGTCGTGGCGATGTTCAGCGCCAGGCGGGTCATCGTCGAGATCAGCAGGATCGTCGGAAAGGACGAGAATTCGAGCGGCCGCTGAATCCACAGCGCCACCATCAGGATCAGCACCGAGAAGGCGATGGAGAAGGCCAGCCCGAAGTCGATGAGAACCGGCGGAATGGGCAGAAACAGGATCGACAGGATCATCACGATCCCGAGCGCGAAGCCAATGTCCCGGCTCTTCGGTGCGAGTTTCGGGATGGTCAGGGTCGCCTGTTGTGCCATGTCTCTTCCGTCTCGTCATGAGAGGCGGGCAGCGCGCCGCGCGTAGCTGCCCCAAACTATGACGGAAGATCTAGAGACCCAAGCTTGCGCGAGGGTGGTATTGGGATGGGATGAGGAAGGTACGCGCAGTTTCCGCCCGCCGAATAAAGCGGCGAAAGTCTCAGAACCCCGACTGGATTCGTGAGAAGATGATGTCGGTGAAGATGGAGATCTGTGCACCGACGAACGGCGCCGAGATCGCCCCCGTGACCATCACCGCCAGGATCTTCGGCACGAAGGTCAGCGTCATTTCCTGAACCTGGGTCAGCGCCTGGATAAAAGCGATGACAACGCCGACCACCATGGCGGCCAGAACGGCGGGACCCGAGGCGACGATCACGGTCCAGATCGCTGCCTGCACGATATCGAGAGCGTCCGCCTCATTCATTCGCGTTTCGTCCTATCCTGCCGGCGCGCACGAGCAGCGGCGAAGCTTTTAGGTTCGAGGGTGATTCTTCAGAGGATTCTCAACAATCACCGGCGCCGGTCAAGCCAGGGCCAACTATGTGTGCGTGGTCCGCCGCCGCCGCTCTAAAGAGCAGGAATTACGTCGCCGAGCCGGACGAGGTCGTCGATACGGTGATGCCGGTCTCGATGGCGATCTCTTTGCCGTCGGTGGTGATCGCGGTCACGCCGTCGGAGGTCACCTCGACCTCGGCGACGACCCCGCTCGTCTTGCCGTCACTGCTGGTGATCGTCTTGCCGATGTAGGTCGAAGCCTGGGTAAGACTTTCGCTCGCCAGCAGGCTTTCGAGATTGCTGTTCGTCTTGATCGATTGCTCGACCTGCGAGAAGGTCGCCAGCTGCGATATCTGCTCGGTCGCATCCATCGGATCGGTCGGATCCTGGTTCTGCATCTGCGCGATGAGCAGCTTCAGGAAGCTCTGATAGTTCAGGGTCGCGTCAGTCGCGTCGGTGCTGCTCGTCGAAGTTGAACTCGTCGTCGAGGTCGTCGAGGTGCTCGAGGATACTCCGCTTACCGCCATGGCGCGATCTCCTTGCGAATCTGGTCGATCGTGGCCGGCGTGATTTCCTGATTGTTCAGGATGCGCTCTTCAATCGGGTAAAGACCGCGGATCGCCTTCAGCGCTTCGAAGGCACGGCCCTGGGTGACCAGGCCGTCGATGCGCTTCAGCTCCGCCAGAACTTCCTCGTTCTTGAAGCAGGCGAGCAGCATGACGATCGACTTGCGGAACATGGCGGTCGACTGCTCGGCGCCTTCCGGATTGATCAGGATCATCTGGGCGATGAAGTAGAGCTGCCGCAACGGTGTCGTGGCGTCTTCCGGCTGCAGGACGTGGTTTTCCAGGAGGAAGGTAACGTCGTTGAGGAATTCCACGGCGACCTTGCGGTCAACGCGAAGCACCGCGCCGTTTACAAAGATTCGTTCGCCCGATTTCAGCGAGATACGCAGTGTGCTCTTCATTTCAGTCCATCCCTGATGATGGTGGTAATGTCAATTATGCCCTGGAAGTTGGAGGAGTCGCGTTTGCGGATCTTCTCCGTCTCGTTCAGTATCCAGATCCCGATCGAGATCAGATTGGCACGCAGTTCGTCGTTGAGCTGGTTATCCGGAGCGCGCAGGTCCTCGATGAAGCGTATCCAGACGCGTCGGGTGTAGTAGATCGCCTCGATCGCTTCCTTTGAGTATCCCTTCTGCTGCTTTGCCGCTTCCAGGAGCGCGATCGAGCGATTGAGGACTTGCCACTCGCGATCCTTGGAAACGGCTACGCCTTCCTCCATGATCTCGGCGTATGCAAACTGATACATTCAGACATCCTTCATGCTTGTCCTTATCCTCTTGTCATCAGAGGAAATCTATCAAACTCAACTGCTGGATCCTTCCGGTGAGGGTGTAGGACGTCTCCATCTGCGTCAGCAGCGTGTTCATCCGGGTCGACGCATCATAGGTGTCGACCCCCTCGAGATCGGTGATGTGGGTGTTGATGAGCTTGATCTGAACTTCGAGCGAGGTGTTCGCCTTTTCCACGCGCGCTTCGGAAATGCCTAGCGTGCTGCGTTCGGCGGTGATCCCGGTGATCGCCTGCTCGACATAGCCGAGTGCCGCCTCGCCGACATAGGCCCGGACGTCCGATCCGATATCCTCGTCCATCAGTTCCGAGGATATGACACTCGCAAGAGCGAACATGCGGAAGCCGGTCGTCGTCGCATTGGTCGAGCTCTGCACGACTTCGGACGTGCTGATGCGGCTCGTCATGTTCTGGCTCGAGGCCGCGGACCAATCGGTGGCCCACTGCGTGTCGTCCGTATAGAGTGGCTCGAGGGTGTTGGTGATGAAGTCTTCCATCTGCGCCTCAGTGAAGTCGCTCATGGAAGAGATGCCGTTGCCCGACATGTAGGTCGCGAGCGCATCGTCGAAGGTCGTCTTCGCGGCCGAACCGGTTGCGGCATAGTCTTCGAAAGGCTTCACATCGGTGTTGATGCCGGCAAACAGGAACTCGCCGTTGAAGGACGTGTTCGCCGAGGCGGTGAAAAGCGACATGGCGCTTTCGATCTCGGTCTTCTGGACCGACAATTGGTCGACGGAATCGTTGCCCTTGAAGGTGACGAGCGTATTGCGCACCTGCTCGGCAGCCTCCGCCATCGTTCCAAGGGCTTCCTGAGAGGACGCCAGCCGCTGCGTGACGACGGCGTTGGTATCGACCAGGGTTTCCAACCGAGCAAGCTCGCGCTGCAGGTTGACGGAGCGCGCCGTGGAGGAGCCGAGCTCGAGGCCGACATCCGCATGCCGGCCGGTCGAAACCTCCTCCTGAAGCTTCAGCAGTTCCTCCTGGCCCTGCTGAATGGTCAGGCGCATGGCATTCTGCACCGCCAGATTAGAAACGAAGGACGTCTTCATGATTACCTCACGGCTTCCAGAAGGGACGCCATCATGGCGTCCACGGTACTGATCAACTTGGCAGATGCCTTGTAGGACTGTTCGAGATCGAGCAGCAGCGAGAGCTCTTCATCGATGCTGACGCCGGTGACGTTGCCCAGCGCTTCCTCCGTCCGTGCCAGGAGAGCCGTCTTGTTGTCGTCGGCCGTCGAGGCAGCGCTGCGGATCTGCTCGAACCAGCCGATCGACGAGGCGGCGAATTCCATGATCGAACTGGTGCTGTCGAGCCCCGCCGCCGCGTCGAAATCCATGTCGCCGTCCATGGCGGTGATGAAGCCGTCGAGGAGATCGGTGTAGCCGGAATTCGGATCCGTGGCGCCGCCGGGGTTGGAGACGAGGCCGTTGAATCCGCCGTCGCGAAGCAGGAACGGATCGGTTTGCGCGGCAACGTTGACAGTCAGCGACGCGGCGATGCCGGGCTCGATCGTCCCGTCGGCGGGAACCGTTCCGTCCGCCCAGGTGAAAAGGCCGGGGGCGCCGTCCTCCTGGAAGAGGCTGACCAGGCCGCGGGCCATCTCGTCGAGTTGCGACTGGAAGGTCGGCGCGATGTCGTCGCGGAGCTGCAAGAGGCTCGCGAGCTTTCCCTCTGCGGTCGTGTCGGCGCCGGCGCCGGCTGAAAGCGACACCCCGTCGACGAAGATGGCGTTTCCGGTCGTCGATGCATCGAAGGCCGAGGTTGCCGTGAACGTCACCTGCCGGGCTTGCGTCTCGAAGAGGACCGTTCCGTCCGAGGTATAGATGACCGTATCGTTGTCCGCCCTGGTGACGGTCGAAATGCCGACGAGCTCGGAGATCTGTTTCAGGAGCTTGTCGCGGTCGTCGAGCGCGGCCGAGGCGTCGGTGCCCGCCGCCGTCGCTTCCTTGACGGCGTTGTTCGCCGTTTCAAAACTGGCGAGCAGTGCATTCAGGTTGTCGACCTCTTCGGCGATCTGCTTGTCGGTATCGAGACGCAGGTCCTGGACCGCGGTCGCCGTCTTAGTGATCGAATTGGCAAGGTCCGAGGCGTCCGCGACGACGGTTGCGGCGATCGTCGAGTTGCCCGGTGTCGAGGCGAAGGTCTGCAGGCTGTTGCGGAAGGTGGAAAGGTAGGTCGATGGCGCCGTCTCGTAGTCGTTGCCGCCGAGCGCCGATTTCAACAGCTCGAGCCCGGAAAGCAGGCTGCTCTGCGCCGAGGATTGCGAGATGCTGGTGAGATTCTGCTTGAGCAGAGCCTCGTTCTGCGCCCGGTAGACGGAGACGATCTGGGCGCCGTCGGCCGTGGTTCCCAGCATGGCCATGCGGCGCGAGTAATCCGCGTTGCTCGCATTGGCGACGTTCTTCGACACCGTGGCCGTTTGCGAGGCCGTGGTGCTGAATGCTGATTGCGCAATTGCGATTGCCGAGGACAACGACATGCTGGGACCGTTTTCTGGGAATTACCGCTTCAGGTTGACAAGAACTTCGAGCAACTCCGAACCGGTCTGGAAGACCTTGGAGTTGGCCGTGTAGTTGCGCTGCGATTCGATCATCGACGTCAGCTCGTCGGCGATGTCGACATTCGAGCTTTCAAGCGCGCCGGAAAGGATCTCGCCAAAGCTGCCGGACCCGGCGAAGCCGGTGACGATGACGCCGGAATCGACGCCCTGCGAATAGACGTTACCGGATTCCGGCACCAGCTTGTCGGGGCTTTGGACATTGGCGAGAGCAATGCGATAGCGCGGCTCGAGCTCGCCGTTAGCATATTTGATGTAGACGACGCCGTCGGTGTCGATCTGATAGCCGGAAACCTTGCTCGGGGCGTTGCCGTCGATCTCGCCGCCGTCCGGCGTGAACGACGTGCCAAGCTGAGTCGTCTCGGAAAAGTCGATGACGATGTCGTTGAGCACAGCGCCCGTACCGGAAATGGGGTTGAGACCGGCCCCGGTCGGGTCCAGCGTCAGGCTTGCCGGCGAGGTAGTCAGGACGCCGTCGGTGTCGAAATCCAGCGTCGCAGTGCCGAGAGAGAGGGCCGAGGTCCTGTCGATGATCTCCAGTTCCCACTGGTTATCGGTAAGCTTCGTGTAGTTGAAATCCAGAATGCGGGTGTTGCCCTGGCTGTCGTAGACGATGAGGGAGGTCGTCGATACATCGCCGTTCGCGGCACCGGAAGGCAGGTTGGCGCCCATCGCGCCGGCGGTCGAGCCCGCCGCCGACAGGCCTTCCGAAGCGAGGTTGACCTCGGTCAGGCCATCGAAACCGTTGACGACGACCGTCGGATCCACGCCCGCTTCGTACTCGTAGCCCATCAGGGTGAAGCCGGCGGCGTTGACGAGATTGCCAGCGTCGTCCTGGACGAAGGCCCCGGCGCGCGTCAGGTACTCCTGGCCGTTGGCGCCTTGAACGATGAAGAAGCCATCGCCGTCGATCGCAAGGTCGCTTCCCGATGTCGTGTAGGTCGTCGAGCCCTGGTCGGAAATCGAGTAGCGCACCGATGTCTGGACCCCGCCGGAATTGTAGGAGCCGTTGCTGGAAGGCAGGATCATCGAGGAGAATTCGGTCGACGCCCTCTTGTAGCCGGTAGTGCTAGAGTTCGCGATGTTTTCAGCCACCGTGCTGAGGCGGTTGGCCTGGGCGTTCATGCCAGAGACGCCCGTTCTCATGGTACCGTAGAGACTCATAGAGGATCCTCGTTTCCTGCTTCAGTGGGAGACTAGAAGTCGGGCCTTGCGTGAACCTGTCTTGACCCGACCAGGTTGTGGTCCGGCTCAGTTCCAGTCGATGCAGTAGCCAAGGAAACGCTTGGAATCGATCGGGTCGAAGCCGAGCTTCTTGCGTAACTTCTTGCGCAACTTGCTGATGTGGCTTTCGACGACGTTCTCTTCGACGTCTTCGTCAAAGATGCCGTAGATCGCATTGAAGATCTGCGACTTGGATACCCGCCGGCCGCGATTGGCGACGAGATATTCGAGAATGCGCCGCTCGCGGCGCGGCAGCGCGAAGACTTCGCCGTTAATCTCCGGGTCGCGGCCGTCGGCAAAGACGCGGATCGGGCCGATGTCGGTGTAGTTGGCAATGGCCTTCAGGCGCCGACGGATCGCCGCGACCCGTGCGAGGATTTCCCGCGGATGGACGGGCTTGCGAACGACATCGTCGACGCCGCAGTCGAACAGCGCCAGGGTGTTTTCGAGCGACGGCGTGTCGCTCATGGCGATCACCGGCGCCTGGGAGCGATCGCGGATCGCCCGCGGCAGGCTGAACGCGCTGTCGCCCTGCCCGATCAGGAACGCCTCTACCGCATCGATATCGGAATCGGCGGCGGTGTTCACCCACTCGCCGAACTCCTTGGGATCAAACCCGGTCGATGGAATGCCCTCGCGTCCGAAAAGCGACGCGTAGCCATCCTTCACAAGCTCTCTTTCATCAACCACCACGATCATTCGTCCGCCTCCGAATCAGTATGGGTGTCTTGCTGATTGAGAGGTACGAATCCGGGGATTCACGAACAACTAGAGGAAGTTAATGGGAGATTTTAATAGTTGATTAAGGAATGCGTGCCGATTTGATCTATATCTAGTATGTCCCTGTTAACGCTGACACTAAATTCGTGTGGAAAAGTTAACGCATGGCAACAAATAGCGCTTGCGATCACAATCTGTTCGCATTGTCGCCACAATGCGGCAGCGGCCCGAATATCACAACCTTCGATTGATTATTGACAAAACTGCGCCGCGTTCGGCGTCCACTTTCCATAGCCCGTGGCGACGAGGTTCGCGATGACCCTGCAGACATATTTCTTCTGCGCCGGATCGTTGTTCGGCCCGGCGTGATAGCGGGCGACCGCCATCGTCCAGCTCTCGTGTCTGGCGCGCAGATTGGAGAGGAAGCGCGCGGCATAGTCGACATTCCGCCTGGGATCAAGCATTTCCTCCGGAGAGCTGAAATGCTCGCCGTGGAAGTGATAATTGATCTGCATGCAGCCGAGATCGATGAGCTTCGCCCCTTGCGCCCGCGCCGCGCCGAATCGGCTGAGGACATCCTGAACGCTCGTGCCGAAATAAGCCTTGCCCTCGATGTTCATGGCATAGGGCTGGAGCGACCCCTTGCGGCCGGTCTCCGTCAGCCCGACCGAGTAGAGGATTCCCGTCGGAATACCGTATTTCGCCGCAGCCGACGCAATCTCGCGCTCGCAGATGCCGGTGCTCGCAAGGGCGCTACATGTAGACGTCACCAGTGCGAGAATGCTCAACGCCGCCAGACGCATCGTCCGTTCCATCATTGCCCCACCATGTCTCGGCCTGTGCCGCCGCGCCTCCGTCTTGCTGCTGACGTCCCTGCCCGCTGTCTCCGCCGGTGCGCTCGCCGCCCGACTGGCCAAGCTGGGCCTGCGTCTGCGGATGCGAACCGCTGCCGCTCGAAGCATCGCCGCCGGCATTGAACACGACGTTCACCTGATCGACAGCGAAGCCTTGGGCGCGCAAGGCCTTCACTATCTCGCTCTGGTCGTCGCGCAACTGACGGAAGGCCTCGCCTGTTTCCACCTTGAGATCGACCTGCAGTTCGTCGTCCTTCAGGCGCAGCGTGGCCGTGACCGTGCCGAGTTCGATCGGATGCATCTGGATCTTGAGCGTGTTCAGCGTCTTGCCGGCTTGGTTCGACGCCTCCGGCTGCGCCAGGAGGGGGCTCGACTGGAGCGCCTGTGCCCATTCGCCGTCACCGGCAATCGCGCCGGCCACGGCGGCGGAGTTTGTATTCATCGCCACCCCGAGATAGCGGCGCGCCTCGAGGACGGTCACCGTCTCGGCCCTGGCACTGGCTGATGAATTGCCGTTCTCGACGGCGGTCGCTTCGCCGCCCGCCGAAATGGTCATCGAGACCGCCTGCCCCTTGCCGTCGGCGCGAGCCAGGCGGAAGAGGCGGTCCGATCCTGCGTCACCTTGCTGTTCGGTCCGTGAACCGTCTTCCGCTGTGGCTTCCGACAGGATATTCGACATCTCGGCCGCCGGGCCGGCGGTGCGGTCGACTGCAGAACGCATCGTCTTGTCCGTGATCTCACCACCGGCGCTGTCGATCTGCATTGCCGCTGGCGCATTGCCGCCAAGCAAGGTCAGGAGGTCGCTGACAGGGCCGTTGGCCGGCGCGCCGGAGGCGGCATTGCTATTCGACATCTGATCGGACGCCCCGGAACTCTCCGCTGCGCCAGTCTCCACGAGGCTGTGATCTTTCGGGCTATCCGTGGCCGTCTTGTCTTCGGGATCGCCGGCCTCTTCTCCCGCGATGGAAGCCGCCGAAAACTGCCGGTTTCCTTTGTCCCGAACAACCTTGAGCTCGGAGGATTCCTGGCCTTCCAGCAGCGCGCCGTTCGGATCGCCCTGAGCATGGCCTGGCGCCGAAGGCGTCGATAGCCGCCCGGTTCCAGTGACGGCGGCGCTTGCGATCAAGATGCTTGGCTTGCGATTGCCGATGGTGAACTCGGTACCCGCCGTTTGGGCGCCGTCCGGAAGCGCGTCAACTGCATCCGATCCGGCGTCCTGAATTGCACCCTGGGCAGACGCCTTCTGGCGGCCGGCATCGGCGACCACGCTCTCGAAGGCCCCGGGCTCCCCGGCAACCTGCTCGTTGCCGCCCTGCCGGGACCCGGATCGGGTTCCCAGCGCCGCGGCGGGAGCACGGAACGTCTCTTCAAGTGGCCTCATAGTCCTTCCTCCGCAAGGAGCGCATCGATCTCCTTGATCTTCGAGCGCCCATTGGCCACGAAACCGTCGACAGCCGGATCGGATGCCGCAGCGTGTTCGGCGCCAGTCGGCGGCTCGCCACCCGGCGCGGGCGCCTTCTCGGACGGCGACGTATGGGCCGCGTCGGCAAAGGGGCTCATGCCGCTTCCCGTTTCCCCCGCTTCGCCGCCTTCGGTCTCAGGGCCAGGGGGTGTCTCCGGTATAGGCAAGGACGCTTGCGCGGGGCTTTCATCCTGCGGTAGTCGCACAACCTCTTCCGCAAGCGCCCTGGCGGCCTCCCTGAGGGCCCGGTCGCGCGGCGAGAGCTTGTCGTCCGGAATTGCCGCCAGCGTCTGTGCCGCCGTGAACACATCCTCGGAGGGTACGGCCGCGAGCCCCTCGTAGAAGCTCGCCAGCAGCAGCGATTGGCCGCCGCCGGCCCGTGCGAGCTCTTCGGCCCGGCCGGATGCCAGCCGCGCCAGCGTCTCGTTGCCGGCGATCGCTGCGCGCCTGGCGACGCGCAGATAGACCTCGCGTTGCCGCGCCTGATCCATGAAGCCGAGTATCTCGGCGACTCTCTTTTCGACCGCCTCGTCGAAATGCGCGACCGCCAGGTCGACGAAGACGTCGGCGAACTGGCTCGCATAGGGCGATGTCAAATAGCGGCGGGCATAGTTCAGCGCATAGCGGAAGCCCTTTTCCTGATCGCCTGCCTGGACCGCAAGCGAAACGGACCGGCGAAGCGCCGCCTCCTCTATGATCGTCCCGGGCGCCGTCAGACGCGCCCAGTCGTAATATCTCATCGCGGCGACCGGGTCCTGCTGCGACGAGGCGTTGCCGAGGATCAGAAACAGGTAGGGACCGACCCGGGAGTTCTTGTATTCGGGTGCCGCCTTGGAGAGGCTTTCGACGATCAACGGCCCCTTGCCGCGCAGATATTGCCTGAGGGAGTCGGTGACGCGGGCGTCGAAATTGCCCTCGATATCCCTGTCGGTGAGATATTCCAGCGTTTCCGGATTGCCGCCGCTCATCACGTAGACGAGCGCCGCATCGACGTTGCGGGGGTCGCGAAAAATCGCTTCGTCGGCCGCCCTCAGGCGCTTGTCGATCTCGCCTAGCATGAAACGCTGCATCTCGATCGCCGAGTGATCGCCGAGCACGACGGAATCCTGGACGTATTGAAGCGACCGGATCATCTTGAACGGCGCGAGCTCTTCCGTTTCGCTTGCGCGGGCCACGCCAAACGCGAGCGGAGCCGCAAGAACTGTTGTCGCCAGGATGGCGCAGAGCCGCTTCAGCATCTCTCTCAGCCCTGCCCCGCCTGCAGCAGGATCTCGATCCGCCGGTTGCCGGCGGCATAAGGATCGTTAGGCACCTGCAGGCGCCGGTCCGCAAAGCCGCTGATCTGATTAACGCGCTCTTCCTTGAGACCGCCGCGCACCAGCATGTAATAGGCGCTCTGGGCACGCGCCGCCGACAGCCGCCAGTTGTCATAGGTGCCGTCTTTGAACGGACGGCCATCCGTGTGGCCGCGGATCGCCACGGCGCCCTGGCGCTCGGCGAGCAGCTTGCCGATCTTTTCCATGGCAAGGACGAGCTCCTTGCCGGGAACGGCGGAACCCACCGCAAACATCGGCGCGTCCGTCTGCTCGCTGATCGTCACCAGCAGGCCGCCCTCGGAGGGCGTCACCACCAGTCCCTCGAGAAGCCGCCCGGCCTCGCCGCCGACCGCCTTTTCGATTTCGGCCTTCAGGGCCTCGGCCCGCTTCTTCTGCTCCTCTGCGTCCGCTTCCTTCTTGAGTGGCACTTCGCCCTTTGCAGTCTCGTCCGCGGTCTTCAGCGCCTCGCCGGCCTCCGGCTTCTCACCGGCATCGCTCTCGGGGCCGCGCCTCTCAGCCGCCGCGACGTCGCTTTCGGCCGCATCGCCGGCGTCCTTGACCTCGACCTGCTTGGTCCAGAAATCCGGATCAAACGGATCGCGATAGGCCTCGCCGCCGTCGGCACCGGTCGCCGGGCCCGACTGGGCGGCACCGCCCTCGCCCTTGGCACTGATATTGGCCTGCTGGCCGACCTCCTTGGCGATTTCGGAGAGAACCGAATAGGGGTTCTCGAAGAAGTCGGCGTCGGAATATTTGGTCTCCTCGCCCGAGGTTGCCGTCAGCTGGTCGCCGGTCTTGGCCGAGCCGCCGGACTTCGCCTGCTCGCCATCCGCCTTCGACCGCTGCTGCGTCTCGTCACCCTGCGCATCCTTGGCCGGATTCTTCAGGCCCTTTTCCGCGGGCTTCTGGTCGGTGAGCTGCACCGGATTGAAATAGGAAGCGATTGCCGCCTTCGTTTCCTCGTTGGCGGCGTTGATCAACCACATGACTAGGAAGAAGGCCATCATCGCCGTCATGAAGTCGGCATAGGCGATCTTCCAGCCGCCGCCGTGATGGCCGTCGTGTCCATCGCCGGAGCGCTTGACGATGATGATTTCGTTCTTGCCGTTGTGATGGCTTTCTTCGCTCATGCCAGAACCTTCCGCACGGTTTCGGACCAGGCCGCCATTCTGGTCACCAGAACCGCTTCGCCCAGCTCAACCGTCAGATCGATGTCGTCGGCAACGACGTGCCGGAAAACCAGAGTGTCGTCGTCGAGATGCTGTTTCAGCGCTTCGAAGAGCACCGGCGATCCCTTGACGGTGATGGTGAGCCCCTCTCCCGCGCCGATGCCCTGCCTGACCATCGCCGCCAGGTCTTCGACGGCGCGCTTGATGAGTGCCTCCTCCATGACCGGCGCGAGCACCCGCGCCGCCTGGTCGCCAAGCGCCAGGGCCAGCCGCTCGGTGATCTGGGAGAACCCGGCGGCGAGTTTCGAAGCTGTGTCTTCCGCCAGGCGATGCTTCACGGCATCGAGGTCCTCGGCGTGGCGCGCCTTGAGCTCGGCGATTTCCCGCTGATGCTCGAAGGCGAGCTCGGCGGCGGCCTCCGCGCGACCCTGCGCGAAAGCCTCGCGCCGCTCGGCATCGACGTCGAGTTCAGGCATGGCGGGCCTCTGGGCGGTCCGATCTTCGGCGGGGAAGTCCGCCTCGAGGTCCGGAAAATATTTCGGCGGCATGCGCGTGATTTCGATCTTCGGCGCGCTGAAATCCTTGAGATAACGGGAGAGCGACGCACTCATCGATGATCCCCCCGGCGGCTCGCAGCCAATGCCGGCGCACGTCCCCCGCCCGGCAGGGGGTGGCTCATGGTCCAGAAATCCAAAGCGCCTGACACGTCTATGATGTCTCCTTCGGCCCTTCCGCCCGAGACAGCGACAGGACCAGCATTCTCGATGCGCAACGGTTCGCGGTGGAGGACCCGAAGCGGGACCGGTGCAACGGCGACCAGGATCATCTTGGCCGGCAGCCGGCCGAGCAGACTGCGAGGAAAGGCTAGCCGGTCAAACTTGTGCGAAAATGAAGGTTGTTGGACCGCGCCAGGGCAACAGCGCGGTCCAACCAGTCCCGCCTGATGCCGATGACCGGCGGCACGGCGGAAGCGAAGATCTCGCTTACTCCTGGAACAATCTGAGGATGTTTTCGGAGTTGGTATTGGCGATCGACAGCGACTGGATGCCGAGCTGCTGCTGGGTCTGCAGCGCCTTCAGGCGCGTCGACTCCTCGTTCATGTC
This sequence comes from Sinorhizobium sp. NG07B, assembly GCF_002532005.1. Classification (NCBI taxonomy): domain Bacteria; kingdom Pseudomonadati; phylum Pseudomonadota; class Alphaproteobacteria; order Hyphomicrobiales; family Rhizobiaceae; genus Sinorhizobium; species Sinorhizobium sp. NG07B. Next base: position 100,950 of record NZ_NWTD01000009.1, on the reverse strand, counting down.
GGCGTCCACGAGTCGGCCGACACCCTTGTCGATCACATCCATGAGGTTGGCGACGAAGTTTTCCTGCATCTCGATGCGGCTGGTGATCGCGCCGAGCGTCGCGGCGGAATCGGTCAGCTGGCTGATGAGCTCGTCGACGACGCTGATCATGTCGTCCAACTCGTTATCGGTAGTCGTTTCGGAAAGCGCGATTTCCGTTCCGGTCGGCGGGCTGCCGGCGTCGATCAGGTAATATTCGCGCGCCGTTCCCGTCGGGCTAGAGGCAAGCGCATCCGCATCCACCGCCATCGTCAGCAAGCCGGCGCTTGCATCCTGGACGTCGACGAGAATTGAGCCCGAGGTGTCGTAATCAAGCGTCGTAACCGAGACACTGCCATCCGCGCTGCGATTGAAGGAGGCGACGATGGATTTCGTGCCAACCGCCGTAGCCGCGTCGTTGTAGAGCCAGTTCTCACCCGAGAAGGATGCCGACTGGGCGGCCGAAACGAGCTGGTCCTTGAGCTGAGCGAGCTCCTTGTCGATCTTGCTCTTGTCGACGCCGGGTTCGCGTGCCGCGACCAGCTTCGCCTTCACCTCGCTCATCAGCTCGATGACGGTATCCAAGGCCGCATAGGCGGTGTCGACCTTGGCCGCGCCCAGGCCAAGCGCGTCCTGGACCGTCGAAAGCGCCGCATTGTCCGAGCGCATCGTCGTCGCGATGGACCAATAGGCGGCGTTGTCGGCGGCAGTCTCGACGCGGTAGCCGGAGGACACGCGGCTCTGGGTCTCGTCCAGGTTTCTGTTGATCGAACGCAAAGTCTGCAATGCCGCCATCGCGGCAGCGTTGGTCATGATGCTGGTCATTGGCTATCGCCCCTGTCGATGGGAGATCGAAGACATTCCGGGTGGGAACCGGCAGGGATGGTGCGGCGTCATGCGCGCTGTCACCGTTTTGCCCTGGGTGACAGACCATCGTGCTTAACAAAGCGTTAACGGGAAATGGTTAACAAATGGTTAACGCGGTTAACCGCTTGTTAAGGCGGGTGAAGAAAAGGTTACTTCACCGTTCGAGTACTGGGGACATCGACAACGACAAAAGGCCGCGCAATAGTGGCGCGGCCTTGCGAAGATAGTGTGCTTGGAGCCTCAGAAGGCTGCGGACCAGTCCTACTGGCGGAAGAGTTGGAGGATGTTTTCCGAATTGGTGTTGGCAATCGACAGCGACTGGACGGCGAGCTGCTGCTGCGTCTGCAGGGCCTTCAGGCGAGTCGATTCCTCGTTCATGTCGGCATCGACGAGGCGTCCGATGCCCGAGTCGATCGAGTCGGTCAGCGCCGCGACGAACTCCTCCTGAAGGCCGATGCGCATGGAGATCGAGCCGAGTTCCGAGGCCGCGCTGGTCATCGCCTGGAGGCCATCTTCGACGAGCGTCAGAGCTTCGGCCATTTCGGCGGTGTCGAAGCCGGTGATATCGAGAGCATAAATAGAGACGCCGATCGTCGCACCACCGGTGGTGCCGAGAATGCCGTTGGTGTCCACGATGGCGCCGGCGCCATCACCGCCGAAGAGCAGATTGCCCGTCGCCGTATCGTCGAGTGTATAGGCTGTGGTCTTCACCGAAACGGTACCATCGGAGGCGCGCACGAAGCCCGAGACCACGCTCTTGACGGCCGCGTCGCCGGCAACCCAGTTTTCGCCGCTGAAGGAGGCAGACTCAGCGATCGACATCAGTTGCTCCTGCAACTGGTCGATTTCTTCCTGGATCTTCGTCTTGTCGACACCTTCTTCGGTGGCGGCGACGATTTTCGACTTGATTTCCTTGACGACTTCGATGGCGCTTTCCATCGCGGCATAGGAGGTATCGACCTTGGCAGCCCCAAGTCCGAGCGCGTCCTGGACGGCGGAAAGCGCCATGTTATCGGAACGCATGGTGGTGGCAATTGACCAGTATGCGGCATTGTCGGCTGCCTCGCCGACGCGCAACCCTGATGAAACCCGGCCCTGCGTCGTCTCCATATTGTCGTCGATCGCGCGGAGGGTCTGAAGTGCGGCCATCGCCGCCGTGTTCGTCAGGATGCTGGTCATGGTCTGCTCGCCCCTCGAATGGCATTAGAATGAATTGAGCATTCCGGATTGCCGCCGGGACGAATGATCGGCTTCATGCCTGTTAACCCGCTGGTCACCTTGGTTAACTCATTGTTTCGGTGCGGCCAGCTAACGGGAACATGGTTAACAAAATCTAAAGGCGAGTTAACAAAATTAACAAAACCTAACAATTTCCTTGCGCTGGAGCCCAAATGCGCGAAAGCCGCGCCTTTCGCAAGGCGCGGCTTTCTGAAGTGGCTCGACCTATGAGGGAACGAGTGATCCCTGGTCCGGTTCCGTCGATTAACGGAAGAGCTGGAGAACGTTCTCCGAGTTGCTGTTGGCGATCGACAGCGACTGGACGGCGAGCTGCTGCTGCGTCTGCAGGGCCTTGAGGCGGGTCGATTCCTCGTTCATGTCGGCATCGACGAGGCGGCCAACGCCGGAGTCGATCGAGTCGGACAGCTTCGCGACAAAATCTTCCTGCAAGCCGATGCGCATGGAGATCGAGCCGAGCTCAGCAGCAGCGCTGGTCATGGCCGAGAGTGCATCGTCCACATCCGACAGCACGTCATTCATGTCCGCCGTCGCCAGAGCGCTGATATCCAGCGAGTAGACAGCGTAGCCGCCGGCGGAAGCGCCGGCGGTACCCAGGATGCCGGTTGCCGTATCGAGAGCACCCGTGCCGTCGTCGCTGAACAGCAGGTTGCCGCCGGTGACGCCATCGACAAGCGCATAGCTCGTCGTCTTGACGGAGACGGTGCTGTCGGAGGCACGGACGAAGCCGGACACGACGGTCACAGTGTTGCCGGCGACGCCGCCGATCCAGTTCTCACCGCTGAACGAAGCGGATTCGGCGATCGACAGCAGCTGTTCCTGAAGCTGATCGATCTCTTCCTGGACCTTGGCCTTGTCGACGCCTTCTTCAGTTGCGGTCACGACCTTGGCCTTGATTTCCTTCACGACTTCGATGGCGGATTCCATACCGGCATAGGCGGTGTCGACCTTGGCGGCGCCGAGGCCGAGGGCGTCCTGGACGGCGGAGAGCGCCATGTTGTCGGAGCGCATCGTGGTCGCGATCGACCAGTAGGCAGCGTTGTCCGAAGCCTCGCCGACGCGCAGGCCGGAAGAGACGCGGCCCTGGGTCGTTTCCATGTTGTTGCCGATGCTCCGCAGCGTTTCAAGTGCGGACATGGCTGCGATGTTGGTAAGAATGCTTGTCATTTCTGAGTGCCCCTTAGTGGCTGATTAAGAAGGGACATTCCGGAGTACGCCGGCAAGCGACGGTCAGCATCATGCCTGCTAACCAGTTAATTTTGTTGGTTAACCCGCCGTTTCGATGGTGCTAGGAAACAGCAAGATGGTTAAGGAATGCTGAAGTGGAATAAAAAATACGAAAAAGCCGCGACCGGCTTCGGTCGCGGCTCTTTTCCAGCGTTGCGGCACGGTCAGCCCCCGTGCCGGTTCGCCGATTAGCGGAAGAGCGACAGGATGTTCTGCGAGTCGGAGTTGGCGATCGACAGGGCCTGGATCGCAAGCTGCTGCTGCGTCTGCAGGGCCTTCAGGCGGGTCGACTCCTCGTTCATGTCGGCGTCGACAAGGCGGCCGATACCGTTTTCGATCGAGTCGCTGAGTTCGGAAACGAAGTCAGCCTGCAGATCGATGCGGGTCGACATCGAACCGAGCGAAGAGGCAGCGCTGGTCATCGCGGTGAGCGCGTCTTCGACGTCGGAGAGCGCTTCTCCGAGCGCGGTCGCGTCCATTGCAGAGATATCGAGGCCGTAGACATTGTTGCCGTTGGTGCCGTCGGTGCCGAGGATGCCGGTCGCGGTGTCGAGACCACCGGCGCCATCGTCGGCGAAGAGGAGCGTACCGTCAGCCGCATCAGTAAGGGCATAGCTGGACGTCTTGATCGAGACGGTGCCGTCCGAAGCGCGGACAAAGCCGGTGACGACGGTCTTGGTCGCTGCCTCGCCGGCAATCCAGTTTTCGCCGTTGAACGAGGCCGATTCCGCAATGCTCAGGAGCTGGTCCTGAAGCTGGTCGATTTCTTCCTGGACCTTTGCGCCGTCGACACCTTCTTCCGTTGCGGCGACGATCTTCGCCTTGATTTCCTTGACGACATCGATGGCCGCTTCCATACCGGCGTAAGCGGTATCGACCTTGGCGGCGCCCATGCCGAGCGCGTCGGTGACCGACGAAAGAGCTGCGTTGTCAGAACGCATGGTGGTCGCGATCGACCAGTAAGCGGCGTTGTCAGAAGCAGAGCCGACGCGCATGCCCGTGGAAATGCGGTTCTGCGTGTCTTCCATGCTGGAAGAAATGGAACGCAGGGTCTGGAGAGCGGCGGTTGCCGAGCTGTTGGTGAGAATGCTTGCCATAATCGTTGTCCCTTTTACGAAATACTTTTGGGGGGACATACCGGGCTGAAGAGGTTACCGGTCACGACGATCCGGCATCATGCCACTCGGTTCCGCTCAGCTCGTGAAGGACACCAAACCCGTCGTGTGAGGACGAAATTCGCAGCCATTTCTTGCCAACACCTTAATCGGCGAGGCATCCCGAAGGCGACGCTAGAACGTAGTGAATCGCGCGTGAAATCCTATACTTAACGGACTGTTGCGGGGTCCCGGAAATGTCTTGACGAGGGACGCCGAGGCGGGCTCAGGTGAAGGAGCGCACCAGGCTGCCGACGAGCAGGTTCCAGCCGTCGATCAGCACGAAGAACAGGATCTTGAAGGGCAGCGAGATCGAGGTCGGCGGCAGCATCATCATGCCCATCGCCATGGTGATGGTGGAGACGATGAGATCGATGACCAGGAAAGGCAGCATGATCAGAAAGCCGATCTCGAAGCCGCGGCGGATCTCCGAGATCATGAAGGCTGGCACGACGGCGCGCAGATCCACTTTGTCGTCGACGACGACCGTCTGGCCCTTTTCTCGGGCGATGTCGATGAAGAGCTGCAGGTCCTTGTCGCGGGTGTTGGCGAGCATGAACTCGCGGAACGGTTCCGACACCCGCGTCAGCGCCTCGGTCTCGGAGATCTCGTTCTTCAGGAGCGGATCGATGCCGTCGCGCCAGGCGCGGTCGAAGGTCGGCGCCATGACGTAGAAGGTCATGAACAGCGCCAGCGACACCATGATCATGTTCGACGGCGTGGTCGCAAGCCCCATGCCGGAGCGCAGGATCGCAAAGGCGATGACGAAGCGTGGAAAGCTCGTCACCATGATCAGGATACCCGGTGCGACCGAAAGGACGGTCAGGAGCCCGAAGGTGCGGATGATCCAGGAGGCGACCGAACCGTCGACCTGCGTGTTCAGAATATCGGCGGGAAAGCTCTGGGCCCCGGCAATTCCCGACATCGCCATCATGGCGATTATAAAGGCAGTAGTCCGGAGCATCAGCGAATCATTGGATGACGAAGGTTCGGAACATCACATTGGTTACGCGCCCGTCGGAGCGCAGGTCAACCCGTTCCCGGATGTCATCCCGGAGATATTGAAAGCCGCGCGGCCCCTGAATTTGCTGCAGCGACAGGGTCTTCAGATAGGCCGCGATGTCCTGGTGGATTTCTTCGGCGAGCGCGACGTCGGGCGCGCCCTTGAACTGCAGCGCGACCTCGATGCGGACCCAGTTTTCGGCCGGGTAGGCAAGGTTGGTGGTGATCGGCTGGAGTTGGACGATACCGTTGGCTTCGGTGGCGATCTTCGGAAGCCCCTCCTCGCCGGTGGCGTGCTCAGGCAGTTCGGCGGCAGCCTCCGGCTTCTTCGCCGGTGGCGGGGCCAGAAGGGCGCCGACGAACCAGCCGCCGCCGCCGGCGACGAGCGTCAGCACGGCGACCGCGGCAATGGTCATGACCAGCGACGGGGATTTCGGTTCTTTAGTGTCGGTTTCTTCCATCGTGCCGCTCCGTTCCGGTACTGGATGTCACCCGATCAGATCGGCGAGACGAGATCCACGACCTGCTGGCCCCATGGCGGCTGCTGCACTTCCATCAGCCGGCCGCGGCCGCCATAGGAGATGCGGGCCTCGGCAATGCGGTCATAGGAGATGATATTGTCCGCATCGACATCCCGCGGCCGGACGATGCCGGCGACGTTGAGGATGCGCAATTCGTGGTTGACGCGCACTTCCTGCGAACCGCTGATCAGCAGGTTGCCGTTTTCAAGCACCCCGGTGACCACGGCCGCGACGAGCAGCCGGAGCTTTTCGGAGCGCTCGGTCTTGCCGTCCCCTTCGGTCTTGGTGTTCGATCCGTATTTGAGATTGCCGGACCATTCGAAGTCGCTGGTCTGCGATTCGCCAGCGGCGCCGAGATTGAAGCCGCTGGAATTGGTGCGGCTGCGGTCTGTCTCGTTGTTGAAGGACGCCTTGTCGTCGATCTGGATGTCGACGGTCAAAATATCGCCGACATTGATGGCGCGGGCGTCCTTGAAGAGAGCGGCCTGCTGGTCGTTCCACAGCGAATAGCCGGCGGTCATCTGATGCGGCTGTTTCGGATAACTGGCGAGCTGCGGCGTCTGGGTGTATTGCAGGCCGCTGCCGATCGGGCTCATCGACGGCGCCTGGCCGATCTCCTTGAACGCCTGATTCTGACATCCTGCAAGGAGGCTTGCGGCCAGAAGGGCCGTCAGTTGCAGTCTCATGATGGCTCCTTCGAGGTGTTCGGGTCGCTGGCGCTGGAAATGATGTTGGTGAGCACCGCGGCCTTTTCGTCGCTCATCTCGCTGAGGATCAGCGAGGACTGGCGCGCCGGCAGCTTCATGACGATCGCAGCGGCGATCTCTGGGCGCACCATCTCGAGCTTGCCGGCGGCCGCATCGGGCTTCATCGTCTTGTAGATATCGACGAGCCCGAGTTCCGCCTGCTTCAGAAAATCGTTGCGGCGTTTCAGCCAGTCCTCGTATTCGGCCCGGCGCTTTTCCAGCGCCGCGATGCGTTCGTCGACACTCGCCTGCAAGGTTTCAAGGTCCTTGCGCTGCAGCAGATAGCGCTGGTCCCGCGCCGCGTCGGCGATATTGGTGCAGAACTGCTGGATTTCGTTCGTTGCACCGTTTTCGACCGGCGGCGCGGTGACGTCCTGTGCGAAGGCGCCCGGCATTGTCAGCATCAGCGTAGCCGCGGCCGCGGCCACGAGCGTGCGGCGAGATGTGCCGAGAAGATGGGAGAGAGTTCCGGTCATTGCAGCACAAGCTCCGCCTGTAGGGCTCCCGCCGTCTTTATGCTCTGCAGGATCGCGATGATTCCGTCCGGCTTGACGCCGATGCTGTTGAGGCCCGCGACCAGCGAGCGAAGGCTCGACCCGTTGAGGATCGCGACGGTGCCGCCGTCCGCCTGCGCCTCGATCGTGGTATTCGGCTCGACCGCCGTCTCGCCGCGCGAGAAGGGCGCCGGCTGCACCACCGTCGGCGTTTCGGTCACCTGCACCGTCAGCGTGCCGTAACTGACCGCGACTTCGTTGACGCGCACATCCTGGCCGATGACGATCGTGCCCGTCCGCTCGTTGATAACGACGCGCGCGGGCACGTCCGTCTCGACGACGAGATTCTCGATATCGGCCATCAGCCGGGCGAGGTCGGCCATTTTTGGCTTCTGGACGAGGACCGACTGCGAGTCCAAGGCTTCGGCGATGCGGCCGCCGAACTGCGCGGCGGCAAACTTGTTGATCGCCGCCGCCATGCCGACGGCGGTGGAAAAGTCCGGATTGCGCAATTGCAGCACCAGGTTGAAGCCGTCCTTGAATTTCGACGGCAGCTCACGCTCGATGATCGCGCCGTTCGGAACGCGGCCGGCCGTGGTCACGCCCTGCGACAGAGCGGCCGCGTCGCCCTGGGCGCTGAAGCCGGTGACGACGATCGAGCCCTGGGCCACCGCATAAATCTGCCCGTCGGCACCCGAAAGCGACGTCATGACCAGCGTGCCGCCTCGCAGCGACGTCGCGTCGCCAAGCGAACCGACGGTGACGTCGACGCGGCTGCCGGGACTTGCGAAGGGCGGCAGCGTCGCGGTAACGAGGACCGCTGCGACGTTGCGCGTCCGAGACTCGCCGCCCTGGGTCGAGATGCCGAGATTTTGCAGCATGGCGCGGATCGACTGGTCGGTGAACGGCGAGGAGCGCAGGCTGTCGCCGGATCCCTGCAGCCCGACCACCAAGCCATAACCGATCAGCTGGTTGTCCCGACCGGCCTGCAGCGAGGCCACGTCCTTGATGCGCGACGCGGCATAGGCGGGCGTCAATGTCGCCGCGAACAGCAAGGACACGGTCAGCAACCACTTACAAATGCGCACCATCATTTCGCCACCACATGGATCGTGCCGTCGGCCATCACCGTCCCCGACACAATGACACCGCTATCGATGTTGCGGGCGCGGATCAGTTCGCCGATCGCTGCGTCTTCAAGCGGCGAGCCGGCGGCGGTGATCGTCAGCCCGCCCTTGTTGAAGATCAGCCGAACCGTCGAGCCGCGCTCGACCGCGTATCGGTCGCGCAGCGCCGAGGTGAGGATCACCCGTCCCGGCAGAAGCGTGCGCTTCGTCACCTTGCCCTCGACCTCTTCAAGCGACCCGACATAGCCGTCGGTGATATCCGGATTGGTCACGTCGACAACTTCCAGCATGCTCGCCTCGATGGTTTCGCCGGGATAGATGGTCTGCTTCGGGATGACGGCGGTCGGCTGCTGTGCGGCAGCGAGCCCCGGCGACAGCAGCGCGGCGGCGATCGCCGCAGATGCGAGCGATCGCATCAAGCGCGCTTTGCGGCTCTCGACTGCTACCCTTGCGGCGGATCGGCGAAACATCATGTTTGCCCCTCTTCCCGTTACCTGAGGTTCTTGCTCACCGTGGCGGCCATTTCGTCTGCGGCCTGGATGACCTTGGAGTTCATTTCGTAGGCGCGCTGGGCCGAGATCAGGTCGGTGATTTCCTTGACCGGATCGACGTTGGACGATTCCAGATAGCCCTGCTTGACCTGCGCGAAGCCGGGGTCGGCCGGCGTGCCGACGATCGGCTCGCCGGATGCCGCGGTCTGCTTGAAGAGGTTTTCGCCCTGCGGCTCCAGTCCGGCTTCGTTGACGAAATTGGCAATCGTCAGCTGGCCGATTTCCTGAGTCTCGGTCGCGTCGCCGATCCGGACGAGGACCTGTCCGGACGCGGAGACGGTGATCTCGGTCGCGTCCTGCGGCACGGTAATGCCGGGAACCACCGTATAGCCGTCGATGGTGACGAGCTGGCCGGTGGCATTGGTGTTGAAGGCGCCCGAGCGGGTATAGACCGTTTCGCCATTGGGCGTTTCGACCTGGAACCAGCCGCGGCCGACAAGCGCAAGGTCGAGATCGTTGCTGGTGTTGACCAGGCTGCCCTGGACATGGAGGTTGCGGACGGCGGCCGTCTGGACGCCGAGGCCGACGATCGCACCTTCCGGCACGATTGCCTGGTTGGAGCGGTTCGGCACGCCCTGGGCGCGCTCCGTCTGGTAGAGCAGGTCCGAAAATTCCGCGCGCGCCCGCTTGTAACCGGTCGTGTTGATGTTGGCGATGTTGTTGGCGATGACTTCAAGGTTCAGCTGCTGGGCGTTCATGCCCGTGGCGGCGATGGAAAGGGCCTTCATGTCACGTTCCTTCAGATCTGCATGCGGGCGATTTCGAGATAGGCGGTAACGACCTTGTCGCGGATGGCGATCGCGGTCTGCAGCGACTGTTCCGCGCTCATCACCGCATCGACGACCTCACGCGTGTTCGCCTCGCCGCGGATCGCCTGCAGCGACACCCCTTCCGCCGATTTCATCGAGCGGATGGCGTCCGTGGTCATGTTGCCGAGGACTTCGGCGAAGCTCTGCGATTGCGGAGCGGCAGCTGCGGCACCCGGCAGGAAAAGCGCGGTCGAGGCGGTCGGGCTGGTGCCTTCGGCCTCGTTCAGGTTCGAAAACGCGCCGACGGACTGAATTGCATCGATCATTATTGCGAAGCCCTCAACAGGTCGATTGTCTGGGAGATGAGATCGCGGGACTGTTTGATGGTCTGCAGGTTGGCCTCGTAGGCGCGATTGGCTTCGCGCATGTCCGCCATCTCGATCAGGACGTTGACATTCGGCATTTTCACCATGCCCTTCTCATCGGCCGCCGGGTTGCCGGGGTCGAACTCGATGCTGAAATTCGAATCGTCGGTGCCGAGCCGCTGGATTTCGACAAGCGACGCGCCGCTCGCCCGGTCGACTTCCGCGGCGAAGGAAATCGTCTTGCGGCGATAGGGGTCGGCGCCGGGCACGTCGCCGGTGGAGCGGGCGTTGGCGATGTTTTCGGAAACGACGCGCAACCGCGTCGATTCCGCCTGCAGGCCCGAAGCCGAAACCTTGAGTGCCGAGGTCAAAGGATCCATGGGTGTTATTTCCGTACCGTCATGAGCATCATCCGGTGAAAGGACTTCACCAACCCGGAATTGAGTTCGTAGTCGCGCTTGATTTCGCCCGTTTTCATCATTTCCTGCTCGATCGCGACGGTATTGCCGGACTGCTGCACCGCGACATCGTCGATCATGCTGACCTCGGTCACCTGCGCGGCATCGGGGCTTTCGGTGAAATGGGCGCGATGGGTCGCCGCCATCTGGATGCCGGTGTTCTGGAGCACGGTTTCGAAGGGCTGGACGTCCTTGGCCTGGTAATGCGGCGTATTGGCATTGGCGATGTTGCCGGCAACGACATTCTGGCGGACCGTCAACCATTGGGCCTGGCGCGACGCGAGTTCGAAAAGTTGAATCGGATCCATCGAATACTCCTCATGAGATGAGGAGGACCCTAGGCGGGTAATCTTGCGTGGGACTTGTCGAGAAACCGGGATAAGGAACCAAGAGCGACGAATTCTCGCCGAGGCTTTTTGGCGGCGAAGCGCCGCCTCGCAGATACTGCCGTACGCGGCAGCTCCGAGGCGAGATGCAGCGTAGCGCTCTATCTGGACTCGACGACCTCGCCCTTGGAGGTGATCATCACCCAGCGGCCGTTGCGCTCTTCGAAGGTGGCAAGCCGGCTGTTGTCCGGCAGGACCGAACCGACCCGGACGATATACATGCCGGTGGCGTCCTCGATGAGCGCTCTTCCATTGGCGACGTGCATCAGCTTGAAGCCAGACGGCTCGGGAAAGGGCTGTTCCAGGCCGGCTTCCGGCTCATGTGCGGCCGCCGCCGGTTGATGCTCCAGCCCGGGTACAGTCGCCGTCGTCAGCCGGTCGATCGCCGCGGCGGTCTCCTTGTCCATGTCGGTCATCGCCAGCGGCGAAACCGATACAACGCCGCGGCCGGGGCGCTCCGGCAGATCCCGCGTCGTTCCCTGCCAGAGCGGCGGGATCGAGAACTGATCCTGGTGCAGGAAGGCGTACCAGGGGAAGAAGGTCGCAAAGGCGGCCATGGCCAACCCGATCGCGCCGAGAACCTTGTCGGTCAACGGCATCTTGGCGTCGCGCCGGCGCTGATGGACGATTTCGTCCGCTTCGTTGTCGGTCATTGCTATCCCTTCGCCCGGATGCCTGAGGCGGGCTGGTTGCCCATGGCGGCTGCCTTCAGCGCATTGGCAAGGTCGGTGAAGGCGTCGGCGGCGGACCGCTCGCCGGGCGTCTGCTTGAGGACGTCATAGATGACGGGAACCTGTTTGATCGCCATGTCGAGGTCGGGGTCGCCGCCGGCGCGGTAGCCGCCGATCAGGCGCAGGTCGCGGGTCTCCTCGAAGCGATGAATGAGCGACTTCAGCCGCGCGACGAGCTTTTCCTGATCCGGCGTCCAGGCTTTTCTTGCCAGGCGCGAGATCGAGGCCAGCGGATCGATCGGCGGATAGCGCCCTTCCTCGGCGAGGCTGCGGTCGAGGACGATGTGACCGTCGAGAATGCCGCGGGCCGAATCGGCAACCGGATCATTGTGATTGTCGCCGTCGACCAGGATCGAGATGATCGCGGTAATCGTGCCGGCGCCTTCTGCACCGGGGCCGGCACGCTCGAGCAGGCGCGGCAATTCGGTGAAGACCGAAGCCGGATAGCCGCGGGCGATCGGCGGCTCGCCGGCGGCCGTCGCCACCTCGCGGATCGCATGCGCGAAGCGCGTCACGCTGTCGACGATCAGGAGAACGTTGTCGCCCTTGTCGCGGTAGTGCTCGGCGATCGTCACCGCCGTCAGCGGCGCCATTTTCCTCAGCATCGGGCTCTCGTCGCTGGTGGCGACGACGGCAACCGACTTGGCGAGATTGTCGCCGAGCGTATCCTCGATGAATTCGCGCACTTCACGGCCGCGTTCGCCGACCAGCGCAATCACCACCTTGTCGAAGGCGTCGGCACGCGCCAGCATCGAAAGCAGCGTCGACTTGCCGACGCCGGAGCCGGCGAAGATGCCGAGGCGCTGGCCGAGGCAGAGCGGCGAGAAGATGTCGACGGCGCGCACACCGGTCTTGAACCCCTGTTCGACCCGCCTGCGGGTCATCGACGGCGGCGCGGTATTGGAGATCGAACGGCGAATATCGCCCTGCATCAGCGGGCCCAGACCATCGATCGGCTCGGCCAGCGCATTGATCGTACGGCCGCACCAATTGTCGGTCGGCGCGATGCGGAAAGCGCCTTTGCGGATGACGGTATCGTGGATGCCGATCGGATCGCCGGGCTCGATCGGGCAGACGACGACCCGCTCCGGTTCGACGCGCACGACTTCGCCGAGATGGGTGCCGGTCGCGCTCTTATGCGCCACGAAATCCCCGAGCCGCACATGCCGGGAAAGACCGCTGACGGTATAATGCCCCGGCGAGATCGTCTGGACATGGCCGCCGGGAGCGATCGAAAAATCGGGCTTGGCATAGCGCTCGACGAGGCCGGCAAGCGCCGCCAACGAGGTCGAAGCCGGAATGATGTCAGAGCCTTGTCTTTCCATGCAGGTTCCCGTTGCGATCGGCCCGGCCCGGCTGTCTCGCCGGGAGCCGCTTCACACTTTCCTTCGTTCGCCTAGCGCTCGCCGCCCAGCGTCTTGATCGCCTCTTCAAGCGACCCTTCGCTGTCGCGCATCAGGGCCGTGACATTGTCGAAGGCGCGGGTCACCATGATGAGCTGCGTCATTTCCTGGACGGCATTGACGTTCGATTCTTCGAGGAAGCCCTGCATCACGCCGACATCGAAGCGGTCGACGACGGGTTGCGCTTGAGCGGCCGGCATCACAGCGCTGTTGTCATAGCGGACGAAGCCGCTGGAGAAATCCGCCTCGTAGAGGCCAAGCAGCGCGACCTGGGCGCCGTTCTGGTGGATAGCCCCGTCGGCACCGACGGTGATCTCGCCCGCTCCGCCGTTCAATTGGATCGGCGCACCGCCCGCATCAAGCACCGGATATCCCTTGAGGGTCACCAGTTCGCCCGTTTCCGTCAGCGTGAAGCGGCCGTCGCGGGTCAGCGCCGGGCCGCCGGGCGTGTCGATGTTGAACCAGGCGTTCCCCTTTATGGCGAAGTCGAGCGCAGAACCGGTCCGCGCCAGGGCGCCGTTGCTGGTGCTCAGATATTCCTCGCCTTCGGACACGTAGGAAACGCGGGTCGGCTTCGTATCGCCGAGCACCTGGTCGAACTTCACTTCCGTGGAACGGAAGCCGACCGTGTTGGCATTTGCGATATTGTCTGCAAGCGTGTTCAAGCGCTTCTCAAGCGCCATCTGCGAGGAAAGCGCCACATAGAGGCCGGTCTGCACGTCAGTGTCCCCCGAGTTTCAGATTGTTGATGGAGAGGAGCAGGTCGGGGGAAATTCCGTAGCCGCTCGAAGAACCGAAAACCGCAAGGGGATCGTAGCCGTCGGAAGAATTGCTGATCTCCCAAAGGGCGGTGAAGCGATCGATGAAGGCCGCGAGCTTCACCGGATCCTGGAAATCCTTGAGGTCGATTGCTTCCTCATAAGCTTCTGCCTGCCGATCGACGTCGGCCGCGGCAAATTCTTCGGGAAGCTGCAGCGCCGTCCGCACCACCTGTGCCAGCGCCTCGTCGGCAATGATCTCGTAACCGCTGGTGAGCAATGGCGCCGTGCGCTCGAAATAGAGCGCCAGCCTGACACCGGTATTCTCCTCGCCGGCATTCTGCTCCAGCGTCTGGCGCGTGTATTTGTCGACGACGCCCTTCTGCGCGCGTTCGAAGGAGGTGGCCGTCTCGCTATGCCGGGCGAAATTGAGCGATTCGACCAAGGCCTTGTAGCGACTGTCCGCCAGCTTGTTGGCAAAGGCGTCCTCGCTGTCGACACCCTCCGTCAGCACCTTGCGCATGAAGGCCTTGGCGTAGGCCATGTCCTCCAGCCCGTGCGCTTTCATCGCATAGTCATAGAGCCGGCTGTCGGCAAAGAACTCGTCGAGCGTTTTGATGCTGCCGATCCTGGAAAGGTAGTATTCCGTCTCGCGGGCCACCTGCGGCTCCTCGGAGACCCGCTCCAGCGAGCTCGTAAGGTCGGCGGTTATCAGCTTGTAGCTCGTATAGGTCGTGGTCACGATCGCTCGCCTGTCCGGAATGGCGGCCCGGCGCGATGGCCCGACCTTGCCGAATCCTGCCTCTATTGGCTTGCGCGAACCTGTTCGGCGCGGCGGTCGCGAGCGGGCCTCACGGCCAGCCTCACGCAAGGAAGAAATCCTATTCCGTCGTAGGTAAATCACGATCGCGACAGGTATCGACAATGAACATCATCATCGGGCTCCTTGTGACTTTCGGCTGTATCCTCGGCGGCTACCTCGCCATGGGCGGTCACCTGGAAGTCCTCAACCAGCCTTTCGAGCTGATGATCATCGGCGGGGCCGGCATCGGCGGCTTCATCATGGCCAACTCGATGAAGGTGGTGAAGGATACCGGCAAGGCGCTCGGCGAGGCGTTCAGGCACAAGGTGCCGAAGGAGCGCCACTACCTCGACACGCTCGGCGTGCTCTACAGCCTGATGCGCGACCTGAGAACCAAGTCGCGCAACGAGATCGAGGCCCACATCGACAACCCGGAGGAATCGCCGATCTTCCAATCCGCGCCGACCGTCCTGCAGAACAAGGAGCTGACGGCGTTCATCTGCGACTATGTGCGGCTCATCATCATCGGCAATGCCCGCTCGCACGAGATCGAGGCGCTGATGGACGAGGAGATCCATACGATCACTCATGACAAGATGAAGTGCTATCACGCCTTGACGAGCATGGGCGATGCGCTGCCGGCGATCGGCATCGTTGCGGCGGTTCTCGGGGTGATCAAGGCGATGGGCGCCATCAGCGAGGCACCGGAAGTGCTGGGCGCGAAGATCGCCGCCGCACTCGTCGGAACGCTGCTCGGCGTCTTCCTCTCTTACTCGATCGTCGGTCCGCTCGTCGCCAACATCAAGGCCGTGCGCGAAAAGCAGAACCGGCTCTACGTCATCGTCAAGCAGACATTGCTTGCCTACATGAATGGCTCCGTTCCCCAGGTCGCCCTCGAATATGGTCGCAAGACGATCTCCGCCTATGAGCGACCGTCGATCGATGCGGTCGAGCAGGAGATGATGAACCCGGGCGGCGGCGAAAGCAAGGCGGCTTGAACATCATGAATCCGAGCACCGCATCGAACGTCTACGCTTTCGACAAGAGACTGCTGGCGCGCATGACCGGCGCGCTCGGCGACGACAAGACCATCGGCCGCATCGCTCTCGATCTCGGCCATGTCTTCAGCGACCGGCTTCCCGATTTGCTCAAGCAGGAGACGGGACACGACATTGCCATCGGCTATGCCGGCTTCAAGATGGGGCTCAGGAACGAACTCATCGCCGAACTCGGAGAAGCGGTTCTGCTCAGCGACGTTTCGCTGCGCAACTGGTGCGCCGATTTCCAGATCGGCTGCGACAGCCCGGTTCTCATCACTCTCGTCGAAGCCCTGCTCGGCGCCGAGCCCACCGACATCGAGGAGCCGCTGCCGCGGGCACTCTCAAAGATCGAGATCGACGTGGCGGTGCCGGTGTTCGAGGCCATCGCCGAGGTCGTGCGCATGGCGGTCAATGCGCCGGGCGGCTTCGAGCCGGTGGTCGACCGGCCACATAACGGTGCCGAACGGCTGCCGCCCGACCCGGCCATCGAGGACGTCTACGCCGCCTCGATCGACATGACCTGCGGGCTGGGGCCGGTGCTTTCCACCTTTTCGGTGATCGTTCCGCAAAGCGTGCTGCTCAAGACCCAGATCGTCCCGTCCCGGAGCGCCGGACAAAACGACAGTATGAAGACGGATTGGAGCGAGCAGCTCGAGGAGCAGATTCGCCGCTCGGCCGTGACGCTCGAGGCGCGCATCCAACTGGAAAACCTGACGCTCGATACGATCAGCCGGCTGCAGCCCGGAGACGTGATCCCCTTCCATGACGGCCAGGACGTGCGGGTCGAGGTCAACGCCAACGGTCGCGATCTCTATGTCTGTGAGTTCGGCCGGTCGGGGGCGCGATACACGGTCCGCATCAAGGACACGCACGGGTCCGAAGAGGACATCCTTCGCCACATCATGAGTTAACCGGCCTCGCATCGCAGAATGCCTGAGGCAAGCTTCAACTGGAATAATCCGCACATGGTACGCAAGAAAGCAGCATCCATCGAAGAACAGGCCGCCTTTGCGGGAGACGCCGAGCTCGACCAGGCAATCGACGACCTGCGCGGCGTTCTCAAGCAGGACGGTGCGGCAACGGATTTCGGCGGCGATTTCGCTGCCGCCGAACCTTTTGGCCAGGCCGGGGATTTCGGCGGCGATCTCGGTGCCGGCGGCTTCGGCGGCGATTTCGCTGACACGTCCCTCGGCGGCGGTCTCGATATGGGTGCCGGTTTTGCCGGCAGCGATTTCGGCGGCGACGATTTCGGTGCTGCGCCGGGCAGCGGCATGGCGTCCAATATGGACCTGATCATGGACATTCCGATCGATGTCCAGATCGTCCTCGGCACCAGTCGAATGCAGGTCTCCGGCCTAATGGGCCTGACCGAGGGCGCAACGATCGCGCTCGACCGCAGGATCGGCGAGCCGGTCGAGATCATGGTCAACGGCCGGGTGATCGGCCGTGGCGAGATTACCGTACTCGAGGGCGACGTGACCCGGTTCGGCGTCAAGCTCATCGAGATAAAGGGCAGCAAGAAATAGCCCGATGATCGGGCGAGGGATGAATCCATGATGGATTTCGAAAGTTTCGAAGGGCAGGCACTGGCAACACCGCTCAGTCAGACGGAAAAGGCCGCCGCCGTGCTGCTCGCCATGGGGAAATCCGTGGCCGGTAAACTATTGAAATTCTTCACGCAGAGCGAATTGCAGGCAATCATCGCCGCGGCCCAGTCGCTGCGCGCCATCCCTCCCCACGAGCTCGAGGCGCTGGTCAACGAGTTCGAGGATCTGTTCACCGAAGGCGCCGGCCTGATGGACAACGCCAAGGCGATGGAGAGCATTCTCGAAGAGGGCCTGACGCCGGACGAGGTCGACGGCCTGCTGGGGCGGCGCGCCACCTTCCAGTCCTACGAGGCAAGCATCTGGGACCGGCTGCAGGAATGCGATCCGGTCGCCGTTGCCGACTCGCTCGCCAAGGAACATCCGCAGACGATCGCCTATGTGCTTTCGATGATGCCTTCTAGCTTCGGCGCCAAGGTGCTGCTGCAGCTGTCGGACAAACAGCGCCCGGACATTCTCAACCGCGCCGTCAACATGAAGAATGTCAGCCCGAAGGCTGCCTTCATCATCGAGACGCGCGTCATCGAGATGATCGACGCGATGGAGGCCGAGCGCAATTCGCCCGGCCCGGCGAAGATCGCCGAGGTGATGAACGAACTCGAGAAGAAGCAGGTGGACACGCTGCTCGCCTCGCTGGAAACGATCAACACCGATTCCGCCAAGAAAGTTCGGCCGAAGATCTTCCTGTTCGACGACATTCTCTACATGCCGCAGAGAAGCCGAGTGCAGCTCTTCAACGACGTCTCGACCGACATCATCACCATGGCGCTCAGGGGCTCGGCGCCGGAACTGCGCGAATCGGTCCTCGCATCCGTCGGCGCACGCCAGCGGCGCATGATCGAATCGGACCTTGCGGTCGGCGATGCCGGCATTAACCCGCGTGACATCGCCATCGCCCGGCGCTCGATCACCCAGGAAGCGATTCGGCTTGCGGCCAGCGGGCAGCTGGAGCTCAAGGAAAAGGAATCGGAAGCCGCCTGATCGCGGATTCTTCCCAGGCGGGTCTCACCCCTTCCACTTGTCTGATTTCTGTTGAGCCGGCCGCCTTCTTGGCTTTCGGCTCTTGCGCATGAGGCACGCGCGGTCCACGACAAGGGTTGTGGAGCACGTCGGCCTCGGCCGATTGAGGGTGGCCGCGGCTCCTGGCCAGGATGGGAACTTCCTGTTTCATGTCGGAAGATCAGGACAAGGACAGTAAAACGGAAGCGCCGTCGGAGAAAAAACTCTCCGATGCGGCCGAGAAGGGCAATATCCCCTTTTCCCGCGAAGTGACCGCCTTCGCCTCGACCCTCGCGGTCTACATCTTCATCGTCTTCTTTCTTTCCGATGGTGCGGCGAGCACGGCCGAGGCTCTCAAGGACATATTCGAGCAGCCGGAAGCCTGGCGGCTCGAAACGGCAACGGATGCCGTCGGATTGATCTCGCACGTCATCCTGAAGTCGGCGGGCCTGGTCATTCCGATCTTCCTGCTGCTCATCATCTTCGGCGTCGGCTCGTCGATCTTCCAGAACCTGCCGCGGCCGGTGCTCGACCGGATCATGCCCAACATGAACCGCGTGTCGCCGATCGCCGGCTTCAAGCGCATTTTCGGCGTTCCAGGGCTGGTGGAGTTCGCCAAGTCGCTGTTCAAGATCATCGTCGTGTCGCTCATCGTCGTCCTGGTGCTGTGGAACGACTATTTCGCCACGCTCGATCTGATGTTCTCGGATCCGGTGACGATCTTCGCCACCATGACCTCCGACCTGAAGCAGATCGTCACCGTCGTGCTGCTTGCCACCGCGGTGCTGGCGATTGTCGATCTCTTTTGGACCCGGCATCACTGGTACAGCGAGCTGAGGATGACGAAGCAGGAGGTGAAGGAGGAACTTAAGCAGTCGCAGGGCGATCCGATCGTCAAGTCGCGACTGCGGTCGATGCAGCGGGATCGTGCCCGCAAGCGCATGATCGGCTCCGTGCCGCGTGCCACGCTGGTGATCGCCAACCCGACCCACTATGCGGTCGCGCTGCGCTACGTGCGCGAAGAAAACGATGCGCCCGTCGTCGTCGCCATGGGGCAGGATCTTGTCGCCCTGAAGATCCGCGAGATCGCCGAGAAAAACGGCATTCCGGTCTTCGAGGATCCGCCGCTCGCACGCTCCATGTTTGCACAAGTCTCGGTAGATAGTGTCATTCCACCGGTGTTTTACAAGGCAGTCGCCGAACTCATTCACCGGGTTTACGCAGTTCAGCCGCAACAAAAACGGGTGACATGATCTTGAAGAAGTGCGAATTCTCCGAAAAACGCGAAAGACTAGTGGCAGAGGCGATTCGTCCGGTAGCGACAGAACTGCGCCTGATCGACGCTGCGGACTTCATCGCGCTCCTGCGGTTCGAGTCCTATGCGAGCCTCGCCGATCTCGTGGAATCGGCGGCGGAACTCTACTTCCTGCCGGGGACGGTGAATTTCGGCCTTGGCGGCAACTACAATCTCGACTGGAACAGCTGCCCCGAAATCATTTTGGACCTCGAGTTGAAGCCCCGCGGCGTGACGGTCTATGCGCGCCTCGTGCTTGCCGGCGAAGCGGCCGGCATCGAGATCAGCCACATCAATTTCCAGCATCCCTCGACCGATCCGGACGAGAATACCGCCTTCCTCGCCAAAAGCCTGGAAGAGGCGAAATTCGTCAAATCCTATCCTCTGCCGCTAGCGAGTTAGTCGGGCAGCCGTCTCCTCAGAATCGCCCCTCACGCTAGCCCTCTCCCCGCAGGCGGGGAGAGGGGACGCGCCGGCATATTTGCTGTTCCCGCAAGACCGGACGGCGCAGCGAGTCCCCCTTCGCCCCGCTTGCGGCGGCAGGCCGGATGAGGGGGCAATTTACTGAAATGCCTCGCGAATTTTAGCTGATATAGCCGAGCCGTATGGCCTTGGCGATCGCCTGGATGCGATTGACCGAATCGAGCTTCGTCGTGGCGGCGCCGAGATAGGCGTTCACGGTGTGAACGGACAAGCCCATCTTCTCGGCGATTTCCTCGCTGATATAGCCGTCGCCGGCCATCTGTAGGCAAGCGATCTCGCGGTCGCTGAGGCTCTCGCCCTTGAACAGGCGTCGTTCGTCGGCCGCCAGCATGTCGGTCATCACCTGTGCGCAGCGGCCGTGCAAGTCGAGGATCTGTTCCGCCGGCGCGTCGATATAGCTGCCGGCGAAGACCACATAGCCGTTGCCCTGGGCGCCGAGCCGTATCGGGAAGGCGATGCCCGAATAGGAGAGCTGCCGCCCCTTCAGCCGCTGCGAGAAAAGCGGCATGTCGGGAACGTCGGCTGCCTGATGCTCTCCCTGGCCGTCCCACAGCAGCGCCAGCGGCGATCGATCGAGGTGCTGGAGCAGTTCCTCGCCGTAGACCTTGAGAAGTTCATGCGCATTCGCTTCGGAAGCGGCACCCCAATTGTGCAGGACGCAGGTGAGCTTGCGCGTCGCCGGCATCCCTCTTCCATTGACGCGCAGGACGGCAAAATTCTTCGCATTGATCTGCCGCTGCATCGCCTGCAGCCGGGTGACCAGAGTCGCCGCACGTGCCGCGCGCGCGCTGCGGCCGAGCCGGGCATCGTCCGAGCGGTTCTCCGAATCCAGGTGCATCATCGTCGCGCTCCTATACCAGATTGTGCCGGACGGCGTGGGCGATGGCTTCCGACCTGGTGCGCGTCGCGGTCTTGCGCATGACGCTGGTGATGTAGTTGTTGATCGTGTTGCGGGAGATGCCGAGGATGACGGCGATCTCCTCGCTCGTCTTGCCTTCGGCAATCCAGTACAGGCATTCGAGCTCGCGCTCGGTCAGCTCGAAGTCCCGGTCCTGCCGTACTCCGCCATCGGCCTTGAAACTTGCGAGATAGCTTGCGAGCACGGCGATATCGCGCAGCCCTTCCTGGGAGAGGATGACGTCCTCGGGGAACAGCAGCATCAACGAGTAACGGGAGCGGCCGACATTGAACGAGACGGAGCAGTAGGAACGATTGACCCCGCGCGGCAGATCGATGTCGTCCGGCAGGACCTGGAAGCAGGGCTGCAGCGCCGCCAGGCATTTTTCCAACTCGGTCGTCCTGGCGTTTAGGCCGATGACGATGCCCGATAGACGCCGAACGACGTCGAAGGGCCAATCGGAACACAGGACGAAATCAAGTCCGCCGTCCTGCGACAGACCGTGGCGAGCGAGCAGGTAGCGGGTCGCTCCGACATATTCCGTCAGGATCGCCAGCCCGTTGGCGAGGCTGCTGCGCGCGGCAGCTTCCCCGAGCCTGCGGATCAATTGTTCACGCGATATGCCGCGACTGCTCATGCGCGGCGCGGCGGTCTGCAAAGACCAGGCCGCGCTAGTCTGTGTAATTTCCATGACTTTCAGCCCCCGTGCCGAATTCGACGCCCCTTGCGAGCTACTCTTGCCCTGCCGACAGCCACCGGAGCCGGCATTCCCACACGCAAACCGGAACGCGAATCAATATCTAAACTGTACATCGCCGCCCCTAAAAAAACACTGTGATTGAGACACAACTTGCTTACGCACCCCTAAGTAGAGCAGCTAGTCACCTACCGGTTTACCTCTGGTGGAGAGCGCAGGCGCACCCACCGGATTGCTTTAGTATCCACTTGATTTTTATTGGTATCTCACGGAACGCCAGCACCCATCTCAGCTCTCTTGCCTAACGCCAGAGACACGCCAAAGAGGTGGATACGGTCACTTCCCAGTGGTTTGTAGCGCCTTCAACGCCTCACACGCATCGAATATAGAGGAATGGACTTTACTTTCGAACAGCGGCTGTTGCTAAAATGCACCAAGTCCGAACCGCCAGAGATGGCCACAGCACCTGTATAGATTCAAAGAAGAACAAACCTCTATTTCAATTCTTGATAGTTATATCTGAGCTAAGCTGAGTCATGGGAAAACAAGCGGCAGTCTACAGGTACAGATAGAGGGGCGGTGTCGACCCGTCCGAATCTAGTATGGTTAAAATTATCTTTAAATTTTTCGATCCGCACCTCACCTAGACTCGCCCCGCCGACACGCATTCTTGCGACAGGTTAGGCGCTCCAGCCGATGCCAGGGAATTGACTCGAACACTATTTCCGCCGCCTCGTCACATCGCGGCAATGCGACCCGACGTCACTCCTGCCTCAGGGAAACGCGAAATCCCGCCGGTACGGCGGGATTGTCCGCGGCCTCCTCGAAGGATTTTAGGCGGCGCGGTCGAGGGACCATTTGCGGAGGATTTTTGCGGCCCGCTCCTCGCTGATCTCCACCATGCGCGCGAGCCGGCGCTCCGGGCCCTCCTTGACGCGGCGATTGAAGCCGTTGCTGTCGTCGCCGAGATTGAGCAGGTCGTCCGTGCTGTCGAAGCCGAAGTCCGAACCGAAGCCCTCCATGAGGGCGCCGCTTGCGGCACCGGCGCCAGCCGGAGAGAAATCCGGCAATTCGAGACCGGCGCCCTCGCCTTCGAGCTGACCGGATTGACCGCCAAAGCCCATCTGGCGGGCGAGTGGCCGCATGCCCAGCCAGACGACCAGGAAGGCGACGACGATGAAGGCCAGCGAGTTGATGATGCCGCCGAGATTGCGCGTCAGCATTTCCATGACGCCCGGCCCGGCCACCGGTTGGTCGAGCAATTGCGTCTCGACAAAATCCATCGCGTTCAGCGTGACGACGTCGCCGCGGTTCGGATCGACACCGGCAGCGGACGCGACAATCTTCTGCATGTCCTGGAGATAGGCATCGATCTTCGCCTGATCGGCCCCCTCGCCGACCATCGCTGCCAGGCGGCCGCGGTTGACCACGACGGCGATCGACAGCCGCTCGATCGCATAGCTGTTTTTGACGGTCGCGATCGTCTTGCTGTTGATCTCGTAGTTGGTCTGCTCTTCCTTCTTCTCCGCCTCGTCGCTCGACTGCTGGCCGGCGCCGCCGCGCGGCGCCGCCTGGGGCACGTTCTGCTGGACGGTCGCGGCGTTGTCCGGCTGCTGCTGGCTGGATTTCTGCTCTTCCTTGATGACCCGCGTCGAGCGCTCGACCCGCGATTCGGGGTCGAACACGGTCTCCTGGATCTGCTGTGCATCGGTGTTGAGCGAAGCGGTGACGCTGGTGCGGAAATTGTCCATGCCAAGGAAGGGCGCAAGCGCGTTGTCGATCTTCTTCTCGAGATCGGACTGGACGTTCTGCACGACGCCGAGCGACTGGTTGAGGGCGCTGTTTGCCGGGTCGTCGCCCGAGGCAAGGAGCTGGCCGGTCGAATCGAGAATGGTGACGTCGTCGACATCGAGACCCGGGACGGACGAAGCGACAAGATGGCGGATCGACGAGGCGGCGCTCCGGCCGACGGTCGCACTCGCACGAATCATCACCGATGCGGTCGGCGTCTGCTCGGCCTTTCGGAAGCTGCCCCGCTCCGGCATGACGATATGGACGCGGGCCGCCGCGATGCCGGAAATCTGCTGGATGGTGCGGGCAATCTCGCCCTCCAATGCACGAACGCGGGTCACCTCCTGCATGAAGGAGGTGAGTCCGAGCGAGCCCACATTGTCGAAGAGTTCGTAGCCGGCATTGGCGCTGCTCGGCAGGCCGCGCTCGGCCAGAAGCAGCCGAGCCTTGCCGGTCATGCCGACCGGCACCTGGATGCTGCCGCCATCCGCGCCGACCTCGAAGTCGAGATTCGCCTCGGCAAGCGCAATGCTGATCTGGGTGACATCGCTGCGCTCGAGGCCGACATAGAGCGTTTCATAGGCTGGCTTGTTGACGTAGATCGCAGCGCCGAGGACGAAGCCGATCGCGACGATGCCGGCCACCGCGAGCGCGATTAGCTTGCTCTGCCCGAGATTGCTCAGGTTTTTCGTGAACGTCGAGAATTGATCGAACAGATTCATTCTGTTTCCGCACCCAGTATCGCATGGCACCCTTGCCGGCACTCGACGGCATCATGCGAGGATCAAACATTCTGGTAAGCAGGTATCGATATGCGCGAATCTACCAGCCCCGGAAGCGAAGCTAGGCGGCGAAACTTGCGCGAACTTGACGGAGCAGAAGAATGATGGTCGAGGGGCGACTCAGGCGCCCCTATCATCTAACGTCAAAACGCCTCGAAATCGCCCGCGGCCTTGGTGAGCGGCTGCGAGTGGCCGTGGCGTAAAAGGCCGCTGCCGAGCGCCTTTTTCATGTCGGCTAGCTTGACCAGGTTGACGGCCGTCGAGATGTCCACGAGGCACGTGTCGGGGATCGATGCGGTGATCGTGTCGATGAATTCGGCGAGGCCCCGGGTCTTCTGGACCGCAAGGTCGATACCCTGAAGGACCATCATCCTGTCGGCCGGATCGGCCGCGGATCCATCGTGACCGCCTGCGAGCTGCGGCTCGATCCGCTCGATGAGATAGGCGACGTCGTGCAGTTCGGTGACGATGCGCATCAACACGTCCGGCAGCGATTCTTCCGCGTGAGGCATATAGCTCTGGTGGTCGGTGTGCATCGTTTTTCTCACGTTGAAAGAAATCTTGGCGTCCGAGCCGCCAGCTCGCCCGACGGCGCGATTAGAAGAACTCGATCGAGCTTTCCACCGGCTTCGGCGCAGGCGCGGGCCGCTGGTCCTGATGGATGGCGCGCTGGGCTTCGACACCGGTCAGCGCGTATTGGCGGGCACGACCGGTGACCGGCCAATATTCCAGCTTGCGGCCATGCTCTCCGCCGGTGCTCTCGCCGACGACGCGGATGCCCTCGTCGAGCAGGAACTGCCGTGCAAAGGCGGCGTTCTGCTCGCCGACATTCGAGAAGCGCGCAATCGTCCTGGCTCCGCCGAAGATCTTCGCCTCGAGCCGATCGCGGCGCGCGCCCTGTTTCAGGAGGCCGTTGATCAGCAATTCCATGAGATGCACGCCGTAGCGCGTCGCGTCACCGGCCGAGGCCGGCGACGTCGAAGAGCCGGGCAGCAGGAAATGGTTCATGCCGCCGACGCCCGCCACCGGGTCGCGCATGCAGGCGGCCACGCAGGAGCCGAGAATGGTCGAGAGAACGACATCCGGATCGTTGACGACCTTGAACTCGCCCTGAATGACATGCACACGCCTGCCGGCAGCTTCCAACATTATTTCAGTGCCCCGAAGACCGCCTCGATCGCTGCCTTCATCTTTTCGATGGTGAACGGCTTGGCGAGAACGTTGTTGGCGCCGAGCGCGGCGGCCTTCTGGACGAGCGCCCTGTCGCCCTGAGCGGTCAGGATGATGAAGGCCGCCTTCTTGGTGTTCGGGTTCGAGCGAACCGCCTGCAGCAAGCCGAGACCGTCCATCTTCGGCATGTTGAAGTCCGAGATGACCAGGTGGTGCGGGTTTTGCGCCATGATCTTCATGCCCTGCTCGCCGTCGCCGGCGGCAGTAATCTGCTTGAAGCCCAGTTGCTGCAGGGCGTCGCCCAGGAGCAGTCGGCTCGTGACCTGATCGTCGACGATCAGAACCTTAATCTTTTCGGCGATGGACATTATTCGCTTCCTTCCTTCCGGGCTGCTGCCGTCTTCAGTATCTCCTCCCCGATCGATCCGAGGGGGAGCTGCGTTTCGACAGCGCCCAATTCGTGGGCCACTCTGGGCATTCCATAGACGACACAAGTCTTTTCGTTTTGTCCGAAGGTGCGCGCCCCAGCATGCCGCATCTTGAGGAGGCCGGCCGCGCCGTCGCGCCCCATGCCGGTCAGGATCACACCGATCGAATTGCGCCCCGCCAATTCGGCAACCGAATCGAACAGCACGTCGACCGACGGGCGATGCCCGTTGACGGGTTCCCGGTCAACCAGCCGGCAGCAGGGCGCGGAGGCATTGGCGACCTGAAGGTGCCGGTCGCCGCCGGGCGCCAGATAGACCTTGCCGACCTCGAGACGGGCGCCGTCGGTCGCCTCCTGGACGGTCGGCGCGCAGAGCCGGTTCAGCCGTTCGGAAAAGCTCTTGGTGAAGGTGTGCGGCATGTGCTGCGTGATCACCGTCGGCGGGCAATTTGCCGGGAACTTTTGCAGGACGGCAATCAGGGCCTCCACGCCGCCGGTCGAGGCGCCGATCGCGATGATCTTGCGGCCCGCCTTGTAGTTGGACGCGCTGCTTACGGCCGGCGTCGATGCTGCCCGGTTGCTGGTGATCATCGATTTGCGCTGCGAGCGCGCCGCCGCCTTGACCTTGTCGACCAGACCACCGAACGGATTCGGATCGCCGGGGTGCGGCTTGCCAACGCAATCAAAGGCGCCGATTTCGAGCGCGGCGATCGTCGCCTCGGCACCCTTGTGGGTCAGCGTCGAGACCATGATGACCGGCATGGGCCTCAGCCGCATGATCTTGTCGAGGAACTCGAGGCCGTTCATGTTCGGCATCTCGATGTCGAGGGTGACGACATCGGGATCCAGCTGCTTGATTGCCTGGCGAGCCTCGAGCGCGTCGGCCGCCTGACCGACGACCTTCACCTCCGGATCGGCATTGAGCACGGCCGAGATCAGCCCGCGCATGGTGGGCGAGTCATCGACGACGAGAACACGGGCGGGAGCGTTCATGCCCGACCTCCATGGAATTTGCCGGTGTGGCGATAGGTGGTGACGCCGATATTGTCGAAGATCGTCTTGGCATCCCCCGAGACGCGCTCCGAGTGACCGATATAGAGATGGCCGCCCGTGTCGAGCACGCCCGCAAATCGCGACCAGATCTTCATCTGCGTCGGCTCGTCGAAGTAGATCACCACGTTGCGGCAGAAGATCACGTCGAAGGGCCCCTTGAGCGGCCATTGCGCCATCAGATTGAGCTCGTTGAAGGTGATCAGCCGCTTGACGCGGTCATCGATCTGCCACTTGCCGCGGCCGTTGACCTCGACCTCCCTGAACCATTGCTTGCGCATGGCGGGGCTTACCGTTTCGAGCGCCGTCGCGTCATAGGCGCCGGCGCGGGCGAGCGCCAGGATCTTCGGATCGATATCGGTCGCGAGGATTCGGAAGTCATATTCGGCGGCATTCGGCAGCAGCGACAGCACCGTCAGCGCGATCGAATAGGGCTCCTGGCCGTCCGAGCAGGCGGCCGACCAGATGCGGACCCGGCCGCCGTTCTTCGCCCGGGCGATGAGGCCCGGCAGCACGTCGGTCTTCAGATGCTCGAAATGATGGTTCTCGCGAAAGAAGCGGGTGAAGTTGGTGGTCAGATGCGAGAGCATGTCGCGGCGCGCCGCAGCACCGGCCGGCGAGGCGACGAGCTGGCAATAGTCGCGGAAGCCCTTGAGGCCGAGGTTGCGGATGTGTTTCGACAGCCGCGAATAGACCAGCGACGCCTTGGATTCGTTCAGGTAGATGCCGGCATCCGCATAGATCATCGCGGCAATTTCGCTGAGGTCGCGGCGGGTCAGCGGATATTCGCCGGCCGCAAGGCATTCGTCCGGCGACAGCTTCTGTTCGAAGGTGGCCTGGGCCCTCATGCCGCTTCCCTTTCTTCTTGCGGGCAGACCTGGTCGAGTTCGACCAGGCAGATCATCCGCCCCTCGATTGCCAGGACGCCACGCGCGAAGCTCCTTTCGAAGTCCGACGCGATATCCGGGGTCGGCTGGATGTCGCCATCCGAGACGGTCAGGATGTCGGAGACGGCATCGACCAGAAGCCCCACCACCTGGCTCTTCACCTGGGCGACGATGATCACATGACGGACCGTCGGCTCGGCCGGCTTCATGCCGAGGCGGGCGGAAAAGTCGATGATCGGCAGCACCGCGCCGCGCAGGTTGATGACGCCGAGCATGTAGCTCGGCGCGTGCGGCATCGCGGTCGCAGGCGTCCAGCCGCGAATTTCGCGGACCGACATTACGTTGACGCAGAATTCCTGGCCGCCGGCGCGGAAAGCGATCAGCTCCCGTCCGCCAGTCGTCAGATTTTTTGCGACATAGGTCATAGTATTATCCGGCTGCAGCAAGAGACATTTCAGGTTTCAGGGAGTGTCCGCGCGAGGCGGCGACGATCGCGTCGACATCGAGGATAAGCGCCACGCGCCCATCGCCGAGAATGGTGGCCGCCGCAATGCCCGGCACATGGGTGTAGTTCGCCTCGAGGCTCTTGATGACCACCTGCCGCTGGCCCTGGATCGCATCGACCATCAGGGCGCGCTGGCCGCCGCCTTCGGACTCGACGAGCAGCGCCACCCCTTCGACCGGATTGGCCTGGATAGCGCGGAAGTTCAGGATGCGTCCGACGTCGACCAGCGGGCAGAAGGAGTTGCGGATCGAGATCAGCCGCTGGGAGGCACCGAAGCTGTGGATCGCCGAGGCCTCCGGCTGAAGTGTTTCGACGATTGCCGTCAGCGGCACGACGAGCGTCTGGTTGGCGACCGTCACCACCATGCCGTCGAGGACGGCGAGCGTCAGCGGCAGGCTCATCGTGAAGACAGAACCCTGCCCCGGCTTCGACGAGATGTTGATGCGGCCGCCGAGTGCCTGGATCGACCGCTTGACGACATCCATGCCGACGCCGCGGCCGGAAATGTCGGAGATCTTGTCTGCGGTCGAAAAGCCCGCGTGGAAGATCAGGTTGTCGATTTCCTCGTCGGATAGATTGGCATCGGCGGCGATCAGGTCGTTGTCGATGGCCTTCTGCCGGACCTTCTCGCGGTTGATGCCGGCGCCGTCATCGGCAAGCTCGATAACGATGCGGCCGGACCGGTGCTTCGCCGTCAGCCGGACCGTGCCTTCCGGGTTCTTGCCGGCGGCGACACGCTTTTCCGGCGTTTCGAGACCGTGGTCGACCGCATTGCGGATCATGTGCGTCAGCGGCTCGGCCAGCTTGTCGATGACCGTCTTGTCGACCTCGGTGTTCTCGCCTTCGGTGACGAGACGTACCGACTTGCCGGTCATGTCGGCGATTTCGCGGACGATTCGCGACATGCGCTGGAACACCGGCTTTACCGGCTGCGCGCGGATCGCCATGACGCTGTCCTGGATCTCGCGGGTGAGCTGCTGCAGCTCCTCGAGCCCCATATTGATCGACGACGTACCGTTGGTGTCGTTCTCGATGACGCTCTGCGACAGCATCGCCTGGTTGATGACGAGCTCGCCGACCAGGTTGATCAGGCGGTCGACACGGTCGAGATCGACGCGGATCGTCGGGGTGGCAGCCGACGCGACCTGCTGTGCTGCCGCCTGTGCCGCGGAGACCGGCGTTGCGCTCTTCGCGCTTTCGGCCGAAGCGCGTGCGGTCTGGGCCATCTGCAGGACGTTGCTCGCGGTCGCCGCGGCAGACACGGCCTCGTCGCGAGCCTCGCGCTGGGCAACGGCTTGCTCCTCGTCCTCGGGAGCCCCTGCCGTGGCCGGCGCCCCTTCATCGAGCAGCGACAGGTCGAACGGAACGGGCTGCATCGGCAATTCCTCGCCCGCATTGGCAGGGTCGCCGGCGAGCGTCACCTCGAGTTCGCAATCCCACTCGGCGAATTCGAAAACCGAACGGATCGCGTCTTCGCCCTTGTCGGTCTTCAGCGAGATCTTCCAGGCGAAATAGGCGGCCTCCGGATTCATGCTGCCGAGCGCCGGCAGTTCGTCCATGTCGCAATGGATGCTCATCTCGCCGAGGCGCGAGAGATCGCGCAAAAGCAGCGTCGCGTCATTGCCCTTGGCATAGAGCTCGGACTTCGGCCTGAAGAGGATTTCGAAGGTCGAGGGCTCGACCGCCGGAGGCTCGCTCGCCTCGAACTCGTCGAAGGAGAAGGCGACGGGCTGGAAGCCTTCCTCGTTGACCACCGGAGCGGGTGCGGGCGCCGGGGCCGGTGCGGCAACAGGCGCCGGCTTTGCCACCGGCTCGGCAGCGGCCGCCTGCGGCAATTCACCATTGGCGAGCGCCTCGAGCTCCTTGATCAGCTGACGGCTGCGCGCCTCGTCGACGCTGCCGCCGTCCCGGGCGGCATTGGTGAGATCGGCAAGCACGTCCGCCGATTTCAGCATGACCTTCAGGACGTCCTGGTTGGGCTCAAGCCTGTTGGATCGAACGCAATCGAGCGTCGTCTCGAAGACGTGCGCAAACGAGACGAGGTCATCGAGCCCGAACGCACCGGCGCCACCCTTGATTGAGTGGACAGCGCGGAAGACGGCGTTGACCGTCTCGGGATCGCGGTCGCCGTCATTGAGCTTCAGGAGACCCGACTCCAGTTCCGCGAGCTGCTCCTCGCATTCCTGGAAGAAGATCTCTTTGATTTCGTTCATATCCATTGGAGGCTACCCTCGGATCTCAGGCCGTTACGCGCTCGATGGCATCGATCAGCTTGGTCGGGTCGAACGGCTTGACAATCCAGCCGGTGGCGCCCGCCTGCCGCGCGCGGTTCTTCTTCTCGGCGTCGCTTTCGGTGGTGAGCACCAGGATGGGAACGGCACGGTAGCGGTCGTTCCTGCGCACGCCTTCGATGAAGCCGAAGCCGTCGAGGCGGGGCATGTTGATGTCCGTGACGATCACGTCGGGATTGGCCGTCTCCAGCACTTCGAGCCCTTCGACGCCATCTTCGGCCTGGATCGTTTCGAAGCCGGCATTGTTGAGGGTAACAAGAAGCATGTTCCGGATCGTCCGGGAGTCGTCCACAGTCAGAACTCTCTTCTTCATTTTCTCAAATCTCCTTTGCCATCAGGGGCGCGATGTCCACGCCGATGAGCTGTGTCGTTTTAACGAAAGCGTCCGACACCTTAGCAAAGGTGAAGGACATCCGGTCTTCTTCCCAACTTCTGGCTCCGGCCATCAGCACCTGTGCGCAGAGCGTTCCGATCCGCTCGACGGCGGACGCGTCGATGACGACCGGAGCGCCCTTGAGCGATAGCAGCCTTTCATGCAGCGCGGTCGCCTCGTTCAGGTCCAGCACCGGAGCGAGCTTCAGCGATTTCTTTGCGGTATTCTTGCTGGCCATTCTGTCCCTCGACTGACCTGTTCCCTGACCTTAGCGCCGCCATGCGGCGACCTGGCGCCCCGAGGCGGCGTCATCGCTGAACGGCATCGCTCGTTCGTCCTCGTCGACTTGCGGCAAAAGCGCGGACGGCTGGACAAAGGTCGGAGCCCTTAATCCCGCCTGGCGCTCGAAACGGAAGCGGCGGATCGTCTTACCGAGCTCCAGAATGGTGCCGTGGAGATCCTCGGTCGAAGCCGCCGCCTCACCAGCGACCGTCGCGCTTCGACCGATCGCCGTCGAAATACCGCCGATCTCGGTCGCCGCGGCGGCCAGATCGCTGACCTGCGCTTCCGCCTCGCGGGCGATGCCGGAGACGGCGGCATTGATCGAGATGACCTGTTCGACGATGCTGCTGATCGCATTCTGCGTCTGACCGACGATCTCGACTCCGGCTTCGACCTGCGTCTTCGTGCCGTTGACGAGCTGCTTGATCTCGCGCGCCGCCTCGCCGGAGCGTTGCGCCAGCGCCCGGACTTCCTGCGCGACGACCGCGAAGCCGCGGCCACTCTCGCCGGCGCGTGCCGCTTCGATGCCGGCATTGAGGGCGAGCAGATTCGTCTGGAAGGCAATCTCGTCGATCACGCCGATGATCTGGCCAATCTTCTCCGCGGACGCCTCGATATCCGCCATGGCGGAGATCGCCTGACCAGCAATCTCGCCGCTGCGCTCCGCAGCACGGCGCGTTTCGCTCGCCTTGGCCTCGGCCTCGCTGATCCTGAACGAGCCGGAGCGCATGCGTTCGGTCATCGCCCCAAGCGCTGCGACCTGGCCGGTCAGGGCCTCGGCCTCGCTGCCTGCGGTGCCGGAAAACGCGTTGGTGCGGCTGCGAAGGCTTTCCACCATCCCTTCGGCCGCCGCTGCACGCTTGTCTCCGGACTGCAGAGCCTGCTGGATCTGGTCCAAGGCGGCATTCAGCCCGGCGGCGATCGGCCGGTAGACATCAGGTGTCTCCGTCGGCAGCCGGGCGCCGAGGTCGCCGTCGGCGAGAGCCTGCAGGAAATCCGAAAACAGCGCCGCTACTTCGGACTCGTCGCCCTTGCGCTGCTCGGAACGCTGGCGCTGATGCTGCTGGCGGAGCGCGTTGAAGCGCAGCGACACGGTGATCTCGCTGTCGACGAAGGCAGCACGCACGAGAGCGGCGACGAGACGGCAAAGTTCGTTCCTGCGTGCCTTGCCGAAAGGAAGCTTGGGCCAGGCATCCTCGATTGCGCCGACGATGAGATGTTCCAGCACCACCGAATGGCTCGCGAGTTGCCAGCGCGGGTCGAGCCCCATGCGCGCTTCCGTGTCGGCGAGCACCTTGACGCGCTCGGCGTAGAGCCCGTCGAAACGGGCATCGGTCAGCACGTTCCAGTGGGAGGAATGAAGATCGTGCAGTCGGTCGAGCTGGCGATCGTTGTCGAAATGGCGAGCGGCGTCCGGTTTGGTCTGCAACCGGTGAAAAAGGTCG
The DNA here is from genome assembly GCF_002532005.1 of Sinorhizobium sp. NG07B. Taxonomy (NCBI): domain Bacteria; kingdom Pseudomonadati; phylum Pseudomonadota; class Alphaproteobacteria; order Hyphomicrobiales; family Rhizobiaceae; genus Sinorhizobium; species Sinorhizobium sp. NG07B. The sequence goes on along the minus strand of NZ_NWTD01000009.1, from coordinate 68,337 downwards.
CGCAGCGCAAGCTCGATGCGCGGCGACAGGGCTTGGCGACGGTCCCGCAGAAGCGCACAGGCTCCCTCGTCGAGCCCGGCAAAGCGCAGGCGCTCGAGCAGACTGCCCGCCTGGCCCTTCCTTGCCTGATCTGACGCTTCCTGCTGCACGCTGTTCCCCGGCCTGATGCGTAGTCGAAACTTGCCTGAGGGAAGATGTGGCCCGTTGAGGGGCTATGGCCGGTCACGCCCAGTCGGTAAGATCGGCGCGCCTGAGCGTTCTCTATCGTCCATCCCGCAAGTAACGTCTGTGAGATTGCATACCGGACCGGAACCGGTACGGCGGTGCGGCATCATGCCTTGAGAGAAGCTGAGACTTCCTATTCCGACGTGTTGGACCATGTTTATGGTTAATTCCTTGCTTGAAGGTTAACGGTTTCCGGCCCGTAGTCGGAATCGCTAAAATGCAACCAACACGCTAATCGCCGCTGCTCCGCACTGTTTTACTGTGCTGGAGACAACAGGTTTTTAATCACAAGAGTTTAGAATTGCCGCTCTACTTGTCGTCCAGTATCGAAGCGAAGGTCAAATAGGCGCGAACCGCGCAAGCTGCACCGTCACAGGTACAGGCGACATCATGAAGATGCGTCCACGGGAATGAGCAATGATTGTTCTTGGAATTAGTGCCGCCACCATCGCAATCCTCGCAATGACCGCGATCTCGATCGTCATCAATCTCGAACATAGACGGGCGGCAAACCGCAACATTTTCTGACGCGCGGTCTTTCGACCAAGCCCAAGAATATCCGCCGGATTCTACTTCATCTATCGAGCGAAGATGCGCTTGCAGCCACATGCTCAGCGGTCAAGCGCTGCCATTTCCGTGCGTAACCGGCATAGCCTTCCGGAACCGCTTCCGAGAAGACTTCGGCACCCGTCCTGATCCGGGCGCCTGCGACGAGGCAGGCTGCACCAAGGCTCGTTCCGGTGCTGCTCAGGCTGTTGGCGAGCGCCGGCCGGCCGGTCGCAGCGGCCAGCATCCGCAGATAGGCGGCATTCGCGGCGAAAGGCCCTTCCACGACGATTTCTCCCCTGGCGCCGATGAGATCGAGGCAGGTCGCCGTCATCAGGGCGAGATGGAAGGAGACGGCGGCAAGTCGTTCGGGCGGGGCGAGGTCTGCCTCGTTCACCGTCCAACGCGGCCGTGCCGAGGGAAAAGGGCCGGAGCCGCCCAGAACCGACGGCAGCAGCATGTAGCCTCCCGCAAGCACGCGCGCTTCGGCTTCGGTCGAGGCCGGCGGCGGATTGTCGCCGACGAGCATCGAGAAGGCGCGGCCGCCCATGAAGCGGGCAGACGGCACCGGGTCGCCAAGCGCGTTGACATTGATCAGCGTGTCGCGGGTTTCATCGAGCTCCGCCTGCTCGCCGCCGATCGCCAGCATCACCACCCAGGTTCCGGTCGAGACGACGGAAAACGGTGCCCGGCGTGTCAACAGGTGCGGCAGCAGCGAGGCGTTCGAATCGTGAATGCCGCAATAGACCGGCAAGCCGGATGGCAGCCCCGCGGCCGCGGCCAGAGGAGGCAGCAATCCGCCGATCACGTCGCCCGCCTTGCGCACAGGCGCGAACAGCCGCGCCCAACCCTGTGCCTCGACCAATGTCGAAAACGCCGCGGTTAGAGGGTTCCAGAGATCGGTATGACAGCCGAGCGAGGTCAGCTCGTTGGTGGCAACGCCAGTCAGGCGGTAGGACCAGTATTGCGCATAGGTGAGGATGGTCGCAACCTTGGCGAACTGCTCGGGAAACGCACGCTGCTGCCAGAAAAGCTGAGCACCGACATTGAGCCCCATCGGCAGGCGGGCCGACCCGGTTTCTGAAAAGGCTGGACGCGCCCGGCCATATTCCTCGGCGAGCGCGTCCGGGCCGGCAAATTCGTAGTCGAGGACCGGCAGGGCGAGTTCGCCCGCTTGATCCAGCAGGACCGCTGTCGCCCCATGTGTTGTGACTGAGATCGCATCCACCGGATGTACACGGTGCAGCTCTGCAAGGCCCCCAAGAATGAACCGCCAGAGATGCTCGACGTCGAAGTGGGGATAGAGCCCCGCCTCCACGACGATGTTGGGCGTCTTGCGGACGGCGATCTCCTCGAAGCGCGCGAGGTCGACCAACGCGACCTTGGCGTTTGTCTTGCCGATATCGATGACGGCGACGGTCTTCATGTCAGCTGAGATGGAAGACGGTCTTGAGCGGCACGGCGACCGGCTCGTTGTCGGCACGGGTTTCCATGATGTCGGCCATATGGGCCCACCATTTCTGCATCACCTGGTGCGACGGCAGATCGGCCATCTGGTGATTGTCCGTCCGCCAGAGAACGCCGAAGAGCAGGTTCGTCTCCTCGTCAAGATGGATCGAGTAGTCCGATATCCCGGCGTCTTTCAGCAGAGCCACCAGCTCGGGCCAGATCGCGTCGTGGCGCGCCTTGTATTCCTCGGCCATGCCTGGATTGAGCCGCATGCGGAACGCGTATTTTTCCATGGGAGAAACCTCAATGCGCGAGACGGCGGGCGCGCCGCCACAGGATCGGCAGGGCGATCACCGAAATCAGCAGCAGGCCGATGAAGATCGACATGACGATGCCCGGTACGTTCAACAGGCCGAAACCGAAGGTGACCATGCCCATGATCAGCGCCGCCAGCACGACGCCGGGTATGGTTCCCGAGCCGCCGAGAATGTTGACGCCGCCGAGCACGACCATGGTGACGACCTCAAGCTCCCAGCCGAGCGCGATCGAGGGGCGCGTCGAGCCGAGGCGAGAGGTGAGGCAGACCGAGGCGAGGCCAGCCATCAGGCCTGTCAGCAGGAACAGCGTGAACTTCACCCGCGCCACCCGCACGCCGGAAAAGAGCGCCGCTGTCTGGTTGTTGCCGATGGCATAGACGGCGCGGCCGAAATTCGTCTTGTGGAGCAGCACGCCATAGGCGACGGCGAGCAGCACGAAGAGCGTGAACTCGAAGGAGAAGACCCACCAGACATAGCCCTGGCCGAACCAGGCGAAGCTTTCCGGATAGCCGGTGAAGGCCTGGTCGCCGAGAATGATGAAGGACAGGCCTCGAAACAGGCTCATCGTGCCGATCGTCACGACGATCGACGGCAGACCGAGGCCGGTGATCAGCAATCCGTTGATGGCGCCGCAGGCAAGCCCGACGGAAAGACCGATCGCGACAAGCGCCGGGGTATCGACGCCGAGTTGCACCGCATAGCCCATGGCCGTCGAGGCGAGCGCGATGATCGAGGCGACCGAGAGGTCGATCTCGCCCGAGATGATCACCAGCGCCATGGCAAAGGCGATCATCGCCTTTTCGGTAAAGTTGAAGGTGGCGTCGGAGAGATTCCACGGGTCCAAGAAATAGGGCGAGGCAAAGGAATTGCCGAGGAAGATGAGGGTAGCGACCACGATGAGCAGCGCCTCCCAGCTCTTCATCAGGCGGGCGCCGCCTGCCTCGAGGCGATCCGGGATATTGCGGGGAGAGAGTTGAGCGTCAGCCATCAGACCGCCTCCGCTTTCTTGAGAATGACCCGGCCCTTGCGCCGCTCGGCGCGGGCGTTGACGGCAACGGCAATGATGATGACCGTTCCGGAGATCGCCATCTGCGCGAAGGGCGAGATATTGATGACGGGAAGCGCGTTTTTGATGACGCCGAGGAAGAGCGACCCGAGCACGGCGCCGGCCACGGAGCCGATGCCGCCGGCGATCGAAATGCCACCGATGACGCAGGCCGCGATGATGTCGAGCTCGAAGCCGGCGGCGATGTCGACATAGGCGACCGCATAGCGCGACACCCAGAGATAGCCCGAAAGGCCGGCGAGCGCGCCCGACAGGCAATAAGCGAAGAAGCGGGTGCGGCCGACATCGATGCCCGTATAGACGGCGGCGTGCGGATTGCCGCCGACCGCATAGAAGGCCCGGCCGAGCGGCATCCGGCTCATCACCAGGAACATGACCGCGATCATCAGCAGCGACAGCCAGGACAGTACAGGCACGCCGGCGAGATCGAGCCGCGGCAGCGCCTTGAAGGCGTCGCTCATCTCGTGGGCATTGATCCACTTGCCGTCGGTCAAGAGGAAGATCAGGCCGCGATAGATCGTCAGCGTTCCGAGCGTGACGACGATCGGCGGGATGTCGAGCTTCCAGACGAGCGTGCCATTGATCATGCCGAGCAGACCGCCGAGCGCCATGGCGGCAAGAATGATGAGCGGGATCGGCAGGCCGGGAAAGGCGGCGTTCAGCATGGCGGCAACCATGCCGCAAAGCGCCAGATTGGCCGCCATCGACAGATCGATGCATCGGGTGAGGATGACGGCCATCTGGCCGAGCGCCAGGATGATCAGGATCGACGTGTCGTTGTAGACCCGAGCGAGGTTGGAGGGTCCGACGAATGCCGGAAAGCGCAAGGCGATCAAGGCGAGCAGCACGGCAATCGCGCCGACGAGCAGGATCTCGCGGTTCTTGAGGAGCTTGGCGATCATCCGGCCCTCCCGTTGCGTTGCGCTTCAATGCCCGCTGCCGCGCGCACCAGCTTTTCGGCCGTTAGTTCGGAGCGTTCGAAGCGGCCGGCAATCCGGCCCTCGCGCATGACGATGACGCGATCGGACATGCCCATGATCTCGGGGATTTCCGAAGACACCATGATGACGCTCAAGCCTTGCGCCGCGAGCTCGCTCATGAAGGCGTGGACGGCGGCCTTCGAGCCGATGTCGATGCCCTTCGTCGGCTCGTCGAGAATGATGACCTTGGGCTTCGTCGCCAGCCACTTGGCGATCACCACCTTCTGCTGATTGCCGCCGGAGAGCGTGCCGACGTCCTGATCGAGCGAAGCGGCGCGGAGATCGAGGCGGGATGTATACTCGCGCGCCAGCGCGAACTCGTTGGCGAGCTTCAGGAAGCCCGAGCGCGAGGTGTGGGAAAGCGACGGCAGGGTTACGTTCTGGAAGATCGGCATGCCGATGATCGCGCCCTGGCGGCCGCGTTCCTCCGGCACATAGACGATGCCGGCGCGGATCGCCTCGGCCGGACTGCGGATGACCAGCACCTCGCCATTGAGCCTGACGGCACCCGCCGATGGCCGGGTGATGCCGATCAGCGACTGCATGAACTCCGAGCGGCCAGCGCCGACCAGGCCGTAGAAGCCGAGGATTTCGCCGCGCCGCAGCTCGAAATTGATGTCCTCGAATTCGGTCGGGTGGCGGTAGCCGGAGACGGTCAGCACCGGATCGCCGATCCTGACGTCCTTCTTGGGATAGACGGAATCGACCGCACGGCCGACCATCATGCGGACGAGATCGTCCTGGTGAACGTCGGCAATCAGCCCCTCGCCGACCATCGTGCCGTCGCGGAAGACCGTGTAGCGGTCGGCGATCCGGAAGATCTCGTCGAACTTGTGGCTGATGAAGAGGATCGCCTTGCCTTCGGCCTTGAGCCGCTCGATGAGCGCGTAGAGCTCATGGATTTCCTTGTGCGACAGCGCCGCCGTCGGCTCATCCATGATCACGACCTGCGCATCGACGGACAGCGCGCGGGCGATCGCCACAAGGTGCTTCTTGGCGATGCCGAGATCGCGCAGCCGGATCGTCGGATCGAAATCCGCGCCGGCCCTCTGCAGCAGGGCCTTGGCATCGGCATTGAGCTTCTGCCAGTCGATGAAGCCGAAGCGGTTGCGCGGGGCGTGGCCGAGGAAGATGTTTTCCGCAACGGAGAGCTCGTCGAAGAGAACCGTCTCCTGATGGATCGCCGTGACCCCGGCCCTGGCCGCGGCAAGGGCGGTGGGGAATGTGGTTTCCGTATCGGCGACCCGGATCACGCCGGCATCGGGTTGATAGATGCCGGTCAGGATCTTGACGAGCGTCGATTTGCCGGCGCCGTTCTCGCCGATCAGCGCCGTCACCGAACCCGGATAAAGCGCGAGGGAGACGTCGGAGAGCGCACGCACGCCCGGGAAGGACTTCGATATGCCCTCGAGCGTGATGGCGGGCTTCATCCGCGATGTGGTTGGTTCCTGCAACAAGAGAGAGTCCACCAAGTCAGTCGGCCAGCCCATCGGGGCGCCTTCGATTGTCAGTTGCCCCTCGCCCTGGCCCTCTCCCCGTTTTGACGGGGAGAGGGGACCCCTTCGCAGTGCGCGGTTTGCGCCGGCGTTGGTGAGGGTGAGGGCGAGACGCGGCCGCTTGGTCCCTCCTCCCCGACAAACGGGGAGAAGGTGGCCGGCAGGCCGGATGAGGGGCATATACCGGTCGCGCCGATCAGAAGATCTTCGCAAATTCCTCGACGTTCTTGGCATCATAGACGAACGGGTCGGCCATGGCGCCTTCATTGTTGTCGTCGAGCTTGACGGTACCCATGCGGCCCATCTTCAGTTCCGCGCCGGGCTTGGCTTCGGCCCCGCCGATAAGATCATAGGCGATCATCGTTGCCGAATAGCCGAGGTCGATCGGGTTCCAGATGGCGAAGGACTTCGAGGCGCCGGACTTGACGTGACCGGCCATTTCGGACGGCAATCCAAGACCCGTGACGTTGATCTGGCCGATCTTGCCCGCGTCGGTGACGGCCTGAGCGGCGGCGACGATGCCGACCGAGGTCGGCGCAATGATCGCCTTCAGGTTCGGATAGGACTGGATGAGGCCTTGCGTCTCGCGATAGGACTTGTCGGCTAGGTCGTCGCCATAGACGGTCGCCACGACATTGATGCCCTTGTAGTTGCCCTGGACCTTCTTCATCTCGGCAATCCAGGTGTTCTGGTTAGTGGCCGTTGCCGAAGCCGAGAGCACGGCGACGTCGCCGCCCTCCGGCAGGTTATCGGCGGCGAGCTTGATGATCATGTTGCCGATCAGCGGGCTCGACGACGGGTTGAGATGCATCAGCCGGCCTTCCTTGGCGACACCCGAATCCCAGGAAATGACCTTGATACCGCGGTCCATCGCCTTCTTGAGCGCCGGCACGAGCGCGTCGGTGTCATTGGCCGAAACCGCGATCGCATCGACCTTTTGGGCGATCAGCGAGTTGATCACCTCGATCTGCCCCTCGGCGGTCGTCGAGGTCGGACCGGTATAGATGATCTCGACGTCGCCGAGTTCCTTGGCCGCTTCCTGGGCGCCCTTGTTGGCGGCCTCGAAGAAGCCGATGCCGAGCGCCTTGACGACGAGGGCGATCTTCTTGTTCTCCGCATGGGCGGCGTTTGCCATGAGCGCCGCGGCGACGGCGGCCGTCACCATCAATGATTTCAGAACTTTCATCACTTTCTCCTCCCTTGGGCCTGCATCCGGACTGGATGCATCAATCCGACCCGACAACTTCATCTGGCGGTCTTGCTACCGGCTTGCCCGGTCAGGCCGCCTCCCTTTCCCCCTCACCACCCGCTCAGGCGGATGTCGAAGCAGTTTCCGCGTCGACCTTCGGCCTCGCATTGGCGATGACAAGGTTGACGCCAGCGCTTTCGAGCATCGAGGCATGCCTGTCCTCGATGCCCGAATCGGTGATCACAGTGGCGATGCGCTTGAGGCCGCAGAGAATGAGGCTCGAGCGCTTGTGAAATTTCGAGGAATCGGCGAGTACGACGAGCTCGTCGGCCTGGTCGATCAGCTTCTGCTCGGCCTGGATCAGCAGCGGGTCGGCCTCCATCAGGCCGAGCGGCCCGAGCCCCTGCGCCCCCATGAACATCCGGCGCGCATAGAAATTGCGCGTCACGTCGTTGTCGAAGGGGCTCAGGATGATGTTCTGCTCGCGGTAGATCGTGCCCCCGGAAAGCATCACCGTGTTTTTCGAGTGCTTGAGCAGGTGCTCAGCGATCGGGAACGAATTGGTAAAGACCTGCATCCGGCGGTTGGCGAGGAAATGCACCATCTGGAAGGTGGTCGTGCCGCCATTGATGATGATCGGCTCGCCGTCCTGGCAGAGCGCCACCGCTTCGCGGGCGATCGCCTGCTTCTCGCGCGCATGCAGGCCCTCGTTGACGCTGAAGGGCCGGCCTGCAAGGCCGACGAATTGCGGTGGGTTGATCGCCTCGGCGCCGCCGCGCACCCGGCGCAGCCGTTTCTGCACATGCAGCGCCGCCACATCGCGGCGGATCGTCGCCTCGGAGCTGCCAGTCAATTCGACGAGCTCGGGCACGGTGACGACCGGCTTTTCCTGCACTGCCGACAGGATGATCCTATGTCTTTCTTTCTCGTGCATGCGCTCCTCCGATGTTCTGCATGCTTCCATCAGTCCCGCGCATTGTCAATCAGTTTCAATCATCTTTTTTCATTGTGCGCTGCAGTATGAACGTTTTTGATCGTTTTTGATTGACATTTGCGCATCGAGCGTGTGATCTGATGCCATCGTATCGTCGCGGCCCGAGTGCCGGCGGCTAGCTTACCGGGAGGAATTCGAGATGCTCGACAAGCAACAGGGCGCACGCCTGGCCAATCTCTGGGACGACGCCAAGGCGGCGGCGATGAGCGAAGCGGAGCGGCTGCTCTACCGCTCCAATCTCCTCGGTTCCGACAAGCGCATTACCAATTACGGCGGCGGCAACACCTCCGCCAAGGTGATGGAAAAGGACCCGCTCACCGGCGAGACGGTGGAGGTCCTCTGGGTGAAGGGCTCGGGCGGCGACGTCGGCACGATCAAGATGGACGGCTTCGCCACCCTCTACATGGACAAGCTGCGGGCGCTGAAGGGCATCTATCGCGGCGTCGAATTCGAGGACGAGATGGTCGGCTACCTGCCGCATTGCACCTTCAACCTCAATCCGCGCGCCGCTTCGATCGACACGCCGCTGCACGCCTATGTGCCGAAGCCGCATGTCGACCATATGCATCCGGACGCGATCATCGCCATCGCCGCCTCCAAGAACAGCAAGGAACTGACCAGGAAGATCTTCGGCGACGAGATCGGCTGGCTGCCGTGGAAGCGGCCGGGCTACGAACTCGGCCTGTGGCTCGAGAAATTCTGCCTCGACAATCCGAAAGCCCGCGGCGTCGTGCTCGAAAGCCACGGCCTGTTCACCTGGGGCGACACGGCGAAGGAAGCCTACGAGACGACGATCGAGATCATCAACCGGGCGATCGCCTGGTTCGAGGCGGAAAACACCGCCCCCGCCTTCGGCGGAGAGGCGAGGCCGGCGCTCGGCGCTGCCGAGCGCGCGGCGATCGCCAAGAGGCTGATGCCAGTGATCCGCGGACTGATCAGCACCGAGGAAAAGAAGGTCGGCCACTTCGACGACAGCCAGTCGGTGCTCGACTTCGTGACCTCGACCGATCTGGAGCCGCTCGCCGCACTCGGCACGAGCTGCCCCGACCATTTCCTGCGCACCAAGATCCGGCCGCTGGTGGTCGACTTCGACCCGGCCCAGCCGGACGTCGAAAAGACGCTTGCCGGCCTTCCGGAGGCGATCGCCGCCTACCGTGCCGACTACGCCGCTTACTACGAGCGCTGCAAGCGCGCAGACAGCCCGGCGATGCGCGATCCGAATGCCGTCGTCTATCTGGTACCCGGGGTCGGCATGATCACCTTTGCCAAGGACAAGGCGACGGCGCGGATCTCCGGCGAATTCTATGTCAATGCAATCAACGTGATGCGCGGCGCCTCCGGCGTGTCGACCTATGTCGGCCTGCCCGAGCAGGAAGCCTTCGACATCGAATATTGGCTGCTCGAGGAAGCCAAGCTCCAACGCATGCCGAAGCCGAAGAGCCTCGCCGGGCGCGTCGCGCTCGTCACCGGCGGCGCCGGCGGCATTGGCAAGGCGACCGCCAACCGGCTGATGCAGGAAGGCGCCTGCGTCGTTCTCGCCGATATCGACGAGGCGGCGCTCGGGGCCGCCCAGAACGAGCTTGCCGCCCGCTACGGCAAGGATTTCGTCCGCTCCGTCGCCATGAACGTGACCAGCGAGGCCGCGGTCGAGGCCGGCTTCGGCGCTGCGCTCCTTGCATTCGGCGGCCTCGACATTCTCGTTTCCAATGCCGGGCTCGCTTCGTCGGCGGCGATCGAGGATACGACGCTCGCGCTCTGGAACAAGAACATCGACATTCTCGCGACCGGCTATTTCCTGGTGTCGCGCGAAGCCTTCCGCATCTTCCGCAGCCAGAAGGACGGCGGCAATATCGTCTTCGTCGCCTCGAAGAACGGCCTCGCAGCCTCGCCGGGCGCGTCGGCCTATTGCACGGCCAAGGCGGCCGAGATCCATCTTGCCCGCTGCCTGGCGCTGGAGGGCGCCTCGGCGCAGATCCGCGTCAACGTCGTCAACCCGGATGCGGTGCTGCGCGGTTCCAAGATTTGGACCGGCGAATGGAAGCAGCAGCGTGCGGCGGCCTACAAGATGGACGTCGACGATCTCGAGGCGCATTACCGCGAGCGGTCGATGCTGAAACTCAGCGTCTTCCCGGAAGACATTGCCGAGGCGATCTACTTCCTCGCCTCAGACATGTCGGCGAAATCGACCGGCAACATCGTCAATGTCGACGCGGGCAACGCCCAGTCCTTCACGCGCTGATCGGGAGCAAGCCATGACCAACATGATCAGCACGTCGGTGATCGAGGCCGAGAATGGCAAGCGGCAGGAAGCGCTCACGCGCGACTACGAAACCCTCGGCGAACGGCTTTCGCGGCGCGGCATCGACATCGACGCCATCAAGCGGAAGGTCGCCACCTACGGCGTCGCGGTGCCCTCCTGGGGTGTCGGCACCGGTGGCACGCGTTTTGCCCGCTTTCCCGGCCAGGGCGAGCCGCGCAACATCTTCGACAAGCTCGAGGACTGCGGCGTCATCCAGCAACTGACCCGGGCGACTCCGACCGTGTCCCTGCATATTCCGTGGGACAAGGTCGCCGACCTGGCGGCGCTGAAGGAAAAGGGAGCCTCCCTCGGCCTCGGCTTCGACGCGATGAACTCGAACACCTTCTCCGACGCCCCGGGCCAGGCGCATTCCTACAAATTCGGTTCGCTCACCCACACCGATGCCGCGACGCGCCGCCAGGCGGTCGAGCACAATCTCGAATGCATCGAGATCGGCCAGGCGCTCGGCTCGAAGGCGCTGACGGTCTGGATCGGCGACGGCTCCAACTTTCCCGGTCAGAGCAACTTCACCCGGGCCTTCGAGCGCTATCTCGACTCGATGAAGGTGATCTATGGGGCGCTTCCGGATGACTGGCGCGTCTTCACCGAGCACAAGATGTACGAGCCGGCCTTCTATTCGACGGTGGTGCAGGACTGGGGCACCAACTACATGATCGCCCAGGAACTCGGGCCCAAGGCGTTCTGCCTCGTCGATCTCGGCCATCACGCCCCGAACGTCAATATCGAGATGATCGTCGCCCGGCTGATCCAGTTCAAGAAGCTCGGCGGCTTCCATTTCAACGACTCGAAATATGGCGACGACGACCTCGACACCGGCTCGATCGATCCCTACCGGCTCTTCCTGGTGTTCAACGAATTGGTCGATGCCGAGACGCGCGCCGCGGAAGGTTTCAGTCCGGCGCATATGCTCGACCAAAGCCATAACGTGACCGATCCGATCGAGAGCCTGATGGTGAGTGCGACGGAAGTCGGCCGTGCCTATGCTCAGGCGCTCCTCGTCGACCGCCGGGCGCTCGACGGCTACCAGCTGGAGAACGACGCGCTGATGGCCTCGGAGACGCTGAAAGCTGCCTTCCGCACCGATGTCGAACCGATCCTGGCCGCGGCCCGCCTCGAAAATGGCGGTGCGATCGCGCCGGTCGCGACTTACCGGGCAAGCGGCTATCGGGCCCGGGTGGCGGCCGAACGGCCCGCTGTTGCCGGCGGTGGCGGCGGTATCGTCTGAATATCCGAGGTGCAGGCCACGGTTCGGCAAGGGTAGCCGGCCGCGGCGGGCATCCCTTTTGCGCAGAAAATCATCCCCGATCGCAATCTCCCCTATCTGCCCGCAAGGGATGAGCTATGTTTCCTGCAGCCACAACCGAAAGGAAGCATTGATGGGCATTGAAAGCATTCTGGTATTTCTGATCGTCGGCGCCGTCGCCGGCTGGCTCGCTGGCCTGATCGTCAGCGGCTTCGGCTTCGGCCTGATCGGCAACATCGTGATCGGCGTCATCGGCGCGCTGATTGCCGGCTATCTGTTTCCGGCCGTCGGCATTACGCTCGGCACGGGCATCCTCGCTGCAATCCTCCATTCGACCATCGGCGCGGTCATCCTGCTGGTGCTGATCCGGATCGTCAAACAGGCCTGAAATGGCGATTTCCGACGCGGGATTCACCTACCATCGGAACCGGTTTGAGGACAAAATCATTCAGCAATGACAAGTGCCACGGCGATCCTTGTCCGGCTGACGGGGCGCTGGAGCGATCCGCGTAAGAGCCGCGGATCGCCACTCGATGAAGCTGCGGAGGGAAAGATGACCGAGTTCTATGCGGAAAAGATCGAAACCGCGCTGCAATCCTACATGAGCGATCATCCCGCCGCCTTGACGCGCCAGGACGCGATCTCCACGATTCTCGAAAACTGGTTTGCAAGCCACGGCTACCTGCCGCCGCAACAGGAGGGTTTGCGTCCGGAAGAACTTGACGCGTCGAACGACGACTGAAACATTCCCCTTCCTCAGCAGACCGTCGGCCGCATTCGCCGCGGATATCCTTTTTTCAGATCGCAGCACCGGCCTTTCGATGACCCTGACCTCCGTCAAAGAGTTCTTTTCCGAGCACGCCCCCGACATCGACGTCATCGAGCTCCCGCAGAGCACCGCCACGGTGGCGCTTGCGGCCGAGGGGCACGGGGTCGAGCCGGCACAGATCGCCAAGACGCTGGCGCTTCGCGTCGGCGACGACGTGATCCTGATCGTCACCCGCGGCGACGCCCGTCTCGACAACAGGAAATACAAGGCCCGCTTCGGCACCAAGGCGCGCATGCTCGGCTTCGGCGAGGTCGAAGCCGAGACCGGCCATCCGGTCGGCGGCGTCTGCCCCTTCGGCCTTGTGAAGCCGCATACGGTCTATTGCGATGAATCCTTGAAGGCATTCGACGTCGTCGTGCCCGCTGCCGGCGCAATCAACGCGGCCGTCCACATCAGCCCGCAGCGCATGGCGGAGCTGACCGGCGCGGAATGGATCGACGTGTCGGAGACCTGACCTTCCGGCCGCGGCGGCCGAGATGCGGCCAGCATGCGATCCTATAAAACGGCGATTAGGACCATGAGCGAGCCGAACGAAAGCGCGGCCATGAGGCTCAAAAGCACCTTCATCATGTGCATTGTCATCTGCGTTGACCCTTGCCCCGCTTCCAATGGGAATAAGCGAAGGCGCAACTTGACGGCCCGTCGCCGACAACCGGCGTGCCGATCCCTCCCATCGACATTAAGAATTTTCCGACAAGTTGGTTAATAAGTCATCCTGTCAATGCGGATTAGCCCCCTTGTTCCAGATGCGAAGGAAAGCATTTACCCGGACCGTTGCTTGCGGGATAATTGCCGAATAGAAGCGGATTCAAACTTCGAAGGCGCGTCCCGAGACGCGCCTGACGGTCGGGAAGCCGGTGGGCATTCCCCGACCGGATCGGTACGGAACAGCGCGACGGTGCGAACGGCCCTCACGGAAACATCGGCTGCCGCCGGAAAGCCCCTTAAGGAAAAGGGCGTGCTGCGTGTCGGATTCATTCTGGCGCGCAGCTTCACGCTCAGCGCCTTCTCGCTCTTCGTCGATGCGCTTCGCCTGGGAAGCGACGTGGAGGACAAGTCGGGGCGCGTCAACTGCGACTGGGAAGTGCTCGGCAGCACGAGGAACTTCGTCATGTCGAGTTGCGGCATCCAGGTGGCGCCGACCGCGCCACTGCGGCCGCCGACGGAGTTTAGCTATATCGCCGTCGTTGGCGGACGGCTCAACGTCGCCGAACCGCTGGACCGGGAAACGACCGACTATCTCCACCGCGCCGCGCGCGCCGGCGTGCCGATCATCGGCGTTTGTACGGGAAGCTTCGTTCTCGCCGAAGCCGGTGTGCTCGACGGCCATGCCGCCTGCGTGAGCTGGCTTCATCACAACGAATTCCGCGGCCGCTTCCCGGCGATCGAGGTCACCTCGAACCGGATCTTCGTCGAGGACGGCAACATCATCACCTGCGCCGGCGGCAGCAGCGTCGCCGATCTCGCGATCTACCTGATCAGGAAACATGTCGGCGAAGACGCCGAACGCAATGCGCTCGAAATCATGCAGATCACCCGTCGCCGCGAGGCGAGCGAAATGCAGCCGCGCAATCCGCTCGGCCCCGTTCCGGTGCAGGACAAGCGGATCAGCCTCGCGCTGATGGTCATGGAGCAGCATCTCGAAGATCTGATCGGCATCGACGACGTGGCCAATGTCCTGGGTATATCGCGCCGGCAGCTCGAGCGCCTGTTCCAGAACGAGCTCGGGGCGACGCCGATATCCGTCTATCTGAAGCTCCGCCTTGACGCGGCGATGCGCCTCGTCGCGTCCACCGACAAACCGCTGATCGAGATCGCGCTCGAAACCGGCTTCGAGAACGTCTCTCACTTCATTCGCAAGTTCCGCAAGGCCTTCTCGATCACGCCGGCGGCGGCACGCAAGCAACTCGCTGCCGCCCGCGGCGCGCCAGGCCGAAAAGGCTAAATGCTTTAATTTAGGTCGCGAGGTAGGCCGCAATCACTGCCGCTATCTGATCGGAGTTCAGGGCGTCCATCTGGGAGTCCACCAGCGCGTTCAGCTGGGTGCTTGACAGGTTCGAGATGTCGTCCGTTGACAGCCCCGCGACACCGGATGAACTGAACGAGGAGACATCTTCCGCCGAGAAAGTTGCCAGATCCTCGGTCTCCAATGCCGCGACCTGCGCCGAGGTCATCGCGCTGACCTGCAACGACGTCAAAGCCTCCGCCTGGTCGGTCTTCAAGGCGGCGACGATCCGCGTACTCAGCCCCGATATCGCGCTGGTGCTCAAGGCGGCTATATGATCAGTGGAGAAGAGAGCTATGTCTTCCGTGCCCAGGGCCGCCGCCTGTATGGCGTTGAGGGCGCCGATCTGCGCGGTGGACAAGGTGGCGATCTGGGCAGAGCTCAGCGCTGCAATCTGGTTGTAGCTCAGCGAGCCGACCTGGCTTGCTCTCAAGGCTGCGATCTCGTCCGTGGAGAGCGCTGCGACAAAACTCGTGGACAATCCCTTTATGGCCGCCGCGCTGATCGCCTGCAGCTCCCCGATCGAGAAGGTTGCGAGGTCCTCGGTGGTGAGGCCCGCAAGCCCGTCCGCGCTCAAGGCGGCAATCTGATCCGTGGACAGCGCATCGATCTGCTCGGCGCTCATGGCTCCGATCTGGGCGCTGCTCAGGCCGGCGATGCTGGCGGTGCCCAGGGCGGCAATCTCGGCGGTGGAAAGGCCAGCGATGAATTCCGTGGGCAGTCCGCTGATGGCGGCTGAGCTGATCGCCGCGAGCTCGTCGGCGGAGAAGCCTTCCAGGTCATCCGTGCTCAGCCCCGACAGCGCATCCGAGCTCATGGCGGCGATCTGGACGGTGGTAAGGGCCTCGACCTGATCGTCGCTCAAGGCACTCACCTGATCGCTGCCGAGGCCGGCAATACCCGCCGTGCTCAGCGCGGCAATCTGTGCGGTGGAGAGTACCGCGAGGTCGTCGGTGCTCAGTGCCGCCACCTGCTTGGAGCCGAGACCGCCGATCTGCGCCGTCGACAGTCCCTCGATCTGGTCGGTGCTCAATGCATTGATCTGGGCAGTGGAAAGGCCCGATATGCCGGCCGAGCTCAGGGCCCCGATCTGATCGACCGAAAGCGCAGCGATCGTGTCGGTGGACAGCCCCAAGACGGCAGTTGAACTGATCGCCGCTATTTCCTCCGTCGAGAAGGTCTCCAGATCGTCCGTGCCGAGCACGGCCATCTGCTTCGAACTCAGTGCGGCAATCTGGATCGAGGTGAAAGCCTCGACCTGGTCGGTGTTCAAGGCGTGGATCTGGGCCGTGGAAAGGCCGGCGATGCCGCCGGTGCCGAGCGCCGCGATCTGATCCTCCGAAAGCGCCGCGATCGTGTCGGTGGACAGCCCCGCCACCGCACGCGAACTGATCGCCGCGATGTCGTCCGTCGAGAAGGTCTCCAGATCGTCCGTGCTCAGTGCGGCGATCTGCGTCGAACTCATCACCGCGACCTGGGCGGAGGTCATGGCCTCGAGCTGATCGGCATTCAGCACGTCGATATGGGCGGTGGAAAGGCCGGCAATTGCAGCTGTATCCAGGGCGGCAATCTGGTCCGTGGAGAGAATGGCAATGTCGTCCGTTCCCAGCACCGCCACCTGTTTGGAGCTGAGCGCGGCGATCTGGTCGGTCGACAGCGCCTCGAGCTGGCCGGTGCTCAAAGCCTGGATCTGGGCGGTGGAAAGACCGGAAATGCCGGCTGCGCTCAAGGCGGCGATCTGATCCGCCGAAAGCGCCACCAGCGTGTCGGTGGATAGTCCCGCTACGGCGCTCGAACCGATCGCGCCGATATCCGCGCTCGAAAAATTCTCCAGATCGTCCGTGCTCAGCGCCGCAATCTGCGTCGAACTCATCACCGCGACTTGCGCGGTGGTCAGAGCCTCGAGCTGATCGGCGCTCAGTGCTTGGATCTGCGCCGTGGAAAGAGCTGCAACGCCGGCCGTGCTCAGCGCGGCAATCTGTTCCGTCGTAAGCGCCGCTATGTCGTCGGTGCCGAGCGCCGTCACCTGCTTGGAGCTGAGCGCCGCGACCTGGTCGGTCGACAGGGCCTCGAGCTGGTCGGCGCTCAGCGCGCTGATCTGGGCGGTGGAAAGATCGGCAATTCCGGCCGCGCTCAGGGCGGCGATCTGGTCCGCCGAGAGCGCCGCGATCATGGCCGTGGACAGTCCCGCGACGGCGTCCGAACTGATCGCCGCGATATCTGCGGTCGAGAAGTTCGCAAGATCATCGGTGCTCAAGGCGGCGATTTGCGTCGAACTCAACGCCGCCACCTGGCTGGTGGTCAGGGCTTCGAGCTGCTCGGCGCTCAGCGCATCGATCTGCGCGGCGGAAAGCACCGCGATGCCGGCCGTGCCTAGCGAGGCAACCTGGTCCGCCGCAAGCGCCGCCAGGTCGTCGGTGCCGAGCACCGCCACCTGCTTGGAGCTGAGAGCAGCGACCTGTTCGGTCGAGAGCGCCGCGAGCTGTTCGGTGCTCAACGCGTTGACCTGGGCGATGGTAAGACCGGCGACCCCGTCCGTGCTCAAGGCGGTGATCTGCTCCGCCGAAAGTGCCGCAATCGTGTCGGTGGACAAGCCGGCTATGGCACTCGAACTCAGCGCCGCGATCTCCGCGGTCGAAAAGCCCGCTATGTGATCCGCATTCAAGGCGGCGATCTGCTTCGAGCCGAGAGCGGCGATCTGGGTCGCCGTCAGGGCATCGACCTGGCCCGAGCTCAGGATGGCGATGTCCCCGGTGCTGAGGCCGCCGACACCGGTCGCGCTCAGGGCGGCGATCTGGTTGGTCGAGAGCGTCGCGACGTCATCCGTGCTCAAGGCATCGACCTGCCTGGAGGTGAGCGCTCCGACCTGGGCCGTGGTCAGGGCGGCAAGCTGATCGGTGCTCAGGGCATCGACCTGCTTTGTGCTCAGCGCCGCAACCGCATCCGTACTCAAGGCGGCAATCTGATCGGTGGAGAAGGCAGCGATGACATCGGTCGACAGAGCGGAAACGAGATCGGCGCCAATCGCCGCAACGTCGTCAACGGAAAGTGCCTTGATGTCGTCTGCGTCAAGGGCGGCGATTTGCTGGGACGTCAAGCCGCTGAGCTGCTCGGTCGACAGGGCGCCGATCTGGTCGGAACTCAGGACAGCGATCTGCTTGGTCGTCAGTCCCGCAACGGCAGCGGCGCTCAGGGCCGCGATCTGCTCGGTGGAGAGGGAAGCGATGGCAGCCGTGGAAAGCCCCGCTATGGCGCTCGAACCGATGGCCGCCATGTCCTTGGTCGAGAAGCCCGCCACGTCCTCCGTGCCGAGGGCCGCAAGCTGCGTCGAGCTGAGGGCGCCGACCTGGGACGCGGTCAGCGCCTCCACCTGATCGGTGCTCAAGGTGGCGAGCTGCTTGGTGGTCAGTCCGGCAACGGCAGCGGTATTCAAGGCTTCGATCTGATCGGTCGAAAGCACCTGGATATCGCTGGTGCCCAAAGCGGTGACGTGCGCCGAACTCAAGGCGGCAATCTGCTTGGTGCTCAGGGCGGCGAGCTGATCGGTGCCGAGCGCGTAGACCTGTGCACTGCTCAGGCCGGCAATGCCAGCCGTGCTCAGAGCGGCGACCTGAGCGGTGGAAAGCGCCGCGACGGCGGTCGTGGAGAGGCTGGACACGGCATCGGAACTGATTACCGCGATGTCCTTTGTCGAAAAGACCGCAATATCTTCCGCCGCCAGCACTTCGATCTGCGTCGCGCTCAAAGCGCCCACCTGTGTCGACGACAGGGCTTCCACTTGACCGGTGCTCAAGGCAATGAGCTGCTTTGTGGTCAGCCCGGTGATCGCCGCCGTGCTCAGGGCGGCGATCTGATCGGTCGAGAGAGCCGCAAGGTCGCTCGTGCCCAAGGCGGCGACCTGTGCCGAACCGAGCGCCGCGACCTGCTTGGTGCTCAAGGCGGCGAGCTGATCGGTGCTGAGCACGTTCAGCTGCGTGCCGCTGAGGCCGGCAATGCCGGCGGTGCTCAGCAGAGCGATCTCGCCGGTGGAAAGGGCGGCCACGACGGCCGTGGACAGTCCGGCCATCGCACTTGCGCTGATCGCCGCGATGTCCTTGGTCGAGAACACCGCTATGTCTTC
This sequence comes from Sinorhizobium sp. NG07B, assembly GCF_002532005.1. NCBI lineage: Bacteria > Pseudomonadati > Pseudomonadota > Alphaproteobacteria > Hyphomicrobiales > Rhizobiaceae > Sinorhizobium > Sinorhizobium sp. NG07B. The sequence continues at coordinate 49,558 of NZ_NWTD01000009.1, read as the reverse complement.
CGTTCCGAGCGCCCCCAGCTGCGACGAGCTCAGCGCGCCGACCTGTGCCGCGGTCAGGGCTTCCATCTGGTCGGTGCTCAGGGCATCGATCTGCTTGGTGCTCAGCCCGGTGATCGCGGCCGTGCTCAACGCCGCGATCTGGTCGGTCGAGAACGTCGCAATATCGCTGGTGTCCAGCGCGGCGATTTGCGCCGAGCTCAGCGCGGCAACCTGCTTGGTGCTCAGCGCCACGATCTGGTCCGTCGAAAGGGCCTCGACCTGGTCGGTTGTCAGCTCGTTGATGCCCGCAGTGCTGAGCGCGGCGATCAGGTCTGAGGACAAGGCAGCGACGGTCTCCGTGCTCAGGGCGGCGACCTGCGTCGATTTCAGCGCCGCAACCTGTTTGGTACTCAAGGCAGCGACCTGGTCGGAGCTCAGCGTCGCCATCTGGTCCGTGCTCAAGCCCGCAATCGCTGCCGTGCTCAGCGCGGCAATCTGCGTGGAGGACAGGGCGGCCACAACATCCCCCGACAGGCCGGATATGGCCTTGGAGCCGATCGAAGCGATATCGGCGGTCGAGAAGCTTGCGATATCCTCTGGCTCCAGGGCAGAGAGTTGGGTGGAGCTCAGAACGGCTACCTGTGTGGTGGAAAGGGCGGCGATCTGATCGCTGGAGAGGGCGTCGATCTGATCGGTGCTGAGGCGAGCGATCCCCTTCGTGCTCAGCGCCATGACCTGGTTCGTGGTGAGGGCTTCGATGAGATCTTCCGTCAGCCCCGCAACGGCGCTCGAGCTGATCGCGGCGATATCGGCGGTCGAGAATGCCCCTATGTCCTCCGCACTGATGGCCGCGAGCTGGTCGGAGCCGAGGGCGGCAACCTGCGCAGAGGAGAGAGCCGCAACCTGATCTGAGGACAGGGCTTCTATCTGGCCGGCGGAAAGGCCGGCGACGGCTTTCGTGCCGAGCGCGGCAACCTGCACCGTGGTCAAAGCCGCGACATTGTCGGTGCTTAAGGCGGCAATCTGGGTCGAGCTCAAAGCTTTGAGCTGCGCGGTGGACAAGGCCGCGGCCTGGTCGGTCGCCAGGGCGGCGATCTGTGCGGTCGTCAGGCTGGCGACCGCAGTCGTGCTGAGCGCCGCTATCTGAGCGGTGGAAAGCGCTGCAATGGCGTCCGCGCTGGCGCCTGGGATGCCTTTGCTGGTGATCGCCGCGATTTCGGCGGTCGAGAACATGGCTATGCCGTCTTCCCCGAGTGCAGCAAGCTGCACCGAGCTCAGCGCTTTCACCTGGGATACGGAAAAAGCCCCCGCCTGCTCGGTCGACAGTGCGGCGATCTGCGCGCTCGTCAGGGCGGCGACCGAACTCGTGCTAAGCGCGGCGATCTGATCGGTGGAGAGGGACGCGATGACATCGGCGTCCAAACCTAAAATGGCTTTGTTGCTGATCGCCGCGATGTCGCCGGTCGAGAATGTGGCAATCCCCTCCGCGCCGAGCGCCGCAATCTGCTTGGCGTTCAGCGCCTTCACCTGCGTCACCGACAGCGCTTCGAGCTGGCCGGTCGTCAGGGCGGCGATCATATCGGTCGTCAGGCCCATGACGCCCTTGGTGCTGAGCGCCGCCACCTGGTCCGTCGACAGAGCCTCGAGGTTGTCCGTGCCGAGGGCGGCGACCTGCGCCGAACTCAATGTCCTCAGCTGTGCTGCCGAAAGCACCGCGAGCTGGTCGGAGGTCAAGGCGTCGCTCTGTGCGGTCGTCAGGCCCGAGATCGCACTCGTGCTCAGCGCCGCGACCTGAGCGGTCGAAAGGGCGGCGATCGCTTCCGTGCCCACGCCCTTGATGGCGAGGTTGGAGATCGCGGCGATTTCGGCAGTCGAGAATGTCGCGAAGCCGTCCGTGCCGAGCGCCGCAAGCTGTCTCGAATTGAGCGCCTTCACCTGCAGGGCGGACATCGCCTCGGCCTGGTCGGTCGACAGGGCGGCCACCTGCGCGGTCGTCAGGCTTGCGACCGCGGTCGCGTTCAAGGCGGCAACCTGGGCGGTGGAGAGCGCAGCGATGGCCTCCGTGGTCAGGCCCCATACGGCCTTGTTGATCGCCGCGATTTCGGCGGTCGAGAATGTCGCTATGGCGTCCGTCTCCAGCGATCCGAGCTGCGGGGCTGTCAGTGCCTTCACCTGTGAGACGGTCAGTGCCTCGACCTGGTCGGTCGATAGGACAGCGATCTGGCTAGTGGAAAGCCCCGAGATTGCCGAGGCGCTCAGCGCCGCGATCTGATCGGTGGAAAGCGCGGCAATATCGTCGGTGCCCAAAGCGTCGATCTGCGAAGCCTTCAGAGCCCCGACCTGGGCCGTGGTCAAGGCGGCGATCTGATCTGTGGAGAGGGCGGCGATCTGCGCGGTCGTCAGAGCGGCGACCGCACGCGTGCTCAAGGCGGCAATCTGATCGGTGGAAAGCGATTCGATGACGTCGGTCGGAAGGCCGGTCATGGCTTTGACACCGATGGCCGCCATGTCCGCGGTCGAGAAGGTCGCCAGATCTTCCTCGCTCAGAACCGAGAGCTGCAGCGCGCTCAGCGCTCCGACCTGGGTCGAGCTCAAGGCCTCCGCCTGCTCCGTCGACAGACCGGTGAGCTGCGTCGTGGTGAGGGCCGCAACCTGACTCGTGCCGAAGCTTTCGATGTCGGATTGATCGAGAACAGCGAGTTGCTCGAGCGTCAAACCCACGATGGCGCTTGGAGAGATGGCGCTCAGCTGCCGGGAGCTGAGAACATCGACATCCTCCGTGTCCAGCGCCGCGATCTGCGCCGAAGACAGAGCGCTGATCTGCTTCGTCGTCAGCGAGGCCACATCCTCCGTCGTCCAGGCGGCGACGGCCGCCGTCGAATAGGATTTGATCAGGCTGGGGCTCAGGGACGAAACGATGGAGGTCATGCGTGAAAACCCTTGGGTCCTAAATAGTCTCTGTGTGCCGTCGACCGTCCCGAAAGAGCCGTCCTTGCCGCAGTCTGGCCTTGCAGCAACGGCCGGCATCGCCTCTCCGGCGACCATCGAGATCGGATCGTCAGGAGGCTCGACGGCGGTCCGCGCTGGCTGTGGGAGGGATAGGGCCGGCTGCCGGCATGGGCGATCTCATGGCTGCAATTGGGATCAGGTTGCCCCGATCATAGTCAGCAACCTTGTGTCTGTCTGACCTGCAGCACGATCACGCCTTCGTTGCACCGGAATGGATCGGGCGGCGACGCATGGACATCGTGAGATTCAGCCGTCTGCCGATCGGAGTGCCTGCAATCGCACTTCCGCCAGCACAACAATCGCCCCACCACCGCCGATCAGATCGGCGAATGCAGGAAGACTGGCATGGGCTGATTTTCCGCCTTGCGGGCAAGGTAGAGCCTCGCCGTATCGAGGGCCTCACGAATGGTCACGTCCATGTCGAGATAGCGATAGGTGCCGAGCCGACCGACAAAGGTGACCGCTGTTTCGCGACTTGCACGCTCGACATATTGGGCCAGTTGTTCCTTGTCCCTGACGAGGCGGATTGGATAATAGGGGATGTCGTCAGGGCCGCATGCGCGGGAGAATTCGCGGTAGCAGACAGAGCCGCTATGCTCCTCCCAGGGCGAGAAATGCTTGTGCTCGGTGATCCGCGTATACGGAACGGAGACGTCGCCGTAGTTCATGACCGCGCAGCCCTGGAAATCGCCGTCATACTCGAAACGGTCGAAGTCGAGCGTTCGGTAGCCCAACGGGCCGAATTCGTGATCCAGATAGCCGTCGAGCGAGCCGGAGTAGAACACATGCGCAAAATCGTATTTTTGCCCCCGGACAAACCGCGACTTCAGGCTCACATTGATGTTGGGATGTTCGAGAATGCGGCCGACCATGTCCGTGTAGCCGTTCTCCGGCATGCCCTGATATTTGTGCGCGAAGTAGTTGTCGTCGTAATTGAAGCGCACCGGAAGGCGTTTCAGGATGGATGCCGGCAACTCGGTCGGCGAGCAGCCCCACTGCTTTTGCGTATACCCCTGGAAGAAGGCCTCGTAGAGGTCCTTGCCGACGAAGCGAAGCGCTTGCTCTTCAAAGGTTTTCGGGTCCTTGATCGAGGTGTCCGCCTGCGCTTCGATGAAGGCGCGGGCCTCGTCCGGCCTGAAGGTCTTGCCGAAGAACTGATTGATCGTGTGGAGATTAACCGGCAGCGAATAGACCTGGTCCCCCGAGGTCGTCTTCACGCGGTTCTTGTAAGGCATGAAGGTCTGGAAGCCGTTGACATAGTCCCACACCTCCCGGTCGTCGGTGTGGAAGATATGCGGACCGTAGACATGGATCATGACTCCGGTGTCTTCGTCGCGCTCCGTATGGCAGTTCCCGGCGATATGGTCGCGCGCATCGAAGATCTCGACCTGATGGCCCGCCTCGGCCAGCTCCCGGCCGATGACCGCACCCGACAACCCCGCCCCAACGATGCCGATTGTTCCGCTTGCGCGCATTCGAAGACGCTCCAGTCCCGTATTGAATTAGTCGAAGGTGCTACGCGGCGAGCGCGCTGCGCATCAACTCGTCATAGGCATCGATCAGGCGATCGAGCGCCAGGCCCTGCTCCTGGGGGCCGAAGCTCAAATGGCTGACGGTGAAATCCGAATAGATCGCCGTCGGCCGCTCGAGCAGCATCGGCAGGTCGACGGTGAGCGCGCGCTCGTCGTCTCCCTTCGGCAGGGCCATGTGCACGAGGTCCTTGCCTAGCCAGGCGATGAAGTTGATCGATTGGCGTTCGGTCCATTCGACCACCTTGCTGGGCAAAGGCAGGTGCTTGCTGTTGGTCTGCAGGAAATAGTCGTGCAGCTCGTTGGCCCGTTCGGCGCTCTGCCAGAGGCTTCCTCCGAACCCGCCCGGCGGCCGTTCGAAGTGGCCAACCCCTGCCGGAATGGAGCCCGCTACCTGCTGCCAGTGCGCGCAGACGCCGTTGTTCACCACATTGGCGGACACGACGAGATATTTCGGATTGGTTCGCCGGAATTCGATGAAGTCGCTGAGCTTTGCGAGATCCATGTAGACGATGTCGTCATCGCATTTCAGGAATATCGAATCGGAAAAGGTCTTCAGCCGCTTGGCGTAGTAGTCATAGGCCTGCCAGTAGGGCATCTGCTCGTTCGGATTGCCGACGAAACGATGGATGCGTGAGCGGACGTTGCCGAGCTCCAGATCTGCGCCCCAGCCGCCTCTGACCAGTATGGACGCGCCGGCCGACAGATCGAGCTCGGTCCAGCGGCCGATCGCGACGTTGTTGACATGGAGCGACGGAACGCCGTCCGCATCGACGCTGAGGACGATCTGGTTGGCGGTGCCTGGCGACAGGATGCCCGGCGTGGGCCTGCTCCACAACGCTGGTACGTCGTTGCGGTCGAAACTCCTGAGCTGGCCCAGCGGCAGTTTCCGCAGGACCGAGTGCGAATTGCTCCAGCCGCCGACGACCAGTTCGAAATAGTCTTCGCCGCCGCGATTCGGAACGATGGCAATGTGAAGGTCGTTGGTGATCGTCGCGCTGAGGCGCAGCGGCTGGTTGGGCGCTACCGATCCGTTGGACTGGTAGGGGGCGGCAGAGCCCATGTAGCGGACGGGCCCGAATTCGCGCGTGACCCACTCATGATCCTGCTGCGAGCGGGTGAAATCCCAGACATGCCACTCGTCTATGATCCCGGCATCCAAAGCGGAATGGATGTACCGGGTGAGGATTTCCATCCTTTTCTGTCGGCCTGCGAATGTGACAAGTATAACCGGAGCCATATCATCCTCACTGTCTGGAATTGGTGCCGCTCAGCGCGCGCCGGCCGCCGACGCTGTCCACAGGCGGGAGTCGAACGGGATCGGCGCAAAGGCGTGCCACTCGGCCAGTTTCTCGACATAACGCTGCCGATAGGCGGCACTGTCGACGAACTCCACGTTCTCCTTCATGATCTCCGCTCCGACCTCGTAGTAGATGTCGAGATTGCCGAGATCGGGCACAGGGGTTTCGCCGCGCTCGCACTCGCCCTGCATTTGCCAGAACAGTTCCTCGAGGCGCCGGACCAGCGCCGGGATGTCGCGCAATACGCTGGCGTCGCGCCGGCTCTCCAGCGCCTGCCGGACCGTGGCGAGGCCCTGACGGTCCCGCGCAAACGCGATCGCCTTCTGGACGAAGTTGTCGGGTCCGTCGCAAATGAGCTCCGGCACGCCGGCCGCGGCAACGATGCTCGAGCAGAACCGCGATGCGAAGCCGTTGCCGGGGAATGTCAGCACCGGCAATCCCATGGTCAGCGCGTCGCCGGCGGTGGAATGCGCCCCATAGGGGAAGGTGTCGAGGAAAAGATCGGCCAATCCGATGCGGGCCAGATGCTTGGGATTGGGAGCCTTCGAAGCGAAGATCAGCCGCTCGGAGGACACGCCGCGCTGCTCGGCCGCCTGCATGAGGCGCTGATCGACATCGTCGCCGCCACCGAGCAGCCAGAGGTAGCTGCCGGGGGTCGCGGCAAGGATCGCCATCCAGCGGTCGAAGCAAGCGGCGGTGATCTTCTGCATGCCGTTGAAGCAGGCGAAGATGAACGCATCCTCGGGCAGCCCCGCTTCGGCCCGGCTCGGCCGCGGCGCGATCTGCCGCTTGCGGTCGACGGGCTGGTTGCACGGGATCCTCAGCACCTTTTCCGAATAGTAGATCTCGTTTTCGGGCGGGATGATCTGCTCGTCGGCAATGACATATTGGTGGAAGGGGCTGCCCATGGTGCCTGGGTAACCGCAGAAGCTGACGATCACCGGGGCCGGCCGATACGCGAAGATCCTGGTGCGGGCATGCTTCGTGTAGCCGTTGACGTCGACCAGGATGTCGATTTCGTCGGCGACGATCTGCTTTGCAGCGTCGCTGTCGCTGACTGCGGAAATGTCGCGCCAGCAGTCGATGGCGTCCATCATCCGCGTCTGCGTTGCGTCGCCCGTCCGTGCTTCGCCGCAGTAATAGGCATAGATCTCGACGCTATCCTTGTCGTGCGTCTCGAAGACTTCGCTGAGGGCGAAGCCGACCGCGTGATCGCGCAGGTCCGAGGACACATAGCCGACGCGCAATGTCTGCCTGGTGCCGGATTTGTGCCGAGGCTGAGGCTTCGGGAAGCCGCTCAAATCGGGGCGGCCGACAAGCGACTTGCAGTAGCGATAGGCCTTGGCGAGCTGGAAGACCGGATCGTCGGCATAGCAGGCGAGGGTCAAGGGCGAGAGCGCATCGAGCAGTTGCCGATGCGAAACATGCTCGGAGGGGACCAATGTCGGCCATTTGCATTGCCGTTGCCGCAGCGAAGTCCAATGCTGACCGGCCTCCGTCTTGTCGGGTCTGAGCTCGATCGCCTTCAACAGGGTGTTTTCCGCCTCTTCCATGAGGCCGGCATTCTCGAGCACACGGCCCATATGCTGGAGAACCATCAGCCGATGCGCAGCGCGCTCGGGCGTGATCTCGGAGGTCGCCTCGGAATAGACCTGCCATTGTTGGATCGCCTGTCCCGTCAGGCCGGCATCCTCCAGCGCGCGGCCGAGATTGATGTGGCCCTGGCCGAAGCGCGGTTCGAGCTTCAGGCAAGCGCGCAACGCATGAATGGAGCCGGCGAGATCGCCCAGCTGCCGGAGCGTGACGGAGTAGTTGAAGTAGACGAGATGCAGCAGCGGATTGGAATCGTTGTAGGCGATCCAGTATTTATAGAGTTCGGCGGCCTGTGCTCTCTGCCCGGCGGCATTGAAGCTTTCTGCAAACTGAAACAATTCCGTGAGCGGGAGCCGCTGCTGCCGCGCCCTTTCCAGGAAGCCAGCAAGTGGCGAAGCAGGATCCGAGGCGAGATGAGTGTAGATGGTCATGGAAATCCCACTGACAGGCGAGTTGGCGGCCGACTCTGAGAACATCTTCGAATGCTGTTTTAGGCCATTAACCCGACTAGCTTGCCTTGGGCTTGCGCCTCCTTGCGACTCGCGGGGGCGGGTTTGCTCCAACCTCTACCCGGTTCCTCGGCTTGGCACGTGAGCGCCGCCCGAGTGGATTGACCCTCCAGACATTTTAAGTTCCGCTGAATATTGCGAAGGGCCGATTCGATGTGTAGCGTCGCATATGGACGTGCGCCTGTTCCCGAATCGTCGCGTCTGCGGCGGGCGTGCGGTCGAGCATTGCGGCGTTTGTTTGACCTGGCCCGTTAACTAAAACTTTAACTTTCGTAGCTAGTCGTAGTAACCGAGTACCGCAGCCAGCAACCGCCGGATGAGGCTGCGGCGAAGATGACGAAACCGATCTCGCGCAGGGAAGGTTTCATTCATTTGGCGTAGGAAATAGGACGCGATCGTCCTGTCTGCATGAAGCTTTCCGAACGCTAGGGCTCACGCGAGCCATGTCCCTCAACCCGATACTTCGCCCATCAGGACGGTTCGACAGCCGAAGCTGGTCTTCGCGTCCGGGTGGACGGGCGTCGCATGTGGTCGCACGCATCACGCGCTTGGACCCTCGTGGGTTCCCAGCGCTTGTCGCACGGTCGGCGCCAACGGGTTAACTCCACAAGCGATTAACTTTGAAGGCTCGCGTCCATGACTTCCATCATCTCTTCTCTGAGCGTCACCCAGATCAAAAATCTCTCGACCTCCGCAGTTGCCTCCCTGACTACGGAAGACGTCGCGGCTATGACCACGGCTCAGGTCAAGGCGCTCTCCTCGACCCAGATCGCGGCGCTCGATACGGAAGATGTCGCGATCTTCTCCACCTCGCAACTGAGCGCCATTGCCGCAACCTCGGTCGCCGGCATCAGCCTCGACCAACTGGCAGCCATCGATGCGGCGAAGATCGCAAGCCTGGCGACGTCGCAGGTGGCGGCGCTTAGCTCGGCACAGATCGGCGGCCTGACGTCCGACCAGGCCGAGGCGCTGACCACGTCGCAAGTGGCCGCGCTCACCTCGACGCAGATTGCCGCTTTGGCCTCGGAAGATATCACCACCTTCTCGACCGCCGAGGTTGCAGCGATTTCCGCCACCGCGCTCGCAGGTCTCTCCACCGACAATCTCGCGGCACTGTCGACCGACCAGGCCGCTGCCCTGAAGACCACCCAGGTTGCAGCGCTGAAGACCACGCAGATCGCCGCCCTCACGTCGGACCAGATCGGCGCGCTCAGCACTTCGCAGGTCGCCGTCCTGAGCTCGACACAGGTAAAGGCACTCTCAACTGACAACATCGCCGCCCTGTCCACCGATCAGGTCGCAGCGCTCAACTCGAAGACCGTCGCGGCGCTGACTTCGGCACAGATCGAAGCGCTGACTTCCGATCAGGCCGAGGCACTGACCACGGCGCAGGTGGCGGCGCTCACCTCGACTCAGCTTGCGGCTTTCGCCTCCGAGGATATCGCCGGCTTCTCGACCGGCGATATTGCAGCGATCACGGTCACGGCGCTGGCCGGTCTTTCCACCGACAATGTCGCAGCTCTCTCCACCGATCAGGCCGCAGCGCTGAAGACCACCCAGGTCGCGGCACTGAAGACCGCCCAGATCGCCGCCCTCACCTCCGATCAGGTCGTGGCGCTCACCTCGTCGCAGGTCGGCGTCCTGAGTTCGACGCAGATTTCTGCACTCTCCACCGACAACGTCGCAGCGCTCTCCACCGATCAGGTCGCAGCGCTCAACTCCAAGACCGTCGCAGCTCTGAGCTCGGCCCAGATCGGCGCGCTGACCTCCGATCAGGTCGACGCTCTGTCCGCCGTTCAGATTGCCGCCTTCGATTCGGCCGATATTGCCGCGCTGGCTTCCGAGGATATCGGAACTTTCTCGACCTCGGAGATTGCGGCAATCACCGCGACCGCCCTGTCGGGTCTCTCTACGGATAATGTCGCCGCTCTGTCCACCGATCAGACCGCAGCGCTGAAAACCAGCCAGCTCGCAGCACTGAAAACCACCCAGATCGCCGCCCTCACCTCGGATCAGGTCGTGGCGCTGACCTCGTCCCAGGTCGGAGCGCTGAGCTCCACACAGGTGGCGGCGCTCTCCACAGATAATGTTGCCGCACTCTCCACCGACCAGGTCGCAGCGCTCAACTCGAAAGCGGTCGCGGCTCTGACATCCGCACAGATCGGCGCCCTCACTTCCGACCAGGCCGAGGCTCTGACCACGGCCCAGGTGGCCGCGCTCACCTCGACGCAGATCGCGGCCTTCGCCTCGGAGGATATCGCCGCCTTCTCGACCGCCGACATTGCGGCGATCACCGTCACGGCGCTGGCAGGTCTTTCCACCGATAACGTCGCGGCACTCTCCACCGACCAGGCGGCTGCGCTGAAGACCACCCAGGTCGCGGCGCTGAAGTCGACGCAGATTGCCGCCCTCACCTCGGATCAGGTCGTGGCGCTCACCTCGTCGCAGGTCGGAGCCCTGACCTCGACGCAGGTCAAGGCGCTCTCCACCGACAATGTCGCCGCGCTCTCCACCGACCAGGTCGCCGCCTTGAACTCGAAGACGGTCGCAGCGCTGAGCTCCACACAGGTAGAGGCCCTGACTTCCGACCAGGCCGAAGCTCTCACCACGGCTCAAGTGGCATCGCTCAGCTCGACCCAGATTGCGGCCTTCGCCTCGGAGGACATCGGCGGGTTCTCGACCGCCGACGTTGCGGCAATCTCGGTCACTGCCCTGACCGGTCTTTCCACCGACAATGTCGCGGCACTCTCCACCGATCAGGCCGCAGCGCTGAAGACCACCCAGGTCGCGGCGCTGAAGACCGCCCAGATCGCCGCCCTGACTTCGGACCAGATCGTGGCCCTGAGTTCCTCCCAGGTCGCAGCGCTGACCTCGTCGCAGGTGTCCGCCATCAGCACCGACAATATCGCGGCACTCTCCACCGATCAGGTGGCAGCGCTGAACTCGAAGACTGTCGCGGCCTTGAGCACGGCACAGATCGGCGCGCTCAGCTCCACTCAGGTGGAGGCGCTGACCTCGGTTCTTGTCGGCGCGCTCAGCTCGACACAACTTTCTGCGCTCGCTTCGGAAGATATCGCAGCCTTCTCGACCGCCGACATCGCGGCGATCTCGGTCGCAGCGCTCGCCGGCCTCTCCACCGACAATGTCGCGGCCCTGTCGACCGATCAGGCCGCAGCACTGAAGACCACCCAGGTCGCAGCGCTGAAGAGCACCCAGATCGCCGCCCTCACCTCGGACCAGATCGCCGCCCTGAGCACCACTCAGATCGGTGCCCTGACCTCGACGCAGGCCTCCGCGATCACCACCGACAGCCTCTCGGCACTGACCACCGATCAGGTCGCGGCGCTCAACACCAAGACGCTGGCGTCGCTTTCGACGGTGCAGATCGATGCGATGAGCTCCGATCAGCTCGAAGCGCTGACCTCGGCGCAGGTCGCCGCCTTGACCATGGCCCAGCTTGGCGCCCTGGCCTCGGAAGATATCGCGACCTTCTCGACGGCAGACATTGCGGCCATCACCGTCGCCGCCCTTGCAGGCCTCTCGACCGACAATGTCGCGGCACTGTCCACCGACCAGGCCGCTGCGTTGAAGACCACCCAGATCGCGGCGCTGAAAACCGCCCAGATCGCGGCGCTCACCTCGGACCAGATCGTCGCGCTCACCACGTCCCAGGTCGGAGCCCTGAGCTCGACGCAGGTTTCGGTGCTTTCCACCGACAATGTCGCCGCGCTCTCCACCGATCAGGTCGCGGCGCTGAACTCGAAGACGGTCGCGGCGCTCACCTCGACCCAGATCGACGCCCTGAGCTCCGATCAGGCTGAGGCTCTGACGACGGCGCAGGTGGCCGCGCTCGGCTCGACGCAGCTCGCCGCCTTCGCTTCCGAAGATCTGGCGACCTTCTCCACCACCGATATCGCGGCAATCTCGGTCACCGCGCTGACGGGTCTTTCCACCGACAATCTCGCGGCCCTTTCGACCGATCAGGCTGCGGCACTGAAGACCGGCCAGGTCGCAGCGCTCTCGACCGCCCAGGTCGGCGCGCTTACCTCGGATCAGGTCGTGGCGCTCACCTCGTCGCAGGTCGGAGCCCTGACCTCGACGCAGGTGAAGGCACTGACGACCGACAATGTCGCGGCGCTCTCGACCGATCAGGTCGCAGCGCTCAACTCGAAGAGTGTCGCAGCGCTCACTTCGGCGCAGATCGAAGCACTGACCTCCGATCAGGCCGAGGCACTGACCACGGCGCAGGTGGCGGCGCTCACCTCGACGCAGCTTGCGGCTTTCGCCTCCGAGGATATCGCCGGCTTCTCGACCGCCGATATTGCAGCGATCACGGTCACGGCGCTGGGCGGTCTTTCCACCGACAATGTCGCAGCTCTCTCCACCGATCAGACCGCAGCACTGAAGACCACCCAGGTCGTGGCGCTGAAGACGGGCCAGATCGCCGCCCTGACATCGGACCAGGTCGTTGCCCTCACCTCGTCGCAGGTGGCAGCCCTGACCTCGACGCAGATTTCGGCGCTCTCCACCGACAATGTCGCCGCGCTCTCGACCGATCAGGTGGCAGCGTTGAACTCGAAGACGGTCGCAGCGCTGAGCTCGGCACAGATCGGCGCGCTGACGTCCGATCAGGCTGAAGCCTTGACCTCCGCCCAGATCGCGGCGCTCGACTCGGCCGACATTGCGGCTCTGGCTTCCGAGGACATCGCAACCTTCTCGACCGCCGAGATCGCTGCGATCACCGCGACTGCCCTCGCCGGATTGACGACCGACAATGTCGCGGCACTGTCGACGGACCAGGCGGCAGCGCTGAAGACCAGCCAGATCGCAGCGCTGAAGAGCGCCCAGATCGCCGCCCTCACCTCGGATCAGGTGGCTGCGCTCACCACGTCCCAGGTCGGCACCCTGAGCTCCACGCAGATTGCGGTGCTCTCCACCGACAACGTCGCGGCGCTCTCCACCGACCAGGTCGCGGCGCTGAACTCGAAGACGGTCGCCGCTCTGAGCTCCACCCAGATCGACGCCATGAGCTCCGCTCAGGCTGAGGCTCTGACGACGGCACAGGTGGCCGCGCTCGGCTCGGCGCAGCTTGCAGCCTTCGCATCGGAGGATCTCGGGACCTTCTCGACTGCCGACATCGCGGCAATCTCGGTGACTGCTCTGACGGGTCTTTCCACCGACAATCTGGCGGCCCTTTCGACCGACCAGGCTGCGGCGCTGAAGACCACCCAGGTCGCAGCACTGTCCACCGCGCAGATCGGGGCGCTCACCTCGGACCAGGTGGCAGCGCTCACCTCGGCCCAGATCGCGGCGCTCACCTCGACGCAGCTGACCGCGCTCTCGACGGATAACGTCGCGGCGCTCACCACCGACCAGGTCGCGGCCCTGAGCACGAAGGTCATCGGCGCTCTGAGCTCCGACCAGATCGACGCGATGAGCACCGATCAGGTCGAGGCGCTGACCTCGGCCCAGGTCGCAGCGCTGGACTCGGCCGATATCGCAGCACTCTCCATGGATGACCTCGCGACCTTCTCGACCGCCGACATCGCCGCGATCAGCACGAGCGCACTCGCCGGCCTGTCCAGCGACGATATCCTGAGCCTCTCCAGCGACCAGTTGCTGGCCGTCACCACGGCTCAGGTGGATGCACTGGACGACTCGCAGGTGGAAGCGATCATCGCGGCATACCAGGCCATCTAGTCCAAGCCTGATTTGATCGAGCTAACGGCCCCGCCTCACCCGAAGCGGGGCCGTTGCAATTTGTCCGGAGCTGGAGTGGTGAACGCCAGGGGGCGCCGGATTCTCGAAGGCGGTCATCGGCGGCGCCTGCCTCGTATCACGTGCGTGGCATCAGGCTCCGTGGCGCCGTGTTATCAATAGTAAGGCGAGACGCACGCCTGTCGCGGACCGTAATAGGGTTGGAACGTGTTGTCGTAAGCCCTGTAGGACCGATAACGCGCATAGCACCAGCGTGCATGCGCATTGCCGCCATAATAGGTCTGACGGTAATAACGCGGCGCGTAGTAGCGCGGCCGATAATAGGTCGGTCCGTAATAGCCCTGATCGTAATACTGATCGTAGTAGCCGGGCCCATAATACCTCGGCTGCGTCAACAGCCCGCCGATGAGCGCGCCGGCTGCGAGCCCGCCAAGCGCCCAGGCCCAGTCATCGCCACCACCACCGTTATGGTGATGCCCGTGGTACCCGCCCCGATAGCCACCGCGATAGCGCCTGTACTGGACCGGCTGCGCCTGCGCTGCCTCGACCTTCGGCGCGACAACGATTGGAAATGCCATGGCCGGCGGGACGCTTGTCAACGTCGTCGCGAGCGACAAGGCAACGATTGCTAGCCTCTTCATCGGCTGCGCCTTTCCATCTAAACCGCCGCATGTCGATTATAACGCGGAATGGAGATCGTCGCACTTTGTTTCCGCGAGACTGACGTCGCCGGCAGTCCACCGAATCGGTGTCCCGACGGTTCGGTCTAGGGAAAACGTAGCTCCCGGTTGACAGCCGAGCGGATTTACGTTGATATCAACGTTAGTGTGAGATCACTGGGCGGATCCGCCGCCACCACGGCTATGAACTCGCAGGTGCCGAAAGATGCCCGGGATTGCTCACTGCATGTCTCCTTAAATCAAACTCGGTTTAAGGACCCAGACATGCAGCAATTCAAGCGCTGCAGCGACCTTTGCGCGTCTGGTAAGTCGCTGCAGGCCTGCCGTTTCCGTTCCAAATCCGAAATCACAACGACGAGAAGGACGCAATCATGAAGATCGTCACCAGCCTGAGTTTCCAAGGGCAATGCCGCGAGGCGTTCGAGTTCTACGCCAAGGTGCTCGGCGGCAAGATCACCGCCGCCCACTCCTACGGTGAAGCCCCACCGGACATGCCGATCAACGATCCCAAATACAAGGATTGGCTGATGCACTGCTGGCTGGAGGTCGGCGACCAGGCGCTGATGGGCGCCGACATGGACGTCGAATGGGCTCGGAACATCGACAAGCCCAAGAACGGCTTCGATGTCACTCTGCACACGCAGGACAAGGCCGAAGCCCAACGCTGGTTCGATCAGCTGTCCGAAGGGGGCAAGCCAGTCATGCCCTTTGGCGAGACCTTCTGGTCGCCCGGTTTCGGTTCCCTGATCGACAGGTTCGGCGTCCCGTGGATGATCAACGTCATTCCGTCGCCCGACTGGCGGCCGACGCAGGGCTGACTGCGATCCTACTGCGAGGACCTGAAAGCCAGGCTGGCCGGAAGCTGCTTCCGGCCCTTGAGCGCCGCGCTCGGTTACTGATCCATCTTGTGAACGACGAGCAGAAGCGCATAGCCGAGCAGATCAAAGGCGACGTCGGCGCGTCGACCCGACGCGTCGAAACTCTGGCCGAAATGAACAGCTACTGCATGTCTCCTTAAGTCGACCTCGATTTAAGGACAAAGACATGCAGCAATTCAAAGTGCTGCAGCGACCTTTGCGCGTCTGATAAGACGCGCGGCGCTGTAGGTAGTCTGTCGTCGTTGCAGGTGTAGAATGCTCCTTTCCGCGGAGCCAAGGAGCGTTACCATGCCTTTCAACACGCAACGGCACCAATTTGCCGGCCATTCCGGGGCAACACTGGCCGCCCGCCTCGATCTGCCCAACGGGAAATTGCGCGCTTACGCACTCTTTGCGCATTGCTTCACCTGTTCCAAGGATCTGGCGGCCGCGCGCCGCATTGCCGCGGAGCTTGCGCGCGAAGGTATCGCTGTCCTGCGCTTCGATTTCACCGGCCTGGGATCGAGCGAAGGCGAATTCGCCTCGACGAATTTCTCCTCCAATGTCGCCGACCTGGTTTCCGCCGCCGACTATCTCCGTCAACGCTATCAGGCACCTTCGTTGCTGATCGGCCACTCGCTCGGGGGTGCTGCGGTCCTGGCCGTTGCCAAGGAGATTCCCGAGGTGCGCGCCGTGGCGACAATCGGTGCACCGGCCGATGTGGGTCACGTGCTGAAGAACTTCGGAACGAGCCTCGAGGAGATCGAAAAGAGCGGTGCGGCCGAAGTCGATCTCGCGGGGCGTACATTCCTCGTTCGAAAGCAGTTTGTCGAAGATGCACGTGAGCAGCGTATCAAGGATGCTGTTGCAAGCCTGAAAAAACCGCTCCTCATCCTTCACGCTCCCCTCGACGAGACCGTCGGAATCGAGAATGCTACCGAAATCTTCCATGCGGCCAGACATCCGAAAAGCTTTGTGTCGCTGGATAAGGCCGATCATCTGCTCACCGATCCGGAGGACGCAGCCTTCGTCGGCCGGATCATATCGGGATGGCTGACCCGTTATGTCTCCGCTGACGTGCCGCAGGGCGAGGAGCCGATTGGACATGCGCGTGTGACGGAAACGGGCGAAGGCAAGTTTCAAAACGCGGTTCAGGCTGGCGGCCATCGGCTGTTCGCCGATGAGCCCAAAAGAGTGGGCGGGCTCGATTCCGGGCCATCACCCTATGACTTCCTGTCGATTGCACTTGGCGCCTGCACATCGATGACATTGCGTCTCTATTCCGACCACAAGAAGCTTTCCCTCGGGCGAATTGGCGTTGACGTCTCGCATGCCAAGATTCATGCGGAGGACTGCGAGGAGTGCACCGAGAAGGAAATCGGCGGCGGCAGGATCGATCAATTCGAGCGCGTCATTTCCATCGACGGCGGGATCTCCGAGGAGCTTCGCAGCAGGATCGAGGAAATTGCCGGCAAGTGCCCCGTCCATCGCACGCTCGAATCGATCGCCAAGATAAAAACCGTCGTGAAATGATAAGCGAGAGGTGGATTGCTTCAGTGCTGGAAGCCCCTTGAGAGTATGAGGCCTCGAGGTCACCAACAAAGGATAGCTTGGCAGTGCTAATGCATGTCGCCCAAAAGTGTGCAGCGGTTGTGGGATGACGACATGCACAAAGACAAAGACCTAAAGCGCGCCGCGTGAATGCGTTTGAACGCGGCGCGCCTTAGGCGGTGCCCCTGGTGAGCTCAGTCGAGACGATGTGCCGCTGGAAGAGGACGAAAAGGATAAGCACCGGCACGATCGAGATGAACGCGCCGGCCAGAACGAGTCCCCAATCGCCCTGCGCGCCCCCGAACGAGCGACGAAGGCTGAGAAGCCCGACCTGAACCGTCAGCGCTTCGGGCGGGCTGGTGATGAGGACGAGGGGCCAAAAGAAGTCGTTCCAGGCACCTTGGAAGGCGAGAATCGCGTTGACCAACAAAGCCGGCCTTGCGTTTGGCAGCACGATCTTCCAGAACACTTGAAAACGGCTGGCGCCGTCCACGATTGCTGCCTCCTCTATCTCTCTTGGGAACCCTTCAAAAAACTGCTTCATCAACAGGACATTGGCCGAGGCGACGAAAACGACGATCACGCTCCAGGGAGTGTTTAGAAGCGACAGGTCCCTGAAGATCAGATAATTCGAAACGAAAGTCACCTGCGCCGGAATCGTCATCGAGAAGAGCAATGCAGCGAAGATGAAACGGCTGCCCCTGAATTCGAGCCGCGCAAGTGCATAACCGCCAAGGCTGGCGACGACGAGCGTCAGGACCAGGCGTCCGGCGGCGATGGCGAAGCTATTGACCAGCCAGCTCCCGAACAGGCTTTTCCCCGTCTCCAGGTCAGCCGTCTCGTTTATCACCCGCCGGTAGTTGTTGAAGATCAGCCCGAGAACGCCTGGCGTGATGTTGTCCCAACTCAGGAGACGTCCGCGACGCTCGGACCGCGATGGCGAAATCGGACTTTCGACAAGCGTTTGAGAGGGCGGAGCGGTCAGATTGAGGGGCGTGCGTTCGATCCGCGGCCGATCCTCGCGGTCGGTGCGGTAGGTGATCTCATAGACGAATGTCCGCGTCTGCCGCGCTTGCAATCCTCCCTCCTCATCACGAACCTGCATCATTGCCGAACTGGAATTTTTCAGCGCGATTGACGCGTAGTCCGCCGCGTAATGCCGCATGAGTGCAGCGGCGATGCCCGACCCCGGGCGGCGGCGCGGAATCTCGGCCTTCGGTTCGACGATCTTGGTCCCGGCGGGCGCTGCGTAAGTGACACTGAAGTCCACTTCGGCGCCGGGAGACAGTCCTCCCCACAAAGCGTCACCCGCACCCTCTTGCCCCAAACGGGCGGCGGCAATCCACGCGGCCGGATTCAGCTGATCGAAATAGACACGGAACGGTCTCTCCAGCGGGTCGGCCTTCAGGCTCGCCATGAACGCGAGAACAAATGTCCCCATCATTATCGTCGCGACGGCAAGAAGGGTCAGATACAACCAGGCGCTGAGCGCAAGCTGCCGCCGGCGAAGCGCCCCAGACGGCAGAGGGCGGCGTGAGGGCGGGGCATCCGAAGCAACTTTCCTCACCATCATTCGGCCCGTTCCTTCACGCCGACCGACTTTTGAACGTAGACGACTGCGATTGTCAGAATGCCGAGGACCAGCGCCGCCGCACTTGCCATGCCGATCCTCGAAGAGGCGCCCGCCGGAAACGCGTTCTCATAGACGTAATATGCAAGCGTCGCGCGACTTGCCAGCGGCGCCGCATCTCCCAGAACCGCGACCTGGTCGAACATCTGCAGGGTGCCGATGATGCCCATCGTGACGACGGCAAAGGTCACCGGCCTAAGCGCCGGCACGGTTATATGGCGAAATCGCTGGAAGGCGTTGGCCCCGTCGATCTCGGCCGCGTCGTACAAGGCGTTCGGAATCGATTGTAGCCCCGCCAGAAACAACAGCATCAGCGTCGGGACCGTCGTAAAGACGTTCATCAACGCCACCGACCACAGCGTGACCGGCATGAAGAGGAAACGCTGCTGGGTATTCAGCCAGGAAATACGCAGATCGTTATCGAAGACAGGCAGCAATCCCGCGAGGGCACAGGCGACGACAAGTGCCAGCGCGCTCGCAGCGGCGACGAGCAGAAAGAAGGGGTCGAAAATCGAAACGCCTTCATAGCGGCGCCGCGCGTTGAGAACGAGCGCACCCTGCACCGCAGCGACGCCCACGAGGAACAGAAGGATATGCCGGAGATAGGCAAGCACGATGCTGACGATCGCGGTCATGAAGCCATCTCTTTGAAAGAGCCAAAGAAAGATAAGCGTCATGGCCGCACTGGACATGATGGATGGCAGGTAAAACGCGGTCCTGACAAGTCCCCTCGCTCGGACGGCGTGGTTCACGAGAACTGCCAGAGCAAGCGCAAGCGCGGTCTGAACCGTTGTGACGATGAGCGAGAAGCCGATCGTGTTGCGCAGGGCGGTCAGGAAAAGCTCATCGGAGACAAGCGCAGCGTAATTGGACAGCCCGACGAAGCTCGGAGTCTTGAACAGGTCGAAATCGGTGAAGCTGTAATAGGCTGTCCGGACGATCGCGTAGACGAAGAACAGCGCCATCGAGACCGTAAAGGGCAAGATGAAGAGCCAGCCGCTCCTCTCTTCCGACCTTGCTCGCGCCATGCATGCTCCTCCTGAGCGTGCCCTGCCGAACCAGCCGTCTCCTCTTTGCTCGAGAGCAACGCCTAATTCGCGAGCATTCGATCGAGGGCGCTTTGTGCCGATGCTAAGGCTGTGTCGGCGTCCGCCTCCCCGAGGATGACAGAATTGAGCGCCGCATTGATCGGCTGCATCCAACTCCCTCCGACCTTTCCGAAGAAATACGGCGTGACGTGATCGTCCGACAGTCCTTCGAAAATCACTCGGCTTGTCATCTGTTCGGGCCGGTCCCCCCGCAGCCACGGGTTGTCAGCCAGGCCGGTCCGGCTCGGCAGGGCCAGTCCTTGCTCCAGAACCCATTGCTGGGCCTCCTCTGAGGTCAGCAGCCCGGCCACCTTTATAGCAGCCTTGCTGACCTTGGAGGCCGCGTTGACGGTCCAACCGACGGTAAAGACGATATTGCCTCGTTTGCCGCTTTCGGGGTCCTTCGGCATTCGGACAGTCCCGAGGTTCATGTTCGGGGCACTGTCGCGCAGGGCGCTGATGATCCAGGCGCCCTCGATCGCTATGGCAGCCCGCTCGGACGCCAGGCACCCGCCGGCCCAGCTTTGCCCCGCGTCGGCGGCCAGGACGGCAGCCCCGGACTTCACGAGGCCGGTGTAGAAATCGAAAGCCCGACGGAAGCGCTGATCGAGCATCGTTTTTCCCCAGCTGTCGAAGGGGGTCCAGCCTGTTGACAATGCAAAGGCGCCGAAACGGGCATATTCCGGAACGAGACAGAGGCCATCGACCTCCGGAAGAGCCTTGTGCACGGCGACCAGTTTCTCCTGCAGCGTCTTCCATGTATCGCCGTCGCTCGGATAAGCAACGCCGGCATCATCGAAGATGTCCTTGTTGAAATGGACCGCCAGCGTGTTGAAGTCCTTCGGGATCGCGTAAAGCTTCCCTTCATATGTGAACGCCTCGACGAGATTGGCTGCGAAGCCGGATACGTCCTGCGTTACCGGCAAGGCCTGACCGGCGCTGAACACGGAGCGCGCCCAGAAAATGTCGACGTAGAAAAGGTCCGGAGCGGTACCCGCCGACAGGCCGTTGACAATGAACTGCGAAAACTCGCCATCCACGGGCTCGTATTTTACCGTGATGCCCTCTTTCGCGAGCTTTTCGGCAAGAACGTCGGTCAACAGGCCGTTGACGATGGCGACCTCGGACCCGCCCCAACCGGATATCCGGACGGTGTCGCCAGCGAACGCCGGCAAGCCAGCGAGCATGGTCGCTGCAGCGAGAGCTCCCGCAGGACAAGACAGCATATCGGTCCTCCCTCCAATCAGGTGCCAGCACAGCATATCGGTGGTGAGCCGATCTCACCTCGAGGTTCTAATCCGGTCAGGAAGGTGGCTTTTCGACGAGGGGCGAAGTTCCCGCCTCCTTCGGCATCTCAGAACGTCGCGCGAAAAGCGCAAACAACTGCCGCCCTGAAGAACGATTGGCTAAACGCCCCAGCATGCCGGTCTGTTCCGTCGACAAATCGGCAGTCGAACAACCCGATCGGCGACTATGTCCCAGCTTCATGAACGAAGGGCCGGAGACACCAAGAGAATTCTGCAGTGTTCCGGAACAGGAATGCGCAGCAAGCATTGTTTTCCCACCGGCTTGCACGAGCCGATACGCGTGCAAAATCGGCCAACGTCGTGAAAGGGGAACGGATTGGCGGCAACTGAAGTCATCGTCGGCCCAACGCTGCGCGAGTTCTGGATTGGTCTCGGTCGCGCCTTCGCCGGAGCATTGATCTTCGCCGTACCAGTGCTGATGACGATGGAGGCCTGGGCTCTGGGTTTTCATCTTCACCCTTTGCGGCTTGCGCTATTGCTGGCGGTCACCGTCCCGATGCTGGTGCTGTTGCACAAATATGGAGGTTTTCGCGAGACGGTGATGCTTCGCGATCGTATAGCGGATGCATTGGTGGCGCTGCTGGTTGCCGCATTCGCGGCGACAGCGGTTCTTTTGATCTTCGGCATCGTGAACGCGGAAATGCCGCTCCGGGAGGTGGTCGGAAAGATTGCCGTTCAGGTTGTGCCCGGCAGCTTGGGTGCATCGCTAGCGCGGGCCCAGTTGGGTCCAAGTCCATTGGAGGACAACGAGATTCCGGAGCCCGGTTACGCCGGAGAACTGTTTCTGATGGTCGTCGGAGCACTGTTCCTGTCGGTGAACATCGCACCGACCGAAGAGGTCGTCCTGATTGCCTACAAGATGAATCCCTGGCAGGAGGTCGCGCTGGTCGTCGGAACGCTCGGCCTCATGCACGCCTTCGTCTATGAGCTCGAATTCCGGGGCACGCACAATCCGGAACCGGGCGCCGGCTTCTTCAGCATCTTCTTCCGATATGCGATCGTCGGTTATGCGCTGGTGATGCTGGTCAACGCCTACATCCTATGGACTTTCGGCAGAACCGATGGGGCCGGGCTTTCGGAAACGCTGAGCGCGGTCGTGGTTCTTTCGTTTCCAGGCGCATTGGGGGCGGCGGTGGCGAGGCTCATCCTGTGACAAAAAACTCCACAAAAGGCGACAGGCAGCAGAAGGCGCAGCGCGACGACGAGACGATCACGCGAAAACCGGGAACTTCCACTACCGAGTGGATCGTGGCCGGAGTGAGTAGCTTGGCGTTGCTTGTGGTGCTCGCATATCTGGTCACGGAAGGCCTGAGCGAGCCCAAGGGGACGGCCCAGCTCGTCGTGCTGCCGGTCGAGGTCACGTCCGCGAATGGCAGTTACGTGGTCGAGTTCGCCGCCGAAAATCGTGCGGGAAGGTCCGTTGCTGCGGTTGAGATTCAAGGTGAGCTTCGCAAGGGCGACGAGGTCGTCGAGGAGAGCAGCGCCGTGCTCGACTATGTTCCACAGCAGTCCGAGCGGAAGGGTGCCGTGATCTTCCAACGTGATCCCAAGGCCTATGACCTGCGCCTTTTCGCCCGTGGATACACTGACCCTTAAGCGTCCTCCTCCACCTCACTGGCCCAACTAACCAGCCTTGCAACGGCTCGACGAAACCACCATGCAGAGTTTGTTCCTATTGCTGAAAACCAACGGCAGGCCAGTTTGCCACGAGCATGGTTACGGCGTTGGCATTCAGCATGGCTGCGGCGACACTATCCCCTGAAATGAGAGTACTATCCTTGCAAGGAGTAAGTGCGGCCTGGCGCGGAACTTAAGAGCTGTCGATGACGCCGGAAACTGAAAACTACAAGGAGCTTCTGCTGTTTCTAGCGACGGCCGGCGTCATCGTGCCTTTGTTCGGGCGGTTGAAGTTGAGCCCGGTCTTCGGATTTTTGGCCGCCGGCATCGTGCTTGGCCCTTTCGGTCTCGGAGCACTTGCCAGAGACGTACCGTGGCTCTCGGCAATATCCATAACGGAAGTCGGGCAGATCACCCATCTGGCCGAATTCGGTGTTGCGTTTCTTCTCTTCATGATCGCGCTCGAGCTGTCGTGGAACCGCTTGCTGCTGATGCGCAGGCTGGTCTTCTGGCTGGGGGGATTGCAGCTTTTCGCCACGACAGCGATCCTGGCAGGCGTTGCGGGCCTTCTGGGTCAAACGCCAGCTTCAGCGGTCGTGCTCGGCAGCGCGCTGGCGATGTCTTCGACAGCGATCATTCTGCCGTCGCTTGTCGAGCGCAAACTGCTGAACACCGCGGTTGGACGCGCCGGCTTCGCCGTGCTGCTCTTTCAGGACCTCGCCGTGGCGCCGCTCCTGTTCATGGTGATGATGCTGGGTGCACGCGGGGGAAGTGGGCTCGGCGCCGGCTTGCTGTACGCGCTGACGCCTGCCGCACTGGCGCTGATCGCGATGGCCGGGCTGGGTCGTCTGGTTCTTCGCCCCCTGTTCAAGCTGGTTGCGGCGACAAAAAGCGGCGAACTGTTCGTCGCTGCATGCCTCCTGGTCGTGATCGGCTCCGGCCTTGTCACGGCGCTTAGCGGCCAGTCCATGGCCCTGGGCGCCTTCATCGCCGGGCTGCTGTTGGCCGAAACCGAGTATCGCCGGCAGATCGAGGTGACGATCCAGCCCTTCCAGGGGCTTCTGCTCGGCCTTTTCTTCGTCTCTGTCGGAGCCCGTCTCGACCTATCGGAAATCATTGCGAACCCGATCCCTACACTTGGTGTCGCGATCGGCTTCTTCGCCATCAAGGCGGCCATCCTGTTCCCGATCGCGCGCCTGATGGGCCTGTCAAACCGGGGCGCCGGCGAGTTGGCAATCATCCTTGGTCCCGGCGGCGAGTTCGCGCTGATCCTTATCGGTGCCGCCGTTGCCGGCAATGCCGTCCCTGCTGAAGCCAGCGCCACGGCAACGGTCGCGGCGATCTTGACGATGATAGCAATTCCGATGCTGATCCGCATCGTGGGCCGAGGTGCTGCCTATGCCAGGATGGATGAAGCTCAGTTCGCAGGGCTGACGCCACAACATGACGACGACCCCGAGCGCGTGATCGTCGTCGGTTACGGCCGCGTCGGGCAATTGGTCGCCGAGATGCTCTCACGGCATGAATTGAAATTCCTGGCGATCGATGCCGATCCCGTGCTGGTCGCCAGACAGCGAGCGCGCGGAGATACGATCTTTTATGGCGATGCCACCCGCATCGAGCTGCTTCGGCGTTGCGGAATTCAAAGCGCCCGCGCACTCGTCGTAACGATTGACAATCCCGACGCGGTCGAGTCGATCGTCCGTGCTGCGCGATCCGAACGGCCGGATCTGACCATTGTCGCCCGCGCGCGCGATGCGGTGCACGCGACGGAATTGTACGAGCTGAAAGTCACGGATGCCGTGCCGGAGAACATCGAGGCAAGCCTGCAGCTCTCGCAAGCCGTGCTCGTCGACATCGGCATTCCGATGGGCCTCGTGATTGCATCGATCCACGAGAAACGGGATGAATTTCGCAGGATGCTGCAGCCGATCGACGGCACCGGCAGGGAACGCCATGCCATTCGGGCCTCCGCGGTCGGAAAGTCGACTGATGCGTAGAATTTACCCGAGGGAATAGAAGTCGCGTCGCACCGTTTCTCCCGAGCCACTCGAACTGGAGAAATCGGAATGTTGAATATTTTGCAAAAGGAACCGCGGGTCATGCGCTTTCTCTGCCGGCCGGAAGACCAAGGCGTCATCGCGCCGCCTGTGCCGGCCAAGTCGGCCCTGCCGGATTGGTTCCGAAAGCTGCCGGCGATTGATAAAGACCACTTGTCGACCAACAACAATGGCCTAACCGCCAAGCGCTGCATGCCTTTTCTTGATGCGATGGCCGCCGGGTGGATTCTGCCGATCGCCGCCACCGTCAGGCTGGAGATCAAGGACGGCGGCCGCAGTGTCGAAGCAGGATGGGAGTTCGACCGCGTCATGGTCAGCAATCACGGGGCCCATCAGGTGGCGGGAAACCCACGTGAGCCCTCTCCCCCTTGCAAGTTTCACAACTACTGGTCAATACGAACGCCGCCTGGCTGGAGCTGCCTTTTCCTGCCGCCGCTCAACCGTCCGGGGCAGCCATTCGAATGCGTGGCGGGCATCGTCGACACCGATAGCTACGCCGCCAACATCCATTTCCCCTTCTTTGCCACGGCGCCGGACGGCCTCTATGTCATCGAGAAGGGAACGCCGCTCGTTCAGGTGATACCGTTTCGCCGAGTGGACGCAGCCGTGACGGCGGAAATTCGCGCCGAAACCCGACGGGAGGCCGTCGAGCGCGAGACTATCTATCGGAACACAATCGCCGGGCAGGGATGGTATCGAAAGGCGGCCCGCGCTGGTCGTTGAAGCGTTACACATAATGAGCGGGGCCGGCATCCATCCGGCCCCGCTTCCTTTGCCGTGCGTATTCAGCGCACCCGCCACAGCTTGCCGGGACGATAGTCCCGACCGGAGCTGTTCGAGCTCGAGTTGGACGAACTGTTCGAGGACGAGTTCGAGCTCGAGTTCGAGGAGCTGTTCGAAGAGGAGTTCGAGCTCGAATTCGACGAACTGTTCGAAGACGAGTTGGAACTGGAATTGCTCGATGAATTGGAACTCGAGTTGGATGAACTGTTGCCGGCAACGATGATCTCGCCGTCCGTGCGGCCGGTCGCATGACTGCTCTGTCTCTGCGAGCTCGCGCCGTCAGGAAGGATCTGCGGGTGCTGGCTCGCCTCGGCGGCAGAGCCCACGAATGCCGCCAATCCGGCGGCGAGCGCGGTATTTGCCCAATTCTTGATCATGCCAATTACTCCTCATTTAGACCGGACCGGTTTCTTCGGTCCGGTGGAGTAACGGGCGATGCTTGCCTCTATTCCACGGCGGCATTTTTTAGTTCGCTTCGCTTTTTTGACGGAGATCGCCAAGTACCTTGGCTTCTTCCGCTGCCTCGAGTGGCTGCCCGGCGCCAACCGCCGTCAGATAGGAGTCGAGGGTTTCGAGGGATGATGCCGGCGCATAGCCATCGCTGCCGCCTTGTGCGGCGACGGCGAAAGTCACGCGCCATTCGGTGCCGGCAAGACAGGCAACGGAAACCACCGTCGAGCGGTCGGCCGAATCCACTTCGAATTCGCGGCAGAGCGCCTGTGAATTGTCGCGGAATGTCGCAATGGCACGAAAGCGCTGGTCGGAACCGGGCAATTGCGTTTCGGCACCGGAGGCGACCGTTACGAGCGCCTCGTCGAGCGCCGGTTTGCTCAGGGCCGCGAGTGGCAGCACATTGGATGGCGCCGCTTCGCCACCGCGGCCCAGCCAATATCCACCGAACCCGGCGATGAGGGCCACAACCGAGGCGGCGATGGGTGCGGCCCAGCTGCTTATCGGCCGATCGTTTGCGGCCCGATGCGGGAAAGACAGCACCCTGGGGGCCGATGCATTCTGCGCCAAAGCCTTTTCCGCGACCATCCTCTCGACGGCGGACTTGAGTTCGGCCGGCAAGGGTTCTTCGAGTAGCGGTTTCATGGCGGTCTTCGCCGCCTGACGCGTTTCGATGAATAGGCCCACCCGCGCGACAAGTTCGTCGTCGGTTTCCATTGCCCGCTCGACCTCAGCGGAGGTCTCGGCATCAAGCTCGCCGTCGGCGAAGCGCATCAGTGTCTCATCGGAGAAATCCGTCCTGGTCATTCCTCTACGTCCTTCATCACGTGAGAACGGGCGCTCTTTGTCGTTATTCCCGCAGTCTCGGCGAGACTCTTGCGGGCCCTCGCCAGCCGGCTCATTACCGTTCCTATTGGGATGTCGAGGACACCGGCCGTCTCGCGATAGGAAAGCTCCTCGACGCAGACGAGGATGAGCACCTCCCGCTGCTCCTCCGGCAACTCTCCGATCGCTTCCGCCACGGTGTTGAGCGTCAGGCGCGCCTCGGCTTCGCCCTCCCCGGACGAGCCGGCAATGTCCTGGCGTTCGGAGATATCGTCCTGAATGCCCGCGGTTTTCTGCCTGCGCACCTGGTCGATCCACAAATTGCGGAGGATGCGAAACATCCATGCGTCGAAGCGTGTGCCCGGCTCGAAGCGGTCGGCGCTTGCCAGCGCCCGTTCACAAGCCGCCTGAACGAGGTCGTCGGCGACATCACGCGAGCGGCAGAGCGATACGGCGAAGCGGCGCAGATTGGGCAGAAACGCTATGAGGCGTTCACCGACATCCTTCACCGCAACGCTCATGACCCCGAAACTCCGCAATTTGGACGAGAAATGGGAATAGATCGACGACTCAGCCGTTCCCATTCAATCTACAGGCACCCGCCCGTCTGTCCAAGAAATGCACTCTCGTGCTTCAAGCAAGATCGAGGTTCTGAGATGGCGACCCCGCTGAGAAACATTCTGGTCATGTCCCTTACGGCAATCGCCCTCGTCGCGGGCGACGCCATGGTTTCCGGCAGCGAAACGACGTTGGAAATCCTCGGAGCCAAAGCGGCCCTGGCCGACGATGACGATGACGACGATGAGGGAGGCAGCAGATCTGGGCGCTCCGGATCCTACCGGTCCGGTGCAGGGTGGAACGGCGGCAGGAGCCTGCTCCCGTTCCGCGGCCTCTTCCCACGCCGACACATCGCCCGGCGCGCGCCTGCTCCCGCACCCGCCGTGCCGGCACGAGCACCGGATGAGATCGTCGGTTTCGGTTTCAGCGCGGCTCAACTCACGCAACTGGCCGAAGCGGGCTTCGAGGTCGTCGACCGCGGCACGGTGACGATGCTCGATAGCGAAATCGTCAAGTTTCGCATCCCCGCGAGGATGACCCTGGACGCTGCGAGAGCGCGGGCGCAGACCCTTGCGCCAGAGGCCAGCATCGACTTCAACCATTACTTCCGCCCGGAACGGGGCGCAGAGCATTGCGCGCGGGGGGACTGCCTGGCGCGCAGCGTCATCGGCTGGCCCTCGGCTTACGATCGACCGAGCGCTTGCAGCGGCACAGTTACGATCGGCCTCGTGGATACTGCCATCAACCCCGAGCACGACGCCTTCGAAGGAAGCGATATCGAAATCATCCGCCTTGCCGATGAAAGCTTGCCTCAGTCGGGGAAGCAGCACGGTACCGCGATCGCGGCTCTGCTCGTCGGGTCCACGACGAGCCGCACGCCCGGTCTCATTCCGGGCGGTGACCTGATCGCCGTGGATGCTTTTCACCGGGCCACGAGGCAAGACGACCGCTCCGGCGCGTTCGATCTGGTGCGTGCTCTCGACCTCCTTGCCGCGCGCGAAGTGCAGCTCATCAATCTCAGCCTCGCCGGGCCGCCCAATCGGCTGCTCGAACAGGTGGTGAAGAAGGCGGGCGAACGCGGCATCATCCTGGTGGCCGCGGCCGGCAATGGCGGCCCGAGAGCGGAGCCGGTTTACCCCGCCGCTTACGAAGAGGTCATCGCCGTGACAGCGACGGACAAGAGCAAGCAACCCTACAGGCGCGCCGGACGCGGCGACCACATCGACTTTGCTGCTCCCGGTGTGGCCGTCTGGACGGCGGCGTCGATCACCGGAGCTCGTCCGAAAACCGGCACCTCCTTCGCCGCACCGTTCGTCACCGCCGCGGTGGCGTTGATGAAGGCGTCGGAGCCGAAACTCGGCCCTGCGCTGATCCGCGAGAGGCTCGCCGGCAACGTGGAAGACCTCGGCGATCCGGGCAAGGATCCAGTCTTCGGCTGGGGCCTCCTGAACGCGCGGTCGCTCTGCGAAAAAGCTTCTTAGATCACTTGCTCGCTCTACAGCAGATTGCGCGACCGGGGACTACCATCAACCCTCCTCGGGTAGCGTGCGCTCTCGCCTCCATTAATATGACTTAATATAAACCCCTAATTTTTTATTGATATACCCCTGTTATTGTGTAATCTCCTGTCTGCGAGGGCGGATATTTCGGGCATTTTTTAGGAAATTTTACGAAGTATACTTTTTCGCGCAAGAATATTTTCTTGCCTCGCTAGTTAATACTGGATATTTTGAGTGCTTCAAATGAAAGGCCCTGCCCCGGGGCAGGGCCTTTCCCTGCTCAAGAGTGTAAATTCAATGAAGCCTTGCGACCGCAGACAGCTGGCCGGGCACTTCCGGTCACATTGAGAAGACCTGGAGCCGCGCCAGCGCGTGTTTGACCCCGTTGCCGCCGGAAACGGCGATAAATGAAAATGGAACGGTCTCGACATATTGGACCGGCCCAAGAGCTCATGGTTCCAGCCGTTCGGCCAAGCCTCCGCTCCCGAGCGTGGAACAAACCTTCTTGCTTGGACGTTTCCGTCAATCGAAGTACCCATCGTCAAGCGCGGTGAAGTCGACCAGGTACTTCAGGAGACCGAGATGGATATCACGACGCTCTTAATCATCATCCTTGTTCTTATCCTATTGGGTGGCGGCTGGTACGGCCGGGGACGCTGGTACTAAGCAATTGACGAGTGACACTACATCTTATGCCGTTGCGCTCGATCGCGACTTCATGAAAAGATTAGCTTTCTCGGATCGCCTAGGGCGACCCTCTGACTTGAAAAGGACGCTACATGGCTTCTGGAACGGTAAAGTGGTTCAACAGCACCAAGGGCTTTGGCTTCATCCAGCCTGATGACGGCGGTCAGGATGTCTTCGTGCATATCTCGGCGGTAGAGCGTGCCGGCCTCTCCACTCTCAAAGACGGCCAAAAGGTAAGTTTCGAAATCACTCAGGACCGCAGGTCGGGCAAGAGTTCTGCGGACAACCTTCGCGCACTTTGATGTCGCCCGTCGTGATGACCTGGGCTTCAGCGTTCCTGACCTCACGAAGGAGAAGGCAATGAAAGATGTTGGCCGAAGTGATCCGTTCAAGCCGAGCAAGAAAGTCGCCTCGAACCACGCTGTCGATCAGGCAACTCTCGCCTGTCGGGCAATCATGGAACAGGAAGCGCTGGCGAGAGAGAAGAAAACGGCCCGACTGAGACAACTCAGGTTGGAGAGGGATGCAGCCGAGGCCGAGCTTGGCGAACGCCCTGCCGCAGCCGGGCGACCGCGCACGAAAAAGCCGTCCTCGAAAACGGATGCTCGGCGATAGGTGATTACTGCCACGGGCAGCTATTCAGCTGGCAGTAATTCAAAGTGCTACCGTGACCTTTGCGCGTCTAATTGGATGCGTGGCGCTGTAAAGGCTCATCCACCCGCTCGAGTTCGAAGAAGTAGATCCGGTCGTCACCGCTGACCGTCATCGCCCCCATGATCCTTTGCTCATCGATCCGGCGAAAGTAGTCGACGATGGGCTGGTCGTCATAGATCATGGCGGCACTCACCACGCCGTAGAACGGCATGGTCGTCAGCGAAGCCACAGGGCCCTTCGCCCGAAGTCCGCGCTTAAGGCACGAAAACAGGTGTCTCGCGGCGCCCGTGCTGCCGATGTTTTGGAAACGAAGCGCCAGGCGAACTGGTATTCTCGCCGGATCGATGGCGATGAGCCGCCGCCGTCCCATGCGAAACAACAGTGCATTCGCGCATATCCGGCCTGAAACGCTTACCGAACCATCCGAGGTTTTCCAGCACACGTCGAGCGGATGGCCAGTCGGAATGCCACGTCCCCTCCAGGTCGGAAATCTCTTCGAGAGCGCCGACGTGGTCGAAGTGTCCATGCGTCATCACAATTCCGGCCGTGATTTTGCACCGAAACGTTCCTCGGCGGCCCGGGTAATGAGGCCGGTCGTCCCCATCACTCCGGCGTCGATCAGAACCCACTTGCGGTCGCCGGCACCCGGGCTTCCGAAGAACACGACATTGACAATGCCAAGGCGCCGGTAAGCGACGTCGGAGCACAGCTGCAGAGTGCCGTCGTCATTTGCCGTGTTGCTCGGCGGGTTCTCGGCGCGACCATGTGGATCGAGCGGTACTTGCTGGGCCATTTCCATGCCTCCTTCCGCTGCACAGAGAGGTGTCGAACCATCGCCGATGGGATTGGTTCCGAAGGGTCGGGCGCTGGCCGCGTTTCGATCTCGGCAGCCGAGGAGCAACGCACTGTGGAGGGCCACGAGAAATTGCAGCGCCTTACGATCACTACCCGTTTAAGTACATCAGCCATGAAGTGAGCTGCAACTCAAAATTTTATCCGCGCTCGACCCATTCCAGCAACCGAAGCTCACGAGGACGCATGCCCCAATCACAGTCGCAGCCTTACGCAATCTCGGACTTGCGTGATCAGCCGGGCTTCTGCCCTACGATTGCAGATCGTATCTGGCGGGCTTGGTGGCAAGGCGCCGGCCATCCGCTCGAACATGTAGCCGACCACATGCAGGAATTGCTGGACGAAGGAGCACTGCCTTTCGGGCTTGTTGCCCACGAGGGCGCGACATATCTCGGATCGGCCCTAATCATCTCCTGCGACCTGGAGGAGCGTCCGCAATACGCTCCATGGGTGGCGGCCGTATGGGTCGATGCCGACCACCGGCGTCGGGGTATTGGCAGGGCCCTTGTCCGCCGCGCAGCAGAAGCGACGTTCGACCTGGGCCATGATGTTGCCTATCTATGCGCTTTGCCGGAAAAGCGCTCATTCTATGAGGCATTCGGCTGGCGTCGCCTGGAAGAAGATGTCGGCCCGCATGGGCTCACCGTCCTCACCTTTTCGCGGGGCGTCTAGCTCGATCAAAGCCAGCTTTCGCTCCCGGCCCACAGGGGCCGTAGGCGGGGAACGTGACGGAAGCCGCGATTGAGTCCTAAGCGACCGTCGCGTCAAGCTTGATCTTATGGCTCGATTGGATGTCCGACGGCGGACATTGGCGAGAGTTGATAGGCGAGCCGCCGAAACGCTGCCGACGAACAAAGCGTCTGGCCCGTCGACTGCAATGCCGATGATATGCTCGCTTGCGCAGCAGCGAGCAATGTGCATCGCTGCTCCGCTGTGCGCTCGCCTCTGTGGGAGCAACGCGGAACTGCTAAAGGCGCTCGACGCACATGGCGACGCCCATGCCGCCGCCGACGCGAGGCCCGGAAAACGCCCCGCCGCTTCATCACGAAGAGCAACGTGTTGAGGACGCGGGCGCCAGAAGCGCCGATCGGATGGCCGATCGCGATCGCGCCGCCATTGACGTTGACGATAGGGGATCCCAACCGAGGTCCTTGTTGACGGCGCAGGCCTGGGCGCGAACGCCTCCGTTCGCCTCCACCAGTTCCACGTCGTCGACCGCCCAGTCGGCCTTCTCCAGCGCGTTGCGGGATGCGGGGACGGGGCTTGGATGGCGATGAAGCCGCTGACCCGCCCACCATCGACATAGCCATTCGCGACGGCGCCTTGGACCAAGTCCTCCATCACTAGGCCGAGCCAGCCATCGCGGCTCTGATCGTCAGACGTTCGTCGTTGATGATGAGCGGGCCGTCGACGCGGACATGAGTTCGCGCCCGCCCTTCTCGAACTCCCACACCGCGCGCATCGGCGTTCGGCCGCACACCATCGAATGGATTGAGAAGTCAGAAGCGTCAGGGACGATCCAGCTCAACACGCATCTAGACTCCATTCCAACCGCATCGTTCGCACATCGGAGACTTCTATCCAGATCTCACCAGAACTCCCGAAAATCGGAGGACGAGCCTTCCGCCGGATCGAGAAAACATTCGGCGATGCTTGCCAAGAATCCCCCATGCATAGTGTCCAAGGTCGCGGCAGAAGTTTGGCGTTGCCCGCCAGAATTTTGCCGGTCATGTCGAACTCGATGATGGCTTGCAATTTATGCACTGGGTCGAGGCCGGCTTTTGCGTCAGTGGCCCACAAACAATGCGGTTTGAGGATACCAACCCGCAGGAGCTTCGGGTAGGCTGCGCATCAAGGTTAGGAGGGCACATGGGCCTGTCAGATATTCTCGGTCGATTGGTCGCACTGATCGGCGCTGTGGCCATCCTTTTGCGGCGCCAGGACGGCGATTCTCTGGAACCGGCCTATGGCAGCGCCCCGACAATCCCGAGAGCCAAGCCGCAGGGCATTCCGACCCTGAAGATGCCGACAGCCAAGGGATGGCCCGCGGAGCAAATGCCGACTGCGGCGGCCGGGCTCAACGTGAACGCATTCGCGGCCGGGCTCAAACATCCCCGTTGGATTTACGTGTTGCCGAATGGCGACGTACTGGTTGCTGAGGCACTGAGCGAGCCGGGGGGCATTAAATCCGCCTTCGACTACGCCATGTTGAGCACAATGAAGCGCGCCGCCGCAGTGGGCGCAAGTCCGAACCGCATCACGCTGTTGCGGGATGCGGATGGCGACGGCGTGGCCGAAATCCGCACCGAATTTCTCGACGGACTCAATCAGCCGTTCGGCATGGCGTTTCTGGGCGATACGTTGTATGTCGGCAACACAGACGGGGTGGTTGCGTTCCCGTATGAAACGGGCGACACACGTATCAGCGCGACAGGCCAAAAGGTTACGTCCTTCAAGGCCGGGGGGCATTGGACGCGAAGCCTGCTTGCGAGTCGCGATGGACGAAAGCTTTTCATCGGCGTCGGTTCGCTCAGCAACATCGGCGAGCGCGGCATGGCGGCAGAAGAAGGACGGGCCGCTATCCACGCGCTTGACCTCGAGAGTGGTCAGCACCGCATTTTTGCCTCCGGTCTGCGCAACCCGGTGGGTATGGCGTGGGAACCAACGACGGGTGCGCTCTGGACGGTGGTTAATGAGCGCGATGGCCTGGGCGACGAGACGCCGCCCGACTATCTGACATCAGTGCGCGACGGCGGCTTCTATGGATGGCCCTATTGCTACTGGGGGCAGAACTTGGACGACCGGGTGCCGCAGGACCCGGCGATGGTCGCAACCGCTATAACACCGGACTATGCCTTGGGCGGACACACTGCATCACTTGGCCTTTGCTGGCTTCCCGCAGGCACTCTGCCCGGCTTCCCGGACGGCATGGTCATCGGGCAGCATGGTTCCTGGAACCGCAGCACATTGCGCGGCTACAAGGTTGTCTTCGTGCCGTTCGTGAATGGACGTCCAGCCGGGCCGCCGCGCGACATTCTGACCGGTTTCCTTTCGCCTGACGAGCGGTCGTCCTATGGGCGGCCGGTTGGAGTTACCATCGGCCCCGACGGCTCCTTGTTGGTGGCGGACGATGTCGGCGATGTGATCTGGCGCGTCACGGGCGAGGCGGAGCGCATGTGAAACGCGCATCGGTGCCGCCCTGCATGGGAATGCCCATGGCATCCGGATCACCGACGGCGGAGAGGCGTTTTCCGTTGGGTTTTTCGCTGGTTGGCCGATTTGGACACTTCTCGACTACGGCTAATCGACGTATGTCCGTGTCGCGGGCATAGGGCCGAAGACCTGCTTGAGGGGTTGAGCTCTGCGCTGGTGTGACGCTTGGGAGGGTTAGCTGGCAACCAGTTCTGCCCACGCATAGACGCAATCGCATCCTTGGGCTTGTGTTCAACACCCTACGCACCAGCGCCTATGTCGGTCCGGCTTGGATCTGCCGGAGTGCAAGTCAAGCTCGCCACGGTGGACTGAGGTGGCGTGGATCATTTCAGGGCCCCCGCGGTGAGGCCGGAGACGATGCCACGCTGCAAGAGAACGAAGGCAGCGAGCATGGGAGTCACATAGATGGCCGCATAGGCCATAATGCTGTTCCATTCGTTGGTGTTCGGCCCCATGAAGCTATTGAGCCCGACGCTGGCCGGTTGCAGCTCAATTCTCTGGATCATCGACTTCGAATAGACGAACTCGCCGAAAGCCTGCATGAAGATCAGGATGGCGCCGACGAGGATGCCGTTGCGAGCGAGCGGCAGGACGATTCGAAAAAAGGCGCCGACGCGGGAACTGCCATCGACGAGGGCCGCTTCCTCCAACTCCTGCGGAACGCTCATGAATGTTGCGCGCACCAGCACTATGAAGAAGGGCATACTCTTGGCGGCGATCGCGAGGATGACCGCCAGGCGTGGGTAGTCGAGCAGCCCGATCTGTGAAAAGCCAACAAAGATTGGTGTGATCATCAGTGATGACGGCAGGACCTGCAGCATGAGGATGAGGAAGAGCCCGACATCCACCCAGACATTGCGGTAGCGTGCCAGCACATAGGCGCAGCCGACACCGAGAACTAAGATAACGGCTACGGCACCGAAAGCGATGACCAGCGAGTTCCAGATGTAACGCCCCATGTTGCGGCTGTGCCAGACTTGGCCGTAGATCTGCCACTGTGGGTCGGTCGGCCAAAAATCCGGAGGGTTGGCAAACATCGCCGAGCCGGACTTTAGCGCCGTAATGTACATCCAGTAGAGCGGGAATAGATAGATGGCGGCGAGCACCAGCGCCACGGCCAGCATCAACTTTTCGCGGAAGGTATCGGTCACCCCCGCACCTCGTGACGTGTGGAGCGGACGTAGACGATTGAGGCGAACATCACGAAGACGATCATGATCACAGAGATCGTCGCTCCCTTGGCGAAATCGTACTGTCGGAACGACAACTCCCAGGCACAGTATTGCGTGACATTGGACGAATTGTTCGGTCCACCGGAGGTGATCGCGGCGAAACGATCGAACTGCTGCAGCGTGAAGATCAGGCCGAGCGCGATGACAGCGCCGATCGTCGTGCGCATCATCGGCAAGGTAATCGTCCAGAAGCGTTGCAGCGCGTTGGCTCCATCGAGCTCCGCCGCCTCATAGAGATCCTTCGGTATGCCCGAAAGCCCGACCGAAAGCAGGATCATGTTGAACGAGGTACCAAGCCAGATATTGGCGATAATCACCGCCCAGAGCGAACCGTGCGGATCGGAGCGCCAGAAGATATTGCCGTCGGTCACACCGATTTCCCTCAAGAAGAAGTTGAGGACTCCAAAATCGCCCGAGAGAATCCAGCTGCAGATCGCACCAACCACTAGGCCGGGCATCACCCAGGAGACGAGAAAGAGACCGCGAAGCCAGGACGCGCCCGGAAAATTCATCCAAAAGAAAAGTGCCAGCCCGAAGCCTATGACGAATTGGCCGGCAATCGAGGCGCTGACGAAGAGTGCCGTGTTAAGGAGAATTGGGCTGGTTTCCAGCTGCGCGAAGAGCTCCGTGTGAAGCCGACAAAGGGTCGTCCGAAGGTTCCAAGGCTGAACAGATCCACTGTTGGAAACTCATCAGAACGTTGTAGACGAGCGGTATGCCGGAAAGGGTGAGCAGGAAAGTGAGCGGCAGTGCAACGAGCGCAATGTCGAAGCCCTTACCATCGATGATGCTGGACAGGATTTTCTTCATGAGCGCCTCCACATCCGATAGGCGCCCCTCCTTTCAGCCGAGCACGGCCTTTATCTTTTTGGCCGCTTGGTCGAGCGCTTCCCTGGAAGACATCTGTCCGGTTAGCGCCGCCTGGATCGCATCTTGGATTGCCTTGGAGATCTTCGGCCATTCAGGGTGCGGGCCCCGAGGCTTGGCGTACTTGAGCTGTTCGAGAAAAACCTTGAGCGCGGCATCCTTGCGCGGCTGGCCGGTCTCGCGAATTGCGATATCGGTGCGGGCCGGGAGCAGGCCGAAGTCTCTGAACATGCGGTCATCCTGGGAGATCAAATACTCAAGCACCCCGAAGGCCTCTTCAGGGTGCTTCGTGCTGGCGAAGATCGCCCAATTGAAGTCCCCCATGGAGGAGGAGCGTTCGGCACCGTCTTCCGGTACCGGCAGCAACGTCACGCCCCAATCGAACTTCGCTTCGGCAACCATTCGGTCGAGCTCCCAGGGACCGGAAATCGCCATGGCCGCGTTTCCGGAATTGAACGTCCCGGTCGAATCCCACTGGCTGCGCGTCAGCGTATCCGGAGAAGCAAGCCTCTCGTCGAGGATCGTTTTCCAGGTATCGAGCGCCCTGACCGCGCCATCGGTGTTGATGATTTCGTAACTGGCACCGGCCATCTGTGCCCACGGCAGGAATTGGAAGGTGCCCTCCTCGCTCGCCTTGGCCGAAAAAGTTATGCCGTACACGTTGGCTGCCAGGTCGGTCAGCTTTCGTGCCGCGTCCACCAATTCAGCCCAGGTTTGCGGCGGCTTGTCAGGATCAAGGCCCTTCGCCTTGAACATGTCCTTATTGTAATATAGCGCGATCGTGTTCGTCGCCTTTGGAACGCCGTAATGCCTGCCTTCCCACATCGTGGAGGCGAGCGGGCCTGGGAAGTAGTTTTCCGGCTTGATTACCGTCGATTTCGCGATCATGTCGGTCAGATCCAAAAAGGCGCCGCGCGACGCGAACAGGACATGTTCAGGATTATCGACCGCGATAATATCCGGAGCCTGGCCCGTGGCATAGGCGCGTAAGGCCTCGCTCACCAGATCGTCAAACGGGACCTCCCGGTACTCGATCTTGATGCCCGTATTAAGCTTGTTGTAGTCGGAGATCAGGTTCGACGCCGGCCGATCGTTATCGTGCGACCAGACGGAGATCGTCACGTCCTCGGCCTTGGCCGGAACATAGAAACACGAGACGGTAGCAAGCGCGAGAGCACCGAGCACGGCGACTTTGCGGATATCCATGGTCTCCTCCTCTTGGCTATCTTGATCCAGCCCCCTTTGGCCCCGATGACCGGGTCATGGAGGGGAATTCAACCCGGCCACGCCTCGGTCGTCTCGCGGTGGAGAGGGGCCGACGGCCTTCACTCTTTCGCAAGACTTGCACTGGCTGCGCGAGTTTCAGCCAGCCGTTCGTCCCATCAGTTTCCCAACACTGCCATTTGGTCGGTATGCTCTGCGCGAGCGGTTTCGTCCCGTTCGGGAGGCAGAGTGAACTGAAACACCGCCCCGCGAGGTTCATTCGCGGAGACCCACAGCCGGCCGCCGTGAGCCTCGACGATCGAACGGCAGATCGCCAGGCCCATGCCCATGCCGCTGGGTTTGGTTGTGTAGAAGGCCTCGAAGAGGCGGTCTATACTCTGCGGGTCCAGTCCCGGGCCCGAGTCCTGTACCCTGACATCCACGCCTCCTGAGGCCTCTGTCTCGGTGCTGATCAGCAACTCGCGCTCCCCCTCACTAATGCCGCTCATCGCCTCGATGGCGTTCATGATCAGATTGAGGATCACCTGTTGCAGCTGGACGCGATCTCCTTCCACGGACGGAAGGCTCGTCGCAAATTCGGTCTGCAGCGAGACGCCTTGCCGGAGCACTTCGCTGCGGGTCAAGGCAATCACGTGGCGAATGGCTTCATTGAGGTCGAACTGCTCCTTGCGAGGCGGTTCCTTTTTAACCAAACCCCGGATCCGGCCAATGACGTCGCCCGCTCGTTTGGCGTTATCGACGATCCGGTCGAGCGCCTCACGCACTTCCTCCAAATTTGGCGGATTGGTACCCAGCCAGCGCAAAGCCGCCTGGGCGTTGGTGACCGACGCTGCGATCGGCTGGTTGACTTCATGGGCGATGGAGGCTGTGAGCTGCCCCATGGTGGCGACCCGGTTTGCGTGGGACAGTTGCCCTTGTGCCTCTCGCAAGGCCCCCTCGCTTTCGCGTAACGCCTCTGCCGCCCACCGGCGCTCGGTCAAATCGAGGACAAAAGAGACACCTTCTTTCCTGCTGTCTTCGAACAGCGCACTGCCGACCAGCACGGGCAAACGGCTGCCATCTTTGCGAAAGTACTCCTTCTCGAACGGGTGAACTGCCCCGGTCGCCTTCAGCTCTTCAGCGGTCCGTGCGTCGCGGTCGCGCCATTCGCCCGGGGTCAGGTCCGTCAAGCATAGCTGACCAGAGGCAAGATCCTCTTGGTCGTATCCGACCATGCGGAGAAACGCATCGTTTGCCTCCAGAATGCGAGCTTCCATATCCCAGATGACGATCCCGATGATATTGGCCTTGACGAGGCGGCGGATCTTGGCTTCGCGTTCTGCGAGATCGCGGTACAACCGGGTATTCTGCAATGAGATCGCTGCCTGAGAGGCGAGCAGCTTAAGCACTGCGATTCGCGCTGGCGCGAAGACCCGAGGGGCGAGGTTATTCTCAAGATAAAGCACTCCGGTCAGCTCACCCTGATTAAGCAACGGCAGGCAGAGAATGGAACGAGCATGGTGCTGACAAATGTAGGGGTCGGCGGAAAATGGGTTTTGAGCTGTTGCGTCGCCAAGAACCACGCTCTCGTTTGTGCGCAAGACATAATGAAGGACCGATTCCGGCAGCATCATCGCGGTCACGAACTCGTCGCGCAGCTGTACCACGACCGTGTCGCCGCCGGTCGTGGCTTCCGCCGTGATCCGTGACTCACCGCCACGCGATACAATCAATAGGCCGCGCTCGGCCCCCGCCTGCTCGATGGCGGTGCGCAAGACCGTGTCCATCAGCTTTTCAACGACTATCTCGCCCGAGATGGCTTGCGACACTTTAATCACCGTGGCGAGGTCAAGTTGTTCGATCGGCACTCCGATCGTCCTCTTCGGCCCGGGTGCTGGCTCATCCTCTCGCAGGTAGGGATACAATGCATCGAGTTGCTGCACCTTGCCATCAGCTCCCCAACGCAGGTAGCAGTGCCGCGCGTTTCGCAGATGGGCATGGGTATTGGTTTCGAAGCCGCGCGCCGCGTAGAAGCGCGCTGCCAGTTCGGAGGCGAGCGCCTCATTATGGATCAAGCCGTTGTCGCGGGCAGATCGGATGGCCTGCTCGTAGAGACGCTCGGCCTCGAGCCACTGCCCTTTGAGGCGGGCGATCTCCGCGCCGAGCAGCGCGGCGCGGCTCGCGAAGTTGTCCGGGCAGTTCTCGGCCCACTCCTGGAGCCGGCGGTGGTGGGCTGCCAAGGCCTTGAGGTGGCGGGCTCGCTCCGCAGCGGGGGCCGCGTCGCAGAACGCGGCCCGTGCCAGCGCAGCGTAGAGATGGTATTCCGCCCGCTCGAAGATGGCTGGCGAGATCCAAAGAAGGCGTTCTGCTTTCGCCGCCGCCGCGACCGCTGCGGCGTGGTCGTGGGCGAAGACACGGGCCTGCAGCTTGCGGATCCAGTACAAGCAGGCTGCGATCGACAGGCGCGGATCCTCCTCCAGATGTTGTTCGAACCGGGTCTCATCGAACCCGGTATTGTTGAAGGAGCCGAAGATAGCGGTTTGGCCGCGGAGAGCCCGGACAAGCCCGACCTGCGCGGTGATGAGATCGACGACGAGACCGAACTTCGCTTGCCGCGCAAAGTCGAGCCCGGCTTCGGCCTCGCGCTGCACTTCGGCGAGCGGATTGCCGCTGGCGAGAAGTTGGGTGAGCACGTTGTTGCAGCTAAAGGCCGCGTAGGTCAGGTCACCGGCCTGGAGCGCCGTGTCGAAGGCGTGCCGTGCGATTGGACGGCCCCTTGGAAAGTGCCGCATCGGAGGCTTCGCGAGGTTCCCGAAGGCCAGGTAAACGCGGGCCTTGAGGCGGTCCGCGCCATTTTGCTCCACCATATCAAGCCCCAGCTCGCCTAAGCGGAACCCCGCCTTGTAGTCGCCGAAAAACAGTCCCAGTACGTTGCCCACCGCGGTGTAGGCGTAACACGAAGCGTCGCTGTTACCATGCTCAAGGCTGAGATTTCCCATGCGGCCGATGACGAGGCACCGCAGGTTCTCGTCGGTGAACAAGGCCGGGGACACGAGCGAGGTAAGCACGTCCATTGTCGCGCACGCGACCGGATCGGTCATCCGGGGCAGGTCGAGCAGTGCGTCGATCGGACGGTCGCCGAGCTGCCGCCACATCCGCGCGTATTCCTGCCGGACGTCGTGCTTCGTCGGATGCGCCGACCAAGCGACGCCGACGCGGCGCAGGTAGTCGAGGCCGACAATGATGGCGCGGTCGCTTCGGCCGAGAGTCATGAAGAGGTCCACCCGCAGCCGGGTTACGGTGGCCAAGTCGGGCAGGCTGACGGCGCGGCTTGCCAGTTCGGCGAGGCGCGCCTCCGCTTCCCCCAGCGCGCCGGTGAGGAACTCGCACTCGGCCATGTGCAGCTCCAGCGCGAAAGCGAGCTCGTACCGGCGCTCCCAGCAGTCCTCCGGCAATAGGGACCGGCCGGCAGTGAGATAGGTCAGCGCCGAAGCGTAGGCAGTCGAGGCTTTGGCGCGCCGGCCAGCGATCAAGTTCAGTTCGGCAACCCACTCCCGCTCCTCGCCCGAGGCGATCAGCGCGATGCCCCGGTTGAGTTGGCCGACGATGTCGAAGACACTCTCCTCGACCTCCTCCGGCGGCGTGTGCGCGACCAGCCGCTGGCCGATGGTGAGGTGTGCAGCGGCCCGCTCGCCTTCAGGGATAAGCGTATAAGCTGCCTCCTCGACGCGGTCGTGCAGGAAGTAATAGGCCCCATCCCTCCGGCATACCAACCCGGCTCGCTCCGCCTCCGATAGTGCTGCGTCCAGCGCAGCCTCGCTCTCCCGCTGGACCAGTCTGAGGGTGGCGATCTCGCCAACGTTGCCCAGACAGGCCAACTGCTGCAGGGCATCCTGGGTCGTTTCGGGGAGGCGGCGCAACTTGCTCAGCAAAAGGTCCACTACATTGTCTGTGTAACCCCTGGCGTGAATGCGCTCGAGATCCCAGGACCAGCATGCCTGTCCATGGTCGAAAGCGACTAGTCCTTCCTCGGCGAGTGCTGTGAGGAACTGGATGACAAAGAAGGGATTGCCGATGGTTTTTTCGAACACCAGCCGGGCCAGAGGCGCGGCACAGGCTGGCGCGCAGTGCAGCGCATCGGCAATGAGCCGGTCGAGATCCTCAAGCCGCAGCGGCGCCAGCACAATCTCCTGCGCCGGCACGCCCAAGCTGCGGATCGTCGCCAGCCGCCGCATCAGCGGGTGCGCTGGCGTGACCTCGTTGTCCCGGTAAGCGCCGATAAGCAGCAAGTGGCGCAGCTCCGGCTGGGTCACCAAGTGCTCAAGCAGGTCGAGCGTCG
Source organism: Sinorhizobium sp. NG07B (assembly GCF_002532005.1). NCBI lineage: Bacteria > Pseudomonadati > Pseudomonadota > Alphaproteobacteria > Hyphomicrobiales > Rhizobiaceae > Sinorhizobium > Sinorhizobium sp. NG07B. The sequence goes on along the minus strand of NZ_NWTD01000009.1, from coordinate 7,968 downwards.
CAGCATCAAGCCACTGCAGGTCATCGAGGAACAGCGCCAGCGGATGCTCCGGCTGCGCGAACACGCCGAGCAGGCGGCGGAACACCATCTGGAAGCGGCGCTGCGCGTCCTGCGGCGGCAGCTCCGGTAGCGGCGGCTGCGGGCCAGTGAGGAGTTCGAGCTCAGGGATGAGTGTCACCATGAGCTGGCCGTTTCGGCCAAGCGCCTCGCCAAAGGCTTCGCGCCAGGGCGCCAGCTCGGCCTCACTCTTGCCAAGCAGCGGGCGGATCAGCCCCTGCAAGGCCTGCGCCAAGCTGGCATATGGGATGTCGCGGTTGTATTGGTCGAACTTGCCCGAGGCGAACAGCCCGCGCGACGGCACTAGCACCTTCCGCAGCTCGCCGACGACGGTGGACTTGCCGATACCGGAGTAGCCGGACACCAGCACCAGCTCCGGGCCGCCACCCTGGACGATGCGGTCGAAGGCCGCGACCAGGGCTTTGATTTCGCGCTCGCGTCCATACAGCTTCTCCGGGATCAGGAGCCGGTCCGGCGTGTCGTCTTCGCCGAGCGGGAAGGCATCGATGCGGCCCAGAACCTCCCACGCAGTGAGGCAGCGCCGCAAGTCGCGGCCCAGACCGGCGGCAGTCTGGTAGCGCTGCTCGGCCGTCTTCGCGAGCAGCTTCATGATGATCGCTGAGATGACGCCGGGCACGCCCTTCAGTCGCTCTGTGGGTGGCAAAGGCTTCCTGGCGAGGTGGCAGTGCACCCACTCCATCGGATCGGCCGCCGCAAACGGCAGTACGCCCGTGAGCATTTGGTAAAAGGTGATCCCGAGCGCGTAGAGATCGCTACGAGAGTCGACCGATTGGTTCATGCGGCCGGTCTGTTCCGGTGCCATGTAGGCGAGCGTCCCGGTGATGGTCTCGGGCGGGTCGGGTGTCTGCCGTTCGCAAGAGAGGCGCGAGGCAATGCCAAAGCCGATCAGCCGCACCTCTTCACTCCCGCCACTCACTAGAATGTTGGCCGGGTTGACGTCCTTGTGGACGAGACCGCGCTGGTGGACCTTGCATAGGGTCGAGGCGATGGCGATGGCGATTCGTAAGAAATCTCCGACCTTCATCGGGCCGTCGAGCAGACGCGCGAGCGGCTCGCCGCCGGGATCCTCGAGGACCAGCATGGTCCGGCCGCCTTCGCGCACGAACTCCAGGGGCCGCACGGCCCATGTACCTTCCAGTTCTTCCTTCAGTTCATATTCGTGGGCGAGGCGATCGAGACTTGAGGGCGTCGGGTGCTCGCTGGCGGGAAATACGGTCAGCACAGCGTCCCACTGGCCGCCGGCACCCCGACGCCGTCCGCGGCACAGCACGCGTTCGCCATCCTCCCACAGGACCTTCAAGGTGCTCTCCATCAGCGCCGAACCGAGAGGATGGGTTCAACCGCCGGACTCGGTCGACAAGTTGGCGTTTCCCGACAGACTGTCAGCAACTTTGGCGCACAAAATTCGTCCGCCAGGTGGCCAGAGCAAATATAAGAAAGATCATTACCACACATGACGTGGCCTGACGATGTCTTCCTACGACATCTCTTTCTGTGCAAATTCCGAGGCAATCCGCCCCCTGATTCCGAAATCATTCCGGCCTCTCATTCCGAATAATAGTCGCCCCCTGATTCCGAGATGATGCGCTCCCAATTGGAGGGCTCTGAAGTGGGTCCCCTGCTGGTGTGAAGTTTCGTCCTTCGGCTGTCATGAGCGAAGGAACGGGATGCCAGCGGAGAGATTGGAGATGCGGCGTGTCCGCGAGACACTGAGATATCGCTTTAAGCAGGGGGCTTGGCCACATACGGGCGAGCGGCTGAGGCCATGCCTGTCGCTGAACAGGGCCTTGCGTTAAATCCCGACTACGCATTTCTTCACTTCGCACATGGAATGGCGGCCGTGCGGCTCAGGAACGCCGATACGACGATTCGAGCCGTTATTAGTCCTCACGATCCGTCTATATTTGCGTTCAAGACACTGCTCGGATTGGCTTGATGCTGAGAGGCGAGCCCGATGACCTCTCAACGGCCCGGGTGCATCTACGGGAAGGCGCGTCCTTCGAACGCACAACCTATTATCCATTCATCGGAGCAGCGTTGCTCGGCCTCAGGGCGGGCAATACCGATGAAGTGAGGATCTGGATCTCTGATCCTTTGAAGAAGTTTCCAAACCTGAATGCGGAATACGTCCGAGAGGCGGCCCACCCATTCTATGAAGGCAGTCCTTACTGCGACTACCTCGACAGGTTGATCGAGCAGGGGCTCCCCCCGGGAGAGAAGCGTCTGATCGAAGAATAATCGCGTCAGTTAGAAGACTCCTGTTCCCGACTTCTATGCCGTGTTCAGGCAGAAATTCCACTTATAACCCCTGTCCAAGTTTCCCGATCCAGCTCTGGCCGTTGCGTCGACGGCATTGGAAGGCTGGCGGAAGCAAACACCTTCGCAGGCGCGCTCCATCCGCTACCAGCTCACCATCGCCAAGCTGCCGCTCGCCAAAGAGAACGATGACTTCGACTTCGACGGCGCGCCGGTCAACGAAGAGCTGATCCGCGAACTCGCCACCGGCAACTTCCTGGCCGAACAGCACAACATGGTCCTCGTCGGCGGCCCGGCAACGGGCAAGTCGCATGTGGCCATCGCCATCGCCCGCGCCCTCATCCGCACATTTCGGCTGTTCGATTGAGGCAGCTTTGCGCCGATAAGCGACTTCGCCAAGGACAGTTCGCGCCACCAGCCCCGACATTTACCTTCTTTTTATAGTTCGAATGACGAGTAGTCCTTACTGGACTTCACGTTTTGAAATGAACGGTCACTTAAAATGACTTCCTATTACGGGTCAGCGCGGTCATGTAACTGTTGAAGCTCGTCTGAGCCATCGCTCGACGACCAACGGACCAAAGAGCTGACAGCATGGAAAACCCGATCGCCTTGAATGGCATTGCCGAAAACAGCGTCTTCCGTAAAGGTGATGTTTTCGTCCTCTTCGGCGAACTCTTCGGTCGCGGATACGCGACTGGCTTGGTCAACGAAGCTCGGCGGGCTGGAATGGAGATCGTAGGAATTACGGTTGGGCGGCGCGACGAGAACAACGCACTGCGGCCTCTAAACGCCGAGGAACTTTCTGCCGCCGAAGGCCGATTGGGCGGCAGGATTATCAACATACCTCTAATGGCTGGCTTCGATCTCGACGCTCCGGCAGGCGGCCCCACTCCGACGGATCTCCTCGCGACGATGACGCTGGAGAGCTGGCAGCATGACAGGCTCGACTGGGACTACATTGAGCTGTGTCGAGACATCGCCACCTCGCGGTTCACGAATTCGCTTTCACAGGTCATGGCCGTTCTCGATGGAATGATTGCCGACGGCCGCAATGTTTTTTTCGCCCATACAATGGCCGGAGGTATCCCGAAAGCGAAGGTATTCCTGGTCGTTGCCAATCGAATCTACAAGGGTGTTGGTCCCCGCCACATGTCATCGCAAGCCCTCCTCGACAGCGACATGGGCAAGCTCATCCTGCAGAATTTCGACGAAGTCTCCGCAATCACCTTTCGACATCTTATCGACTTCAGCACGGCGATCCGGGAGCGCGTAGAGGCATCGGGCGGTCAGGTCCGCTATACGGCCTACGGGTATCATGGAACGGCAATCCTGATAGACGGCAGCTACCGTTGGCAGACCTACACCAACTACACGCAAGGTTACGCCAAGATGCGGCTCGAATGCATCGCGGAGGATGCCTGGGCAGCGGGCGTCAAGGCAACCGTCTATAACTGTCCCGAAATACGGACCAATTCGTCAGACGTATTTACGGGTATCGAGCTTCCCCTGATACCGCTGCTGCTCGCCTTGAGGAAAGAGAACGGTGGCCAGTGGGCAGAGGACCAATGGCAGGCATGCCAGCAGCTTCTGGCAGACGGCTTCACGATGAAGGATGTTTTCCAGAAGATTACCGATATGCAGGCCAACGAGGTCATGCGTCCGTTTTACGACTTCTCGGCGTGGCCAATGGCGAACAGCCAAGCACAGTCCGATCTGACCATCGGCACGTCCAACGAGATCACACAGATGCATCGGGACAGCAAGGCGATGATCAGCGACCTCCTGAGTGCCCTCGTGGTGGAGGCGACGGGGCAGCTTATTTTTGGTGCATCTTCAGATCCCGCCGGTCCTGTCCGGTGGCTCAACCACGATATCGTGGCGCGCCGACTTAACGCTTCCCACCTGCAAAAGGAGTCTCCCGCGCCGTTAATCGTGCAAGGGGCGAAAGACTCGCACCTCGAGATGGCCTGAGGAGTCTTCGAGCGCATCAAAACAGACGAGTTTCAAGTGCTCGCCTTGAAGGGATCGAAGCGACGGCGGCGGGAGACGGGGACTTCAACGAGCGCAGGCGCCAGCGCGTTGATGCGGATGTTGTTGCAGAGAGCAAGGACGATCGCGATGGACGCCGGCGTTTGCGGCCGATTAGGCCGTTGGAAATGGGCATTCAAACGTTCGCATGCATGTAGCTAGTCTTCACCTTCGACCATTGTCACAAAGACTGGAGAGTCATTCGAGCAGCCAAGCCCAGGCTTCTGTCTGGTGCGCTATCACACGGAGGAAAGGTTGCATGCGAGCGCAGCGATGAATAAGCTTCGCCGGCAGCACGTAAGCCGCTTCGTTGACGAGGATAAAGATGGCGACTGGTACCGTTAAGTTTTTCAACCAGGACAAGGGTTTTGGCTTCATCACGCCCGACAATGGCGGGGCAGATGTATTCGTCCATGTGTCGGCGGTGCAGGGCTCCGGACCACTTCGAGACGGAGAGAAGGTCAGCTACGAACTGGGCCAAGACCGCAAGACCGGGAAGTCGAAAGCCGAAAATGTCAGATCAGTTTGATCTGCAACTCTTCTCGCCCGAAGTAGACGATCAGCAACGTCGCCTGTTTCTGGCGCTCTCGGCGCCAGGTGCAAGACGATCCAAAGGACGCTCGAAGACGAGCACGCAATCGATGACTTTCGACGACGACATCGTAGGGCTTCAAGGCGCGTCTGGCTCCTGAGAGCATAGGGATATTAAAACTGACGATATGCGTCGCGCCCACTTCCTCCCCGTATAGTCAGTTCGTATCGCGGCGTCCGACCGCTTCACGGTGGCGCGCCAGGGCGGCGGTCCAAACGTCCATCGACATCAGCCTTCGGGAAGTTGGGCAAGCGCCGGCAGGAACTTGGAGAGTTCGTCGGACAACAGCTCTTGCCCGTCGCTCGTCATCGCGCCAGATACTCGCCACATATACCGCAGCCATGATCGTGCTGCCCCACGCTAGATTTAACCGCACCCTTCGACAGCAGAGGCACGCCTCGGCATCCGGCCGGGATGGTATATCACGCTCGGGTGGAGGATCTCCATGTACGGGAATATCCCGCGCGACGAGGTTTAGCCGACCGGAAGAGGCGCGGTTCGGCCGCTCGCGCGCTTATGCACGACTGGCCAGGGCATCGTCGAAAACCCCGCCCGACACCCCCCGTCCGAACAAAGCACAGGATGCTGTACCTCATCGCCGCCGCGTCAGCAGGGGGAGGCAAACGCCAGCGATGCCGTGATCCACAAGATCAGCAGAGGGTCAACTCTGATCATCGACGTACCTTCCATGACTGCGGCGTTCCGTGCGAACGAAACTCCAGAGCTGCCCGGATTCAGGGTGTGATTTGGAGGCCCCGTGCACCACGCCTGATGGGACCTCCAGGCGGCGTGGATTGGCGATCGTAGTTTGCCGGGTTGTTCAGCCGGCGAGTTCATTTCAACGCGCGGCAAGTCGCTCGCAAGTGTCCTGGAGCGGCGAAGGCCGAATGGGAGCGTGAGGAGTCTTCGAGGCTGATCGACGTGCAATTACATCGCTAACAAAGACATGGCTCTTGCAACCCGTCAATGAAACATCCATATACCATCCAGGTGGATGGTGGAGGATTCCATGAAAGACAATGTACACAAGTTGCGCGACAAGGGCGGCGAATCGGAGAAGATCACCATCAATCTCGGTTACGTCGATCTCGGCCGCATCGACCTTCTCGTGCAGGAAGGATTCTATTCCAATCGCACCGACTTCATCCGAACAGCGATCCGCAACCAGCTCGCGGCCGAAGCCGAGGCGGTCAAGCAGTCGATCGTTCGGCACACGCTCGAGCTGGGGCTGCGCGACTACAGCAGAGCCGATCTGGAAGCGCTCAAGGCGGCCGGCGAAAGGCTTCACATCAAGGTCGTCGGACTTGCCCGCTTCGCACCCGACGTCACGCCGGAACTTGCTTTGGCAACAATTGAATCCATCACCGTGCTCGGCGCACTGCAGGCCAGCACCGAGCTCAAATCAGCGCTGGCCGATCGCATCCGATAGAGCAGCGGCGTGACCAACAAGGACACCTCGATGAATGAAGATTTTGCCACGGCCATGCTCCGTGCGGTACGGTCCACGCGCGCCCTGAAGCTCGCCGAGGCGACACGCGTGATCCAGAATGCGCTGGCCGGTCAATCGGCCTTAGATACTCGCGCCTCGACACCGGACATCACACCACCGCCGCCAAATCGGCGTTCCACCCCCTTTCCGATCGATCCGGATGCGGAGGTCATCGAGCCATCGGCAAAGCCTGCGGTGGAAGAGTCCGCCAAAAGCGCTGGCGATGGCACCGCGTCGCGAAGGTTGCGGAAATCCTTGGGAGAAACGGTACGGATATTGCGCGAGGGGCGGTTGGCGTCCGGCGTTTTCGGATCGCTACATGACGTGAGCCTGCCGGGATTGGCAAAACGGGGGCCTCCGGCAATTGTGCCGGACGGGGCACAGTTCCTGGCGCGATCCTTCACCTGCCCCGCGGGCTCGCGAAGCTACAGGCTCTACATTCCCGCATCCGCATCCGATCGGCCGCGCGGCCTTGTCATCATGCTTCATGGCTGCAAACAGGATCCCGAAGACTTTGCTGCAGGAACCGGCATGAATGCGGTCGCCGAGACGCACGGCCTGATGGTCGCCTATCCCCGCCAAAGCGGGGCTGACAACGCATCGTTCTGCTGGAACTGGTTCCGGCCCGCCGACCAGATGCGCGACGAGGGCGAACCCTCGATCATTGCCGGCATCACCAAGGAGATCATGGCCGAATTCGACCTCGATCGCAGCCGCATCTTCGTGGCAGGCCTTTCGGCAGGTGGAGCAATGGCGGCGGTTATGGGCGAGACCTATCCCGATCTCTATTCCGCCGCGGGGATCCATTCCGGCCTAACCTACGGGTCGGCCAACGACGTCGTCTCAGCTTTCTCCGCGATGCGCGGCAATGGCGGGCTTGCATCCCGTCCGAAGCGGCTCGCCAATGGACACCGGCTCCGGACGATTGTCTTCCAAGGGAGTGCGGATCGGACCGTGCATCCCTCCAACGCCGATCGGATCGTCGCGGCAGCCACGCCAACAGGCTCCGGATGGGCCGTCCGGAAAGAATCCGGCCGATCCGCCGGCGGGCGGACCTATCAAAGAACCACTGTCGTGGATGCCGCGGGACGGCCGGCGGTCGAATATTGGCTGGTGGAGGGTGCCGGCCATGCCTGGTCCGGCGGCCATTCCGCTGGTTCGTATACGGACCCGCATGGTCCGGACGCCTCTTCCCAAATGGTGCGGTTCTTCCTCGATGGGCAGGAGTAAAGGCGTCGAAGTCGCTACAGCCGCAGCACTTGGTCCCGTGCTACTCTCGTCAGCCATCAGCAATTCCCTCCTTAGTCACCGCGTTTTGTCTGCTGAGTGCACCATAGAGTCTACACAACCATCAGTCTCCTGCTTTCGGACAGTTAATGTTGGGCCCGTGCCTACCCTCACACTGACAATCGACGCGCGAGAAAGCGCTCAACCCCACCTGAAAACCGCACCTGCTCACGGCCGTGCTCTGATTGTGAACGAGCAATCCGGAACCAATCTCCGGTCCACGAGTTCTTTGCGC
>NZ_NWTD01000008.1:0-182225 GCF_002532005.1 Sinorhizobium sp. NG07B | reverse complement strand
CCGTCGGCGAGACCGCCGTCATCACCTACAGCTACGACGTCATCGACGGCCATGGCGGCTCGGTCGCCCAGACCGCCTCCATCACCATCGAGGGCGCCAACGACGCCCCGGTCAACACGATACCAGGCTCCCAGACAGTCGGCTCCAACATCGCGACCGCAATTACCGGTGTCGCTGTCGCCGATGTAGACACCGCCAATGTGACCACGACGCTCTCCGTTTCCAGCGGCAAACTGACGGTCGGAACGGGAGGCGGCTTCACCTTGAACAACAACGGCACGAACACGGTGACGATCAGCGGGACCCTGGCCCAGGTCAATGCCGCTTTGGCTACGTTGTGTTATCTCAGCAATACCAATTACAGCGGCGCCGACACGTTGACGGTGGTCACGTCGGACGGCTTGGCAAGCGATACGGATACGGTGGCGATCACGGTCAATCCGCCGGCCAATGTGGCTCCGGCGGCATCCGATGATGCGATCGTCATTTCAACAGGAACGTCCGTTTTCTTATCAGCCGCGTGGTTGCTCAACAATGACGCGGACACCGACGGAGACGCCCTTTCGATTTCTGCGTCGAGCATTATCGGCTCGCTGCCGAGCGGTTGGACGATCACGCCGGTGACTGCCGGCGGGGCTATCACCGGGTTCAACGTGAGCACGGGCAATGTCAACCAAGCAGCCACTCTGTCGTACACGGTAGACGATGGACAGGGACACACGTCGACTGCACAATTCACAATCCGGACACCGTCCACGCCCTCCAACAGCGGGGGGAACGATATCGACTTGGCCTCCCTGAACTACAACTATTCATACATTGACGGAAAGGATCAGGGTGATGAACTCACTGCCAACCTGACGCTCACCGGTACGCAAGGACACGACGTATTTGTCGGCAGTAGCGGCGATGACGCCCTCGATGGTGGCGCCGGCAACAACATTCTCACCGGGGGAGCCGGCAGCGACACGTTTGTCTTCCGGAACTTCGCAGGCACAACAAACCACGTCACCGACTTCAATCCCGGCGCGAACTCGACGTCTGTCGATAAATTGGGCTTCGAAGTCGGGATTGCGGCCAACGAGTTCTCCGCCGGTAACAACGATATGGCCTTCATTTTCAAGACCGGGAACGACGCAGCGATCAATGTTGCCAGCACAGAGGTAGCCGTAAAAACGGATGCCAGCGTCACCAACGCGACAGTGCAGAGCACGATCAACGGCTACGGTAACATCGCGACGGGTGCATTCTTCGTATTCCACAATACGGATCTCGGCCACGCTGCGGTTTACTACGATCCTAATCCAGCTGTGGCCGGCGGCGCAGTGCTGGTCGCGGACCTCGACACTGTAACTACTTTGGGCAATCTCACCGCTTTTAATGCTGGCGACTTTTTGTTCGTCTAAAGGCGGGGAAAGCGACGATCCATGGCGCATCCGACCATTCGTCGCTCCAGGCGGTGTTGCCCGAACTCTGGCGTGCCGCCTGGCCTCTCTCGGCTTCAGGGTGCCAATACTATGACGGTCTACCTGTTGCTCGTATGAGCGCCAAATCGTTCGGGCACGTCCTCTATCTGTCAAGCGCCAGATATTTTTTTGGACACTCGGTTATGGGTGGGAGCAGGTTGGCTTGGTGGCGAGCAGTTCACTGACTTCCTTACGATCTGGACACCGAGGAGAACCAAGTGGCAAAAATACGGGCTGCCAATTCGCTGATGGCGACTTAGTACATAGGCCGGCAAGTTTCGCGAGAAGGTGGAGGAAGTGAACATGCTAGTGCCCAAGCGTCCGCTCTGGCTCAAAACTTGGGGTTCATCGTGCCGGACCGGAAGGGCAGCAAAGGGTCGAATGTTGCCTTCGGCATAGCGAAATAGCGGCGCCTCTGTTCGAAACGCCGCTATTGAATACTACAACTCGACCTGCTCAGAAATGGCAAGGGCGTCGTCGACTTCGATTCCGAGGTATTGTACGGTGCTCTCCAGCTTCTTGTGGCCGAGCAAGAGTTGGACGGCGCGCAGGTTGCCGGTCTTCTTGTAGATGTGGGCCGCCTTCGTTCGTCTCATCGAGTGTGTGCCGTAGCGCTTGGGATCAAGCCCGATGCTCGACACCCACCTTTCAACAACCCTGCTATATTGCCGCGTCGACAGATGCGGCAATAAGTGCACGCGGCTCGGAAACAGGTCATCCCGTTCACCGAGCGCACGAGTTCCGATCCTTGCAGCGACGGCCTCCCGCGTTTGATCGGTCAGTTCGAATTGCACGGGTCGGCCGGTTTTCTTCTGAATGATAATCGCCCGGTCACGAACCCGTCCGGAAATCGCGACATCAGCAACTGAGATCGCGACGAGATCACAAGCGCGCAATTTGCTGTCGATCGCGAGATTGAACAGCGCCAGGTCGCGCACCGGACCCAACATCTGAAGGCGGGTCGTAAAGCTTGATTGTTTTTCAATACGGGCCCGCAGCCTCAGCGCTGCACCAAGAGGCCGGACAGATGGCAGCATCCGACAACGTGCTAACCGCCCAAAAAACCGCTTGCGTCTTACGGAGCGTCCACAGATGGAGAGCAGTCGCACGCAGTGACCATTACGAAGGGACGCGATGCGGGGCAACGCGGCCGTTCAGGTAACCTGATCCATTCGGATCTGTGAGGATCATTGGGCGACCGCAAAGGTCAAAGATTCTGCCTAGCGGGTGAAGTTCTGGGAACCGTTGACTGCAGAGGGATGAGCGGTCGCTCAAGAGTCTTTCAGGCGTGGGTGCTAATGTTGCTCGAGAAACCCGGCACGCAAATCGCCGCTGACTGGGTTGCACTTAAGGCACCCGGTCAGGGGCAACTATACCGCCTTCATTCTCAAGTATGTCGATACGTCGAGCTACAGATTTTGAGAATTTCAGCCGCACACCAATGCCGCTGCCATTATCAGGGATGAAGAGGGCGCCAGCTCTTTCCAGAGCTGACTGCAAGGCGAGCACTTCATCATCATTCGGTTTGTCGAGCTTCCGCTCAAAACGCAGTACGGTTTCGACCCCAACACCGGAAGATGTCGCGAGGCGCTGGCGCGAGAGTTCCGTAAGTGCACGTGCCGCACGGCATTGGGACCCAGTAATCATGTTCCATTTTCCTTTCTACAAATTGGACTGCCTAGCATGGGAGCGATCGACTGGGCCGTTTGGCCAGCAAGCACGGCAGCGCCGACCTTGCCGGCCACGCTCGGACCGATCGGCAGAGACTGCGAACGTCAGCGATTGTTTTCTGCGTTAGGCAAGAAGGCTTGGGCGTGTCGGAGGAATGGAAGCCTTGCCTGCTGCCCGCTTTTCGGTAACCGCTAACACCGTCAATTTGTGCTGCCTGTTATCCCGCGCGGTCCATCTCATCGTCTGACCGGCGGACAAGCCGAGAAGGGCAGTTCCGATCGGGGTCAGGACCGATATCTTTCCTTCGGAAATGTCGGCGTCTTTCGGGAACACAAGCGTCACGGTTCGCCTATCTCCGGTATCCGTCTCATACTCCAACGTCGATCCCATTCGCACGACATTCCAAGGCACCGAGCCGTCCGGAACCACCCCTGCGCGTTCGAGTTCGAGGAGGAGACCATCGGAAATTTCGGGAAGGCGATCGGCCGCGGCGAGCGCGAGTTTGTTCAATCGCTGGTGATCCGTCTCGCCAATCACGATCGAAGGCTTCCGTGGGGTTTGGCTGTGCTTCTTCATTTTTCGTGTCCTCCTATGGTTTACCTTACCGCCACCCTTTGAACCGCACTGGCCCGCGATGGGATGTCGTTGATCGACCATGCCTCGCTCTGCAGGATCGCCATCACCTCATCGGGCGACCGGGCCAGCCGGAGGCCATCCCGGATCAGCGGCGCCCGCACGAACCGAAACAGTTGGGACAGCGCGGGCAAGAAGGTGCGAACCTCCGAGCGTGGCCAAAGCAGGGCAAAGACGAGATCGACGGGATCGAGGTCGGGGCTCTTGAAATCGATCGGGGGAGCCAGTCGCGTAAACGACGCTACGGGAGACGAGATCGAGCGCAGCAACGCGTGCGGGACGGCGATGCCACGACCGATGGCGGTTGAGCCAAGCCGCTCCCGCCTCCAGATGCCCCGAAGAACCGCCCGATCATCAAGCCCGGCTTTTCGCGCAAGTTTGACAGCGATCCTGGACAGCGCCGAGTGCTTTCCCTTTGTCGCAAGGTCAAGAGTAATATCTTCTTCTGATAGGTTTCTGAACGTCAACATGGTTGCCTCTAAGCCGGTACGCGCGAGCGCAAACGGAGTGCGTTTGGCACGCCGTCTGCTGCACTTTGTGATTGAATCGAGGATGTGGCTGACCCGGACGCGAAGCCGGTAGAGCTCGCGTCCGGGCTAGAGGCCTGCTTTGAGGCGTTGTGGCTCTCTGTGGGTCACGGAAATATTCATAATAACTTAAACATGGGGACGGAATTTTTGAAATCAAGCGCTCGGCCAGAAACGTTGACCGAGTTGAACTCTTGGATATCTCCCGTTCAGTACACTTTCAGCAACCAGAGGCGGCGAAGCCGAAAACTTGCAAGAATGCAGAAATGCTGCACTGAAATGCCAGTTTATTTCATTGGACTAATATTCCCGCCTGGTTCTTGAATGGCTGCACGCGACAGGTCGTACGAACAGCCATTGGCCGCCGGAATTTCCGCGACCTCGGCTTTGAAAAAGGATCCCCCCCGATGAAAAAACGTTTCCTCGTACCAGTTCTGACACTGACCAGCGCGCTTGGTGCCATGGCGGCGGATGAAGTCGCAAAGGCGCCGCCGGCCGCTCCTTATCAGCAGGTCAGCAAGCTGGTGAAGTTGCCCGACTTCCTCCCCGGCATGGGCCAGCTCTTCGTCGATCCGGCGACTCTGCCAGCCGGACCGTTCCTCGCATATGATCGTGACGGAAAGCTTGTCAGCACCATCTACATGCTGCCGACCAAGGATCTCAATCCGGACAAGTCATTCGATAATCTTGCAGCGCCTGGCGGCGGCGTCGACCATGTCGACGTTTACTACAATGCCGGCCATCCAGGCGTGGAAGAGCCGCATGTCCATGTGGTGCTGTGGCATGTTGCAGCGGCCGGCGAAGCGAGCGTCGCCAAATGAGGGTCGCGCGGCGTGACGTGCTGGGTCTATGGGGCGGGCTCGCCGCCGTCCTTTCCCTGTCCCAGCGGGACGTGTGGGCCGAAGAGGTCGTGGAGATCAGGATGCACGGGCGCGCCGATGGCTCGCATGTCTGGTTCGACCCGATCGGTGTACTGATCAAGCCGGGTCAGATGGTCCGCTGGACCAACTTCAACCCCGGCAATTCGCATACGACGACCGCCTATCATCCAGCAAACTTCGGGAGGCCGCTGCGCATTCCTGAATCGGCAAAATCCTGGGATTCAGACTATCTCCTGCCCGCCGAGAGCTTTTCGGTAACCTTCACCGAGCAAGGGGTTTATGACTATTATTGCGTTCCCCACGAGCAGGCTGGAATGGTCGGCCGCATCATAGTCGGCGAACCGGAAGCGCATGGCGGCTGGATGGAGGCGGTCGCTGCAAGCCGCGGCCTACCTGATGAGGCCCTCAAGGCGTTTCCAACGGTCGAAGAAATAATGGCAAAGCGGACAGTCCGCCGAGTTTAGTTGGTGGGCCGCGCGTCTCGGCGGTGTCCAGCCGACGAGCGGACAGATGAAGGAGATGGTGCGGGGACAGTAGTGTCCGAACGGCATCGGAAACCATGAGGGGCCGTCATGACAGAAATGGCATTTCGGGCAGACCTGCTGCAATCGCAGGCGGAGGCCAGCGGCGGCACACAGACTGCCAAACAAAAAGAACGCGCAATCCGCCGGCTTGCCTCTTTGGGGGAGATGACCGGCGGTATCGCCCATGACCTCAGGAACATCCTGGCAATCGTCGAATCGGGCCTGAGGCTCGCCGAAAGAAAAGCCGACCAGCCGGAGAGCGTACGCGCCTTTATCGCGGCGGCGCGGGAAGGCGTCGATCGGGGCGTCGAACTGATATCGCAGTTGCTCGCTTTTGCAGACGATAGAGAACCCGACCTGCAAGTGCGCGACCTGAATGAGCTCGTCAGCTCTTCCGGGCCATTCCTCCGGTATGGCGCGGGACCTAGCATCCGCGTCAGGCTCGCATTGGGTTCCGACATTCCAAGCTGTCTGATCGATCAGGCATTGTTTGACGCCGCCGTTCTCAATCTTGTCCTTAACGCTCGTGATGCAATGCCAGGCGGCGGTGAGATTTGGATCGCAACGGAGCGGCTCGTCGCGACGAATTGTGCGCAAGGCGGGCCGGCGCCGGGTACCTACGCCCGGCTTCACGTTAAGGACCACGGCTGCGGCATGCCACAGGAAGTTCTGCAAAAGGTGCTGGACCCGTTCTTCACGACCAAGGGCGAGAACGGCACCGGAATGGGGTTAGCGCAGGTGCGCACTTTCATGCAGATGGTCGGCGGCCATCTGAGCATTGCCAGTGAACGAGGCACCGGAACCACAGTCGATCTGCTGTTTCCATTGCCCGAGGCGGTCACTTAGGCCTCGATGTTGCCTTCGGAGATCGCTCGCAAGCCCGCAAGGGCAGGTCCCACGACACTCTCATCGGCATTTGCCGACCTCACCGAGTAAACCGGATAGGAGTATTGCGGCATGTCGGGTACGAGGTAGAGCTCACGGGCAGCTAAATGCGGCTCCACCGCGCTCATTCTGAAATAGCCTGAGCCGCCGCTCGCAAGGACATAGCCGAGAGCAAGCGGACCGAGATCGAAAGAGAGGTCCGGTGCGACATCCGGGAAATTCATGTCGTGTTGCCGCCCGAAATCCGGCCCCCAATCCATGTAGACGTAACTCGTCTCCTCAAGGCGCTTCGCTTCCGGATCGGATGTGACGAGCACGAGCTTTTCTTCCATTAGCAGGTCGATTCTAAGGCCGGGTCGATGCTGGGGAGCATACATGATCGCCACGTCGACCATTCCCGAGGCGACCTGATTGATCAGATCCTGGGGCACGTCGACATGGACGCGAAGCGCGATATCGGGGAGAAACTGGCGAATCCATCGAACCCAGCTCAGCAGCAGGGGTTGCGCAAGAGTGACTTCGCTGCCGACCGTCAGCACCGCTCGGCGCCCTGTCGGCACTTTGACCTGTTGACGAGTGCGCTGCCATAACTGGACGAAGGTTGGCGCGTGGCGCAGGAACTGCTCGCCCGCCGGCGTTAGAGATGCGCCGCCCTTGTTCCGAATAAAC
Source organism: Sinorhizobium sp. NG07B (assembly GCF_002532005.1). Lineage (NCBI taxonomy): Bacteria > Pseudomonadati > Pseudomonadota > Alphaproteobacteria > Hyphomicrobiales > Rhizobiaceae > Sinorhizobium > Sinorhizobium sp. NG07B. The sequence goes on along the minus strand of NZ_NWTD01000008.1, from coordinate 174,969 downwards.
AGCGGCCGGCCAAGCAGTTGTTCAAGGTGACGAATCCGCGCGCTGACCGTCGTCTGAGCAACATTCAAGCGCTCGGCGGCTCGAATAAAACTTCCCGTTGAAACTATTTCCAAGAAAGTACGGGCGAGCTCAATGTCCATCACAGTATAGCATAAAAGTTGCGCTTAAATGTCAATCAAATTCGTTTGCTAAATACTAGTCGAGCCGTAAGCTTCGCTAGAATCCAGCAGTGCTAGCGCTGCATGCTGCGTGGAAACGGGCCAAAGGCGCGTGCCCTCCTTGTTCGGCGCGGCGCGGTTGGCCCACTCGTCATGCGCAGCAACGCGGTCCTACGTCGACCGTCGTCGTTCCCGACACCTAGATGGGGCATTTTATCGATGTGCCAGCAAGAGCTCCCTGAGAACGACGGCATCGTTGTGCGTCTCGTCACGCGCCGCATAGACAAGCGTGATCGGATCTATAAGTGCCAGGTCGTGCAATCGATCAAGTTCCTCGCGATGCGCCTCGATCTCAGCGGCATATCGCCGGCGGAACTCCTCCCAAGGGAGGGATCGTGAGCGAACCATTTCCGCAGCTCAGTGCTTGGCGCCAGCTCCGTCGCCCAATAATCAATTGCCGCATCGGTCTTCCTGATTCCGCGCGGCCACAGCCGGTCAACCAAGATACGCTTGCCGTCACTGTCCGTCGGACTCTCATAGGCGCGTTTCAGTTTGACATCCTTCTCGGAGATTTTGCCGCTCATCCACATCGTTCCCTGCGACCCACAGTTAAAAACATAGGGCGATGTGATCATGCCTGCGATGACGAAATCACTCGGGCGGCCGACCCGAAGAACGCTCGCCGCCGCTTCACGCGACTACGCCAGGAGAAAAACGATGAAGTTTTTTGTCGATACAGCCGATATTGGCGAAATCCGCGAGCTCGCCGCCGCAGGAGTCGTCGACGGGGTGACCACGAACCCGTCGTTGATCGCAAAGGCCGGCCGGCCGATCCGGGAGGTTATCAAGGAGATCTGCGAGGCGATCAAGGGCCCGGTCTCAGCGGAGGTCACCGCGACCGAGTTCGGCGGCATGGTCGCCGAGGGGGAGCAGTTGGCCAGCATTGCTCCCAATGTGGCCATCAAGGTGCCCTCGACCTGGGATGGCTTCAGGGCTTGCCGGGCACTCAGCGAACGCGGGCTGAAGGTCAATGTCACGCTCTGCTTTTCAGCTAACCAGGCCTTGCTCGCGGCGAAAGCCGGTGCGGCCTACATCTCGCCTTTCGTCGGCCGGCTGGACGACATCGGCCTCGATGGCATGGAAGTCGTCCGGGAGATCCGGGCGATGTACAACAACGACGAGTCCTTCAATACGGAAATTCTGGCGTCCTCAATTCGTACACCGCTGCATGTCACGCAGGCTGCAATGGCCGGTGCCGATATTGCAACGGTACCACCGGGAGTGCTCAGGAGTCTGAGCAATCACCCGCTTACCGAGAGAGGACTGGCGTCCTTCCTCGCCGACTGGGGGAGGAGCGGGCAAGCCATTCTTTAGATGTCGTGTTGGCCGTTTGTCATGAGCAATCTAGCAGAAATACTGCACGCAACGGGCGATTAAATTCGTTTGCTTAACAGACGCAGCAGCAACAAACTGGCTGGCGAGATGAAAGGCCGCGACCCGCAGAGTCGCTTTCAGCCCCCGCAGCGGGCGCCATCTCGATAGCCAAGGAGAACCGAATGGCTGCTGAGCACAGAAGCATGACTGGGCCTGATCTGGCACGGGGCATCAGACTTGCCGATCTTCCTGACGGCAGCAATCTGGTCGGCCATTGCGGCGATGCACAGGTGCTGCTTGTGCGCCGCGGGGCTGAAATTTTTGCCGTCGACGCGCATTGTACGCACTACAACGGTCCGCTCGCCGAAGGACTGGTGGCGGGTGACACCGTCCGCTGCCCATGGCATCACGCATGTTTCAGCTTGAGAACCGGGGAGGCCCTGCGCGCACCCGCTTTCAGGCCGCTGGCATGCTGGTGGGTAGAACAGCGCGACGGCAATCTCTTCGTCGTTGGCAAGCGCAAGCGTGCGGAAGCGGCAACGAGCGAGCTCCCCGTCGAGGCAAAGCCGGAGAAGATCGTCATCCTCGGCGGCGGCGCAGCCGGCTTTGCTGCTGCGGAAATGCTTCGGCGAGAGCAATATCGTGGCAGCATTGTCATGCTCAGCGACGACGAGGCGGCGCCTGTCGACCGGCCGAACCTTTCAAAGGACTACCTTGCCGGCAAGGCCCCGGAGAGCTGGGTCCCGCTACGGGGGGAGAGCTACTATTCCAAGAACCAGATCGATCTCCGTCTCGGGACGCGAGCGGTTCGGATCGAGCCGCGGACGCGCGAGGTCATCCTCGCGGACGGAGACTGCGTCCCTTATGACAAATTGCTGCTGGCGACCGGTGCAGAGCCGGTTCGCCTGACCATTCCAGGCGCCGACCGGCCCCACGTTCACACGCTGCGCTCCCTCGCTGACTGCCGGGCCATAATCGAACAGGCGACGACGGCCCGCCGCGCCGTCGTGCTTGGAGCGAGTTTTATTGGCCTCGAAGTCGCCGCGGCCCTGCGCGCTCGCGGCGTCGACGTCCATGTCGTCGCACCGGACAAACACCCGATGGGGCGGGTCCTGGGTTCACAGATGGGCGACTTCATCCGGACCCTTCACGAGAAGAATGGAGCCGTTTTCCACCTCGAGGAGATGGCAAGCAGCATCAATGGCAGCGAGGTGAAGCTTCGCGGCGGCGACACGCTGGCCGCGGACCTCGTGGTCGCCGGCATCGGCGTGCGGCCACGGACGGAGCTCGCCGAAACGGCAGGGTTGGCTACCGACCGCGGCGTCGTCGTGAACAGTTTACTGGAAACAAGCGAACCGGGGATCTTCGCGGCCGGTGACATCGCGCGCTGGCCCGATCCCCATAGCGGCGAGAACATTCGCGTCGAACATTGGGTGGTGGCAGAGAGGCAAGGGCAGACCGCGGCGCTGAATATGCTCGGCCGGAGCGAGAAGTTTGCAGCCGTGCCGTTCTTTTGGAGCCAGCACTACGACGTCAGGATCAATTATGTCGGCCATGCGGAGCGATGGGACGAGATCATGGTCGAAGGCGACATCTCCGGCAGGGATTGTCTGCTGCGCTTCAAGCGCGACGGACGCGTACTGGCTGCCGCTTCGATATCCCGGGACATCGAAAATCTGATGTTCGAGGTGGCAATGGAGCATGAAATGGTCGTCTGGTGACGGGCAGGCGCCAACGGCTCGCACCGCCGCAGTGAAGAAAGGAGGTCAACCATGTCAACGTCGCCCGACCGCAATCCGGCTCCTGGCTTGCACAGGACCACGCCCGCCAAGCACTATTCGAGGTCGATCATTTTCATCGAGGAGATCGCGAGGCAAGAGCCGCATGAGACCTCTACGTCAGTCGACATCTTCTCGCACGATGGCATCAGGTGGTATTGCCAGGTCCGCTGCGGCGACCAGAAGACCCAGCCGATGGGGCCTTTCACCAAACGACAGGCGGAGCGAATTCAAGAGGCTCGCAGAACGAGGATCGCGAAAAGAGGAACCGCGGGGCTCGCCTTTGAGTGGACCCGAGAGGACTGGTGATGGCGCGAGTTAAGCGAGTTGTAGGGAAGTATCCTGGCCTGAGTGGACACGCCACGTTCAGAAGGCCTGCGTTGAGTGTGACTAGCCTTCGTCTAGGGAATCGACGCAGCACTGACCGTGCATCGGCTGTCTATCGTCTGCTAACCGCAGACGACCCGGATTTCATCTGCTTCAACGACTCCGTCGTTTTCGGACTGAAGTCGGTAGCTCCATCTCAGGACTTGGGCCCTGGCGCCATGAGACCAGCGGCCAGGGAGATCGAACTGAGATCAGTTAGTTTTGCCGGAGCAGATCTGCTCCAAGGAGTTCTGACATGAGCAATCGGCTTCAGTGTTATCTAACGTCAAACGACCATGCGGTGCTCAGAGAAATTCTTGATCAGACCACGAGCGACAATGCCTACCGCCGATTGCTCAGAAGAAAGCTGGTGCAGGCTGAAATTTGCTCCCCGCGAAATGTCCCCGATGATGTCGTGACGATAAACAGTCGCGTGACCTTCTGCGTCGATGCAGGTGTACCGAGAACTGCCAATGTAGTCCGCAATGAGAGCCAGAACTTTCCTAAGTATACTGTCTCGGTAGAGTCGCCTTTGGGATTGGGGTTGCTCGGATTGAGAGCGGGTCGGGTAATTGCTGTCGAAACAGAAAAGGATGGCTTACAGAAGATCAACGTGATCCGGATTGATTTTCAAGCTCTTGCGCTTCCAGGCACCCCAATGGTGATCACCTCGACGTTATCGCCAAGGATCCGTTAGATCCCAGTCAGGATGTCGCCCAAGGATAATATCCGGAAATGCAGTACCCGCAGCGGGCCGGCTGAATCCAGGCCACATCATCCTCGCGACCGATTTCAGCGCAAGATGCGATCCAACACAGGAGCACGCAATCCAGCTAGCGATCTAGTGGAACGCCAGCCTGACGGCCGTTCACGCGCTTAACGATAAGGGCCTCAGATATCACCCGTCGCAGGTGAAACGTACCGCACAGCCGCGATGCGCGAAGCGGATCTCCTGCGCCAGGAACTCGCCTCTATCGAAGGGCTCCGCTCCTCAGTGGTAGTGGAGGAGGGGCCGGTGGAGGCCGCGATCCTAGCTGCTGTGGCCAAGGAGCGGGCCGAATTTGATCGTGGCTCGCGTAGAGGGACTGGGCCCCTGGCGCAAGTGCTGATCGGAAGCACCGTCACCGCGCTGTGGAACCGGCGGTGACGAGCCGCCTCCGCCTGCGTCAGAGAGCGACGGCTAGCGCCCATCAAGCAACTCCTGGGCGCAAGCGCCCTGTCGGCTGGAGCTGCGGATTCGCGCGATTTTACAATCGATTAGCCAGCGTCCAAAGGCCGCATCTCGACCGATTGAAGCCTTTGCCTCAAGTGACCATATCGGAGGTATGACTAGTTCACGTCGACACAAGAAATACCTGGTCCTCTCAGCGTCCCTGCTGACGCGACCGTAACCCCGAGCGGCTCGAACGCACGCGTTCGCCGCCTCGGGGATACCCTCTCACATAGACAGTCTGGCACGCGGCTACGCGCGCGCGGCGCTCAAGCGGGCGCCGCCGCGTCTGCAGGCCGCTGATGCCTCCCGAACGCCCGTTCGCCGCGTCGCTTCTGCGGACCACGCGACCGGGCCGATCAATACTGCGAATGGAGGGCAACAATGTCCGCACACGAACACTCACCAACCCAAGTCCGCCAGGATCCGATGCTGCGCAGTCCCAGGGTGACTGTCGCGGGATTTTTTCTACGTGCGCTGCAACGCCGGCAGCGGAGGCGGGCGGCCGCCGCGCTTCACAACCTCGACGACAGGCTGCTCGAGGACATCGGCATAACGAGAAACGACATCCCGCGGATTGTCGAAAGGCTTTTCCGACCGTAGGGGACAGGTATAGGTGGAATCACCGGCAACTGTGTCGCAGCCCAAAGGCAGCCGTGCATCATAGGTGAACAGCGGCTCTCAGGCCAGCGACGACCGCGCGGTCCGCTGGCCCGCTGGAGGTAACGATGGATAGGACATCGAAAACGATCATCGCGGTGGGCATCTTTGGATTGATGATCGTCGCTTTCGCGATGCTCTGATAAGGCTTGCTCGGAAGTTGAAGAAGGGACGGTTGCGGGCGTAGGGCTGCCATTCATGACCCGGCGGGTCAAGGTCGGCTGAGGGTCGAGAGTTCACCTTCACCAGCGTCGTGGGTGGGTGGAAAACAGGCATTCAGCGCGGTTCATCCGAGCGGCTTCACAGGGGTCAACACGGGACATTGGACTCAGGCATGTGCCGTTTCAGCGTAGGTCCGCAGTCTGCGAAAGAAACCACTCAAGGAGAATGTCGAGGTTCTCCTGTTAGGCTCTTCGTCCGTTGGCGACCAGGAAAAATGCTCCTCCCGTCCGCACTGAAACGGCCAGCGGTTTCACGAGAAGCGCCGAAAAGTTCCAGCCCAACTTTCTCGTTCTGGCGACGTCCCCCAGGGCCAGTTTTCGTGCGGTCGTAGCTTGCGACATCGGCGTAGAAGCTGCGGCAAGGGCGCGGACACTGTGAGCGCCATTGGCCCGCTTACATGTCACCGGCGACGTAGCCGCTTCTCCTTGATGGCAAGCAGACTGAATTCACCGCCGAAACCCCGACAATTTCCCACCGGGAGACATGATTGACGCTCACTGATGCAGGCTAGGGAGCCCCGTGATGGCCGTACAGCGGAGTGCGTCAGCTTGCGTCAGGAAAGTGGACAGTGCGAGCTTGCGTCCCTGGAGACACAAACTAGAACTGTCATGACGAGGCTTCCTCGCCGCGCGGCAGACATTGCTGAAGCCTCTGCAATTCCCTCAACATCAAGACTGGGCATTCTTTATGAATAGGCTTCCGTTTTCGGCCGAAACCCTCCGCAGTTCGAAGCGCGTGCGGTGCAGCCTCTTCTTTCTCGCGGGCGGCGTGGGAATTGGGGCATGGGCTTCGAGTCTGCCGTTGCTTGCAGCGAAGCTGGGCTTGGACAAAGGGCAACTTGGGACTTTGCTGTTGTGTTTCGCCCTTGGAGCGATCGTTCTAATGGTGAATGTCGGGCGCATTAGTGATCGCTTTAGCGGGAGCTATGTCTTGAGTCTTGGGGGTAGCCTGGTGTTCGGCCTGGCAATTCTCATGATTCCATTCGTTGACGGCCTGGTCGTGGTCGGAGCGCTGGTGTTGCTGGCGGGCGCCGCCTTTGGAACGCTCGACGTATCGATGAATATCGAGGCATCGGATATCGAACGAGCAACGGAAAGGCACTTAATGTCGTCCTTTCATGCCCTGTTTAGCATCGGGAACATCGTTGGGGCTTCCTTGGTCGGATTCCTTGCTTCCTACGGCGGCGGGCTGCGAGCATGTCTGGGAGGCGCCGGAATTCTCGTGCTTCTTTCAGCGTTGTCGACACGATTTGTTGCTCGTAACGACGCTAAACAACAATCACGCACCACCGATACTGTGGCTACTGATAGCCGAGCTACGCTGAACAGGTCGCAGACACTGCTGGTCCTCCTGTTCGGCGTTGTTGCCTTTCTGGCTTTCCTGGCCGAGGGCGGGATCATGGATTGGTCGGCTGTTTACATGGTCGACACACTCGGTTCTTCGGAAAGTGTGGGGGCTTACGCTTTCGCCATCTTCGCCGCAGCCATGGCAATCGGCCGTCTGCTTGGCGACGGCGTGACGAAACGAATTGGGCATGTGAACGTGCTGAGATTCGGAGGACTCATTTGCGCACTGTCCCTTTCAACGATGTTGATTGGAAACAGCGTTGAAATCAGTATGGCGGTTCTTGCGTTGTGCGGTTTTGGCGTCGCGAACATGATACCTGCGGTCTTCGCGTCGGCGGGAAGAATTGGTTCTCGTGCAGCCGGAAAAGCGATGTCGATTGTGACCACGATGGGATATAGCGGACTGCTACTTGGACCAGCGCTGCTGGGTTTCGTCGCACAGGTTTCGAGCCTCACAATCAGCTTGGGACTGGTGACGCTTGCGTTTGCGTTGATTTCACTCGGCACCCTTTACTTGAAACGCCGCTTATCGCAGTTCCACAAGCAAACTCAAACCAGTGAAAGCTTCGCGTGATTTCGGAAACCAGGAGGCTTTCGGAAAGATGTGAGCCAGAGCCCGGCGAGGCGTGCGCTGTATAAGGGCGCGGAGTGGGTCGCCATCGGAGATTGCGAAAGCCGACCAAACTGTCACGTGTACGAGCCATCGCCTCAATGGCCGACGGAGTTCTCGCATCCCTCTGAAATCTTAAGCGGTCAGCGTTCTAAGCGCACGCTCGTGCAGCACTTCATTGGCAGACGCCAGAACGTGCCCGCCCGCTTCGGGGCGCTCGCCTGTTAATCCCGTCACAACACCGCCCGCCCGCTCGATGATCGGGATCAAGGCGACGATGTCGTATGGCTGCAGGGACAATTCCAGACAAAGATCGATCTGTCCGGCTGCGAGCATGGCGAATGCATAGCATTCGCCCCCATAGCGCGTCATCTGAACGCTGTCTCGCAAACGTTCGAAACGGACTTCCGGGAATTCCCCATATCGTTCGGGAGAGTTCGTATGCAGGATTGCGTGCGTCAAATCTGTCGTCGATCTGGTCCTCATGCGGTGGGTGCCCGACACGTTTTTCGCCCAAGCCGCTTCCTGATCAGCCCAGAAGCGCTCCTGCGTGAAGGGTTGGCTCATCATCCCCATTACACTGCGACCTTCCAGTGTCAGACCGATCAACGTACCCCATACAGGAATGCCGCATATGAAAGGCCTCGTGCCGTCGACCGGGTCGATGACCCACTTCCATGGTCCAGTCCCGGTCTCGCCGAACTCTTCACCGAGGATTGCGTGCTCGGGATACTCAGACGAAATCAGTTCACGCAGGACTCTTTCTGCTTCCTTGTCCGCCAAGGTCACGGGATCAAAACGATAGCCAGGCTTGAACTTCTCTTCGACTTCGAGAGTGGTGCGGAATCGAGGCAACGTCTCCATGGAAGCCGCGTCCGCCAGGCGATGGAGAAATGAAACGGGAGGGAACGTGTCCATGGCCTTATCCAATCTGGTCCATTTATGTGTAAGACCGCGCCTGGCTGCTTCTAAAACACAGGCCGGAAAGAGTGGCGGCGATGGGGAGAACCACCGCCGCCTGCCACCTTTTGCGATGTTGGTAACGTACAGCAGGTGGCGAGCGCGTTAGTTGCCCTGGAATATGGTGATCACCGCATCCCTCTTCAGGGTGGCCTGGAGCTCGTAGAGGGAAGCAATCTGGGCAGAAGAGTTGCCGATGAGAGGGCCGAGCCACCAGAGGCAGAGCGCAGTCAGGATTGCGACAGCAATCGGGGTGCCCGGAACGCCTATTCTGTAAAACCTCAAGATTGCCTCCCGTTGCCAAGTATGCAAGCAGGATAAGTCACAGCGGCCCGCGGGTGGATTTCTCATACCTAAAATACCTGAAGCAAAGTGACGCAAATGCCTGCGTCTGTAGCGAATGGTCACTGCAACCATTGCAAATGGAGATCAGCCAGCGACCAGCGTCGACATCAGCGCGTGCAGACCGCGGGCGACATCGTAGCTGTTCTGCTGTTGTTGTTTCCTGCAGAACAGCTCGCAACTCCACCACCCCTCGTAGCCAGTCGCCTTGAGCGCATCGGCCCACAGCTTCAGGTCGATCACACCTGCGCCCGTTGGCACGTCTCTCAAGACCACTTCATTGGGAACTCCGCTGGAAAATGCCAACGAGTCGCACACATGGACGCCATAAATGAGTTCCTTGTCGAGCCGCGCGATATCGTCGGGGGTGTCTCCGGACGTATAGCAATGCCAGAAATCGATCACCATCCGGACGTTATCGCGCCCGGCGCGATCGATTATCATCAGTTGTTTTTCAATCGTGTTCAGGGGCGTCCAGGAAAGTGCTTCGAGGTATATGAGAAGCCCATGGCTGGCAGCGAGGTCGGCGATCTCCGAAAGGTTCGTTGCGGTAAGGGCGATTTGCTCCTCAATGGCTCGACCGAGCAATCCGCTGTAAAGGTTCGCTGGGAGTCCTTCCTGATGGCGCAGTACCGCCTCCACGTTGACCGGGCCGGTCAGCACCTGAACCCCTTTGGCCCCAGCCACGGAAGCGAGACGAAACAGCTCTTCCGCTTCACGCATGAGCTGTTTCCTCGCCTCGCCCTGGCGCTCGATATCGACCAGGAAGCCCATTCCTGGTACGTTCACATCCCGCAGCAGCGCCGCCAGCTCGGCTTCGGAAAAGCCTGACTCCAGAAATGCTGTCAGCTTGGCTGCGGATGCTTCTATGCCGTCGAACCCGACATCTTCGGCGATGTCGAGATCGATCGCGAGCGTAGAATGTTTGGCGACGAGTGAGTGCAGCAGGAGCTGGTGCTTTTTGGTCAAGAGTTCACCTTTTTTATCTCACGTTACTGCTCGTCGACAGCCTCGTGAGTGCGGCTGAAGACGAGCATCCAATTGGCGGCGCTGCGTGTGTTCAGGCGCTCTCGTCAAATGGCCGGATTCCCGTCGCCCGGCCTCTTTTTGCCGCTGAAGCCACCGCCTCCGTAGCGACCAGCGCCGCAAAACTGTCCCTGCCAGTCGCTAGTGGGGACGCTTGATGTCTCGCTGCTGCCACGAATTCCTCCAGGGTGGCGGTATGCAGATCGCGGTCACGCACTGGAACGAGTTCGTTACGGCCCGCGAGCCTGCGCACCAGGACGCCGGAACCGCGCGAGCTCAAGGTCCCGCTGGCAAGCAGCACGCCATCAGTGCCGGCTGCCACCACCATGCTTTCCATGTCAGCTGTGCCAAAACTCTCATGCGCTTGGAGAAAGCTGCCATCGTCCATGCGGATCGTATATGCCAGATGGTGAGGCGAGCCGTTCGATTCCTTGGCAAAGGCAATCGCCTCAAGGGGCTCGCCACCGGTGAGAAAGCGCGCGAGATCGATGTCCTCGGCGCAGATGTGAAGGAATACGCTGCCACGATCACAGGATATCTCCCCCCTTCGATTTGGAGGAGGTTGAAAGGGGCCTCCGCGCAAGATCGAAACCGACTGGATGGTACCAATTTCCCCATCAAGAATGAGGCGGTGCATAGTTTGGTGAATCGCGGAGGCACGAAGGGGCTGGTTGACCGCGAGCACGACTCCATTGTCTGAGCAGTGCTTGATCAGTCGCCTGGCGGTTTTGCTATCTTCCGACAGCGGTCCATCGCAGAGAATGTGTTTTCCTGCATCCGCCGCTGCGAGGACATAATGCTGTCGGCGCTTGAGAGTGGCGCTGATGTAGACGAACTTGACCGCCGGGTCGGACCAGATCCGCTCCATATCCGTAGTGGCCTGCGGAATGTCCAGGTCATTTGCGAAATGCAGAGCATCGGTCTTGCTTTTGCTCACCACCCAAAGCGGCGAATGCCCGATCGCACGGATAGCCGTAACCATCTGCTCGGTCGCGATTGTCCCGGTGCCCATAACGGCCCAACCTTCGACGGCGCTCTGTCGCAATTCCATGGGTGCCTCGCGGATCGGCTTTCGAGCACAGTGCGGTAGGACCTCGCGTGGAGCAACTTCGCACCCAGTTGATGTCGTTCGCGAAAAGAAGTAGTATATGCTTCTCATTGCTTCAGTTCGAAAGGCTGCAAGATTGGATTATTTCGGGGGAAATGCCGCTGCTCTGGCGGCCAATCTTAGAACCCTGTGCGAGGGCCACGGTTCGATTGCGGCGGTCTGTCGAAAGATCAATGTCAACCGGCAGCAGTTCAACAAGTATCTTTCGGGCGCTCACGTGCCATCTGCATCCAATTTAAGGATGATCGCAAACTATTTCGGACTCAGCGTTCCAATCCTGTTTTCGGATCCAGACGAGTTTCGCACACTTGTCGACGGAAATTTCTTCCACGCCATGTCTACCGCTCGCCAGCTACCGGAGTTCTCGCGCTTCGTGTCAAACATGATCGTAGAGAACAATTCTCTGGATGACGATATCCTCGGTGTCTATGACAGGTATCAATTCTCCTCCATCTACAAAGGTTTCGTGCTGCGTTCCGCCTTTTGCATCTACCGCAACAAGGAGTTCCTTCAGCACTATTATGTCGAACGGTTCCCGAGCTTCGATGACCCAAAGAAAACTGAATATGTTTTCAAGTACTACGGCTTCTGTTTTCCCGTGGCTGACCGCATCTTCACGGCCGACTTTGAGGGAATCCAACGCAACGAATTGACCTTTGGAGTTTATGCTCAGGTAAAGCGTAATGCCAAAAAGTTTATGTTCGGCATAGCCAGCGGTATCGCCGCAAACATGTTCAGACAGCCATACTCCACCAAAGTGGCTCTCCACTACCGCGGACCAGGCCTTTTGAAACGCGAGCACCTCAACAACCTGACCGTGATGGACCGGAACGATCCGTCGATACCCCGCGAAGCCTTGCAATATTTGGGTGACGGGTCTGACATGATCCAGATGGGGTGAAGCCCGACCGCAATGGCCGGGCCTGCTGCATGTTTCTATCCTTAAATCGGAGCCGATTTAAGGATAGAAACATGCAGCACTTCAAAGTGCTACAGCGACTTTGTGCGTCTGAAAAGACGCACGGCACTGTAGTATTCGTCAGGGATGCAATTCCACCGCCAACCAGACGGAGTCGGTGTCCGCATAGTACCGGTGCCAAGGATAGGTCCACTGGTTCTTGCCGGTCACCCTGCAGAATGGATCATGCGAATAGCCGACGGGCATCACCACGTCCTCGTATAAGGTGGATGGGTCGCGTTCCCTGAACTTCTGCATCCTGCCAGAGCCGTGGATCTGCGTGTGCGTCTCCAAAAACGGGTGCTCATGGTGAATGAAGCAGTCCGTGTCGCCGGGTGCCCACCAGAGATTTAGCTTCAGCGTGAAGGCCTGCGGCGCCTCGTGTTCCGAGCGCTCGTTCGTGAAAACGCGGGGGTCAGTCGTAACCGTGCCGACCTCGTCCTGCTTCGAGATAAAGAGGGGCGTGTCCCTCGGGAAACTGCGTATCCGGTTGCCGAGCCAATCCCAGCCCCGGAACATGGCTCCTCCAAGATTGGTCGCACGCTGCACCTTCACCAGCGCGACCCGTTCGGCGCTCTTGATGCGCCCGCCGCGCAGCCAGGTGGATTTCCAGGCGGGAACGATCGCCGGATGCTCTTCCCCGGTTACAAGCGGCCGCGGGCTCAGGTTGACGACGATTGCATCCTCGACGTCGTGGTCAACCACGTTATCGACGAGCTTTGCGTAAATGAACTCGTCGGCAAACGCGAGATCTCTAATTTTGTTCTCCACGGCGAACTCCTCCTGCAAGACTATTTTCTTCACAGGAAGCCACGGCAAGAGCGAAATGCCTATTGCGCGGGATTCTGATTTACCGCGCAAGTATACGCGCCGTGTGCGTCTAGTTGCGAATCCTCTTGAGGCGGCCACCAAGCGGCATGCAGATCGTCTGGGAACAGAGCCGCGCGAAGAGCCCAGCCTCGCGAGCGGAAGGTCCCAAAGGGGCGATGCAAAGCTCAGCAGGTCTTGCGTCAGTCTGCGTCAGCTAATCGTGCCCTGCGAACTTGTAAGGTTTGCACGAAACGCGGACTGTTTATCCCATGATCGAAAGAGCCGGCATCCGAAGGCTCGCTGGCAAGAACACTACGGAGGAGGGTTGATCAGATGAAGCTCACGGGCGGTCAAGTCGTCGCGAAAGCACTAAAGGAATACGGAGTGGAGTATGTCGCCGGTGTTCCGGGCCACGGCATCTGGTCGCTCTTCGACGCATTTCTTGAAGAAGGTTCGCAGCTTCCTTTTATCCAGGTCATGCACGAGCAAAGCGCCGTGCATATGGCCGATGGCTATTTCCGGGCGTCGGGACGCCCGATGGCCTGTTCGACCTCGGTGGGCCCGGGTGCGGCGAACACGATCATCGGTCTGGCAACGGCCTATTGTGACTCCACTTCGCTTTTCTATGTTTCCGGCTCGCCCCAGACCTACATGCATGGTCATGGCACCATGCAGGAACTGGAGCGTCAGCAGGACAATGCGTTCCCGCGCATTACCGAGCAGGTGACGAAGCGCGCCTGGCAAGCGAACTCGGTTCAGGTCCTACCGAGCATCATGCATCGTGCCTTCAGCGCGATGATGACGGGCCGTCCCGGTCCCGTCCATGTCGAAGTGCCGATGGATGTGCAGGTCGAGGCGGCGGACGTCGCAATTCACCCGCTGGAAAAGCGTCTGCCGATCGGCGTGGCCTATCCGGACCCGAAGGCGGTTGAGGCGGCAATCAAGGTTCTGCTGAACGCCGAGCGTCCGGTCATCGTCGCAGGCGGCGGGGCGATCACCGCCAATGCTTCGGCCGAACTGACGCGCCTTGCCGAAAAGCTGGGCGCAGCCGTATCGATCACCTGGAACGGCAAAGGCGCAATCTCGGAAGATCACGCACTGTTCATCGGAGCCGTCGGGCAGACCGGCACGACTTGCGGCAACACCATCACCGCTTCCGCTGACGTCGTCGTCTCGGTCGGTTGCCGTTTCACCGACTGGTCCGCCTCATCCTACGCCAAGGGCGTGTCCTTCTCGATACCGTCGGCCAAGCTGATCCACATCGACCTTGATCCGCGCGAAATCGGCAAGAACTATGAGACCGAAGTCGGTATCGTTTCCGATGCCAAAGTCGCATTGGAAGCGATGCTGGCCATGATCTCCGACGCCGAGTCGACGAAGATGCTGTCGCGTCGCGAGAAGTTTCTGGCCGACGTGCAGAAGGCCAAGGCCGACTGGCGCGCTCAAGTGGAGCCGCGCGAGAACAGCCGCGAAACCCCCTTCACTTCGCAGCGGCCCCTTATGGCTCTGCGCAAGGTTCTGGACCGCAACGGCATCGTTGTCGTCGGATCGGGCAACACACAAGGCTCTGTCAAACAGAGCTTCCCGGTCTATGAGCCGCGCACGCATCTCACCTCGGGTTCCTATTCTCCAATGGGCTGGGCGGTTCCGGCCGCGCTGGGCGCCAAGCTTGCCTGCCCTGATCGCCAGGTCGTGGCGATCGTCGGCGACGGTGACTTCATGATGTCCCTGCCGGAGATGGGTACGGCAGCGATGAACGGCATCAACGTCGTGTTCCTCGTGCTGAACAATTCCGGTTACATGTCGATCCGCGGCGGTCAGCGCAAGTTCATGGGGCGTCACATTGCATCGGAGTTCAACCGTCACGCCGGAAATGGCGAACCCTATTCGGCAGACATCGCGGCCTCGGCGCGTGCCTTCGGTCTGGAGGCCTGGAGGGTCGAAAAGAACGAAGACCTGGAAAGCAGCCTGAAGGCGGCTTTGGAATGCGGTGGTCCGGCCCTGGTTGAAGTCATCGTATCCCGCGACGCGGCAGGTCCGTTCGCCACCGGCTGGTGGGACTTCCCGTCGCCGGCCTACTACGAGAAGGAACAGGCTGCTTACTCTGAGATGCGTGCACGCGAACAGCATCTCTAAGCAGATCTCGCGAGGGTGGCGGTGGGCCGCCCTCGTCACTCACCATCCATCACGTTTGAGAGTGCGGCGCTTGCGGCGACCGTAAACGAAGAGTCTTTGTCATGATACGGCACATCAAATCAGCGCAGGTCTCTATAGAAGAAGGCGGTACCGACAGCGAGGTGACCAAAGCAGTCGACGCGCTTCTCGCAAAGATCAAGAACGGTGGTGACAAGGCAGTTCGCGAACTGTCGATCCAGTTCGACAAGCTCGATCGGGAATCCTATCGTCTTTCGAAGGAAGAAATCGACCGATCCATCAATTCCCTCACGAGGCGCGAGCGCGAAGATCTCGACTTCGCGCAGGACCAAGTCCGAAAGTTTGCCGAAGCTCAGAAGGCAACCCTGACCGACCTCGAGGTGGAGACTCTGCCGGGAGTGATCCTCGGTCATCGCAACGTCCCGATCCAGAATGTCGGCTGCTATGTGCCGGGCGGCAAGTATCCGCTGTTGGCCTCGGCGCATATGACCGTCCTGACCGCCCGCGTTGCCGGCTGCGAGCGTGTCATCACCTGCGCACCGCCTTTCCAGGGCAGGATTTCCGAGAAGATCGTCGCTGCCCAGGCACTTGCAGGCGCGGACGAGATCTATTGCCTGGGTGGCGTTCAGGCGATCGCAGCGATGGCCTACGGGACGGAAACGATTGCACCGGTCGACATGCTGGCGGGCCCCGGCAACGCCTATGTTGCCGAGGCGAAGCGCTTGCTCTTCGGGAAAGTCGGCATCGATCTCTTCGCCGGCCCGACCGAAACACTTGTCATCGCTGACGACAGCGCCGATGGCGAACTGGTGGCGACGGATCTGCTGGGGCAGGCCGAACACGGCGTAAATTCGCCTGCGGTTCTGATCACGAATTCCGAAAAGCTCGTCCGTGATACTCTGACCGAGATCGATCGTCTCCTGAAGATCCTGCCCACCGCCGCGATTGCGGCAAAAGCATGGGAGGACTTCGGGGAAATCATTCTCTGTGACACGGTCGACGAGATGGTCGCCGAAGGTGACCGGCTTGCTTCCGAGCACGTCCAGATCCTGACGCGCGATCCCGACTACTTCCTTAACAACATGAGGAACTACGGCGCGCTGTTCCTGGGCGCCCGCACGAACGTCTCCTTCGGCGACAAGGTCATCGGCACCAATCATACGCTGCCGACGAACAGGGCTGCCCGCTACACAGGCGGTCTCTGGGTCGGCAAGTTCCTCAAGACCTGCACCTATCAGCGCATCGAGACGGACGAGGCATCCGCTCTGATCGGCCAATACGGCTCGCGACTTTGCCTCATGGAAGGATTTGCCGGCCACGCAGAGCAGTCGAACATCCGCGTTCGTCGCTACGGCCGCAAGAACGTCGGCTATGCCATGCCGGCGGACCCCAGCTAACAACTTCGCGCCAAGAGCCCGCCAAGGGCCTGCGATCAACCGCAACCAGAGAGGAATACATAGATGTCAAAGTTTATTGCCAGTCTTGTCGCTGCCACGATGCTGGTGCCGGCGGCCGCGCGTGCGGAAGGCACGATCGAGGTTCTCCACCACTGGGTTTCCCAAAGCGAAGTCGACGCCTTGAACGTCATCCGCAAGGACCTGGAAACAAAGGGCTTCCAGTGGAAGGACTCCGCCGTCGGCGGCATGAGCGGCGCGAACGCGCAGCAGGCCTTGAGGTCACGTCTGACTTCGGGCGACCCTCCGGGCGCAATGCAATTCTTGGGTTGGGAAGGTCCCCAGTGGGCCGAACAGGGTGTCGTTCGCGATCTGAACGACCTTGCCAAGGAAGGCGGGTGGCGTGAGGCGCTTCCCCCGCAACTGCTTACTTTCGTCACCTCCGGCGACGCGTTCATTGCGGCACCGATCAACATGCACCGTCAGAACTGGGTGTGGGCCAACAAGAAGATCTTCGACGAGGCCGGCATCGCGCCTCCCAAGACATGGGAGGAACTTATCGCTGCCGGTAAGAAGCTCAAGGAGAAAGGCGTCACGCCGGTCGCGATGGGCGACGAGGCCTGGCAGATCGGGATCATCTTCGATGCACTGCTGTCGGACTTGAACGGCCCCGAATTCTACAAGAAGGTCGCAATCGACCTCGATCCGGCGGCGCTGAACAGTCCGGAAATGACCAAGGTCTTCGACACGCTGCGCGAGGTCCGTGGCCTCGTCGACGACAATTTCGTCGGCCGAGACTGGGCCGTGGCGACCGGCATGGTCATCAACGGCGAAGCCGCGATGCAGTTCATGGGAGACTGGGCAAAAGGCGAGTTCCTCGCCAAGGGCCTGAAGCCGAACGCAGACTTCTACTGCTTCGCCACGCCAGCCAAGGTTTCCTCGTTCCAGTACGTCATCGACAGCTTCGGCATGTTCACGGTGAAGGACGAGACTGTCCAGAAAGCCCAGGTGGCTCTCGCCGAAACGATCATGGACCCCAAGGTTCAGAAGGGCTTCAACCTGATCAAGGGTTCCATCCCGGCTCGAACCGACGTTTCCGTGGACGATTTCGACGAGTGCGCAAAGCGCGGCTTTAACGAACGTGCCGAAGCCATAAAGGCGGGCAGCATGCTGGGCGCGATGACGCACGGCTTTGCCGCCAAGCCGGAATTCGCATCTGTCTTTGGCGATGTGGCTGCCCAATTCTTTGTCGGCAACATGTCTTCGGAGGACGCAGTGAAGATGCTTGTCGAAGGAATCGACAACGCCCGCTGACGCAGCCGGCCGGGTGCCCAGCACCCGGCCCACCTCGAAGGATTCGGTCATCGGAGCTAGCTCATGAACGCCGCCAAGAGTTTTTCATCACGATTGGCAGGCTGGCTTCCACGCATTGTCGTCGCTCCCAGCCTGCTGATCGTCATCGTCACGGTCTACCTGTTCATCCTTTGGACAGGAGTGATCTCGTTCACCTCCTCGAAGTTCGTACCGGTCTACGACTTCGCGGGTTTCGAGCAATTCGTTCGGTTGTGGGCGACGCCGCGCTGGCACACCGCCGTCGCGAACCTCTTTATCTTCTCCGCGCTGTTCCTGATGCTCTCGACGGGCATTGGCCTGCTCATGGCAATTCTGCTCGACCAGAACATTCGAGCGGAAGGATTCTTTAGGGCGGTCTACCTTTATCCGATGGCGCTATCGTTCATCGTCACCGGGACGGCATGGAAGTGGATCATGAATCCCGGTCTCGGCATCCAGAAGGTCGTCAACGAACTCGGCTGGACGAGCTTCACGTTCGACTGGATCACTGATCCCAACATGGCGATCTACACGGTCGTGATTGCTGGCGTCTGGCAATCCTCGGGTTTCGCCATGGCGATTTTCCTGGCCGGTCTCAGAGGGATCGACAACTCGGTCATTAAGGCCGCGCAGATCGAAGGAGCCAGCCTCCCGCTCATCTATCGGCAGATCATCATCCCGATGCTGCGGCCGGCGATGCTGAGCGTAATTGTCCTTCTGAGCTACATCGCCATCAAGAGCTTCGACCTGGTGCTGGCGCTCACCAACGGTGGCCCCGGTTCAGCGACTGAGCTTCCCTCAACCTTCATGTTCTCGGCGACGTTCCGCAGGAACCAGATGGGCGTCGGGGCGGCGAGCGCTGTCATGATGCTCATGACCGTCGCGGCCATCATCGTCCCCTATCTCTATTCCGAACTTCGGGAGCGCAACAATGGCTAACGCCCTCGCGCAGCAGAAACCAATTGCGGAAACCCTCCAACGACAAAACCGGATGCGTCTGGGTCGCGTGTTCATCTATGGCCCACTCGCTGTCATGGCAGTGCTCTATCTGATGCCTCTTTGGGTTATGGTCGTGACATCGCTCAAGCCGCTCGACGAAATCTACGGCGGCTCCTTTATAGGGCTGCCGCAGACCATCACCCTCGATGCCTGGCGTTCCGCCTGGTCGCAGGCCTGCATCGGTACCGAGTGCACCGGCCTCAGACCCTATTTCGTGAACTCGCTGCTGATGGTCATTCCGGCCGTCGTCCTGTCGACAGGCATCGGCGCCATCAACGGCTACATCCTGACGAAGTGGCGATTTCCGGGCGCGAACTTTGTGTTCGGCTTGCTGCTCTTCGGATGCTTCCTGCCCTATCAGGCGATCCTGATCCCGATGGCGCGAACGCTCGGCCTGCTCGGCCTCGCCGGCAGCATTCCTGGCCTCGTATTCGTCCATGTCGCCTACGGCATCTGCTTCACCACGCTGTTTTTCCGCAACTATTTCGTCTCGTTGCCGGACGAACTCACCAAAGCGGCCATGGTGGATGGAGCAGGCTTCTTCAGAATCTTCTGGAGCGTCATCCTGCCCACGTCGATTCCGATCATCGTGGTCTCCTGTATCTGGCAGTTCACGCAGATCTGGAACGACTTCCTGTTCGGTGTCTCGTTCACATCCGGCGGAAACAGCCCGATAACGGTCGCGCTCAACAACATCGTCAACGTGACCACCGGGCGCAAACAGTACAACGTCGACATGGCCGCCGCCATGATCGCCGCTATCCCCACTCTTTTGGTCTACATCGTCGCAGGACGCTACTTCGTCCGCGGACTGACGGCCGGCGCTGTGAAAGGCTGATCCAATGTCCACTCTTGAAATCGATCGCGTTCGCAAGACTTACGGCAATCTCGAAGTCCTCAAGGAGGTGAGTATCTCCATTGGCACTGGCGATTTCCTCGTCCTTCTTGGTCCTTCCGGGTGTGGAAAGTCTACCCTCCTAAGCATGATAGCCGGGCTGGAAAACATCTCGGGCGGCGAGGTCCGGATTGCCGGAAAGGTTGTTAACGAGCTGTCGCCGAAAGATCGCGACATCGCGATGGTCTTCCAATCCTACGCGCTTTACCCGACGATGACGGTTCGACAGAATATCGAATTCGGCATGAAGATCCGCGGGGTGCCGCCAGCTCAGCGCGACAAGGCCGTTCGATCAGCCGCCGATCTTCTGCAGATAACGCATCTCCTGGATCGCAAGCCGTCGCAATTGTCGGGCGGCCAGCGTCAGCGCGTTGCAATGGGACGCGCCATCGTGCGCCAACCCAAGCTGTTCCTGTTCGACGAGCCGTTGTCGAACCTCGACGCGAAGCTGCGCGTCGATATGCGCACCGAGATCAAGCGCCTGCACGCGCGGCTCGGCACGACGATCGTCTACGTCACGCACGACCAGATCGAAGCGATGACGCTGGCGACCCGCGTGGCCGTCATGAAGGGCGGTGTGGTCCAGCAGCTCGACGATCCCCAGACGGTCTATGACCGGCCGGCGAACGTTTATGTTGCAAAGTTCGTCGGCTCGCCGTCCATGAACATCATTCCCGGCAGGATCGAAGTCGAAGGCACGACCGCGACCGCGATCATCGACGTTGCCAACCGGCGGGCAGCGCGGATACCAGGAATCAGTCTGTCCGGTCAGGCTGCTTCCAAATATGCGAACCGCAAGGTTCTCATCGGCATCCGGCCCGAAATGTTCAGCGTCGGAAATGGGCAGGCGCAAGGTGCAGTTTCGGTGGACGTTGACGTGGTGGAGCCCACCGGCCCGGATACGCTTGCCGTGTTCCATCTCGGCGGCGTGGAAGTCACGGCCCGTCTGCCGCCAAAGCAGGTCAATGCACGCACCTCAGCCACGCTCGCCGTCGATACTTCGAAAATCGTCCTCTTCGATCCGGACAGCGAAGAGCTGATCAATTGACAGGATGTTTAATGGACCAGACAGCGGACATTGTAATAATCGGGTCGGGGATCGGCGGCAGCTCTCTCGCCTATAGTCTTGCGGGCTCGGGAAAGCGCATCGTCATTCTCGAACGCGGGGAGTACCTGAAGGACACCCCCAAGGCTCGGGATGACGTGGCCATTTTCCAGAAGGGCTTCTACCGGTCGACCGAAGAATGGGTGGGTACCGATGGCGAGTCGTTCCTGCCGGGCAACTACTACTATGTCGGTGGCAATTCCAAGTTCTTCGGGGCGGTGATGTACCGTTACCGGGCCGAGGACTTCGAGCCCCGTCCGCATATGGAAGGCCGCTCGCCTGGCTGGCCATTAGGCTATGCCGATATGGAGCCCTGGTATCAGCGGGCAGAGGAAATCTATGGCGTCCGTGGTGCGGCCGGCGAGGATCCGACGGAGCCGCCGCGA
Organism: Sinorhizobium sp. NG07B; assembly: GCF_002532005.1. Taxonomy (NCBI): domain Bacteria; kingdom Pseudomonadati; phylum Pseudomonadota; class Alphaproteobacteria; order Hyphomicrobiales; family Rhizobiaceae; genus Sinorhizobium; species Sinorhizobium sp. NG07B. The sequence goes on along the minus strand of NZ_NWTD01000008.1, from coordinate 153,776 downwards.
TCGCATCCGTATCGCTTCCCGGCTGTTCCCGACGAACCGGCCATTGCCGCGGTGCGGGCAAGGTTGCGCAAGGCCGGCGTCCACCCGGCAAGCCTGCCGCTGGCGATCGATATCGAGGAGTGGCTTCGACGCGGGAAGACAGGGTGGGATGCGTTCCCGAATACCGGACGCGGTAAGATCGACGCGGAAGTCGGTCCGCTTGCCAGTGCACTGGCGCACCCGAACGTGAGCGTCATTACGGGCGCAAATGTGGTGCGGCTGGAAACTGATCCGCTCGGCACGAAAGTGACGGCCGCCGTTTATATCAAGGATGGTGTGGAGCAGCGGATCGGCGCCGGAATTTTTGCAGTGGCTGCCGGTGCGGTTCAGTCGGCCGCCCTACTGCTGAGATCTGGCAATAGCACGCATCCCCGAGGCCTCGGCAATAGCTCCGACCAACTTGGCCGCAACTTCATGAATCACAACACGACTGCGATGCTGGCGATCGATCCAAGATCACCCAACACCGCCGTCTATCAGAAGACGTTGGCCTTCAACGATTTCTACAACAAGGACCCCGATACGGGCTTCCCGCTGGGCAATGTTCAACTGCTGGGCCATATCACCGGCAATATCCTCAAGGCGCAAACGCCGTCGGTGCCGGCCTGGATGGCAAGGCTCATGGCGCGTTATGCCTATGGTTGGTTTCTCACAAGCGAGGACCTTCCCAATCCAGACAGCCGAGTAATGGTGAAGGACGGCAGGGTCGTAATGCATTGGGTGCGCTCAAATATGCGTGCCCACGAAGCGCTGATCAAAAGAACCCGCGACGTCATGCGTAGGGCGGGCTTTCCGATAGTCCTGACGCGCACGTTCGGACGGAAGACGACCTCTCACCAATGCGGTACCGCCCAAATGGGAACTGACCCGCAAGCGTCGGTTGTCGATCTCGATTGCCGCAGCCACGACGTGGAGAATCTGTACGTCACCGACGCGTCGGTCTTACCTACTTCGGCTGCCGTCAATCCGGCACTGACGGTCGCTGCGCTCGCTATCAAGGCAGGCAATTCGATCTCAAGGGGGCGTTGATGGCACGCTGGGACATTGGGTCGGCGGTTTTCGGAATTCGCTCGCGGCAGCCGGACGAGGTCAACACGTACGATTACATCGTCGTCGGCGGAGGCTCGACCGGCTGTGTCGTGGCCTCGCGTCTCTCGGAGGACCCCGCTGTTAGCGTATTGCTCATCGAGGAGGGGCCGCGCGACCACAATCCCTACATTCACATTCCCGGCGCCTACTACAAAACGGCGCAGGGTGACTTGTTGAAGCGCATTCACTGGGAACCGATGGCCGATCAGGCACGTGATGAAAAGCCGACCATGGTACAGGCGAGGGTGCTTGGCGGCGGCAGCTCCGTCAACGCGATGATCTACATTCGTGGCGTGCCGTCCGATTATGAGCAGTGGGTCAACCTGGGTGCTGAAGGCTGGGGCTATGCCGATGTCCTGCCGTTCTTCATGCGCGCCGAGGACAACAATCGCTTTTGCAACGGAGTCCATGGCGTCGGGGGGCCCCTCGGAGTTTCGGATATCGACTATATTCATCCCCTGACCCGCGCCTGGTTGCAGGCCTGCCAGCAGGCGGGGCTTCCTTACAACCCCGACTTCAATTCAGGAAATCCGGCCGGTTGCGGCCTGTATCAGATAACGTCCCGCAACGGGCGCCGCAGCTCTGCCGCGGTTGCCTATCTCAACCCGGCCCGCAAACGGAGCAACCTGCGTATCGAGACTGGGACTACGGCTACGCGCGTGATAGTTGAGAAGGGACGCGCAGTCGGTGTCGAATGCGTGAGGGGCAAACGCACCCTGGTCTATAGGGCCGAGCAGGAAGTCGTCCTCTCCGCCGGGGCGATTGGCACGCCCAAGCTCCTGATGCTGTCCGGGATCGGTCCCGAAGACCAGATCAGACGCCAGGGCATAGACCTCCAGGCGGACCTGCCCGGCGTGGGCCAGAACCTGCAGGATCACATCGAAATCTCGTTGGTCTACCAGCTCAACGGACCTCACAGCTATGACAAGTATAAAAAGCCTCTCTGGAAGGCGGCGGCGGGTCTGAACTACGCCCTCTTCCGTGGCGGACCCGCGTCATCGAACCTGATTGAAGGCGGCGCATTCTGGTGGGGCGACAAGGCAGAGATGACCCCTGATATCCAATATTTCATGGTCGTTGGCGCGGGCATCGAGGAGGGGGTCGATGCGGTGCCGGGCGGTAACGGATGCACGGTCAATCTGGGGCAGATCAGACCCCGCTCCAGAGGTGAGGTGACGCTCGCTAGCGCTGACCCGACGGCAAATCCGCGCGTAGCGCCGCGCTACTTCTCGGACCCGTACGATCTCGACGCCATCACCGACGGAACAATGACCGCGCTCTACATCATGGCGCAGCCGGCAATCGCGCGATACGTCGCCGCCCGGCACACGCCGTCGCCGTCTCTCAAGTCGCGCGAGCACATCAGAGCTTTTTGTCTCAAGGACGCCCACGCCGCCTTGCACCCTTCTGGGACATGCCGCATGGGCCAGGACGAGATGGCGGTGGTCGATTCTCAGCTTCGAGTGAGAGGGATCGACGGACTGCGGGTCGCTGATGCCTCGGTCATGCCAACGCTGATCTCGGGCAACCCCAACGCCGTCTGCATCATGATCGGCGAGCGTGCGGCCGATTTCCTGCGCTTAGAAACCGCGCAGAGACATCAAAAGGATCACGGCTTATGACCCTCACACTCGATCAGGACGCCAGGGCAATACTCCTGCCGGCGTTCGATAATCTGGATTTTGCGGACGTCATGGAACCGTTTCTGGAAAAGGGCGGCCGTTCCATTCTGATCGGGGAAACTCGGGCCGAGTACGTGGCTCGAGAGATGTCAAAAGAAAGACTCGCCACGGAGACCCCGGATATCTTTCGAACCGCTGTCGACAGGCTCCGGGCTGGATGTCCCGAGCTCATAGTCGCCGTCGACCAAGAGTTGGGCGGCATCCAGAGGCTGGAAGGGCTTGTCTGTGCGCTCCCCGCCTTGCAAGACGCGGGCGCGTTGTCTGAGAACGTGCTCGCCGAACGTTGCCAACAAGTCGCGGCAGCCGCTTGCGAGCTCGGCGTCACGATGTTCCTGGCGCCGATCGCAGACGTCGTCGACGGCCGAAATCCATGGCTGCACAACCGGACGATGGGCAGGGATGCGCAAACCGTCGCGAGGCTTGCCGCGGCGTACGTCAAGGGCGTCCAGAAGGCGGGGATCATTGCAGTGACGAAGCACTTTCCGGGCTTCAACGATCTCGAAGCTGACCCCGCGCTGGTCGATGTTTCGCTAGGAACGACACTCGACCGTATTCTCGCAAGTGCCCTGCCGTTCAGGGCTGCGATCGAGGCTGGGACGAAAGCGGTGATGACAGGCCCCGCGCCCGTCGCCGCGCTCGACGCACAAAATGCTGCCAGCACGTCAGCGGCCGTGATCGCCCTGTTGCGCGGGCACTTCGGCTTCAAGGGCCTCGTCGTCAGCGACGATCTTGACGCTCCTGCCACGATGCGTGGCGCATCGCTTCTGGACACCGCGATCGCCTCCCTCAATGCAGGGGTCGACCTCCTGCTCGTCGGAGGAGGGCCACACATCCACGCCTTGTCCGACGGCATCGCAGACGCAGTGCGGGCTGGGCGTCTTTCTGCCGAGCGGTTGGCGGACGCGGCGCGCCGCGTGAGGGAAATCGCCGCTGGACATTGAACGAACGGTACCGGATTGCTCGCCGGGCTTCTCCGGCGGGTGCGTAGCAAAAAGCCCTCGAGAACATTCGTGGGTCGACACGCAGTCGATTGCAGTCAACGCGCCTGCGGTAGAGCGGATCGCCAACTGCCGCAAGCTGCCTGTGCGGCTACGTTAGCCGTCCAAAGCGAGCACACGGAACATTGCCAACGAGCTGTCCAGGGTCGTGGTGATTGGGTTCCGCAAGCGTTGCACTGGCCACTCAGCGAGGAGTCCGCATTAAGCCCATGCCAACCAATCCCTCTGCGATCAGACGGGACAGGAGAGAGTTGTCGAGCCGCTCACGACGGTCAGCTATGGGGGCCAAAGCGCCCAAGTCGGGATCATCCTGAAAAACCGCAATGGGTCGGCTCTTCGCGTTCCCGTAGGTCTAGCCAGGGTGAAGAGTTCCGTCTTGCTCATCCGAACGAGCAGGTTGCGCCATATAGCGGACGAACTGCGTTGGCCACATGATGGACCACGACATGGTTTTTCGGCTTCCATAACGGGTGCTACTGCAGCGTAGCAGAGTTCCACTCTACGAAGCTGCAGCCGGCCATGTCATTTCGTTGGAAGACCAGCACCTTCGGTGATGATGCGCCACCCCTCAGTCGAGTCCGTGAAGAACTTCCGATCGGCGGTGTATTCCGGCGAGTTATAGTAGCGCTCGGCATCAGCGAGGCTGGGGAACTCGGCGACGGCAATCACCGACCTGGGCTCGCCTTCGACAATCGACTTGGCACCGGGATTGTAAACAATGACGCGGCCACCATACTGGCTGACAAGCGGCGATGCGGCCTCAATGTATTTTTGAAAGCCCGCCTCGTCGCGGATGTCATAGCTGCCGATCATATAGGCAGGGGTCGGAGCTTTGGCAGCATCTTGGGCGAACGCGGCTGGGCTAACGTTCAGGGCGAGCACGGCAAGGGCAGTGACAAGAAACTTCTTCATTCTGGTTTTCCTCCAGTTGAGATCATCGGACGGTGGAATGGGCTCAGTGAGCGGGTCCGGCTGCCGACGACGTGCCGGGCACCGCTCTCCGGCGGTTGATTAACGGGTTTTCTCGTTGCTGTTTTCGTCGATCGCCAGGGTGTTCGACAGCTCGCGGCAAGCCTCGATCTGCTGCCGCAGGAGGGCAATCTTCTGCTCGGCAACCTGGATGGCGTCAGTACCCGCGATGAAACGTCGTGGGAGTTCGTCCTGGTCCGAGAGCGTGATCAGGGCACGTGCGAGCTTGGCGGGATCACCGCCCTGCTTGCCGTTCTGCGCTTTATAGAACGCAATCTGCTGGCCTCGGCGCTCGGCATAGTCCTGGATGGCCGGAACCGCATAATTGGTGGATGCTTCAGTGAGCAGTTCCGTGCGAAAAAGCCAGGATTGACGATCATTGTCTGGATGCCGAATGGATCGACTTCGGCCTGTAGCGCTTCCATCCAGCCATCGAGGCCGAACTTTGACGCCGAGTAGGCCGAGTTGAACTCGAAACCCATCAATCCGGCTGATGAAGAGATGGAAATGACCTTGCCCGAGCGCAGCTTTCGCACGGCCGGAAGAAAGGCGCGGTCACGTTTATGGGACCACCAAGGCTGGTACTGAGCTGCAGCTCCATCTGTTCGGGAGACAGCTTCTCGAAATACCCGGCGTAGAAGCTCGCCGCGTTGTTGACCAGCACGTCAATCCGTCCGAACCGCTCGAGCGTCGCCTGTGCGGCGGCTTCCGCATCCGCTGCGCTGCTCACATCGAGCTTAACGAGTCCCACCAAGACACCATGTGCTTTGACATCAATAGTGCGCAATCAATCGCCAGATTGCATTATTCTCGTGAGCCAGTCGGCGAAAATCCTCGCCAAGCGCCGTTGGCTGCCAGATTTCGGATAAGCCAGGTAGTGCCCGATGTAGCGCGTGTCGCGACACCTGCCTGCGAAGGGCCGCACCAGTTTTCCGTTGTCCAATTCGCGCCGCGCCAGCACGTCCGATTCAAGTGCGACACCCAACCCGTTAGCGGCGGCGTCTACCGCAAGGAAGCTCCTGTCGAAGCTCATCGTTGGAGCAGGAGGCGGCCCGAGGTTGTTCGCCTCGAACCAGTCGATCCATTGGATGCGCTTCAGATCGCTGCGTATGAGTGGCTGTCGTACGAGGTCACGGGGCGATTTGAGTTCCTTGGCCATCTCCGGCGAACAGAGGGGAGCGACGATCTCCTCTCCGAGGGAAATAACGATGAGGTCCTCGCGATCCAGAGGCTCGCCATAGACAATATCCGCATCGAAAAGATCGTCCACGAAACGGGCATAGTTCGTGCTGGCGGCGAACCTCACTTCGATGCCGGGGTTCTCTTTCAGGAACAGCGGCAGGCGCGGTGACAGAACTTGAGCGGCGAAACTCGGCGCGCAATGGACGCGCAGCAACTGCGCCTTTTTGGATGAAATAAGTTCAACACCACGGCGCAGCTCCTCAAAGGCATTGGAAGCATGGGTGAGCAGCGTCTGGCCCGCCAGCGTCAGCTCGACATTGCGCGTTGTCCGCTCGAAAAGACTGGCGCCGAGGTCACGCTCAAGTCGCACTATCGCATGACTGATCGCGCTCGGCGAAAGCCTGAGCTCCTCGGCTGCCGCTCGAAAGGAGCCGAGGCGGGCGGCCGATTCGAAGATGCGCATGGCGGAAAGCGAAATCATGTTCAGCATCGGATTAGTGAAGCAGAGTCATCTACCGATGTAAACTTGGCGTTTGCAGCAGACCGCTCGTTCATTCAATTCTCTCCCCATCGAAGCGGCGGACCGCCACGCGGACGAAGAGGACCAGAGGCTTCGGGAGGAGGAGACCTGTATGCTACTGCGAGGAAAGACCGCGGTCATTTCGGGAGCGGCAAGCAAGCGCGGTATCGGTCGCGCCACGGCCGAGCTTTTTGCGGAGAATGGTGCCAGAGTCGCCATCCTGGACATCGATGCCGAGGCCGCGAGCGAAGCGGCGTCGACCCTGGCACCGGTTGAGCGCGGCAGTCACATTGGTCTCGGCTGCGACGTCACCGATCGGGCGTCGTGCAAGGATGCGGCGGAGGCGGCAATCGAGGCGTTCGGCGCCATCGACGTGCTCATCAACAACGCCGGTGTCACGCAGCCCGTGAAGACGCTCGAGATTTCCGAAGAGGATTGGCAGCGCATCGTTGCGGTCAACATGACCGGCGTCTTGAACCTCAGCCAGTCCTTTATCCCGAACATGCGCGACAATGGCGGCGGATCAATTGCCTGCATGTCGTCGGTCTCTGCCCAGCGTGGAGGCGGCATTTTCGGCGGTCCGCACTATTCGGCGGCCAAGGCCGGCGTTCTTGGTCTCGCGAAGGCGATGGCGCGCGAATTCGGCCCGGCAGGCATTCGCGTCAATTCTGTAACCCCCGGCCTCATCCAGACTGATATCACCGGCGGCAAGCTGTCCGAGGAGATGCGTTCCGACATCATCAGGGGCATCCCGTTGAACAGGCTCGGCGAGGCACGCGACGTCGCCAGCATCTATCTGTTTCTCGCCTCCGACCTGTCGGCCTATGTCACCGGCGCCGTGATCGACGTCAACGGCGGAATGCTGATCCACTGAGCTCCGACAAGGCCTCCATCATAAATCGGAAGGAAGGTAGGAATGGCCGAGATTGGTCATAATGTGAGCTTGAGCGAGCGCGCAAGGCGCATCCGCCGCAACGCGCTCCGGATGGGAGAGGTCCAAGGCCAGGGCTATATCGCGCAGGCGCTTGGTGTCGCCGATGTACTCGCCGTGTCCTACTTCCACGCCACCAGCTATCGCCCGGAAGATCCGGAGTGGGAAGGCCGCGACCGGTTTCTGCTTTCGATCGGCCACTACGCGATCGCGCTCTATGCCGCCTTGATCGAGGCGAAGATCATTCCCGAAGATGAGCTCGGGACCTACGGCATGGACGACAGCCGGCTGCCGATGTCCGGCATGGCTACCTATACGCCGGGCATGGAGATCACCGGCGGGTCGCTCGGCCACGGGCTTGGCATTGCTGTCGGCATGTCCCTGGCGTTGAAGCGCAAGGGCTCAAAATCGTTTGTCTACAATCTCTTCTCGGACGGCGAACTGGACGAGGGCTCCACCTGGGAAGCGGCGATGTCGGCCGGCTCCTACAAGCTCGACAACCTGATCGGCATCGTCGATGTCAACCAGATGCAAGCCGACGGGCCTTCTCTCGGGGTGATGAACTTCGAACCGCTCGTACCGAAGTTCGAGGCCTTCGGCTGGTTCGTGCAGCGCGTCGACGGAAACGAAATCGACGCACTGGTCAAGGCGTTCGATGCTGCCCGCCACCACGAGGGCGCACAGCCGCGCATGATCATCTGCGACACGAAAATGGCGAAGGGCGTGCCATTCCTGGAGGCGCGCGAGCGCAACCACTTCCTGCGGGTCGAGCCGCATGAATGGGCCGAAGCCCTGAAGATCATCGACGCAGGAGCCGTGGCATGAGGCGTTCCAAATACATTCGGCCGGAGCACTTGCTGAACAACGGCGACAGACCGCGGCTTACGACTTCAGCGATGATCGCGTCCATTGCCGGGCCGGACCAGCCGACGAAGCCGGCACCTTTCGGGCACACGCTGGCAGCGATAGCAGACAGGGACCCTCGTATTGTCGGCCTTTCCGCAGATCTGGCGAAATACACCGATCTGCATATCTTCCGCGCCGCCCACCCGGACCGATTCTACCAGATGGGGATGGCCGAGCAGCTTCTGATGATGGCGGCTGCCGGCATGGCGAGGGAAGGTTTCCAGCCGTGGGTCACCACCTATGCGGTCTTTGCCTCCCGTCGCGCCTACGACTTCATCTGCCTCGCGATCGCCGAGGAGATGCTGGACGTAAAGATCGTCTGCGCGCTTCCCGGCCTCACGACCGGCTACGGGCCGAGCCATCAGGCAACCGAGGACTTAGCGATGTTCCGCGGCATGCCGAACCTGACGATCATCGATCCTTGCGATGCGCACGAAATCGAGCAGGCGGTGCCGGCGATCGCCGCCCACAAGGGCCCGGTCTACATGCGGCTGCTGCGCGGCAACGTACCGCTCGTGCTCGACGAGTACGGCTACGAGTTCGAACTCGGGAAGGCGAAACTGATCCGGGACGGACAGGATACGCTGATCATTTCGTCCGGCCTCATGACGATGCGGGCGCTTGAAGCCGCCAAGGAACTCCAGAAGGACGGTGTGGATGCGGCCGTGCTGCACGTTCCCACCATCAAACCGCTCGACGAGGCGACGATCCTTGCGGAGTGCCGAAGAGGTGGGCGCCTCGTCGTCGTTGCCGAGAACCACACCGTGATCGGCGGGCTTGGCGAGGCCGTGGCCGCTACGCTCATGCGCTCGGACGTCCGCCCCCCAGCCTTCCGCCAAATCGCACTACCGGATCAGTTCCTGGAGGCGGGTGCCCTGCCGACGCTGCACGATCAGTACGGGTTCTCCACGGGCAAGGTGGTGTCAGCGATCAAAGGTTGGCTCGACGAATAGTGGAGATCCGGCTTGGAGGAGCTGGATCGCCTTCAAAATGTAAGCACTTGAGGAGGAGACAATGAGCTTGCAACTTCATAGACGTACGTTTCTCGCATCGGCCGCGGCAGCGCTTGCCGCGCCCGCGCTCGTCAGCACCATCCGACCCGCCAGGGCCGAAACGACGTTGACGCTCGGTCACGGCGCCGCGCCGGGAAATCCACGGACCGTCGCCGCCGCCAAGTTTGCAGAGCTGGTGGCCGAGAAGACGTCGGGACGCGTGAAGATCAATGTCGCGGGAGCCGAGACGCTCGGCAGCGACGCGGCCATGTTGACGAGCCTGCGCACCGGGGCATTGGACTTCACGGCAAACAGCCAGGGCGCCACCTCGGCTCTGGTGCCGGAGCTGGCGGCCCTCGGCTTGCCTTTCCTGTTCGCGAGCACCGAGAAGGCGATGAAGCTTCTCAACGGGGCCGTCGGACAGGAGCTCAACAAGCGTTTCGAGGCGGTCGGCGTCGTTCCGCTCGACTGGTGGGACAACGGCATCCGCCACCTCACCAATTCGAAGCGAAAGGTCGTCGCGCCCGCCGATGTTTCCGGCATGAAGATACGCACGCCGGCGGATCCGATGACCATCGACATTTTTGAGTCGCTCGGCGCGACCACCGAGCAGATCGCCTTTGGAGAGCTCTACATCGCCCTGCAGCAGGGCGTCGTCGACGGACAGGAGAATCCACTCGCCAACATCGAGAGTTCGAAGCTCTACGAGGTCAACCGCTACATCAGCCTGACCGCGCACAAGTGGGAGTCGACACCGTTTCTGATGTCGAAGATCGCCGAGGCGCGGCTTGGAGGTGACCTCGAACCGGTGAGGGTGGCAGCCAAGGAGGCCGGCGACCTGCAGCGAAAACTCTCCGCCGAGAAGGCTTCGGAGGTCCTGGCCGCCTTCAAGAGCAACGCAAATATTGAAGTCGCCGAGGTCGATCGCGAGGCGTTCGTGAAGGCGACGGCTCCCGTTGCCGAAATCTGGAAGAAGAAGCCGTTCGGCGATTTCGTCAGCCAGATCGAAGCGGAGGCGAGGGCGTAACCGTCCTCGCCAAGCCGGAGCCTCGCCATGCTTATGCTGTTGCAGCTCGTCGACGTCGTCGAGAAGGTCATCGTGCGGCTCGCCCGCTTCGTCGTGATAGCGAGCGGGATCGCGCTCACCCTCGTCACCACGGGCAATGTGATCGCCCGCTATACCCTGAGCGGCGGCTTCTCCTTCGCGCAGGAGCTGCCGATGCTGATCTTCCCCTGGTTCATTCTGGCAGGGATCGTGCTGGCCGCACACGTCGGCGGACACATGGCCGTCGAATGGCTCTACGACAAGCTGGGACAGCGGCTTCGTATTGCCGCCTTCGTGCTCGCTAGCGCGGCCAGCGCCTCAGCCTTCCTGGTGCTCAGCTATCAGGCAATGGTCGTCGCGGAGATCGCGGGCGTGGAACACAGTCCCGTGCTGCAACTGCCAAACAGCGTCGGATACTACTCGCTGGCTGTCGGCGCCTTCCTCGTCGCTATCGTCACGGTCTCCGTCGCGGTGAGGGTGCTTCGTTTCGGCTGGGAACAGCGGACCAAGGTCGGGGCAGAGGAGATGCCGCTATGACGCTGATAATGATCATCTCGTTCTGCATTCTCATGGTGCTGGCCGTGCCGGTGGGCTACGCGCTCATTATTGCGGCGGGCGTCGGTGTGCTTTTCAATGGCTACGTGCCGCTTTCCGTGGTTGCACAGCAGGTTTACGACCAGACCCAGTCCTTTCCCATGCTGGCGCTGCCGTTTTTCATGCTGGCTGGGACGCTGATGCTTGGCGGTGAACTCGGCCGGCAGCTCCTGGCGCTTGCGTCGAAGGCGATGCAGCGCTGGCGCGGAGGCCCGTTGTCGACGACGGTCGTCTCCTCGGTCGTCTTTGGCGGCGTATCGGGCTCGGCTGTTGCGAATGCCAGTGCGCTAGGATCGGTGCTCATTCCGTGGCAGAAGAGGCAGGGTTATCCGCCGGCGCTCTGCGCCGCGAACAATGCGACCTCGGCAGTCATTGACGTGCTGATCCCGCCGTCGATCCCGATGATCCTTTATTCGCTCATCAGCGGTGTCAGCGTCGGCAACCTGTTCCTGGCGGGTATTGTTCCAGGACTCTTTATGGCAGCGAGCTTCGTCTTCGTCTGCTGGTTGGTGTCGATTCGGCGTGGCTACAGCACGCAAGCCGTGAAGGTGAAGAAAAGCGAGCTGGCGATGCTCGCGCTCAAGAGCTTTCCTGCAATTCTGCTGCCCATCCTGATCGTTCTGTTCCTGCGCTTCGGTTTCGCGACCCCGACCGAGGTGGCCGTGCTGTCGGTCGTGTACTCCCTTTTGCTGAGCCTGCTGTTTTACCGCGACCTGACCTGGACGAGGTTCTGCGAGAATGTGGTCGAGGCGGGCGTTGCGACCGGCGTGGTCATGCTCGTCATCATGGGAAGCGCTGCTGTCGGCTGGGTCCTCACCTTCGACCAGGCGCCGCAACAGATGGCGGCATGGGTGGCGGACAACATCTCGAGCCCCATCCTCATCATCCTGCTGATGAACATCCTGATGCTGATCGTCGGCATGCCGCTCGACATGCCACCGGCAATCCTCCTGCTCGGCCCGATCTTCGTGCCTCTGGCGGACGCGATTGGCCTCGACCGTGTGCAACTCGGCCTGATGATGGTTATCAACCTGGGGATCGGCCTCTACACGCCGCCCATCGGGACGACTCTATTCATCTCTTCCTCGATCGCAAAGACACCGCTTGGTGCGACGACACGGGAGCTGTGGCCGTTTTTCGGCATGGCGATGCTTCTTCTGCTCGCCGTCAGCTTCATTCCCGGCCTGACGATCTATTGAGGGGAGAAGCGTGATGTCGAACGCACAACAATTCGTCCTATCGGTCAAAGGGCTGACCAAGTCCTACGGCGCTACTTCCGTGCTCAAGGGTGTCGATTTCTCGGTTGCTCGCGGCGAAGTCCACGCGCTCCTCGGAGGAAACGGCGCGGGCAAATCCACTTTGATCCGCGTCATCACGGGTTCGGCCTCTAAAGGTGAGGGCGAAATCATCTTTCGGGATCCTGCCGGTGCCGCTCGCACCGAAGCGGAGGGGCGGCGAAAGGTGGCGGTCGTTCATCAGGAGCTGGCGCTGTTGCCGCATCTGACGGTCGCCGAAAACATCGCCCTGCCGCATTTTCGAAAGGGTTTTGCACCGTTCAGCCGCAAGGGCGCGCTGCGGCACGCCCACGAGGCGCTGTCCATGATCGACCGCGATTTCGCGTCGGCCTCCGTTCATCGGCTTGTTGGCGACCTCAGCCTCCACGAAGGCCAAATGGTCGAGATCGCCCGCGCACTTTCTTCAGGCGCCGATTTGCTTCTGCTTGATGAACCCACGGCAAACCTGACCGCCGCCGAAACGGAGCGCCTGTTCTCGGTCCTGAGGCGGCTCACCCGCAATGCGGGGCTCTCGGTCGTCTTCGTGTCGCACCGAATGAGGGAGATCAGAGAGATTGCAGATGTCTGCACCATCATCCGCGACGGTCGTACGGTCGTGGACCGGGTGCCGACGGCAAGTCTCAGCGACGCGGCGATTGTCGAGAAGATGGGTCAGCTCGCCGCTTTCCATTCCGCCGAGCACGCGCCCCTCGCACGAGCGAGGGTCAGCGGCGAAGGCCTGACGGTCCGGGAAGACGGGAACGAGCTGGAATTCGCGCCGGGCACCATAGTGGGGATTGCCGGTGCTCCCGTCGGACCACAAGCGCTAATCGATGCTCTCGTGGGCGCTGCCCGGTCGAAGCGCTGGACCGTCTCTCGTGCCAAATGGCCGACCCGGTTTTCTTCGCCGCGGGAGGCGGCCAGGCTCGGGGCCGGATTCGTCACCGGCGACAGGTCGCAGAAGGGCATACTTCACAGCCTGCCCATTCTCGACAATGTGCTGGCGTCTCGGCGCGTCGTTCGCGGCAGCCTGTTCGCGGGCGCCAGCGAGCGGATCGAATGTCTGGATCTGTTGCAGGCACTGAAGGTTAAAGCCGATTCGATCTGGGACCTGCCGAGCACGCTCAGCGGCGGGACGCAGCAGAAGCTCCTCGTGGCGCGCTGGCTGGGCGTTCCCTCGCATCTCCTCGTTCTCGAGGAGGCAACACGCGGCGTCGACATCGGGACAAAAAAAGAAATCTATCAACTCATCCGGCAAATGGCGTCGACCGGCACGATCATCGTCTGGTGGTCCACGGAGAATGTTGAGCTTCTGGAGGTATGCGACAGGGTCATCGCCTTCGATACCGAGGGACGTTGTTCCGGCCTGATAGAGCATGGCGATTTGAGCGAGGACAGGCTCGCTGAACTGACGGGATTGGCGGCATGACACATACGACCACACAAGGCACGCAAGCGGCTGGTCAGACGCCTTCCGCAATCAGGCACCGTGAGAGCATCATCGGGACGTATCGCACCGAAGTTGCAATCGCCGTTGCAATCGCGCTTCTAGCGCTTGCCGTAGGCTCGCAGGTGCCGCAGGCGCTGAGCTGGGGCAACTTCGCCAACGTTACCCAAGCTGGAGCGCCGCTGATCATCATGTCACTCGGCGTGCTTCTCGTCGTCATCACTGGGGGCATCGATCTGTCCGTTGGCTCAGTCTTTTCGCTGACCGGCATGGTAACTGCGCAGGCCATGGCGTACGGCTATGGCGGCGTCGCGGCAAGCATGTTCGGCTTGGGCGTGGGCCTTGTGTTCGGCTCCATCAACGGCTTTCTAGTGACGATCGTAGGGCTCGCGCCCTTTGTGGTGACGCTGATCACATTCGCGGTTGCCGGCTCCCTTGCCTTTATCGTGACCAATGGTCGCTCTATGCCGATCCCAGATCCGGATTTCTGGCTCTTGAACAGTGGCAGCCTCATTCCAGGCCTGCCTAACTACATTCTGTTCTGCCTGGTCCTTCTGATAGCGATCGAAATCTTCCTGAAGAAGATGGTGGCCGGCCGGTGGTTCTACGCCGCAGGCAGCAGCGCCGCGGCAGCCTATCTGCTCGGAATTCCAGTCAAGCGCACCAAGTTCTTCGCCTATGTGGCCTCGTCGCTTCTGGCGTCTTTCTCCGGCCTGCTGACGATCTCCTATATTTTGAATGCCGAATCCACCGCCGGCTCGAGCCTCATGTTGCAAGCCATCGCAGCGGTGGTGATCGGCGGCGCGAGCCTCCTCGGGGGCACGGGGACCGCAGTGGGAGCCGTGCTCGGCGCTCTGATGATCACTGTCATTCAGAACGGCGTCAACCTGATGGGCATCAACAGTTTCTGGCAAGGCTCGGTGACGGGTCTCGCAATCCTGATCGCGGTCGTGATCGACCGCTTCAGCAAATCCCGGCGCGGGGCCGGCTGAGAGTGACATCGGCGTCCGCGCCGGTTCTTTTGGAGGAGAAAAAGCATGAAGAACAAACTTACGACAGCGCTTATCTTGACTGCTGCCATTGTGGGAGCAGGAGTTGGCCTTACAGGCGTACAGGCGGAGGAGAAAAAGACGGTCGCCTACCTCGCGCCCTCGCTCGACATTTCCTACTGGCAATGGGTTGGCTACGGGGTAAAGAAAAAGGCCGAGGAACTCGGCATGGACTATGTCGAGTACACGTCCGAAAACTCGCCCGCCAAGCAGATGGACAACGCCAGGACGGCGGTAACGAAGGGCGTGGATGCGATCGTGATCGGTCCGGTGAGTTCCACCAGCACGCCGCCACTGCTTGCCTACCTGAAGTCACAGAACATTCCGATCGCTTTCGCCGGCATTGGCCCCCAGCCCGGACAGACGGACTATACGTCGTCGGTTACCGCGAACAACTACGAGACCGGAAAGGCTCAAGGCAGTTTTGTCTGCAAGCTCGCCAAGGATCGCGGCGGAAGCAAGGTTGGCATGTTGTCGCTGCCGCAGGATCGGGAAAACGCCCAAAAGTACCTCAAGGGTGCCAAGGAAGCATTCGCGACCGACGGATGCGAGTTGGCGCAGATGCTCGAAACCCGCGGTCTGACGGTTAACGAGGCCGTCACGCAGGCGAACGACATGTTGACGGCGCATCCCGACATCAAGGCAATCTACGGCATGTATGACGAAGCCGGAACGGGCGCGGCCAAGATACTCGAGACGCGTGGCCTCACCGGCAAGGTGGGCATTGCCGTTGCAGACGGCAGCCCGACCACCATCGGTCTCCTGAAGGCGAACGCCATCCAGGGCATCTTCTTCCAGGAGGCAGTCGGACAGGGGCTCGATGGAACGCAACAGGTGTTCAATGCACTCACCGATGCGCCTGTTACGAAAGACCTGGCCTTGGTCATGCCGCTCGTCACCGCCGACAAGGTAGACTCGCCCGAAGCCAAGGCTGTCGTCGCTCGCGTCTTCCCGCCCAGCAACTGATATCGATAGGGTGTCGGGACTTGTCCGGGCACCCCCTGCCTCCCAATCGGAAACGTCAAACATGGATGACCTTCCTATCGTCGACCCCCATTTCCATCTCTGGGACTTGGACCACAACTACTATCCTTGGCTCTCCGACGGCGTGAAGCCGTCGGCTTTCGGCGACTATACCGTCATCAACAAGACCTACCTTATCGGTGATTTCCTTGCCGACGCGAAGAACCAGAACCTCGTCAAGGCGGTTCACCTCGACGTCGGTTATGATCCGAAGGATCCGGCCGGCGAGACGCGTTGGCTGCAAGGCGTGGCGGACAAGCATGGATTTCCGCATGGGATCGTCGGTTACGCTGACTTGCGGAAGCCGGATGTGGGCGAACTTCTCGACGAGCACATGCAATATGCGAACTTCCGCGGCATCCGCCAATCCATGAACTTCCACAAGGACCCGGCCAAGACCTACCTAACCCAGGCGGGGGTAAGCAGGACACCCGAATGGCGGCGGGGATTTCGTGAAATGGCCAAACGCAGACTGAGCTTCGATCTCCAGCTCTACTACTGGCAGATGGAGGAGTTCCTTGACCTCGCGCGCGATTTTCCGGACGTTCAGATCATTCTCAACCACACCGGCATGCAGGTCGACGGACCCGATCATTTCGAAGGTTGGTGTAAGGGAATGCGGTTGCTGTCGCAGGCGCCGAACGTCGCCTGCAAGATTTCCGGCCTTGGCATGGGTGACTGGACCTGGACGACGGCATCGATCCGGCCCTACGTCGAGGAAGCGATCGCCGCCTTTGGGTTGGAACGCTGCATGTTTGCTTCCAACTTCCCGGTGGACAAGCTGTTTTCCAGCTACGATGCAATCTTCAACGCCTTCAAGGACATCACGAAAGGCTACTCAGGCGATGAACGCGCCGGTCTCTTCCACGATAATGCGGTGCGGTTCTACCGTCTTTGATTCTGACGCAAAGACCCAGCGCTGCCAGGGCCAGGGATCGGGGCGGTCTGAAGCGAGGCACTGCTGCGCAAGCTGCACCCGTCGGCGAAGGTCTGCAATGACTCCAAAATTGAGACGATCATCGCCTTCACCGCAGGTGTCTGCTTCGGGTCGATCGTTCCGTTTCAGATTACGTCTCAGTCGGAACAGCAGTCATACTCAACATGCACTTTTAGAAATTTGCGGCCATGAATTCCCGTACTTCGTCGGCAATCCAATGCCTGAATGCGCGAACCTTCGGGTGATCTTGATCGCCTATCTGGTAAACAAGATCGTATCCCCATTCGACCTCCAGCATGGCTTGCGGGAATATCGACACAAGGCGGCCTGCCACAAGGTCTTCTGCGACCAGAACGCTCCGCCCCAGGGCCACGCCTTCACCCCGGATCGCCGCCTCGATGGACATGCTGCCGTGACTGTATCCGTGGGTCCTTGGATATGGCAAGTCCATCATCGCGAACCACCTTTCCCATGTCGTGGTCATGCCGATCTCGTGGATGAGCTGGCATTTGGCAAGCTCGCTGGGAGATCGAAGCCCACCGATTCGGTCGAGATAGTCCGGCGCACAGACCGGGGACACTGTCTCGTTCATGATGCGCTCGGCGGTCGCGAAGGGATATTGGCCGGCCCCATAACGCAGGGCCACATCGACGTGACCTGCCGCGAAATCGATCGAAGCGTCGGTCACTTCGAGATGGACGTCGAAATCCGGATACCGAGCCATCAACCTGTGCAGTCGCGGTGTCAGCCATTTGCTTGCGAAGGAAACGCCCGAGCTGACGACGAGGCGCGTGGTGTCGTTCTTGCGGCGAACGTTTTCCGCCTCGCGTGCGAGTTCGGAGAGCAGACGGGTGACGGCACTGAAGAACGAGATGCCGGCGCAATGCTGTTGCTCGCAATCATGTGGGGCCTTTCAATTCCGATCACGAAGCGGGGCCTTGAATCGATCCCGCCTTTGACGCTCACCGCCATGCGTTTCCTCGTGGCGGTCCCATTGTTTCTGGTCTTGGCGGCAGGTCGGCTTCGTGTGCCGTGGCAAGCTGTCCCCAGCATCATAGCGCTCGGCGTGATGGGCATTACGCTGGGCAATGTCGCCCAGTCGTTCGGTGTACAAGGCACATCCGCGTCGGTCGGAACGATCATGTCCGCGACAATTCCGATCATTATCGTGATCTTGCGGCGCTGCGTCTCAAGCAACCCGTGGCGGGTCGGCAGTGGATTGGATTGCTCGCAGCCTTCGGCGGCATTGCCCTGGTGGCGGTGGGAAGCGGATCGGAAGTTGACGACCTGTCCAGGACCACGGTCGCTGGCGTGGCTTGGATGCTCGTCTCGGCGGTTGCCATCGCCTTCTACTACATCTGGAGCGCCGAACTCACCGAGAAGTACGGCACCTTGCCCGTGGCGGCATGGAACGCTGTGGCCGGCCTGGTCGCGATCCTGCCTCTGGCCGGTTGGGAGATGACGCACGAACCCATGCAGATCACGATGCAAGCGCTATGGGCGACAGTGTATCTCGGTGTCATGGTGACGGTCGCGGGCCTGCTGTTGTGGTTGTATTTTTTGCGGGCTGTTTCGGCCCGGGCGCGGCGAGCGTCCAGTATCTTCAGCCGGTCTTCGGGATTGCCGCTGCGTCGTTTCTGTTCGGCGATCGGCTCGGCCTGATGTTCGCGGCGGGCGTGGTCCTGATCTTGGGCGGTCTGGCGTTGGCGGTGGCCAACAAGCGGCCAGCCCCCGAGGAAGCTGTAGCGCATGAGGCGCCTCCTCGAGGTCGAGCGGCCTCACATCACCAGCCGTCGCGAAAGCCTAGCAGCCTCTGGTACCGGACTTGCCGCCTGCGGTGGAGGTGGTCCTGAGGGAGGCGGAAAACAGAAAGCTGCTCTTCCTGCTGAATTGCGATGCGGAGCCGGTGGAGGTCACGTCCCTGCCTGCCGGGATCGAACTTTTGTCCGGCGATCCGGTGAACGAAGCGCTGAGGCTTCAGCCATATGGCTGTACTGTCATTCGCCTCAGATGAGGATCGTCACGCCAGAATTTCAAGATCACTTGGCAGCGGCGGCCGCAGCCGCCACCCTTCGCTACCCCGCTACGCGGCCCCCGGTTGGTTGATCGTTAGGAAGTGACGGACGACGGGCTTGCCTGGGCCAACATGGTAGGCGAGAACCTTCCCCTGTAGGTCGGCGTCGGCGTTGGACACCCTTTTGTGCTGGCGAAGATGCTCGGCCCAGGATTCCACCATGAACCATTCGACGATCTTCTGAGGGTCGGCCGAATCCTCGGTGACACCCCATCCGTAGGCACCATCGCGGCGACGTTCCTTGGAAAGGTGATCGATGGCATGTAGGAATGCACTCCGATGCTGCTTCTCGACCTTGTACTCGATCAGGATCAGAACCGGGCCACGATCATGGGCGACGGGTTCGGCGACAAGAGGCTCGGGCCAGTGGTTCGACGGCACCATGTCGGCATCGCCGGCTGGAAGCTTCACGCGGTGCATGATGAACCCGGCGATGAGCAGGCCGATGGCTCCGATGATCAAGGTGGACTGGATGCCGACAGCCTCGCCGACCGCGCCCCACCCCAGGCTTCCAGCAGTCATCGCACCGTTGAACACGGTCAGGTACACAGCAAGACCACGACCGCGCACCCAGTTGGGCAGGACAGACTGCGCCGTGCCATTGAGCGTTGTCAGAGCGGTGATCCATGCACCACCGAGGAAGAGGAGGACGACAATGGCGACCCACTTCGGTGGAGCGAGAGCAAGGACTCCCATGACGGCTGCAGTGATCAGCGCAGCGCCGAGAAGCAGGCCGTCAGAACTCAGGCGTTCGCGCACCTTCGGCATGACCAAGGCTCCACCGATCGCACCAGCTCCGACCGCACCAAGGAGAATACCGTAGAAGCTGGCATCGCCTCCAAGCAGTTGCCGGGCAACGAGCGGGAGGAGCGCCCAGACGGCGCTGGCGAAGGCGAAGAAGATCGCGGCGCGCAGGAGGACGACGTGCAGTGGCGTGCTTGAGCGGGTGTAGCGAAGTCCGGCCCGAAACGCACCGAAGAAGTTCTCCTGGAGCGCGTCGTTTGCGTTCTTAGCCCGCGGCCACCAGACGAGAGCTGCGATCACCACGATGTAGCTGGCAACGTCCGCGCCATAGGTGATCCCGGCTCCAAGGGCTGCGAGAAGCAGGCCGCCCGCAGCAGGCCCGATGGAGCGAGCGATGTTGATGCCGAGCGAGTTCAGGGCTACCGCGCTCTTCACGTCCTCGCGTTTGACCAGTTCGGGAACAATGGCCTGCCATGTCGGCCCCATCAGAGCAGCGCCAATGCCGCCCAGGAAGGTCAGACCGATCAGCGCGCTGACCGACAGCATGCCCGTCTGGGACAGGACCATAAGCGAGATGCTGACGGATGCCAGCAGGAGCTGGACGGCGATCAGGAACCTGCGGCGATCGAGGATGTCGGTGAGAACACCCGCAGGAATTGCAAGCAGGAAGATCGGCAGGGTTCCGGCCGCCTGGACCATGGCGACCGCAGCCGGCGATGCCGAAAGATCCGTCATCAGCCAGGAGCTTGCGACGTCGCGCATGAAGCTTCCGGTATTGCCAAGGACGGTGGCGATCCAGAGAACCGCAAACACAGGCTGTGCGAGTGGCGCGAAGGTTCCGCCGGATGATTTTGTAGCGCTCATTTGCCTGCTCCCTTGGCGAGATCGGATGCGGCGACCAAGAGGAATGCGCCAGCGAGGCCAACATGTTCAAAGAAGGCGTTGGTCGCCATCATGCGGTCCATGCCGGGAGCCATCTCCCAGAAACGGAGGGCGATGAACGTTGCCATGAGCGTGAAGGCCGCGAGGGCCAATGCTCCAGCCCAACGGAAGAAGCCCGAGACCACCATGGCAGAAGCCGTCAGCTCGAACACGATGACGGCGACCGCTAAGAAGGCGGCTGGGTGGAGATCGAAGTGGTCCATTTCGGCCAGTGCGCCGTTGAAATCGAAGATCTTGGTAAGCGGGCCCTGGATGTAGGCGGTGCAGAGCGCAAGGAGCGACACGGTTCGCGTGACCGGAGAAGCGACGATGCGTGCAAGACTGCTCCGGACCGGATTCGACAAATGGGATTGGTGGGTCATATCTGCTCCTGCATGTTTGCCGATCTGATTGAGCGGCTGCGTTTGATGGAGCGATATTGGCGGGTTACCGTCTTGCCAACAATTGCAGCAGTCGTTTCGATTTAATTGCGGTTTCTGAAATTATCGGGACGGTCGCTCGGGCGGCGGCGTGGCCGCCCCAGCGCAAAGCTGAGTTTAGACCGCCCAGCAGGAGCAGCCGAGTGCGCCGAAGAATCCCTTGACGTCGGCGATCGGAAGTTTGGATGTCCAAGCCCCGGCATGGTCATGGCCGTGCACGCCGCAATCGCTGGCGCATCCGCATGTGGAGATCGCCGTGCGGCGCAAGGAGCGAGCGCCTGCGCCTTCCGGTTCACCCCAGGCTGCATAACCGCCGAACTTGCGGACAGGAGACCAGTCGGGCATCGCAGGCGGGATGTCGTTCTCGTCGAGCGTCTTGAAGTCGCCCGCGCCGTAGACGATCTTGCCACCGACCATGGTCAGTTCCGACACGAGGAAGGAGATCTCATCCTCTGCGCAGGAGAAGAAGTCCTTGTTGGGAACCACGAGGTCCGCGAACTGGCCCTTCTCGATACGGCCCTTCTTGCCCTCTTCGTTCGAGAACCATGTGACCTTTTCGGTCCACATGCGCAGCGCCGTCTCGCGATCGAGGCAGTTTGCACGCGGGTAGATCTGCATTCCGCCGACTGTCTTGCCGGTCACCATCCAGGAGAGCGAGACCCACGGATTGTAGGAAGCAACGCGCGTCGCATCCGTACCTGCCGAGACATTTACGCCCTTGTCGAGCATGCGCTTGATCGGCGGAGTGGCTTCCGCCACTCCATGGCCGTAACGCTCGACGAAGTATTCGCCCTGATAGGCCATGCGGTGCTGCGTGGCGATGCCGCCACCGAGTGCGGCGATGCGGTCGATCGAGCGATCCGAGATGGTTTCGGCATGGTCAAAGAACCAGTTCAGTCCTTCGAGCGGAATGTCCTTGTTGACCTTCTCGAACACATCGAGGGCGCGGGAGATGGTCTCGTCATAGGTGGCGTGGAGACGCCAGGGCCAGCGGTTCTCGACCAGAACCCGGACGACCTCTTCCAGTTCGCCTTCCATTTCCGGAGCCATTTCCGGACGGGGCTGGCGGAAGTCCTCGAAGTCGGCAGCCGAGAAGACCAGCATCTCGCCGGCACCGTTGTGACGGAAGTAGTCGTTGCCCTGCTTGTATTTGACCGACTGCGTCCAGTTCAGGAAGTCCTGTTTCTCTTCCTTGGGCTTCTGGGTGAAGAGGTTGTAGGCCAGACGCACCGTCATCTGGTTCTCATCGGAGAGCTTCTGGATGACCTCGTAGTCATCCGGATAGTTCTGGAAGCCCCCGCCCGCATCGATCACGCCTGTCACGCCGAGGCGGTTCAGTTCGCGCATGAAGTGACGGGTCGAGTTGACCTGGTAGTCCAGAGGAAGCTTCGGCCCCTTGGCGAGCGTCGAGTACAGAATGCCCGCATTCGGCTTAGCGAGCAGCATGCCAGTCGGGTTGCCGTTGGCATCGCGCGTGATTTCGCCGCCGGGCGGGTTCGGCGTATCCCGGGTGTAGCCGACTGCGCGGAGAGCGGCACCGTTGAGCAGCGCACGATCATAGAGGTGCAGAAGGAACACGGGCGTGTCGGGCGCGATCGCATTGATCTCCTCGATAGTCGGGAGGCGCTTCTCGGCGAACTGGTGCTCGGTGAAGCCGCCGACGACGCGCACCCATTGCGGCGCGGGCGTGATCGCCACCTGGCGCTTCAGCATGTCCATCGCATCGGCGAGCGACCGAACGCCGTCCCAGCGCAGCTCCATGTTGTAGTTCAGGCCACCGCGAACGACGTGGGTGTGGTTGTCGATCAGACCCGGAAGGACGCGCTTGCCCCTGAGGTCGACAATCTTCGTGTTGGCACCAGCCAGCGCCATAATCTCGCTGTCGGATCCGACTTCGAGAAACAGGCCATCCTTGATGGCGATCGCCGTGGCGTTCGGGTTGGTCCGGTCGAGGGTCGTCACGCGGCCGTTGTGGAGGATCAGGTCGGGATGCATGGTGTCTACTCCGGTCTGGTTGGGATCGGCGGCTTTCGCCGGGGAGAAGAGGTTCGAGAACGCCAGGCTCGACGCGCCCCCAAGAAAGGATCGACGAGTCGTCATCAGCTCCGCTCCTCCGCTGTCGCCTCCGCCTGATGGGCGAGGTCGATCCGATCGCCGCCCTTCGGCAGGTGGCCGAACATGTGCGGCTTGACTTGATGAAGCCATGAAACGGCCGCCGGCTCCCTGCTCCACAAGGTCTTTGCGAAAGGGATGATCTGTTCGCCGACGAGAATGCCGAGCAGACCGACCAAGGCGATGACAGGCGGAGCCGGCGAGCGCACGTTCAGGAGGCTGTAGACGATGCCCACAAGCAGACCTGCACCGAGAGAAAGAAGATAGATTTTCACGGGATGTCCTCCACGCTTAGAGAAAGGCCGCTCCGACGGGGTTATCGGAGCGGCCTGATCAGGCCGTTACTTGGCGGGGTTCGGGCCGATGCGCTTGCCGTGCTTGACGCGTTCCTCTGCGCCGTGAACCATAGTGTAGGCGTAGTCGATGCCCATGCCGTATGCGCCGGAATGCTCCTTCACCAGAGTGGTGACAGCATCGTAGGTTTCCTTGCGAGCCCAGTCGCGCTGCCACTCGAGCAGGACCTGCTGCCAAGTGACCGGGATCACGCCTGCCTGAACCATCCGGTCCATCGCGTGTTTGTGTGCGTCGGAGGACGTGCCGCCGGAAGCATCCGCGACCATGTAGATCTCATAATCGGGAACATCATGCAGGGCCGAGAGTGCGAAGGTGGTGTTGCAGACCTCGGTCCAGAGACCGGAGACGACGATCTTCTTACGGCCCTCGGCGGCGTTCTTCGCCAGCGCGTCACGGACGTTCTGGTCGTCCCAGGAGTTCATCGAGGTGCGCTCGAGAATATCGTTCTCCGGGTAGACGGCAAGCAATTCCGGAAAGGTGTTGCCCGAGAAGGATTGCGTCTCGACCGTGGTGATCGTGGTGGGGACATTGAAGATCTTGGCGGCCTTCGCCAGACCGACGACGTTGTTCTTGAGCGTCTGGCGGTCGATCGACTGGACGCCGAACGCCATCTGCGGCTGCTGGTCGATGAAGATGAGCTGGCTGTTCGCGGGGGTCAGGACTTCGAGCTTGGACATGAGATTTTCCTCTTCGGTTGTTTGGACCGCGAATGCGGCGGGTTATAAACTGGGCAGGGCCTGTTGGTCGGACACCATGTCCTGGAACACGGCTCGTAAAGCCCTGAGTGGGTCGAAACCAATGCTTCCATGCAGGTTGCCTCGGCTGCTGAAAGGAAACGTAGTGTGGTTTGGGCTTGTGCGAAATTGCAATATTAATTGAGAATGAATTGCCTTTATCGCAATAATTACTCTGACGTTCGGTTGACCCGCGGACGTCGCACGAGGCTGCGCTACGCGACCGTTCGGTCCGAACTTTGCTCAAGAAAATTTCATTCGGACAGGCGGCCCTGAGGTAGTTTTGCAGTGTCACTGTTCACGCTATTCGGCGTGGAGCGATTTGGCTGAATTCGCTTGGGGCGAAACAGCCCGCTGACATCAGGGGAGCAGCGTGTGAGCCGCGAAGTGCTTGGCAGTCTGCCATTGAGCATTGACGCGACTAGATGGTGACTACGCTGTACGCGCAGGGGTTCCATATCGCGGCTACTTTGTCTTCTGCTTACCCTCAACAGCGTTGCCCTCCGCGCCGTCTGTCCGACGATGGATCAAATCAGCCGGGGGAAATATCTTTAAAGGAGAGATGGGAGAAGCCCGTGATTGTGGAGTAACCATCCATGGATATGGACAAAGCCACTAGGGTGTGCCGGTATCATGGTCGTAGGCAGAAAACACGCCCGCAACCCAGTCTGCAAAGACCTGATACTTAGCGCTAGGAAACCGGCCCGCTGGCCTTACTATGTGAACGGGATAACGTGGTGGCGCCCAATCGGTCATGATTGGGACCAGGGCGCCACGAGCGATATGGGGCCGTGCCAAGAATTCAAATGTCTGCCCAATACCCAGTCCTGCTAATATTCCATGTAAATGCGCCGTCGCATCACTGGTGGAGAGCTTGATGGGGCTGTAGATCTCGATTTTCTCATCGCCTTTAATCAGTCGAACGGGTGCGGCTTTCAGACTACGTGCATAAAAGTACTGCACGAAAATATGATCACGCTGCAGATCCGATGGCGAAGCTGGCACGCCGTGTTTTTCGAGGTACCCCGGGGTTGCGCAGGTCACTATCTCAACGCTGCATAACTTCCTCGCAACAAGAGATGCGTCGCTGGGCAGATCGCCGGCACGAATGACGCAGTCTATGCCCTCTTCGACGATGTCGGCCTGACGCTCTGTTACACCAAGATGCAACTCGATCTCTGGATAGAGCGCGTAAAACTCTGGCAACCGAGGGATCAGAATCGCATTCGCGAAGGTCCCTCCTACGTCAACCCGAAGTTTTCCCCTGGTGGCGAGGCGCCCACGGGTCGCCTCATTGTTCATCTCGTCGAAATGGGCGATCAGACGAATGGCGCGCTCGTAATATGCGACTCCCTCAGGTGTCACGGTGACTGAACGTGTCGTGCGTTCGAGCAGTTTGAGGCTCAAGCTTGCCTCGAGATCCTGAACAAGCTTACTCACGGTCGACCGCGGCGCCCCCATCGTGTCTGCAGCCTTTGCAAAGGATCCGGCCTCGACGACGCGAACAAACGCTCTGATCGCTCCCAATTGATCCATTGTCATCTCTCCATCGAATGTGTGCGAATGCCTTGGGGCTCAGTTATCGATCAGTTGCAAAGGGCGTCAGGCGTAGTCGGATGTTTGAAGATCTTCCCTGCAAAAACCCAGGGCGCCGCCGGGCAGATGCGGCGTCCAAAATTCGAAATGCCATCAGTTGGTATTCTCAGACAGCCAATGGCTCGAGATTTGCCTGGATCTGATCGCGGAATGCTTCATATCGGCTCGGGAGCTTAAGAGCCTCCCCGAGATGCGCGGTGTCCTCGTCACGGTTGAAGCCAGGCTCGTTGGTGGCGACCTCGAACAGGATACCGCCCGGGGTGCGAAAGTAGATGGCCCAGAAGTAGTCGCGGTCGATGACGGGTGTGACTTGATAGCCCGTGTCCATCAGGGCCTTGCGCACCTCGAGCTGCTTCTCGCGGTTGTCGACGGCAAACGCGATGTGGTGAACCGATCCCGCCCCCTGTCGCGCGAAAGGTGTCTTCGGCAAAGCTGCCAGATCGATCGTGTCCGCTCCGTTCCCGTTTGGAATGATGAAGCGAGTCACGTCGCCCTCCTTTTCGGCGCGCTGGTAGCCCATGAAGCCGAGCAGCTCTTCCGTGGCAGCCGTATCATGCAGGCTGAAGCGGGCGCCGGCGAAACCGCGGATGGCCGCATCGTCGGGAATTCCATCCGCCAGCCATGGCGCGCGGTTGTCGTCGGCGGATTCGATCAGCGCAAGACCGTCGCCATCCGGGCCCATGAAGCGAAGACGGTTGGCACCGAAGACAGTATCCGCTTCCAGACCGTCGAGACCTTGAACCGCGAAGCGATCCTGCCAGAACTTCAGCGATCCCCGTGGAACCGAGAACTGCGTCTCACCGACCTCGCCTACGCCCGGACGCCCCAGCATCATGTTCGGGAATGGGAAATAGGTCATCACCGTGCCTGCGGAACCATTCTCGTCACCGTAGTACAGGTGGTAAACGCTCGGATCGTCGAAGTTGACCGTCTGCTTGACGCGGCGCAGGCCCAGCGTGTCGGTGAAGAAGTGATTGTTCTGCCGCGCGTCCGATGCCATCGAAGTCACGTGGTGAAGTCCCTTGATGTCCTTGATCATGTCGGTGCCTTTCAAATCAGCGTCGGTGTTCAGGTGTTGATATGAATGTAAGCCCGTTGATCGTCGTGCGGAATTGCAATATTCCTTTTGATTGAATTGCAATTTATGAAACAATGAGATGAACGACTACAAAGCTCTCCGAACCTTTCTGCTCGCTGCCGAAAAACGAAATTTTGCCCAGGTCGCCCGCGAGCTGGACATGACGCCAGCAGCCGTGACACGGGCGATCGCCGCCCTTGAGGCGGAACTTGGCGTGCAGCTCTTTGTGCGCACGACCAGGCAGGTATCGCTGACAACCGACGGCGCGATCTTTGCTGCGCAGATCCAGCCAGCGGTCAAGACTCTGGAGGACGCGCGGCGCGAAGTAATGAACGCACACAAGGCGGACGAGGGTCGGCTGCGTATCAGTGCGCCGACATGGTTCGGCAAGACGGTACTGCCGCCGATCCTGTCCGGGTTCAAGGAACGCTATCCGAAGATGAGCTTCGAGATCTCGCTGTCCGATGGATTGGTGAACATCGTCGACGACGACTACGATCTGGCGATCCGCATCTCGTCGCAGCCTTCGGACAAGTTCACGATCTGGAGGAAGATCCGGATGGTGCCGCGCATCCTGGTCGCCGCCCCCGGAAGCAGATTCGCCGACATGCAGCACCCCAACGAACTGAAGCCCGATGACTGCCTCGCGTACAGCGGCGAAAGCCGGCGTGAGAACTGGGTGCTGTCGGACGGGGGGTCAAGCATCACGATTTCGGCAGGTCGAGCCTTCAGCGCGAACAGCGGAGAGGTTCTGGCGGACATGGCCGCCGACGGCGCGGGTGTCGCGCTGCTTCCAGGATTCAACATCGCCGATCACATCAGTAGCGGTCGCCTTGTCCACGTCTTCAAGGGATGGGCACCGCCGGACCTGTGGCTGACGCTGTTCTATCCGCCCTACCAAGCCCTACCGCCAAGGATTGCGTCATTCTCCAAGTTCTTCGAGGAGCAGGTCGCGGCAAAGATGGTCATGCTGGACTGACGCACGCAAATGCCCGTCACCATGATCTGGCACACCCGTTTCAGATTCGATCATGCTGTTGGCGTGCTCGAAGCCTAGCTGCGACTATTTGCTGTAGCTGCCACAGGTTTCGATCATAGATTTTGCGATCCGCCAGATCGGAAACCGTCCGATGCAGGTATTCCGCGCAAGATCCGGCAGGTCCACATGCTTGCGCGATCAACCCTGCCGCCTCTTCGAGGGGAATCTTCTCCGTGAGCTTAGATTGCCTGCCGCTCGCCCAGAACGTGAGCGCCCGCCGCACACCCTTCGGTGTCTTGACCGCAACCCAACGCACCATGTCGCACACTTCGGCATACCGAATCTCTCGGGCCAGAAGAGTACGCAGATTCTCCCTCTTGGTAGTGCACGGAAGCTTGAGGACAAGACCCGAACAGCTTCCTCCTGGCCGAAGCGCGAGCATGAGACCGGGCGCGTCGGAGGTGGCCCTGAGCCGCTCGATCCTCAACGAGAACGCACGGTGCCAGCCGTAAGCGACCGCCTCTTCGCTGGCGGCCACCTCGAAGCCCGGGTTCCACATCAAGGATCCGTACGCGAACACCCATATCTCCCCGTCACCAGCCTCTTCCTCAACCCTGCTGACGAGGTCGTCGAGCTGCTCGGGCGAGATCGGATTCCAATTGGGTTCCGGTCCCTCGTCTTCAACAATTCTAATGGTCGTGGCGACTAGGTCGGGGGTAAGTTCCATGGTGGCAGGTGCGGGCGCCCCGGCGATCGGTGTCTTTGGCATCGTGTGAACCGTTTCAACGAGTTTGCCGCCGGAGGCCAATAGCTTCCGGCGGTTGATGGAGTAGCTGCCGCCGAATTAGACAGCGGGATGGTTGATAATTGCCCGGAAGGTGATTTCGACGAGCTGCTCGGGGAAAGCCAGCGCCGAAATGCCGATTAGGTTGCTGGCGCACTGAGGCACATCCGTGCCGTACATTTCTTTGCGGACCTTGGATCCGGCCGCAAACGCGCTAGGAACATCAAGCACATACAGTGTCTCTTCAACGACATCGTCGAGGGTCGCACCATATCTGGCGAGCAGAGTTTTTGCGTTGACGTAGGTCTGGCGGATCTGGCTCTCCATCTGGGAGAAATTCGCAGGCCGCTTATCCTCATCGAGTTCCGCCGGAGCGAAACAAGATTGCCGTTGTCATCGTGGCTCAACTGGCCCGAGACATAGATCGTGTCCTTGACCTGCACGGCCTGAACGTATCCGAAGGCGCGCTCCCAGGCGACGCCATGGTTCTCTACTTTCTTGGACGGGTTGCTGTTCGTCATGATAGGTTCCTTGCATTGATGATTGGTGCGCCGAGTAGGCACTCGTGGTTCATGGAGGTGACGGATGCGTGGATGGCCGCACCCGTCGCCGGACCGATCAGGCCTTCACGAAGGCCAGGAGATCGGCATTCAGGACATCGGCGTTGACGGTCAGCATGCCGTGCGAGAAGCCGGGATAGGTCTTGAGTGTGCCATTCTTCAGGAGCTTGGAAGACTTCAGTGCGGAGTCTGCGATCGGCACGATCTGGTCGTCTTCGCCGTGTAGCACCAGTGTCGGCACGGTGATGGCCAGCATCTGGGCATCCCAGTCATCCGACGACAGCGGCCAACCGTGGTGGAAGACGATCGGCTGAGCGTCCTTCAGACCCCAGTCCTTGTAGAATATTTCGACGTCATCCTTGGTGGTTGCATAGGCCATTGTCTTGATTCCTTCGGTTGAGCTCGATGCTTGATGCAGCCTCGGCTGCTAGATCGAGAGATGGTGAAATCGCCATGGCTGCGACGGCGGCACTTGCGGAAGGAGGTGCGCTCCTGCGTGTCATGGAAGAAAAGGTCTGGTCATTTTCGTCTGCCTGCGGCTTCTTCGTTGGGGCTTCAGGCGACACTGAGTTCGTCTGACGGGCTAATAGTGCCGCAAGCGCAGGGCGCTCACAATTGCGCCAATAGTTTCGATTTTATTGCGGAATTTGAAATGGTGGCGGCGGGGTCAGATAGCATGTCGTCACCCTACGGCCCTACCAGCCCAGTTTGCTAGTACTGAAGCTGAGGCAACCGCTCTCCCCTTCACCTCAGCTTCAGTGGAAGCTCCGCCTTTGGACCTTGAGGTTGTCGATATGGAGATCCGCAAGATTGTCGCGCACCTAACTTCGACGGCCTTTTCACGGCTAGCCCGACCCACCGGAGAGCCTGTTCTGATCTTGGCGAGCCAGCGCATCCAGAACCTCCTGTCCTGACAGCTCGAGCCGAGAAGCAAGTTCGTCGGCAAGAACCGTGCAAGCTTCTCGATGCCTCGCACGGTCGAACTGCTTCTGCAGAATGCCGTCGACCCGCGGGAGAAGCATCGGATCGAAGTGGCCGTTGCCCCCGGGGCGATTGAGATCACCGTACGCAGCGAGCTTCGTTCCCATGCCGAACGAACGCTCCAGGGCCATAGCGGTCTTCGTTGCTTCGAAGGGGCCGGATCCCGCATTGCCTGCGGCGCCGTCGTCATGTCCACCGAGGAACACTTGCTCCGCAGCCATGCCGGCCAACGACATGGCAATCAGATCGAGATAGTGCTGCTTCGTTCTTCGGATCCATGGATCGCGCCTGAAACGCGCGTGACCCACGTACTGTAGGTTCTCGTCGATCCGGATGCGGCCAACAATAGCAACCTTCACTAGCCCATCCCGAGCACTGCGCCGACGACCGCATGGCCGATCTCATGAACAACGTTCGCCCGCAGGATCCTTGGTGGGATGTCTGCCATGAGGGGCAAATGCAGGATCAAGTCCGCCCTTGTGATCGCGCCGCGCCGCCTTCGCGCTGTCCTGCGGGCGTTTCGGATAATCTTCTCGATCTCGGCACGACACTCCTTCTGTGACTTGTGCAAATGTCTGCGGTCGTCCACTTGGCATACGAGGTGGCGATCAGCTCACCTGGCATGAGGCGCGCGCTCCGTCAAAAAGCGATCGAGTACCGATGGACCAGAGATAGCATTCTCGACAGGCCGGCTGACTACCTCACCCGCGGAAAGAGCTGTCGATACTGCGGTGGGTACAATTGTCGAGGTCGGGGCGACCGTAGTCGCCGACTGGTCGGGCTGCGGACTTATGCTAGCTGAATGACCTGCTTCAGGCGGGTGCGTGGGATCTTGTGGAGGTGTTTTGACGAGATGGCGGTCGTCGGACGGGATCTCAATGGCGCGAGTAGATTCCAAAAATTCACTGCTGGCCTCCATAACGTCGCGACCTATCGGTCAGCGCCATGAAAGCCACCAGATTCCAGGTCAATACCGGCTGATAACATTCTCGCTCCAGCTAGCCATGGGCAGCTTTCACGACCTTGTGCGACGAGCGAGACTTCTGGTAGGCGGCCGGCCACGCGCAATGTTGATCAGGATCATCTGCAGGCGATCAGGATTCGTCGCCAAATCTGGCAGAAATCTGCGGTGTACGCTTGTGCCCAGCAGGAGCATTTCGGTGTACGCGGATGCCGAGAACGGTGTACGCGAGAACAACGTACCATTCCGAAAAGCTCAATGAATTCTAAGGAGAGCGGTGTGCGCTGATGCCAAGCGCTACAACCCGCTCGACAGTGGCGGTTCCGACGCCCGCGTGACGGGCGATGTTCCCATAGTTCGTCTTGCTCAATTTCCAGGCCCTCTGGTGGCTGACGCTACCATGTCGATTTTCGGGCGTGAGACGTGTTCGTTGCTGATGTATGTAGGCCCGCAAGCCTCACAGAGGAGTTGAGCGAAGTCAAAAGCGGCGGGTGATGAGGCAAAAGGTAGACCGGTAGCCGAAAATCCGGTCAAGCTACACGTCTGCTTCACACCGTGAACCGGGAATTCCGGGCATTAGCGGCGAATGCCTGGTTAGGGTCGAGAGTTCACCTTCACCAGCGTCGTAGGTGGGTGGGAAACCGAAGTTCGACGCTCCCTCGGCTGACGTCTGGTTCGCCGCGGTTCCAGTCGTCCCAATACCCCTGTCGAAATTCAGAACCATCGCGCCAGTCGGGAGTTAAATCAAAGTCGTTTTCAGCGGAGCATCAGGTGCTCAATTTGCCACCTCCGCAGCTCTCAACGACCGCTTGAGCATCCAGAAGATCGAGCGTCCCCTGGCCGTTTGAGAAATAGCCGAGAAGGGGCTCGAGCAGCTCGCAAGCCAGGGCTCCATGACCCTGTGCTCGCCAAAGCCGCGCCAGACTCACCGCCGAGCGCAGTTCCCACATCTTGGCCTCCTGCATGCGGGCGACATTCAGCGCACGGCGGAAGCACTCCTCGATTTCGGCGGGATCGCGCTCTGAACTCGAGTATATGAGTTCGCCCTTGAGCCGATGCAGCTCCGCCTCGCACCAGCGGTTGCCGGTGCGCGCGACAATGGTGAGCGCCTCGTCGATCAAGGTGCTGCCCTCGGCAAAACGATCCTCCTTTCCATGCGCCTCCGCGAGCAGGCCCATCGCCCAAGGCGCCGTCATTCCCGACCCGATCGCCTGCATCCCAGCCAACCCCTCTCGCAGCCGCTCGATGCCTTGCCCGACGTGGCCCTCTTCGGCCAGCACCCACCCCTGCAGAAAGACCCCTTGGGTGTGCCAAAATGGAAATTCGTGCTCGGCCGCGAACTTCAATGCCAGCTCCGCCGCCTCTTGCGCCTTGGCGATGTCGCGTCGATGCACGTGCAAAATCGCCGCCCATGTCAGTACATAGGCACGGCTGAACAGATGTCCGAGTCTCGCGGTCATGGCGAGCGCCTCGTCCATCAGCTCCAGCGCCCGGTCATCGTGGCCGAGATACCACAGCGCCATGCCGCCACGGCACAGGCAGATCGGTCCTCCATCCTGTCCATAGAGCGCGAGATGGGCCCGGTGCTGGGCGATGTCGTACTGGCTGATCCCGTGCTCGAAGTGCTTCCATGCCGAGGCGAATTCGCCGCGCCAGGAGCAGGTAATGCCCAAAGCATAGGACGCTTCCACTACGAGCACAGGATCCGAGATCTGCTGGGCCAACCTCAGAAGCCGTTCGCCAAGGTCCCGCGCCGCGGAAAGCTCGGACCGCACCGCATGATGAATGGTGAGACCGAGGAGCACCGGGAATAGCCTGGGCGTTTCCTGAATCCGCTCCGCCAGGTTGAGAGCACGGTTGTAGACATGCTCGACCTCCGGGTGGCCATAGCCCTTCGCGGCGGTAAGCACTCGTCCCATGGTGATCAACAATGTTAGCTCAAGCTCGAGGCGCTCCGGGTTCTCGGGCATCCGGGCGAGCAGGTCGAGTGCCTTGGCCAGGTGGCCGACGGCCTCGGCATTCGCCGCCCGCTCGTTGGCGTGCTCGGCTGCCCGGTGCCAGAACACGATCGCTTGCGGCAACTCTCCTGCCTCCGTCAGATGATGGGCCAGGAGCTCCGGCTGAGCGGACACCTCATGCGGGGCGAGTTCTTCTAAAACCTGGCCGATGCGGCGATGCAGTTCCCGGCGGCGGCTCTTGAGCAGCGACTGATATGCGGTATCTCGGACGAGTGCGTGCTTGAAGCTGTAGACCGCATCGGGCGGACTTCCGCGCCGGAAAACCAGCTCGGTAGCAACCAGTTGATCAAGTCCCCTCTGCAGCTCAGGCTTGTCGAGCACTGCTAGCGCCGCAATCATCTCATAGGAGAACTCGCGCCCGATGCAGGCGCCGATTTGGGCCACCGCCTTGGCCCTGCCGAGACGGTCGAGGCGGGCCATCAGCGAGTCGTGTAGCGTCACCGGGATCGCCCGTGGCGGCAAATGTGCACCCGGTCCAAACTGATCGCCGCACTGATCGCCGCCCACTTCCAGGAGACCGGATTCGAGCATGGTCTTGGTCAACTCCTCAAGGTACAGCGGGATGCCAGCGGTGTTGGCCAGGATGTAGTCGAGCACGACGGCAGGCAGGCGCTTTCCGCCGGCCAGCCGTTCGACCAGCGATTGAGCCTCCATCCGATCGAGACGGTTCAGGATCACCTTTGTCACGTGCGGGCAACTACCCCAGCGCGGGACGAACTCGGGCCTGTGGGTGATGACCAGCAGCACCGGGAGCCGCCGGATCGTGCCCACGAACAAGCCGAACAACTCGAGGCTGCTCGCGTCAAGCCAGTGAGCGTCCTCGAGCACCATGAGCACCGGCTGCTGCGCAGCCAGTCCGGCAAGCTGCGCGATGAGCACTTCGAAGGTTCGTTTCTTACGCTGTTGGGGCGCAAGATCCAGGGTTGGACAGCGGTCGGTCCCCGGAATGCCGAGAAGCTCTGCCAACAATGGCAGCATTTCGCTCACCTCGCCCATCTGTTTTTCGAGCAGTTCCTGGAGTTTGGCGAGCTTCTCGGCCGATGAGTCCTCGCGTTCAAATCCCGCCTCCTGTTCGAGTTGGGCAATCACCGGACGAAGCGCGCTGTTGACGTGGTAGGGCGAGGCGAAGTAGCGGCGCAATCTGTGTGGTTGTCGAAAGAGACGCTCGCGAAGGGCGAGGGCGAGGCGCGACTTGCCGATCCCAGCCTCACCTTCGAGCAGGACGACCTGGCCTTCGGCGGTCTTGGCCAAATTCCACCGATCGACCAACAGCGCGAGTTCCTGGTCGCGCCCGACCAACGGCAGCACGGTCGCGTGACCGACCTCGAAGCGGTCGTCGCTGCGCACTTCGCAGAGCACCCGAAACGCTTCAGCCGCCCCGGAAAACCCCCTGATCGGCCGCAGCCCGATGCTTTCGAGCTTGAACTGCCCACGCAGCAATGCGCGGGTCGCTTCGGCAATGACTACTGTGCCGGGCCCGGCTAGCGCCTGTAGCCGGGCGGCCAGGTTCGGAGTTTCCCCTACGACGCTGCATTCCTCGGCCTCGCCGGTACCGATGATGTCGCCCACCACCACCAGGCCGGTGGCGATTCCGATCCGAACAGCCAGATGTTCGCCTGCCGCATCCAGCCGGTCGACCGCCTCGACGACCGCGAGACCGGCCCTCACCGCCCGCTCGGCATCCTCCTCGTGAGCCTGCGGATAGCCGAAGTACACAAGGACGCCGTCGCCCATGTACTTGGCGACAAAGCCGTCGTACCGGCCGACGATCTCGGTGGCGCAGGCACGGTACGCTACGATCGACTGCCGTAGGTCTTCTGGATCTAGGCGGGCGGAGAGTGCTGTCGATCCAACGAGATCGCAGAACATCACCGTGAGCTGTCGCCGTTCCGCTTCGGTGTGGATCAGTGACACGGGGGGCTTGGTCCCCCCGCGGACGGGCGGCGGCTGAGGCAGGGTCGCGGCCGCCCTGAGAAAACGCTTGCGGTCACCAAGGGACAGCCCGAGCTCCTTGAGGTCGGCGTCGGTGAGATCGTCGACGACATCGAGATCGATGCCGTTCTTCAAAAAGGTTTGGCGATACCGCTCAAGCCTGATGCTGGCGAGCCAGTCTCCGATGTCGGGCATGACTAGCATCCTCTGACATGGTCGAATTTGGCTTGTTCTGATGCGCTTTCCCACGAGCCTCGAATATAAAAAGCTTACACCTGTGACCCTGATCAGTCCTCGTCAATTCAGTCCCACGAGCAATAAGCGGTCGACCACCACCGCCTTTCCTGAAAGCTCGTCCGGGTTCGCGATTTGCCCGCGTGAAGCGAAATTACCGAAGCGGGAGGAAAGCATCGGAAATCGCGTTCATACCTGCCGCCTGATCCGTGCCGATTAGCTACTTTATTATAAGAATGCGGCCGTTTCAGTTACATTGGGAACTTATATTACAAGAATCTAGCTGCAGCATCGGTTCTGCCGTGCTCGACCGGCTGATGTAGTGGGCGAGAAGGAGCGTGACGTCTCGAGGTCGTTGGCAGCGCGATCGCCTCGTGCGACGACTGCGACAGCTCGCCCTGTTGCTCCCGAGGAAATCTTCGGAACATCCGGCGAGCTGGCGCAGCCGAAGTCGTCGTTCCGATCAAGGTTCGGCCTGGAAGCGCGAAGTTGCATTCGTGACCAATTCCGACATCTTGGCATCCTGAGCCAACAGGTGGAGGCATCCGCCTCTTCGCTGTCATTGGCGATGTGTCTGGCATCGAGTTCCTCAACAAGGATGCCTTGAAGTGGCGGCTGCGCCCGGCACGAAGCGCATCCAAGCTCCGGTTACGAAGTCTGCTTCGCGCCCCAGCAACGGACATTCCATGTGTGATCGGCGACCGACTGCTTCGCGTTGTCGCCATCGATCTGAACGCCAAATAAGCGTCAAACCGGTCACGGACTTTCCAGAAATGTCCAAATCAAGCCGGCCACTTTTTCAGGGTCTTCCCAATGGAAGTTATGGCCGCGGCCGGGAAGAGAAATGAGCTGCGCGCCGACGATCGCATCTTTCATTTGGGCCTGATGCTCCTCAGTTGCGATGATGTCCTCCTCGCCCCGCAGGATGAGCGTCGCCGCGGAAATATCCTGCAAAAGCGGCGACGGATCATAGGCAAGCTGCTCGTAATAAATAGAACGCCAGATTCGTGACGGCAGGGCGGCGCTTTCGCGTCGCGCATGGGCAAGGAAATTCTCGTCGACCGGACCTACGCCAGAACACCATTCCCGGATGAATGCGCTTTCTGGATCGATCGGATCGCCGAGCATTTGGATGTTGTCCCACAACCACCCTCGACGCTCGCGTAGTGCGGCCGAGGTCGACATAAGAACGATTTTCCGGACGAGGTGGGGCCACCGTTCAGCGATCGCTTGTGCAAGCCGACCACCGAGCGAATGGCCGACCACGTGCGTCGGCGAAACGGCCAAAATCTCTATTAGACACCGAACATCATTCGCCAGCTCGGGAATCGTGTAGCAGCCCTCAGGTTGGTCCGAATTCCCGTGGCCCCGCAGATCTGGCGCTACAATGCGAAAGCCCGACGCGAGATAAGGCGCGGTGAGGCTCCAGCTTCGGGAGCTGTCCGTAAACCCGTGGAGCAGGAGGATGGGCACACCGCTAGGGTCGCCCATCTCGATGTACGCGAGCCGGAGACCGTTCGGCAACACGACGGTTCGCTTCAACCCTGAAAAATGATCTTGGGAAATCGTTTCAACCACACAGTTCACCTTCAATGTTGAATTCATATTGTTTCCCGTGACTGTGGCGATTATAGCGCCCGCTTCCGGGGGCAACCGGTACATTCCGTTTGCCCTCATCGGCGACCGCTTAGGGTCGATTATTCGGGTTCAGATCCGTCGCCGAAGGGTGAAAGCGGACTACCGCTCGCCGCCCCAGATTACCCGACCGCCATAGCGATCAGCCAATCGCTGCGCCCGACGGCAGCTTGTCGGCGGGGGCTGGTGGCCAGCCGGGCGATCATAGAACCACACGCGGCAGCTTCCCGGCGGTGGTAAATGCCCACGGGGTATGCCGAAGGAATAGCGCCTGTAATCATCACCGTGGTCCCACGCGCGAAAGGAGCCATTGCCGCTCTCGTCCTTATAGGGATCGGCAAGCGTGGGCGAGGCGATCAGGGCGACGGCACCAGCAAGGAAAAGACACTTCAGCATTGATTGAGCATATCTCACCAGCAGTTTGCCAGAGCAACCGTTTCATATTTGGCCTGAACCGGGGCTGAACGGTTCTGTGCAGCTTTCAACCGCTGTCCGCTTTGGGTCGATCATTCCCGTTCCCCATTGTCGTAGTAGGGCGGAACGGTGGACCAGCGGGTCTTAGTCTGAATTATTCTCAGCACAATTATCCCGCATTCTCATGCATAACCGTTCGGCGTTCCTCTGCCGCAAGTCGGCTGCGCTATGGCTGACGAGTCGCTCGACCAGGCGAGCTGCCTCCTCTGCAACAGCCGGAATGGTGCCTGATTTTCGCGTCGATCCGAAATCGAGGCCGGCAAAAAACAGCCCTGGAATGGTGGCGACTCCATCCTCGTGTACGGGCTGGCCGGCTGCGTCGAGAGCGCCGGGGAACCGGACCCAGGAGAAATCGCGGTGAAGCCCGTGCACCACACCACCGATCTGACGCCGCTAGCATTCCAATCGATGGACCGGATCGGCGGATCGGGCAGACGCGGCTGAACCGTCTCGGCCGGATCGTCCTCGGCTGGGGGCGCATCGAGCCCGGCACGCTCGATGTATTCGTCAATCAGCCGCTTGGCATTCGCGGAAATCTCGTCGGCAAATCGCATATTGCCGTCGAGCTCGTCGCCGAAGGTCAGGCTACCATTCTCCACACCGCTGAAGCGACCGAGCAACACCACCCCTTGCGCGCTCAGCGATTGCAGGCTGATCGTGTGGGTCGCACCGACCAGCGCGCGGGCCGGAAGCTTACCGGAGGGGAGGACGAGTTCCCTGCAAGCTCATCCGCCTCTTCGCTGTCATTGGCGATGTGTCTGGCATCGAGTTCCTCAACAAGGACGCCTTGAAGTGCGGCTGGGCCCGGCACGAACCGCATCCAAGCTCCGGCAACGAAGTCTGCTTCGCGCCCCAGCAACGGACATTCCATGTGTGATCGGCGACCGACCGCTTCGGGTCGTTTCTCCGCATTCACCGCGGTCGCAGAAGAGTGTAAGACCGTTGTTCGTCCTATAACGAGCAGGTTGCGTCAAGACGTTGCGACTGTCGCGAAAGTCCCTACTCTACGGCGTCGTTCGGTTGGGGCAAAGCATCACGACTGGCAGCGGGGGTGGACGCCCGAGTCTCGGGCGCAGGCAAGAACATCAAACTACAAATCTGTCGCATCGAAAACCGCCGCCACCCAATCGAGGAAAACCCGCACACGTGGCGATAGCTGACGGTTCTGCGGATAATAGGCAGCGAGCGGCAGTGGCGGCGGCGGCTGGGCCGGCAGGACCTCTACAAGGTCGCCTCGCGCCAGATCCTCCCGGAAGCGATAGCGGGGCCCATCCGTGCGAGATGATGCGCTGTCTCCGCCTCGTTGGCGGTCACGCGGCAGGGAAGTGTCACCTCCCTGATTCCCTCGGCGGTCTGGAACTCCATCGGCATCACACGGCCCGTGCGTGACGACACGAAGCCGATCATCTGGTGTCGGTCGAGATCATCGACCGAAGCGGGTATCCGTGATGCTCGAGATATTGCGGGCTGGCGCAGGTCTGCTCCGGAATATCGGGGAGCCTGCGCATGATCAGACCGCTGTCATCCGGTTCGCCCGCCCGGATGACGCAATCCACCCCCTCGCGCACCAGATCGACCAGCCTGTCGCCCTGGCCGATCTGCAACCTGATCTGTGGGTACGCTTCCAGGAAGTCCGGCAGACGCGGCAGTAGGAAAGCCCGCGTCAGTGCGCCGTGCGCATCGATGCGGAGCACCCCGAGGGTTCACCGCCCCGCAAGGCGCCCTCCGCTTCGTCGATATCCGCGAGGATCGACAGGCACCGCCGGTAATAGGCTTCGCCATCCGGCGTGGGCGCCACATGCCGGGTGGTGCGTTCCAGCAGCCGGCTGCCGAGATGGCGCTCGAGCCGCCTGATCGCTTCGGTGGCCGTCGAACGCGGAATGCCAAGATCGGCCGCCGCGGCCGTGAAGCTGCGACGGTCGATGACCCGCACGAAAAGACGCATTCCATCGAGGCGATCCATGTTTGTTCGGGGTAGCCGAGTTTTATTGCCCGCGAAAGGGGGATTATCCCGCCTCCAAGTTTCGCTACTTCCTTGCCTAGCAACGGAGGTCAAGAAATGAGGCTGAAAGACAAAACCGCAATCGTGACCGGCGCCGGCAAGGGCATCGGCGCGGCAATCGCACGACGGTTTGCCCATGAGGGTTGTGCTGTTGCGGTGAACTATGCGCGCGATGAGGCTGCTGCCCGTCAGGTCGTGCACGACATCGAGCAGGCGGGCGGCAAGGCGGTTGCGGTGCAGGCTGACGTCGGCGATCCGGCCGGCATGCCCGCGCTGTTCGATGCGGCTGAAGCCGCGTTCGGTCCGGTCGATCTACTGGTCAACAATGCAGGCATGATGCGGCTCTCACCTGTAGCCGACGCAACGGACGCGGACATCGAAGACCACTGCAGCATCAATCTCGCCGGCACTTTCCGCGGCATGCGCGAAGGCGCCAAGCGGCTGCGCGATGGCGGGCGGATCATCAGCGTGTCCTCAAGCGTGGTGGGCTTCTACCAGCCCGGTTACGGATTGTATGCCGCGACGACTTGTCGATACCGGGCACCTCGAGCACCGTACAGCTGCGCGAGAGCCTGGCCGCGCCCGGCCTTTCACTGCCGCGGGATAGGCTATCGCGGATCGGTGAAGCGATTGAGCAGGAGGTGGGTTAGGCGAAGGACCTATACGGGCTCACCTGCGGAATGAATGACCGCTATCAGGCGGCGATACCCAGCATTCGAACTTCCGAAATGAAGGCGCATTGCGGAGACGCCTAAAAGTGTATCCCGCCTGCTAGTATGCTTAGGTTTGCTTCGGCGCCCGCGCCTCAATCGCCCCAGTACAACGCATGTCGAAGCGTTGGGCGAGTTCCGCCAGGCTGACCTCCCCGAGACGGCTGATCAACAATGCTTCAGCCTCACGCATGGCGCCTTCGACCGCCTCGTTGACGATCTTCTCGACGGCGCAGTCGGGGTTGGGATGCTCGCTACCGATGGCGAAGATGCGCGGACCTCCCACTGCCCGATGAACATCGAGCAGCGACACTTTCGTCAGGTCCATGGCGATCGACCAACCGCCGCCATGCCCTTTCTCCGATCGCACATAACCCGCTTTACGCAGGCCGGCCATCGTACGGCGTACGACCACCGGGTTGGTCCCAAGCATGCGCGCGGCCACCTCGGACGTCATAGGTCCATCGTGGCGTGCCATGTGGAGCAACACATGGAGCATGCGGGAAAGGCGGCTGTCGTTGCGCACGGTTTCATCCTTGCACGGTGGAGTGGATTGGCAGCATCGGCAATTAACGTTACATTAAATGTTACATGATTCGTAGAGGCGTGACATGCGTGAATTTGAGAACCCCGATCATTGGGATACTGCCGCTCTGCACTACGAGAAGACCGCGCACCCCTTCGCTGCGCGCTATGCCGAAGCGGCGTTGGCACGCGTGCCGCTGACCTTGGAGGCTCGAGTCCTGGATGTCGCGGCCGGCACCGGCGCATTGGCACTGGCTGCGGCGCGCACGGGCGCTCAGGTGCTCGCGACCGACTTTTCGCCCGGCATGGTCACCCGCATCGCGGCTGCCCGACTGCCCAATGTGGAGGCGCGCCTCATGGATGGGCAGAACCTCGACCTTCCTGACGCGGGTTTCGACGCAGTCTTCTCGATATTCGGCGTGATTATGTTCCCCGACTGGCGCAAGGGCCTTGCCGAGATGGCGCGAGTGACTCGCCCGGGTGGATATGGTGTGGTCGCAACCTGGCAGAGTCGTGGCGCGGCGACGTTTCTGCTGCTAGGTCAGATCCGCCAGACGCTGTTTCCTGACCTTCAGAGCATGGCGATGCCGGAAGCCGTTCAGGCGCTAAACGATCCAAAGGATTTCGCGCGGGAACTGATCGATGCAGGCTATCGGGATCCGCAGATCGATCAAGTCATGTATGAATATGAACTTGAGGTCGCGACACTTAATGAGCCCGACACATTGTTTGGCATGTCTCCGGATTGGACTAGCCTTTCCGATCAGGAGAAAGCGGCAGTCGTCGCCGAGGTCCGCAGAATTGCTGCCGATCGAGCGGTTCTGCCGATACCATCTACCGCACTGATCGGTGTCGCGCGCCGCTGAACATCGTGCGGCGGCGGCTGAACGGATGACTGCTTTCAAGATCGTGGCAAGTCGTCCTGAATAACGTATTTGAGGGCGCGTTCCGGGCGTGGCTGCACTAACGTAGCGGACGGACAGCTGACCTGATCGCTCAGCTTGTGACCTGAGCACTCTGAGGTAGGGTGTCTTCTCACCCGATTGGAAGCCATGATAAACAATGCCTATGGGCATCAAGAACTATCTGATCGAAGGCGGTTCCGGCACTGGAAAAACGTCTGTCGCTACAGAACTGGAGCGGCGGGGCTACCATGTCATCCATGGTGATCGGGTCTTAGCTTATGTCGGTGACCCCGAGACAGGCCAGGCACTCGCAGGCCCTCCCAAAGGCGCAGACCGCATCGCTTGGGGATACGCGCACTGGATCTGGCCCGCCGACAAGGTCCGGACCATTGCTGCCGACACCACCCATCCTGCCACATTCTTCTGTGGCGGCTCGCGCAATTTCCAAAAATTCCTGCACCTATTCGACAAGGTATTCGTGCTCGACATCGACGCTGAGACGTTGAACCGAAGATTAGATGGACGGCCGAATGAGCCTGGCTTCGAACCGGCTGAGCGGGCACTGGTACTCCACTACCATCATACTCGGGAACATCTTCCTGCCGGCATCACCATCGACACGGCGAATACCGTCGCACGTGTTGTCGACGATATCCTCGCTAACCTCACTTGAACCCTTGCAGCAATTGTGATCGGAAAGGGACACCCCGATGATTGCGGGAAAACCGAAGCCGCTTGAACCGGCCCCTGGGCGTGGTCACTATCGTAGCCGACCGGCAGCTTTGAGAAAGTCTTGGGCGCGCAAACCTGCCGTCCCCGCACAACGAATTGACAGTCCGCTTCGGGTCGATCGTTCCGGTTCAGGGCCACGTAGCGGTCGGGTGGGTAGTCGAAATTCATCTGGATGGCGCTGAGTGACCACTTCGTGACAACTCAGATGCGATTCGGATCTGGACGCCCGGTCCTGACCTTCCACCGGGCCATGGCTTCGTGAGAAGCGCGGCCTGTCCGCACACATTGGCGCACAACACATGCGCCCCGCCAAGAGAGTTGGACCAGCGAGACCAGATAGCATTAGCGACATCTCATGCTATCTATGGCACACATCCGGCATACGTGACTTGCTACTCTATATTGTTGTGCTGGGCTGTCGTGTGACGGTCGAACCGAGCATCTGTACCATCACACGAACTGCTGGCATGGTCCTGTCGATTGCCTCGGGCAGCGACTCGACTCCGGCGCCCGTGCGCAGCGCACACTGGCGCTGAAGCACGACATTCTGCTACTGCCGGAGCTTTCCCGCCAAGAATGAGACGAAGCGCCGGACCTTCACCGCGATATGGCGATTGGCCGGATAGACCACCTGCAACTGTATCGTGCTGATATCCCAGTCGGGGAGAAGACGTACGAGCCGGCCCTGCCGGATGTCCTCTCCGACGATGAAGTCGGGCAGGAGGACGATGCCAATCCCGAGCAAGGCGGCATCGCGCAAACCAAGACTGTGATTGAGTTCCAGCCGGGGCACGATCGGAACGCGGAACTCCTCGCCGTTCTTGCTGAACGGCCAGATCCGTCCCCATCTCAGTTCGGCAAAGTGGAGACAGGAGTGGTGGGCGAGATCGTGCGGCATTTCCGGCGCACCATGTTCGTCAATATAGGCGGGCGAAGCGCATATCACGATTTGCGATGTCGCCAGTTGCCGGGTGATGAGATTGATATCGACCGACAGGCGGCCTCGAATTGCAAGGTCGAAACCATCCTCGACCAGGTTCACGGCCCGATGCGAAAGGTCCAGCTCGATGGACACGGCCGGGTTGAGCTTGAGGAACTCGGAAACTGCCGGCACGATCACCAGATGCCCGAGATCGGGCGGCGCGGACACCCGCAATCGGCCGACGGCTTCCTTCTGGAACGACATTGCCGCCCGTTCCGCCTCCCTTATCTGCGGCAGGATTCCCGAAAGCGCCTCCCGGTAGGCGGCGCCCGCCTCGGTCAGAACGACCTTGCGCGTCGATCTCTGGAAGAGGCGGATGCCGAGGCGATCCTCGAGCTGCCTCACCTGGGCTCCCACCGTCGCGCGCGACATGCCGAGTTCGTCTGCCGCCTTCGAGAAGCTGAGATGTGTGGAAACCGTTAGAAAGGCGGCAATCCCGTCAAGCGGATCGAGCGTTTTCATGAGAGCGATTATCCGTTCAATGATGTCAATTCATCGATCTTATCATCAGGAGCGGCACAAGGTAATCGATGGGTGTTCTCAAGCAGATGGAGACCCGACATGAAGACATTCACCCATGCGGCGGTATCACCGCCCGACCATGGAACGCCGGCAATGGCGCTCGGCAAACACGTCATACGCATGATGGCGGCCAATACAGGCGGCTCGTTCGGCATGCTTGAGGCCATCGTTCCGACCGGAGAAGGTCCGCCGCTTCATGTGCATGAG
The DNA here is from genome assembly GCF_002532005.1 of Sinorhizobium sp. NG07B. NCBI lineage: Bacteria > Pseudomonadati > Pseudomonadota > Alphaproteobacteria > Hyphomicrobiales > Rhizobiaceae > Sinorhizobium > Sinorhizobium sp. NG07B. The sequence goes on along the minus strand of NZ_NWTD01000008.1, from coordinate 109,903 downwards.
CGCGAGGACGAGTTCTTCCGTGTCCTGTCCGGTTGCTTCGGTTTCTGGTGTGCCGACGACTATGTCGAACTGGCGGAGGGTGGCTGCATCGCGCTGCCACGTGGTGTGCCGCATCGATTCCAGAACATTGGAGAGACGGAAGGCCACCTCATGGTCGTCGTGACGCCGGGCGGGTTCGAAGCCTTCTTTCCGATCATCGAGCTCTGCAAGCCCGAAACGCCCGAGCAGATCGCCTCCGTCGCAATGGACTTCGGCCTCACCTTCCTGCCCGACGAAGATCGCAAGGTCGCCTGATCTGGCGACGCGCCGACCTGAAACACAGCGCCGAGAACCTCAACAACGGTCGATCGAAAGGAGACCGAAGGATGACACACGTACCTTCAAACGAAAACGGAATGACCCTGACAGCCCGCCAGTTGGATACCTATCTCGCAAGGATCGGAGTCGACCGGCCGGTTGCTCTCGACCTTCACAGCCTGTCGAGACTGCACCGTGCTCACCTCATGACATTCACCTGGGAAGCGTTGGATGCCTTCATGGGGTGGCCTTCCTCGATCGCCCCGGCATCCGCCTTCGTCAAGATGGTGGAGGGCAGGCGCGGCGGCTGGTGCTACGAGATGAACGGTCTCTTCGGCGCCGCTCTCGATGCGCTCGGTTTCCGGGTGACCCGCCTTTGCGGCGGCGTTGATCGTGAAAAACTGGGCGACATTGCCATCGGCAATCATCTGACTCTCCGTGTTGATCTCGACCGCCCCTATCTCGCCGAGGTCGGCGTGGCCGACGCCATCATCGAACCCGTGCCGCTTGCTGTCGGACCGATCAGCCAGCGCGGTTTCGATTTTTCGATCATGCCGACGGAGGACGGCTGGCTGCGCTTCAACAATCATGCGCATGGCATCGCACACAGCTTCGATTTCCGGGCCGATCACAGCGACGAGCCCGCCATGGCCGCCACCTATGCCTGGTTGACGCGGGATCCAGGGTCGCCGTTCACAAACGCATTGGCAGTCCTGCGTCACACCGCGGACGGCTATGTCGCGCTGCAGAACGATCGCTTGCGCACCGTGACGCCCAACAGCGTCAGCGAACACCGCATCACAAGCGCGGCCCATCTCGCGGATACGTTTGAAACTGTTTTCGACCTCGACATTCCCCGGCCCGGACACGTCTGGGACAAGATCGAGGCGATTGGCCGCGATAAGGCGGCCTGAACAGGCGACACCCTTTCGACACTATGGACTCAAGGAAACATCCATGCTTCGCATAGCCGCATTCTGGATCGGCTTCGCACTGAGCACGGCTCTCGCCGGTGCCGCAGGTCTCGATGAGCAGGCCCCCGCCGGAGCCTACAAGACCGACCCGTCGCATTCGAGCCTCCTCTGGTCGTTCAACCATTCCGGCCTGTCGAACTACACCGCCCGCTTCACCGGCGTGGATGCGCGACTGGATTGGAACCCGATCAAGCCGGAAGCCTCCAAGCTGACGGTCGAGATCGACCCGATGTCGGTGCGGACCGACTATCCCTGGCCGGACCTGGTCGACTTCGACGCGAAGATCGGCGGTAACCCGGACTTCCTGGCCGGTAAGCAGATCCGGTTCGTCTCCAGTACGATACGGATCACCGGCGGAAGGACCGGGATAGTGGAAGGCATGCTGACCTTCCGGGACCAGACGCATCCCGCTTCCCTCAACGTGACCTTCAACGGATCCATGGCGCAGCATCCTATCATGAAGACTGCCAAACTCGGCTTCTCGGCCACCGGCACGATCCGCCGCAGCGAATGGGGCCTCGGCTTCGCCATTCCGGAACTGGGGGACGAGGTGAAGCTCGTCATCGAAACGCAAATGGTCCCGGCCGACTATGCCTTCCGCTGACGGTCCGGCGGGCGGTTCGACCTCGAACGGTGTGTCTCATAACCATAGTGAGAGGGGCCAAGTTCATCCCACAACCAAGGTGACAAGGCCATTATCGAGACCCGCTGGAGAGACGGATCTCAAAGAAAGCTGCCGCCATCTGTCATCCGCGGCAGCAATTTAAAGAATCTAATCCGCTTCGACGCCGCGCCTCCGCGTGCCGGCGAACGAAGCCTCTATGCCAAGACATACTCAGGAGGCACGAATGGCAAAATTTTTATTTGGCACGGACGGCGCTGACAGCCTGAAGGGCGATTTCGGTGGCGATCAGATATATGGCGTGGGTGGAAACGATACGCTCAGCGGCTCGTTCCAGGGCGACTTCATCTCCGGCGATACCGGCACAGACACGCTGAACGGCGACAGCGGCAATGACTTTCTCGATGGCGGCGACGAAAGCGACACCGTCAACGGCGGCTCCGGCCAGGACATGATCATGGCCGACGTGCCGCTTTCCGGCACCGGCGACATCGTCGATGGCGGCTCGGGTACCGACCGTCTCCTGGTCGACTATTCCGAGCTTACGGCGGGCGTGAGCATCGCGATCAAGGACTGGATCGCGCCGCAGACGCTGATCGGCAACGTCCAGACCACGAATGTCGAGGCCTTCAACATCACCGGCACCGAATTCGCCGACACGATCACCGGCGGCAACTATAGCGACGTGTTCACCGGCGGGGCCGGCGACGACAAGCTGACCGGCGGTCGCGGCGCAGACCTCCTGATGGGCGGGCTCGGCAAGGACACGCTGAAGGGTGGTTATGGGACGGATTTCATCAACGGCGACGACGATGACGATATTCTCACCGGCGACCAGGGAATGGACTTCCTTTCCGGCGACGCCGGCAATGACGATGTTCGCGGCGGCACCGGCGACGATTCCGTATCCGGCGGTATCGGCTTTGACAGTCTCTTCGGTGACGTCGGCAACGACTCGCTGGATGGCGGTGCCGGCGACGACAAGGTTGAGGGCGGGGCAGGAAACGACACGATCACCTACCGCTACGGCGAGGGCAAGGACACGATCACCGACGCCGGCGGCAATGACCGCCTGGTGCTGACGAACTTTACCGGCAATTTCGCCGCCAAGGCGGCGACGCTGGTCAACACGCTCGCCGGCGGCACCACCTTCATCGGCATGGAGAACTACACCATCACCGCGACTGGCACCGGCGCCAACACGATCACCACCAGCACCGGCACCGACATCATCGACAGCGCGGCGGGCGACGACATCGTCAATGCCGGTGCCGGTGACGATCATGTCAAGAGCGGTCTCGGCAAGGACAGCGTCGTTGCCGGCGACGGAACTGACCGGGTCGAACTGGGTGATGGCGGGGCAGACAAGGCCGACGGCGGCCTCGGCACCGACCATGTGTCCGTCGACCGGCGCTCGGCAACGGCGGACCTGAGCTTCTCTGCGACGGCGGCCGACGCGACGCTTTCGGAGGGGACGTCGCTCAAGAATTTTGAGCGCTACCAGGTGCAATTCGGCTCCGGGAATGATGTCATCAAGTCGGTCGGAAGCGCCCAGAGCGTGGCGTTCTACGGTTTTGCCGGCAACGATACGCTGATCGGCACGGCGGGCTCGGACACGCTTGATGGCGGCACGGGCAACGACAAGCTGACCGGGGGCGCCGGCAACGACAGCATCATCGACTTCGGCGGTACCAACGTCATCACCGCCGGCGATGGCAACGACACCGTCTCCGTCGGCGACGGCACCGACAGCGTGGCCGCCGGCAATACGGTCGATCTCGGCACCGGCAACGACAGCTTCAAGCGCAGTGCGTCTACCGGCAAGCTGACGCTCGACGGCGGCACCGGCACCGACTTCGCCTCGATCGACTTCGGCAAGTACACCGCCGGGACCAGCTTCACCCTGTCACCCTCCGTCACCGTCGCCAACGCGCCGGTCACGGTCAAGAACATCGAGCGGGTGGCGCTTTTCGGCGGCAGCGGCAATGACGTCTTCGACGGCGGTGGCTTGAACGACGAGCTTTACGGCAGAGGCGGCCACGACAGCCTGACCGGTGGCGCCGGCAAGGACGTGCTCGTCGGCAACCTCGGCAACGACACGCTGAAGGGCGGCCTAGGCGACGACACGCTCCATGGCGACAGTGCGAACGAGTATGGCGGCCTCGACAAGATCTACGGCGAGGACGGCAACGACCGCGTCCATTCCGGCCTCGGCGACCTTGCCGATGGCGGCACCGGCACCGACACGCTGAGCCTCGACGCGCGCAACCAGACGAAGGACATTTCGTTCAGCTTCGCGACCGGCAGCGCCACCGTCGATGCGACGACCTCCTTCAAGGCCTTCGAGGTGCTGACCTATCTCGGCAGCGCCGGCAAGGACACTGTCACCGGCGGCAAGCTCGGCGACCGGCTCGAGGGCAATGGCGGCAACGACACGCTGCGCGGCGGCGACGGCAATGACGTGCTCACCGACGGCGCCGGCAGCGACAGCCTGTTCGGCGACGCCGGCAACGACACGCTGACCCGCACCGTCTTCACCGGAACCGATGTCTTCGACGGCGGCATCGGTACCGACACGCTGTCCTTCAAGGATGCCGGCGACATCTCGGTCGTGCTCGACCTGCAGAGCCAGGCCTCGAACCGGGGCATGGCGCAGGGCCTGACGGTGAAGAACTTCGAGATCATCAACGGCAGCGCCAATGATGACGTCATCCGCGGCGACGCGGTTGCGAACACCTTGAACGGCGGCGGTGCCGACGACGTTCTCGATGGCCGCGCTGGTGTCGACCGGCTGAACGGCGGCGCCGGCGACGACTGGCTGACCGGAGGTGCCGGCAACGACCTGTTCGTTTTCGACCGCTCCGGCCGGGACGGCGAGGGCGACGTCATTACCGACTTCACCCGCGGACAGGACAAGCTGCTGCTCGACAAGAGCGACTACGGCATTGCCGCCGGCGACGCGACCGTCACGCTCGTCGTCGGCGCCGATCCGGTGGCGACGAGCAGCAAGGGTACCTTCCTGTTCGAAAGCGACAAGGGCCGGCTGTGGTTCGACGCCGATGGCAAGGGCACCGAGGCGGACCTCGAACTGGTGGCGATCCTCAAGAACGTCGCGGCGCTCTCGACCGGCGACTTCCTCCTCGCCTGACGAGAAGGATCCGCGATGAGCCCGTCCCGCGTCGGCGGGACAGGCGCTTCCGGAATTGCGGGGCAAGACCGAACCGGACCGCATCCAAGGTCCTGTTCCGTTGGAAACAGGAAAGCGCCCCGAGAGGCGCAATAGGTGCGACGGGAAGGATAGCATGCCCTCCCGTTATTCAGGGAGAGACGAATGGGAACGATTTTGGGTACGCTCGGCGACGATACGCTGATCGGCAGCGACCTCGAGGGCGACGTCATCGCCGGCTATGCGGGTGCCGACGTCATCAATGGCGGCATGGGCTACGACACGGCCAATGGCGATGGGGACAATGACAGCGTCAGCGGTTCATTTCAGGGGGACGACCTCTACGGCGGCGACGGTGACGACACGCTGAATGGTGACAGCGGAGACGATGTGCTGTCAGGGGAGGCCGGCAAGGATAAGCTCGATGGCGGCAGCGGTCGGGATACCTTCGTCGCGAACGGGGTCGACGAGCTTGTCGGTGACATAGTCGACGGCGGCTCCGGCACGGATACGGTGAGGCTCAACTATTCAGCGTATGACGCCGGGCTCGACATCGTTATCCAGGATTGGGCTTCCGTCCAGACCCTCGTCGGCGGCATGCAGATAAGCAATGTCGAGTCCTTTGTAATCACGGGGACCGGTTACGACGATCTGATAACCGGCGGCGCCTATGGAGATGTTTTCTGGGGAGGCGTCGGCAATGACGAGCTTTCGGGCGGCGGTGGCGACGATTCGCTGACGGGCGGCACCGGCGCCGACATGCTCGCTGGCGGTTCTGGTGCCGACCGCCTCTTCGGGGAGACCGGTACTGACGTCCTCTTCGGTGATACCGGAAATGACTGGCTTTACGGCGGTGACGACGACGACAAACTTTATGGAGGCGATGAGCAAGATCAGCTCATGGGCGACGCCGGTAACGACCTTCTCTCGGGCGGCCGCGGCAGGGACCAGATGTTCGGCGGTGACGGCGCGGACATGCTCCAGGGTGGCGCGGGCAACGACGTCCTCTACGGAGATCTCGGCGACGACACAATCGACGGTGGCGACGGTGACGACTGGCTGATGTACACCTTTGGCCAGGGCACGGACCAGATCACGGGTTCGGCTGGCAGCGATCGTTTGGAAATCGGGAACTTCACCGGCGACTTCACGGCCAAGGCGGCATCCGAAGTCAATACGCTCGACGGTGCAACGACGATTTCCGGCATCGAGCATTATACGATCTTCGCCGCCGGTTCCGAAGGGAACAACATCACCACCGGCGACGGTAATGACATCGTCTTTTCTTCGGACGGAAACGATACGCTCGTTCTCGGCGCCGGGGATGACATCGTCAGAGCGGGTAATGGAACGGACAATGTCACCGGCGGCAGCGGTAATGACGAGATAGATCTTGGCGAGGGCGGCGCCGATCAGGCCGATGGCGGCACGGGGACGGATTGGGTATCTCTCTACCGCTACTCCTCGACGACAGCCCTAACCTTCTCGGTGAGCGGCAGTACCGCCACGCTTTCCGATGGAACGAGTGTCACGAATTTCGAACGCTACAGGGTCCAGTTCGGCAGCGGCAGCGACCTGGTCACCTCCGTGGGCTCGGCTGGAACCGTGTGGTTTAGCGGCAATGGCGGCAACGACACGCTCATTGGCGGCAATGGGGCGGACAGGCTGAATGGTGGCGACGGCGACGACACGCTGATGTCCGGCGCCGGCGACGATGTGATCATTGACCTGGACGGCTCGAACACGATCAGCGCCGGGGACGGCGATGACAAGGTCTCCGTCGCGGATGGCACGAGCGGCGCCAGCAACAACAGCGTCGATCTTGGGGCTGGAAACGACAGTTTCGCGAGCACCTCCTCAAACGGAGTCCTCGATCTTGACGGTGGGGCCGGAATAGATGTCGCAAGCATCGACTTCAGCGGGACTTTGTCGAATGTCGATTTTGCTCTCTCGGCCGACGTGACCGCCACCAACGCCCCGGTCTTTGTCCGGAATGTCGAGCGCGTCCAACTCTTCGGCGGCGCAGGAAGCGACAACTTCGTCGGCGGCAGCCTCAATGACGAATTGATCGGCGGCGGCAACAACGACACCCTCAATGGCGGCGCCGGCGACGATACGATATCGGGTGGTGCCGGCAACGACAGATTGAGGGGCGGCGCGGGCAATGACATCATCCGCGGCGCGGGCCTCGCCGGTACCGAGGGCAAGGACGTGATCTATGCCGAGGACGGCAATGACACGGTCTATATCGGCATCGGCGACAAGGCGGACGGCGGTGCCGGAACCGACGTGCTGAACCTCGATCTCACGGGTCAGACGCGGGACACCCACTTCACGTTTTCCGGCGCAGCGGTCATTGTCGACACGGGGACATGGTTCAACGGCTTCGAAGCGCTCGAGTTTTCGGGCGGCAGCGGCCGCGACAGGGTGAGCGGCGGTAATCTCGGCGACACGTTCAAGGGTAACAACGGCGACGACATTCTGCACGGCGGAGGCGGGAACGACACGCTCCGCGACGGCGCTGGCGACGATCAGCTCTTCGGGGATGCCGGCGACGACCTTCTCATCCGCGATGATCAATCGGGCAAGGATGTGTTCGACGGCGGCACCGGTCTCGACACGCTCACCTTCGGCGACAGTTCGTCGTCGGTCGTTCTCGATCTCCAGGACCAGGCGGCGAACAGGGGCGTGGCGCTCGGCCTCATGGTCAGGAATTTCGAGATCATCAAAGGCAGTGGACTCGACGACGAGATCCGCGGCGACGCGAGTGGCAACATCCTTCATGGCGGGAAGGGCGACGACTTGCTCGATGGCCGCGCCGGCAACGACACGCTGGTTGGCGGCAAGGGCGACGACTGGCTGACCGGCGGTGCCGGCAACGATCGCTTCGTATTTGATCAGGATGGCTTCGATGGCGAGGGCGATGTCATTACCGACTTCACCCGCGGCTTGGATAAGCTCGTGATCGAACGCGTCGGCTTCGGCATCGCAGCGGGCGACACGGGCGTGACGCTCGTGACCGGGACGGATCCGGCCGCCACGAGCGGGAAGGCCACACTCCTTTTCGAGACGGACAATGGCCGCCTCTGGTTCGATGCGGATGGATCCGGCACCGACGCCGACCCTCAGCTCGTCGCCATCCTGCAGAACGTCACGACACTTTCGACGAGCGACTTTATGTTATTCTGACGGCTCTTCGCTATTCCTGGTCCGAAGCCTGGGGCGGCGGGCATCCCTCGGCTCTTTTGTTCAGCGGGACGAAAGGAAGACAATCTCGGTGATCGTTCGCCGCTTTCAAGTGGTTTGATATGGTTCAGTGCCAAGCACAACGGCCATGACTCGGAAGGCCGGTCTCCAAAACTGCACGATGGCCACGGCGGGGACTTCAAAGACGCCCTTTTGACGCTTCTCCACCCATCGCAGAGAGGCAGAGGGGAGGATTTCGTCGCCTCGCCGCGCTCTGGGGATGTCGTCGCCGCAACAATCAGATGCACCTCTTTATTGGCATGTGGGTGACCGCCGACGGCTTTATCCGTCACGAACTGTTGCCGAACGGCCGTTACGACGAGGCGCGGGGAAACCGTAAGAGCGCCTACCAAGGCCGGTATGAGGTAACCGGCGAGCACATTGAATATCGGGACGACACCGGCTTCACTGCCGATGGTAACTTCATCGATGGCGTGCTGCATCACGCAGGGATGGTCCTCTATCGCGAGCCGTAGATCAGCGGGTGCCCTGGCAGGGTAAATATTTCTGCATTTCGGCATCGCGCCGTTGCTGCCATTGCTGCCATTGCTGCCTCAGCTTGCTCCTGGACATGCCTATGGGCTCATCGAGTCGACTTTGAGGATACGTTCGGTGCGGAAATGACGGAAGGCTTGTTTCGATTGGCACCACGCGATCAAGAGGCTGTGCGTATCGGCATAGCCGAGAAGCACAGGCCAGACGATGCGGCTGGTGACCGCCCCATTCGCCGCGCGATAGTCGATCTCAAGCTTGCGGCCTTCCCGGATCGCCAGCCTGAGCGGCCGCGTGTCGAGTGTCACATCACCGCTAACGGCATCCGTTTTGATGCCGACGGCGGGTTGGGCAATATAGGGAAGAAGGTCCTGCGGCATAACCGATGTGATCTTGGCCATCCCGGCCCTGCTGTGCGCATGGCCACAACCCCGCGATACTAACCGGCATCGGTTGCGCTCGAGACGGTAGCTAACGACAGAAGCGTTCCTTGGGTCATCCCTGCTCGGTCGTGAACATCCCGGCGCGGGCGGAATGAGCGAGCTCCAGTGCCTGCGGACCGGGCAGGGGGCGTGCGATCAGGTAACCCTGCGCCTCATCAAAGCCTTCTGCCTTGATCAGGTCGAACTGGTTCTTGCGCTCCACGCCTTCTACCGTCGTTACGATGCCGAGTGAGCGGCCGATCGCGGCAACCGCTCGAACAATTGCCAGGGACTCCCGACCTTCCGGGAGATCGGTGATGAAACTGCGGTCGACCTTGATTTTATCGAACGGAAAGGTTCTGAGATAACCAAGCGAGGAGAAGCCGGTCCCGAAATCGTCAATTGCAATCTTTACGCCGAGTCGTCGGATCGCCTTCAGTGTCTGAAGATTGCCGTCGCAGTCGTCGAGCAACACCGTCTCGGTGATCTCCAGCTGCAGGCGCGAGGCATCCAGGCCCGTCTCATCCAAAATGCTGCACACGCTCGCGGCGAGGCGCCGGTTTCTGAATTGCAGCGGTGAAAGGTTGACAGCCACACCGATATGGGAGGGCCACTTGACCGCTTCGGTACAAGCCTGACGAAGGATCCACTCGCCAAGCGGACCAATCAGGCCGGTTTCCTCGGCAACAGGAATGAACTCGGCCGGCGACACCTGGTCTCTTTGCGGATGTGGCCAGCGCGCCAGCGCCTCAAATGTCGTAATCTCGCCTGTATGAAGGTTGACGAGCGGCTGGTAGTGGACTTCCAGATCGCCGTTTTCGAGCGCCTGTCGCAGTGAAACTCGCATTTGCTGCACCGCCTGCAGATGCGCATCGATTCCAGGCTCATACTGGACATATGTGCCACGCCCGTCGGACTTGGCCCGGTCGAGCGCCACGTCTGCAGCCTTGATCAGTTCGTCGACCGGCTGGCCACTCTTCGGAGCAGCCGCAAGTCCGACAATAACCCCAAGATCGACATGCGTGCCGGCGAGTTCATACGGTACTTCGATGACATCGATCAGCTGCTGGGCCAGCAAACGGGCCTCAGCATCGCTATTGATCCCAACGCGCAAGACGACAAATTCGCCGCCACCCAAGCGACAGAGGATGTCGGATTGCCTAAGACAGTTTTGTAGCCGTTCAGCCACACGGCGCAACAGCAGGTCGCCGGTAGCGCGACCATAGGCGTCGTTGACCGCCTTAAAGCCATCGAGGTCAAGGCAGAGAACTGCGATTCTCGTCCCCGGGGCGATCTTGTCCGACAGGCGCTCGAACTCCTCGCGCAGGAACTGACGGTTCGGCAAGCCGGTCAGCGCATCGTGGCGCGCCATGTGATGAATTTGCTTCTGCGCCAGCAATCGCTCCTGTTCCGCGTTACGGCGTTCGGTGATGTCGAGCGCAATGCCGACGAAGCCGAGAAACTTGCCGTCCGTTGCAAAGCGCGGTTGTCCTATGTCGATGATCCAGGCCGAGCCTCCGCCGGCGCGTTTCAGACGATATTCCATCTGGACGGGCTTGCGGCGGTGGAAGGCCTCGTAAAAGGCTCTATCGACAGCGTTCCGGTCATCGGGATGGACGGCATTCAACCAGCCTTTTCCGGCCGCCTGTTCGGCGGTCTGGCCGGTCGTCTCGAGCCAGAGCCGGCTGTGGTAGTCGTCTTCGCCGTCTTCGCCAGTCGCCCAGATCATCACCGGCGCGTCGTCGGCGATTGCCCTGAAACGGGCCTCGCTCTCCTTCAGGGCTTCGAACATTTTGCGACGATCATCGATGTTCTCGACTGTGCCGTACCATCGACGGATGCTTCCGTCTTCGGTCCTGCGGGCGGCGGCACGACCGCGGAACCAACTGTAGCCGCCCTCCGCGGCCGCCAGGCGGAACTCGATATCGAGCGGCTCTCCGGTCTTGAGCGATTTCGACCACTCTCGCTGAACGTCGTTCAGGTCGTCGGGGTGCATCGCCTTTGCCCATCCCCCTGCGAGAGCTTCCTTTGCGGCAAAGCCGGTATTTTCCCATCGCGGACCCATCTCCAGAACCTGTCCCGATGGATCTGCCGTCCAAGGCACCTGCGGATGCAGTTCCACAAGCGAGCGATAATGCTCCTGGCTAGCCTGAAGCTCTGCCTCCACTCTTCGCTGTTCGGTGACATCCAGGATCGCCGCGACTATGATCTTTTCGCTCGAGTCCGTTCGCGTCAGCTCGGCTCGGCATGTCCGGATCAGAAGAGACCTCAGCTCTCCTCCCGCTTGGGCGATATCTTCCTCGACCGATCCTCCGGTACAAAGCACGCGCTTATCGATCGCGCGGATCCGATCCGCTTCCGCCGCCGGCCGAATGTCGTAATCCGTGCAGCCGATCAGGTCGCCCGATCTTCGACCAACCAGCGCGCAAGCCGCCTCGTTGAGGAAGCGGAAGCGAAACTGCTCGTCCTTGACAATAATGGGTAGCGGGATTGCGTTGAGGAGGACCTCGAGATCGGCGCCGAAAGTCAAATGCTACTCCGATGATCTCAGTTGCGGTTTCTGATAGCGCCTCACATGACGGTGGCAGAAAGCGCGTTGCCGATATCGGCTCCGCAGCAGCGAGCCGGGATATGATCCGTGTTTCAGAGGCGAAATGGCGCGCACTGGCACCTTTTCAACACCCTAGAGTGGCAGCAGTTAACAAGAAAGTGAGGGCTCGGTCCTGAACGAAGGTGCAAACTTTGCAAATCACATGAGGTTTGCCATGGATTCCGCGCTCGTCGTGATAAGGTGTTGAAGGGCGCCTCTGCCGATAGGCGGCTTTGTTAACCCGTCTTTCGCTCGGGCGAAAACAGGCTTCGAACCTATCCCGGTCACAAAGATGACCGGCCGGAAACAATAGCTGCTCGGCTTGCTCAAGGTGGGATTATGAAAACACCGCGGAAATTCCTGGCCCAACTGACGTCGCGGCGACCGTCGGCGAACGCGCAACAGAGTTCGATCGGGAATAGCGCCGATTCCAAGGCTTTGGAGAGCGAAGCGGAGCATACGCCCGCACTGCGGCTGAGTTTGAGGGTCGCTGCCGGCCCACCTGCTCCTGATGAGGAGGTCTCGATTGATCACGCGTCGATGGCATCGGAGGATAAGGCGAAAGGCGATGACGATGTCGCGCAGGCGCCAAAACAGGCGATTGTTGCTGAAGCGGCTCACACAACTGCGCGTCATCAGGTCGACCATTCAGGTGCCGAAGCGAATTCATTGGTTCCCAGAAGCGCGGCAAGCACAAAGTCGCATGGCAAACCGCGGGTCAAGCGTCGAGAACGTGGTAAGAGCGCCAACGGCGAGTCGACTTCGCAGAGCGCTGTCGCCCCAAAGCCCCATCAAAGCTTGCAGGCCTCGTCTTCACGTGACTTGTTCTTCCATGGGATTGTGAATGACCTCACTGAGAAGTCGATCCGAAACGCTTCGATCCGCAGCCTTTGGAACGAGGTGCCTCAGTGATCAAGAGTGAGATACTTGAGCGCCTCTCTCGCACAGACGGCCTTCGCCTCGGGATAGAACCCTTGCTTGATGACAAGCAGATCGGAGAGATGACTGTCGATCTGAGGCTCGGATACGATTTTCTCGTCTCGATTGTCACCCGGCGGCCCTATATTGTGTGGCCCGCGACGATGAGCGCTTCAGACCGATATCCACCTATTTTCAACTCACACGGCGAGAACTCGGTGAACGCTTCATTCTGTATCCGGACCAAGTCGTGCTGACGACGACGTTGGAATACATCGCGTTGCCCAGCGATTGCTATGCGGATGTCCTGACCCGGAGCAGCTACACCCGTCTCGGTATCTCGGTGAGCACAATGGTCCAGCGCGGATTCCGGGGGTGCTTTTCGATCAAGCTATTCAATCACGGCAACAATCCGATCGAGCTCGTCGTCGGTGCGAAGATGTTTCAAATGCGCCTCACGAAGCTATCGGATGGCCTGAGCTACGGCGGATTAGACAGAAAATACTTCGGAAATGTGAGGCCGACTCCGTCGCGCTCGGCAGACGATGACGACGTCCAAAAGCTCAAAGCGATCTCCGAGAGGCAACGACATGTCCCGAGCGAACCGGAAACGCTGATGTCAGCTGAAAAAAAGATGCAACTTCAGACTCGATAGTATGTGGTCGCCGACGGCAACCTCGGCTAGCTTGACCGCAATTCGCTTGCATGCCTGTGCAAACTGGGTTGAAGGCAGGCGCGGGACAGCAGATTTGGAAGAGTAGATGAGCGCGCCTAATGACCTTCAAACCGGCGGCGTTGATTCAGGCTATGCTTGGCTGCGGCTGGTGCTCACGCTTGTTCTCGGTACTGTTGCCTGCGTCGGCAACTGGTCTGTCGTGGTGGTGCTGCCGACCCTCCAACTCGAATTCGACACACTGCGCGGCGGCGCATCCTTGCCCTATACCTCCACGATGCTGGGCTTCGCCTTGGGCGGCGTGGCAATGGGGCGGCTGGCCGACCGGGCAGGCATCGTGGCGCCTGTGCTGATCGGCGCGGCTCTGCTGGGTGTCGGCTATGTGGCTGCGGCCTTCGCCAGCAACATCTTGCAGTTCACCGCGATTTCCGCCGTGATCGGCCTCGGCTCCGCCGCCGGCTTCTCGCCGTTGATCTCCGACCTTTCCCACTGGTTCCGCAAGCGGCGAGCGCTCGCCGTCACCTTTGCCGCCTCGGGCAGCTATCTTTCCGGTGCGGTGTGGCCACTTGTCATCGAGCATTTCCAGACGACGCAGGGCTGGCGCGCCACCCATATCGGCATCGGGCTGTTCGTCCCCCTGGTGATGGTGCCGATCGGCCTTTTGCTGAGGCGGCGCCTGGAGACCGCCGCCTTCGCGGAGGCGGAGGCTGCGACCGAAGCGGCGCGCAGCGAACTCGGCCTCAAACCGAACGTACTGCAGAGCATTCTTGTCGTCGCGGGTTTTGCCTGCTGCATGGCGATGTCGATGCCGCAGGTCCATCTCGTCGCCTATTGCGGCGATCTCGGTTATGGTGTCGCCGTCGGCACGCAGATCGTTTCGCTAATGCTTGGCCTCGGTGTCGTTAGCCGTCTCGTCTCCGGCGTGGTCGCGGACCGGATCGGGGCTGGCCCTATGCTCATCCTCGGCTCCTCCATGCAAGCCGTGGCGCTGCTTCTCTATATGTTCTTCGACAGCCAATCCTCGCTGTATGTGATCTCCGGGCTGTTCGGGCTGTTCCAGGGTGGCATCGTGCCGATGTATGCGGTGATCATTCGCCAGTTCCTCCCGCCACGCGAGGCAGGAATCCGCATCAGCCTGGTGCTGATGGCGACGGTGCTCGGCATGGCCTGCGGAGGTCTTGCCGCTGGCTACATCTTCGACGCGACCGGATCCTACCGCTTGGCCTTCCTGCATGGCTTCCTGTGGAATGTCGTGAACCTCGCACTAGTGAGCGGGCTGATCCTTTGGCCGAAGTTGCGGCAGCGAAGGCGGTTAGCGACAGCGTCGTAAACGTTAGCAACGTCGAAAGGGGTCCAAATCGCCCTTGCGTCTCATGACGGAGATTTTCAATCACTTAGGTGATCCGCTTGACATGCCGTTGGTTCGAATCCCTTCAAGGCGACGGATGCACAGTCGGCTCCCGAAAGGGGCATCGCATCGATCGTCTCGGAAGGGTCGTGAGCGGAAGTCCGACCCTAAGGCCCCAAATGGCCGCTTTACTGAAAAGGCTGACTTCGGCGAAATCTGAACTGAACTATTGTACATCTGAAAGCCAAGCCACAAGTCGGTAGACCGATCGTCTCGATATCGAGAGCACCCCGACATAGGCCCGAAAGCCACGCTTACACGTAATTTCCTCCCTGTACTCATCGTCCGTCCCATTTCCGCTCGATCTTGCCTCGGCCGCGACCGCACCCATCTTTGTGGGGTTTTCGCTCGTGCGCCGTTCCCCACGCTCCGTGACCGTCCCGTGATGATGTCTGGAGAGAGGGTGCCTTGATCGGAACCCAATCCGTTCTCGCGAGTTGAGAGGCAGCCTGCAATACACCTTTTGGGAGGATGCACAATGATATCTATCCGCAAGAATTATCTCCTCAGCGCCCTCGCGGTAATCGCCATCATGGCCGGGAGCCCCGTTTTTGCTGAGACATTGAAATTCACGGCTAATCTGCAAGGATCGAGTGAGGTGCCGTCTAACGACAGCGCCGCCAAGGGTACGGGCGACATTACCCTGGACACAGCCACCAAAAAGCTCACCTGGACTGTGACCTCCAGCGGCCTGACCGGGCAACCCACGGCCGCGCATTTTCATGGTCCGGCCGGTGTGGGCGAGAATGCCGGCCCGGTGGTCGACATCTCCAAAGCCATTGCCTCCGGATCTGCCGAAATCACGGACGCGCACGTAGCGGATCTGCAGGCCGGAAAGTGGTATCTCAACATCCATACCGAAAAATTCCCGGATGGAGAGATCCGCGGGCAAGTGGAAAAAGCACAATAGTTCGAGCGCCTGTGGGCGCAAGTCGCGTCCTCCAAATCGGGAGACCCCGCATGGGCAGTGCAAAGGACAAACTGGCCGGCAAGGCCAATGAGCTCGCTGGTAAGGCCAAGAAGGCCGCGGGCAAAGCAACCGACAACGGCTCGCTCCGCGCCAAGGGGGCGGCGCAAGAGGCAAAGGGCGGTGCCCAGCAAGCCAAGGGAAAGCTAAAGGACGCAGTTAAAAACGCTGTCGACAAGACCTAAAGCATTCAAGCGCGGTTGATGCGAACCTGTTCCGGTGCCTGACGGAACAGGTTTCTAATATCGTCGTCCCCGCATCAGCGGGGGCTTTGCGTCACCGGAAGAGGCGGAAACCCTGCAACTGACGCTCGGAACGCCGGTGCTTCGAATAAGCGCGCTCAACAGCGACGGCGCCAACAATACGGCCGCGAGCGCAGACCGTAAAACCACAAACTGAGAGAATCAGCTATAGCACTCGGACGTTCTCAGCTCGCGATTTGCCGCTTGAAGTACAGGCGGTGGTGGAACCGCTGTCGTCGGGTTCTAAAGGGTTCCTTCCGACGGCATGTTGAGAGCAACTATTATGCATCTTTGAGCCCCATTTCTGCTCCGGATCGACTTCCAGCACAACGAATTTAGCGTGAACCTCCGTCCAAATTCGTCGCGCCGCTCAGCGATGAACGTTTCTGTGTCGTCCTTGGCCAGCAGACGCTCGTCTGCAGCCATATCGCTTTCCCGAAGGGCTGAGATGAGCTTCTCATGGAAGCTCAATCTCCACCATCCACCACGTGGTTGAGGCCGGGCCTTCCGCCGTCAGCGACATTCCGATCATCCGCTTCTTGCCGTCGTTCTGCCATTCTTGCTAAATTAGCCGTTTCTCCAGCTTAGTGGAGAGATTGCTATGTTTACCAAGTTCACACTAGTCGCCGTGATCCTAAGCTATCCTGGCTCCGCTATTGCAGCGTGCGATTCCGACGAGAATTGCTCTAGATGCCTCATTTCCGCGTTTGAAAGCTGCCAACCGACCTATGAGGCTGTGCGGCCCATCGTTGATGCCTATCGCTCTTCTCTCGCGCACCAGGCAACTGGTCGGTGGCAATCTCTTCCTTCCGAGTTTTCTGATCAGATCCGTGGCAAATTTCCCAGCATAGACCTCGATCATGTACGCTACGCTACAAATATCTTTACGGTTCATGGCCAAGCTATCACTATTGGATACCAGATCTATTTCCCCCACGAAATTGATCTGAGAGAACCGGATGGAAAGAGGCTTATGTATCATGAGTTGCAACACGTGGTACAATACGAGGATCGAGGCGGTGTAGAGCCATTTCTCGTAGAGTACATCGCGAAGGCGATAGGCAAGATAGTGGAGAAACGCAGTTTTAATGTTCACGACGACATCGATCTGGAAGCGGAGGCAAACAAAAAGGCGGACAGTGTGCACTCTGGTGGCTCAGCCTCAAACCTCTGAGGGTATCGATGGTGACAACGACCATGCCGACGCCAATTTGGTTTCAAGCCGAAAGGTCCTTGCCCGAAGATAGCGACGGTATCCTCGCCAGGAAGTGAGGCAGGGTTCAATGCGGCCCATGAGGCCCCGACGCCGCAGGAAATTGCTGCTTACTTCTGAAAGGAAAACTCACGCCGCTTGATCTCACTGTGACGGATTTGTAACCGTCGAGTGCAGCTTGGCGCGATGTAGAGCCAGCATCTCGGGCTCGGCGTCATCCATGATGGGGCACCTTCAGCCGTATCTGATCGGCGACGGCGCGTCATTGTGGCTGGCGTTATTGCGATCGAGCGCTGGTCGTCTTCGCAAATTGCTGCTTGTCAACTAACGCGATTCGGGGAAATCTCCGCCGGCCCGGGAGACGACCATGGCCGAGACTATTCACACGCCCGAACAGGCAAGCCGCCGCGAGTGGGTTGGCCTGGGCGTTTTGTCGATCGCATGCCTGATTTACTCGATGGACCTGTCGGTTCTGTTCCTCGCCGTGCCGGCGATCGTCGCGGACCTCGATCCGTCCGCATCGCAACTGCTCTGGATAAACGACATCTATGGCTTCATGGTCGCTGGCTTTCTCGTGACAATGGGAACCCTGGGAGATCGGATCGGCCGTCGGCGGGTCTTGCTGATGGGCGCCTTTGGGTTCGGCGTCGCATCTGCCTTCGCCGCGTTCGCAAACACCGCGGGGCAACTCATTCTGGCAAGGGCTCTGCTTGGTATCGCCGGTGCGACGATCGCGCCGTCCACGCTGTCGCTCATCGTCAATCTCTTCAAAAACGAGGCGGAGCGAAACAGGGCGATCAGCATCTGGGGCACGGCCTTTGCTCTGGGTGGCCTTGTCGGCCCCCTCATCGGCGGAATTCTGCTACAGTACTTCCACTGGGGATCCGTGTTTCTGATCAACGTACCGGTCATGCTCTTGCTTCTGGCCGTCGCCCCGTTTCTGTTGCCGGAATACAGGAATAACGATGCTGGCCGATTGGACCTGCTGAGTGTGGTGCTTTCGCTCGCGACAGTTCTGCCGATCATCTACGGCGTCAAGCATATGGCTGCCGACGGCTTTCAGTTTGCCCAACTCGTACATGTCGGACTGGGGCTTCTGGTGGGCCTTCTGTTTGTTCGGCGCCAGCGGCGCCTCAGCGACCCGTTGGTCGACCTCGCCCTCTTCCGGGTGCCAGCCTTCACGGCATCGCTGATGGTAAACCTCGCCGGTGTTTTCTTCGTCTTTGGCGTCTTTCTGTTTCAGAACCTCTTCCTCCAGCTTGTGCTCAGTCTGTCACCATTAGAGGCTGCACTTTGGTCTGCGCCATCGGCCTTCGTCTTCGCAGTCATGTCCTTTCAAGCCTACCGTTTCACCAACCGCTTCGGACCCGTCAGAACCGTGCTCGGCGGGCTGTTGATCAATGCAGCGGGAGCCGCCGCTATGGCTATCGCCGCTTACGCCGAGAGCTTGATAGGCATCCTTGGCTCCAGCATGATCATCGGCTTCGGCTTCGTCCCCGTCATTCTCACCACGACCGGCTTGATCGTGGGGACTGCACCGCCCGAACGGGCAGGCTCGGCTTCGGCCATATCGGAGACGAGCGCAGAATTTGGAGGCGCATTGGGAATCGCGGTGCTGGGCAGTTTGGCAACCTTGATCTATCGTATGGCGATGAACGGCGCCGACCTGAGCAGCCTCAATCCCGTGCAAGCCGAGGTCGTTTCTGCGACGCTTGCCGGCGCGGTCGAAACAGCTCAGTCAATGCCAAGTTCAGCTTCAGCTGTCTGGCTGGAGACAGCGAAGAGCGGCTTCTCACTTGGTTTTGCCACATGCTGCGTTGTTGCAACGGTGACGCTCCTTCTTCTCGCAATCATCGCACGGCGGGTATATGCCACAGCCCACATCGATGAGAGCACTTTGTCCCCTCATTGAGGCTCGCGCGTCCCCAACCGATCTATGCGAATGCTCTGACACGGCTGCTCTTGATCACTTGCGGCACTCATTCAAGTCACGCAGGTTAGGGTCGCCGAAGTTCGTCGTTGACGAACGATGTTCTCGTTCGGTGCTTAAAAGATCGCATAATGCATCAACGGGAACGTGCTACCCCTTCCCGTCTTCCCTGCGGCGGCGATGTAGGAGTTAAAGGGAACACCATCCATTCTTGCCAATTTTTGCCATTGCTGTTATGGTCTCTGGTATGGGCACGATGAACATTTCTCTACCGGACTATTTGAAGAGCTTCGTCGATGAGCAGGTTGCGGGGCGGGGCTACGGGACGAGCAGCGAGTATATCCGCGAACTGATCCGTCGAGATCAGGACCGTCTTTTTCTCCGCAGGCTTTTGCTTGACGGAGCGTCGTCCGCACAGACCGAACCGGTCGATAGGCATTATTTCAGCAGCCTTCGCGATCGAGCGCGTGGTCGGCACAGCAAGTGAATAGCAAAGCGATTGTTCCCCGAGAGCTTGCTCGCAGTGATGTCGAGACAGTCGTCGATTACTATGCTAGCGAAGCTGGATCCGAGGTCGCTCTCGGCTTCATCGACGCACTTCAAGCTGCTTATGAACTGATCGCAAGCCATCCGGAGGCCGGATCATTGCGGTATGCATACGAGTTGGGATTGCCTGATCTGCGGAGCGTTTCGCTGGAGCGATATCCCTATCTAATCTTTTATCGTGACCAGCCAGATTATGTCGACGTCTGGCGTGTGCTTCATGCCAAACGAGACATTCCGCAGTGGATGCAGGAGCCGGATAATTATTGAATGCAACTTTTCCGCAGACGTGGGGCTTTGAAAGATTGTCGGCCTGCGGCTCGAATCCACTCAAGGCGGGAGTACTTTCGCGTTTTCATTGCTTTTCGGCGTCGTCGCGCCGTTTGGAGGGCGATTTGCCTATGGATGTGGATATTGCGCCGCAAAATCATCGAAAGTATGCTTAGCTAAGTAAACCAAAAGGTTGAGAAGCGGCTCGAGATAAAGGGGATTTAATGTTGCTTGTCACAGCAAGCTGAAAGTCTTTTGTGCCGTAGTGGAAACCGGGAGTTTCGCCAAAGCTGCCGACCGCCTGGGCTATGTGTCGATCATGGCCCTTGAGCTGATTGGCCAAGGCTTGCAGGCGATCAGCGTTTCTTGCGGCGAGAATTAGCGAGTGTCCGGCTTCCGCAAGTCTTATGCACAACGGGACGCCAACTTCCGCCGGTTGCTCCCGCCACGTAAATTGGCGTATCGAAATCGCTGAGGCTCTAATCGCCGCTGGATGAAAGTTCAGTGGCACGTCACGCAGTCTCCCGCGACCGCATTGCTTCAGCAACTGCTGATTAGCTAATTTGATCTCAGCTCGGGCTTTTAGGCCCTCCGACCGCGCTGAGATCCGCCGTGCGACTCTAGGGAGGAGAGCCCCTTGGTGGCGTGATTTCTCACGCATTCCCCTCCGTCTCGCTACCGTCGTCCAGCTCGTGGAAGGGCAGAAAACCGTACTGCTCCATCCACTCGCGAATGATGAGGCGGATCAGCTCGTCCCGCGTCATCGCAAGTTCTTCGCAGGCGATAGCGATCGCCTCCTCGACGTCGTCATCGAAGATCATCAGAGTAAACTTTCAGCGTGCTAATGCCGTGGGCCACCACTCGAGATGACGCCCTTGCTTACGAGCCAGGCCTCGAACGTGCCCGGGCACCCCTCCTGAGCCCACATCCCGCGATACGAGAAGCCAAGGCCATGGGAGCCGCGCCCAGTGGCGCTGAAACCTTCCTCGGTGAGGCGTTCGGTTCCACCTGCTTTGATTTCGGGATGGTTCTTCTTCGCCCTTCTGATTTTCACTGCCTGTCCTCCTACGCAGTACAACCGAGAGGACTCAGGGTGTCACAACACAGGTCGCAGTCAAGGATTAGCGGCGCCGCCCAATTTGGGTAAGGGGCGCTCTGGATGGACCCGTTTGCCGGCTGCCGGTATAGTAAGAACGAAGGCTGGAGGTGAGCCGGATTAGGTGAATTCCCCGCATGAGCCGTGTGTCGTGGTATGATGGAGTGCTTTTCCTGACTGGCACGGGCGCGGAGGTTGTTATGACCAAGAACAGTGCCGGCCGCCCCCTGCAGCCGGGCGACCTAGCTCCAAATGTTGTGCTCGATGCGATCTCGCGCGAAGGCAAGATCGCGCTCGATGACTTTCGTGGGCGTAGCCCCGTGTTGATCGGCTTGTTTCGCGGTCTGCATTGTCCGTTCTGCCGTCGCCATGTTGCCGTGATGGCGCAACTTAAACCGGCGTTGCGTGAGAAAGGCGTCAAATGCCTCGCGGTCGTCAATACGCCCGTGGAGCGCGCACGAGTGTATTTTCATTACCACCCTGTGCCCGATCTTCTTGCTGCGTCCGACCCGGTAAGGGCCTCGCACCGAGCTTTCGGCTTGCAGGAAGTCGGGGTGGACGAGCTCACGGCAATAAGGTTCCATTTGCCCGGCGAGTTGCCGGAGCAGATGGGCGTCATGGCCATGAATGCGTTTCTGAACAAGAAGGAAGGATATGAGATCACCGAGGCTGATCAGCAAATGATGGCCGGTCGGGCCCAGCTCGTGGGTCAGTTCCTGATCGATCGTGAGGGCATCGTACGCTGGAACTACATTGAAGTTCTGGAGCCCGGGCTCCACACCTTTGAGCCACCAAATCGCGAGGAATTGGTGTTGGCAGCCTCCGAAGTCGCACATCAATAAGCCCTGCCGATGCTATCCGCTGGTGCGGTCGGCACTGATCGTCTGAATGGAACCGTTTGCCGGCTCGGCGCATAAGTACAGGCGCAGGCCTTAGGTCGAAATGGCTGAGTCAAGATCGAGGTCGGCGACGAGGTCCGCTCGTGGCAAGGTGATCTGGATCGACCAAGACGGGGTGCCGCGCGTCCGCAGGGCAGCAAGGGGTCGAGAATTCGCCTCCATCATCGTCGTGGATGGAGAGCGGGCTGAATGACAGTAATGCGCGCGAGAAGCCGTATTTGCCATAGCTCCTAGATTTCGACGCTGTTCTGACTGACCACAGCTCTCGTCATCTTCGCAGCATTGCGAAGCAGGTTAGTCCCCGACCCTTCGAGCTCTTGCCCTCCCAGGATGAGGGCATCGAGGTGCGATTAAGATTAGCCGAGGGCATCGGCATCCAGCACTTCAATTCCGGCTCCGCGTATCCGATGATGCGGCCGGGCGAGAAATCAGAGGCGCGCCAGCCTTCTGCACCGAACTGGTCGCCATTTGACCAAGAGGTAAGGTCAACTCCTGCCGTGGCCGGGGTATTTGATCGCCAAATGGCTCCTACCACTGCCCCAATAAGACTGCTCGGAACTAAGATCGATATCGGATGTTTCTGCTTTATCTAACGGGAGCAGCGCCATGCCAAAGGTGCAGTATGAGATAGTAGAGCATGACGGGGCTTGGGCGTACAAAGTTGACGATGTCTTCTCTGAGACCTTTCCCACCCACGCCGATGCACTTGCCGCCGCCGAAATTGCTGCGCGACACCATGAGCTTCCCGGTTCGACGGAGAACATTGAATTCCAAGACTCCGCCGGTCGCTGGCATGAACAAGTCGCGTCCGGTTTCGATCGCCCGCTTACCGAAGTCGTCGATACACCGGACGTTCGGCACGCGGCAGAACGCCGGATTCGAGAGCATCGGAGCATATTTGGCACTGCTTTGCTGCTCGCTGGTACTGCCTTCGCGATAGGCTATCTCCTTCGTCTTACCCAACGCGGTCGACTCTAGAGCCGCTCGCCTCGCCGCCTATGCCCGTCGCTGCTGTGGGCGGAATGACGGAAGTTGAACCGGGCACGATCGAGAGGAAAGGCAGGCCGAAGGCGAAGGTCCGCGCGGCCGAAATCTTCTGCCTGTTCCGCGACTGGCTCGCCGGACAGATCCGCGAGCTTGGTGCCGTTGAGCGGGCGGAGATGCTGGCGCTGCATCTTCTGGGCCTGGTCGCAGGGGGTTGGCGGTGATGACGACAGCCTTCAAGGACGAGGCATTCATCCGCAACGAGGTGGCCGGGATCGAACGCTGGCTGGCCTCCCTGCCGGACCTCGCGCAACCTAAATGATCAAGGAGCACCGATGTTCGTCACTTTCCTGAGATTTGCAGATAACCGCAGCGCCGCACCGGAATTCATGGCGGTGCATAACGACTGGATCGCGCGAGGCTTCACCGAGGCCCTTCCGATCTTCTCGAATTCGTCAGGCCCAATTGGATCGAAGCTCAAGGTTTGCGCTGAATTCATCGTTTCCCCCTTTCCTCCGCCGTGCGACGGAAGAGCCTTGTGCGTTTCCTGTTTCGAAAGGCTGTGCTGAAAATTTATCGAATGAGAGCCGTCGTTACGGCCGGGCCATTCGTATCGGTCCACTCCAGTGCCGCAATGGCGGAGCCGAATAGCACGGCCGGGATAGCTAGAGCTCCCATGAGCCTGAGCATTTGGAGCCGACGTGTGCGCTTTCCATCCCAGTCGTAAGCCATTGCTACGCCCCTGCTACTCGGAAACAGTGCCGCCAAGATAGAACCAGAGAACCACTTTCGGGTCGAGTCAATTTTCAAGTATTACTTTCGAACAAATTTGATGCTCAGTGTTTATACTGCGTGTCCAAAGTGCGTCGGTGGGAAAAGCCGAAAGTAGAGGAGCCAGCAACTGACGCTGACGATCGCGCTTGCTTGGCGTGATCCCTAAGGACGAGGTGGCCTGGCGCATTATAAGGCGATACCGTTCGCTCTCCGCCAAACCTGCGCCAAACAAGGATGGGTCGCCACGATCGTCAAAGTGGGGATGGTGGTAAGCAGCGCGTCGTATATTTCAGGTGAGAGCCGGGAGCCATTCACCGTCGATCGCTCACATGCCCGCTCGGCCTGGCGCTGGTGACGGCCGAGGCGATCCGCAGCGCCTCTTGGATGCCGGCACAGGTGCCGCTCTTGGTTGCGATCCGCTTCCTGGAGGATGGCACGGCCAACTCGATCCTGAAGCCGCAACTCACGGAGCTTCGCGCTCGCAATGCGCTCGCGGCGGCCCTGCTTAGCGGCCACAGTTTCGCCTCCGATCCGCGCTGCATGTTCATCTGGCTGCGGCTGCCGGCACCCTGGGGGCTCGGATGATTTCACCGCGACCTTGAACGCCCAAGGCGCCGCCGTCATGCCGGCGAGCGCCTTCGCCTGCGACCGGCAGCCGGTCGAGCACGCGGTCCGCATCAACTTCGCCTGCGCCTCGTCGCGTGACGAACTGGCGAGGGCGCCTCGCATCGTCGTCTCGACGCTTGCCGACCGGCCGCGGGCGCTGATCGGGCACGCATGAGGCCGGAGCGAACCGGGCGCGGGAGGTGGAGGAAGCGTCACCCGCGTGGACCGGGTGACGGCAGATGGGGTCCGGGAGCTCGAGCCGAAGCTGCCGCCGAACTATCAGGGCGGCCTCTGGTTCCTGACGCCTATGTAATTTCGAGCCCGAGCGGTTTGTCCGGCTGCTGGCGCGCGCAATTCTTGCCCGCGACGGCCGCTTCGTGCAAGGCGACGCGCGGGATCTGCAGGTCTCTCCGATCAACCTCACGATCGTTGAGGGCGCGCTCGGGACGCCTTCGCTGTGAACATCGTCGGTCACCTACTCTCGAGAACCGAGCGTCGCTCGAGGCGCATACGCTGGACGCCGACCAATGCGCTCGCCTTCGGAGGACGTGCTTAATACAGCCTGAGCAACAGGCTCGTCGTTGAAGGTCGCATAGTGGATCAACGGGAACGTCATACCAAGCGGCGTCTGAGCAAGAAATTCAGCTTTGGACGGTTTTTCATCCCGCTTCTGGCATATATCTTGACAAATATAGTCATGTTAATTAGCACCCCCTCGAACCAACGGCATCCAGCTCCTTCCGGGGCGACCCAAATGTTTTTGGTCAATGTGTTACAGGGGGCTTTGAATGGAATTGCGTGTTGGACTGCTGACCGTTTTGCTGGCGACAGTGAGTCGCGCCGCCTTGGCGCAAGATGCGACGGCGCTGGAGCGCCTCGAAGTGAAGGCGGGGGCCACGACCTCAACGATCGGCACTTTGCCAGAAGACTATGCTGGGGAGCAGGTCGCACGCGGCGGCCGCGTCGGATTGCTTGGCAACCGGGATTTCATGGACACGCCGTTCAACATCACCAGCTACACGGCGGGGACGATTGAAAACCAGGGCGCGAAGACCGTGGCCGATGTCCTGGCCAACGACTCCTCGGTGAGAAGCACGCACGCATCGGGCGGCATGTTGGATTCCTTCTATATCAGGGGCTTCCCACTAAACGAGGGGAACTTCGGCGAAGTCGCCTTCGATGGCGTGTACGGCGTTGCCCCGACCTACCGCCTGTTTACGGATTATATCGAACGGGTCGAGGTCCTGAAGGGACCGACGGCACTCCTCTATGGAGTCTCGCCGAACAGCAGCGTCGGCGGCACCATCAACATCGTGCCAAAGCGCGCGTCCGATGTCGACCTGACCCGAGTGACGACCGACTATGCTTCCGATGTGTACGGCGGCGGCCATTTGGACGTCAGCCGCCGGTTCGGCGATCAGCGGGAGTTCGGCGTTCGCTTCAACGGCAGCTATCATGGCGGCGACACAGCGATCGACAACCAGTCTCTTGACGTCGCGGTCGGCGCCCTCGCACTCGATTACGAAGGCGAAAACCTCAGGGCGACGCTGGACATCATGGGGCAGCGGCAGGATTTCGACGCTCCGCTGCGCCCGTTCTTTCCCGTTGGTACCTTTGAAATTCCCGACGCGCCAGATGGCCGCTCCAATGTCCAGGAAACATGGGAATGGGCGAAGACGGACGATCTGTCCTGGCTTGGCCGCGTCGAATATGACCTGAGCGACGCGGTCACCGTTTTCGCAGCCGTCGGCGGTGGCAATTCGCGCGTCGAGCGGCTCTTTGGCACGCCACTGCTTCTTAACTCCGCGGGCGACGCCAGCATCACACCACAGAATTTCATTTTCGATGTCGACCGACTGACAGCCGAGACGGGTGTTCGCGCCGAGTTCGAAACGGCCGCTGTTGATCACTCCGTCACATTCCAGGTCAGCGGCCTTCAGCAGCGCCTCGCCCGCGGCTCGAATTCGGGGACTCCGCAGCTAACCAATATCTTTGATCCGCTTCCCCGCCCCGAGCAGGATGTGCCGCAGCCGACACATGTGCCGAGGGTCTCGGAAAACATCTTCTACGGCTTCGCGCTCTCCGATGCGATGTCAATGTTTGACGAGCGCGTACAGCTGACGCTGGGTGGGCGCTGGCAGCACATCGATACCGAAAATTACGACCCGACCACCGGTGGCGTCAGCAGCTTTTCGGATGAGAGCGCGGTCACGCCACTGGCAGGGATCGTCGTCAAGCCTTGGGATAATGTTGCGCTTTATGCAAACTATGTCGAAGGCCTGAGCGTCGGCGACACCGCGCCGACGACGGCCGTCAATGCCGGGGAAACGCTCGCCCCCTACAGGTCCAAGCAGTACGAAATCGGTACCAAGGTCGATCTCGGACGCGTGGCCGTCACCGTTAGCGCTTTCCAGATCGAAAGGCCTTTCGGCCAGCTCGAGACCCGCGGCACCGACCTCGTCTTTGTCGAAGGCGGCGAACAGCGTAATCGGGGCGTGGAGCTCAACATCTTCGGCGAAGTGACCCCGGAGGTCAGGGTACTCGGAGGCGTGACCTTCATCCGCGGCGAACTGACGAAGACGAACAACGCCGCCACCCTCGGCAACACGCCGATCGGTGTGCCGTCGCTGCAAGTGAATTTGGGGGCCGAGTGGGACACTCCCTTTATGCCGGGCCTGACGCTCACCGGCAATGTCATCCACACGGACGAGCAATTCGTCAATACGGCAAACACCATGGAAATCCCCTCCTGGACGCGGCTTGACCTCGGAGCCAGGTACCTGACCGAGATCAACGAAAAGCCCGTCACCTTCCGGGCGGAAGTCGAGAACGTCTTCGACCTCGACTACTGGTCCGGCGTTGCAAGCTTCGGGACGATGTCGCAAGGTGCGCCGCTGACTGTGAAGGTGTCGATGACGACCGATTTCTGATGTGGCGGCGGGGCGAGCCTCCGTCGACGGAGTGTCGATCCTGCACACATGTTGGATGCGAAAACAAATGCTCCGGTGGAAAACACCGGAGCATTTTGGTCTTGGAGGAAACTCGATCCGGTGGGTGTCGCGTGTCCGCGTGGCGCTCGCGGCACCCTCTCTGCCCTGCCGGGCATCTCCCCCACAAGGGAGTAGACCGCCAAACCGGAATGTCCCGCCACCGGCTTCCTGCTGGATTAAACCACCGTTAGTGATTTCAGCGCTTAAGACCTTACGGTCGGGCAAACGCCTGCCCCTAGCCGATCTCCCCCGTCTTGGGCCTACAGGTGGGAGTTGCCCGACAGGGCAGAGAGGGTATCACGCGCTTTGCGGAAGAGCGTCGCCATTCTACCAAATTCGCAATTGTACGGCCGAACGGAGATAGCCCCAAGTTGGTCGGGCGGCGTCATCACGACAGCCGCCCCACCGGGTCGATCAATCGGCGCTGCCCACCAGGCTTATGGCATAGCCCGGCTTGTAAGGGATCGGCAGGAAACGGCGGTGGTACTCGGCAAATGTCGCGTCGGGATCGAGATCGGCAAAGAGCTCCGGATGGAACCATTTCGCCAACTGCTGGACGGCAAAGAACTCATAGGGACTGTTATAGAACTGATGCCAGATGCCGTGGAAGTTCCGCGTTTTCTGCGCGGCGATGCCAGTATAGGCATGGCGGGTGGTGAACCACTCGAGCTTCCTGTGCGTTTCCTGCGGATCGGCGCCGGGACCGAGCGGGATCCAGTGCCCGCCGGGCACATAGGCTTGCCAGTCGGCGCTGGTGACGACCACGTGCTCGGGGTTGGCGACGATCACCTGTTCGGGGTTGAGTTGGCCGAAGGTGGTGGGCAGGATGTCGCTGCCAATGTTGTGGCCGCCGGCAAGCTCGACATATTTGCCGAAGTTTTCCGCACCGAAGGAAAGGCAGCAATCATCGGCATAACCGCCGATCCGTTCGATGAAGACCTTGGGACTCTCCGGCTTTACCCGGGCGATGACGTCGCTGACGCGCGCCATCGCCTGATGGCGGAATTCGATGATCTCTTCCGCGCGCGCCTCGCGCCCCATGATTTTTCCGAGGAGCCGAATGGTCGGTTCCGTGTTCTTCAGCGGAAAGTGGCGGAAGTCGATATAGACGACCGGGATCTTCAGCTCCGCCAGCTTCTCGATATATTTCACGTCCTCGTTGGCGCGCATGGCCTCGAGATTGAGAAGGACCACGTCAGGTTTCTGGACAATGGTCGACTCAATATCGAGCAGCCCATTCTCCTGCCCCGGGAAGGCCGGCAACTTGGCGAGCTTGGGAAAGGCCTCCAGATATTGTGCGTAGGTGGCCGGATCGGCCTCGATCAGGTCGTTGCGCCAGGCGACGATGCGGGCGAGCGGATCTTCCGGCTCAAGCGAGGCGATCAGATAGAGCTGTCGCCCTTCGCCGAGGAGGATGCGCTTGACCGGCGCATTCACGGTCACCTCGCGGCCGGCAATGTCGGTGACGGTAATCGGCGTTTGCCCCACCGCGGCCGGCTTCTGCGCAAGGGCCGCGGCCGGAACCCACAGGGCCAGAACGGCGATCACGGCTTGGAGCGCCGAATAAATTCTCCTCACGATATTTCTCCTTTACTGAAGAGCCGGCGCGATTTGAGCCACAGGGCGAGCGCCATCAAGAAAGACAGGCCGTAAAGGCTTGCAACGAGCGGGAATGCCACTTCAAGCCCAAAGCGCTGGGTTGCGACGACGCCGGTGATGATCCCAACAACTGAAGCGCCCTGCTGGCAGGTTTGCGCGAGCCCGAGGACCGATCCCTGCCGCTCACTGCGCGTCGCAGTCGAAACGAGTGACAGAAGAACTGGCGTCGTTCCCCCCAGAAGCGCGCCCCAGGCAAGATAGAGCGCAGCGAAAAGGCCCATATCGCGGGTCGATCCGGCAAGGCCGGTGACCACGAGGCAGCCGGCGGCGATCAGCACGCTCCACCCGAGTACTAAGGTCGGCGCTCGTCCTTCGAACATCCGCGCCCACACCGGGGCGCCGACCACAAAGCCAAATGCAAGTAGCCCGTAGCTCAACCCCGTGATCCAATGCTGGGCGCCATAGACCTCCGACATGTAGAGAGCGAACGGCACCTGCAGGACCATCCGGCTCGCGAGCAGCAGTCCCATGAGCACGAGAAGCCCGGTGACCGGTATGCCGGTCGCTGGTGCGGGAAAAACCTTCGTCGCCCTGGCCGGGCCCGTGCCGCCTGCTCCTTGTGGCGGAACCGGCAGGCTTGCCCAGGCGACAGCGGCGCAGAGCGCGCAGATCACGCCGGCGGTGAGATTGACGGCGGCGAAAGGCAAGGCATCGAGGATGAGGCCGCCGAGGAAGGCGCCGCCGAGGGAGCCGACATTGGTTGCCACCTGGAGCCAGGCGAAGAGGCCAGCGCGATCGCATCCGCCGGTCACCTGCACGCCATAGGCCTGAGCAGGGGCGATATACCCGGCGCAGGCCCCTTGCAGAAAGCGCAGCGCCAGAATGGTCCAGACGTCCTGGGCAAAGGCGACAAGCAGTTGCGTGATCGCCAGGCCCGCAAGGGCCCGCACCATCATCAACCGATTGCCGTGGCGATCGCCCATACGTCCCCAAAAGGCGCTCGTCAGCGAGACGCCGAGCATGGGGCAGACATAGACGCCGATTCCGGCAAGCGCGAACGCGCTCTCGGACGGGCTCAACGCCCTGATCTGGATCGGCCAGAAGGGACCGCTCATTTCCATGGCGCCCATGGAAATGAACTGCAGGCCAAAGAGAAGCGCGAAGACCGGTCCGAAGCCGCGCAGGACGGCGACTGTCCCGGTCATTTCGCGCTCACCAGCGGATTGGGCAAGTGATGTTCGACCCGGTAATCGCGATAGCGCTCCAGATGCATCCGCAGCACCGAGCGCGTCGGCCAGGGCCGTTCGAGGAAAGCGTCGCGCTCCTCGATCCAGAACGCATCCGACAGCATGCGGGGCTTCAGCGCCTCGAACGCCGCTTCCGTCTCTTCCCGTAGGATGCGCCACAGGGTGTCGCCGACAAGCGAATACTGCTCAGTGAGGCAAAGGGCGATCTCGTGAAGATGGCAGACGAAGCACGCGTCGATGACGAAGGATCTGACGAGACTGATGTCGTCGTCGAACGTGGTCGGCAAAATGCCCTTGCGGCTGAACGGCTTCAGATCGTAACCGCGCTCCCTGAAGAGCGGCGCGAAACTGCGGCCGTCGCCGAAGTCGCGGATCAACAGCTTCCGCGGCATGCCGCGATCGTCGAAAATGATCGTGCTGTTCTGCTGATGTGCCTCGAAGGCAATGCCGTAGAGAAGATACATCGCGAGTGTCGGGCGGACGACCGTGCGCGCATAGGCGCGGAAGAACGCCGCGACGGCCGCCTCGCTCGCGCTGCCGTTCCTGGCAATGAGCTCGCAAATGAGCGGCCGGCCGTCGAGCGGACTTGCCGTCAGCAGGGCTGCGACGGTCACCGGCAGCATGCCGTCTTCGCGGGTCAAGGGACCGGTGTTGCGGTAGACCACCGAAAGGAAGCGGCCGGGATGCTCGTCGCCGGTCTCGGGATGGTGCAGGATCGCGCCCAGCTCCTCGGTGAAGATCTCCAACTCGCGCCCCAGATCATCCTCTTTCGACAGGATGTCGGAAATCAACGTGCTGAGGCGCGGCCCCATATGGATCGATTTCCCCTGCAGCGTGCGCTGTTCGCTCGTCATCCAAATCGCCACCGGCAGTTTGACAAAGGGTCTCGGCGCCGCGGTCTCCGGCAGCATCGTGCGGAACGACATCGACGGCAGCGTGACGACCTCGGGGCCCTCCGGGTCGAGCACGCCGTGCTCGATCTCGGCCGCGAATTCGCGGCGCACGAAATTCTCGAGATGCCAGCCATGGACGGGGAGGGGAATCCAGTCCTCGGGCGATTTGCCGCGCGCCCTCAGGTCCTCCGCCCAATCGCGCCAGAGGTCCGGGAAGTTCCCTGCAAACCATTCCGAATAGCTGCCGACATGCGGCATCTTCTCGACATAGGCCCAGTCGTTTCGGAGCGCCGCGATTACGAGGGGCACCCGCGCGCCGAATTCGGGCGATAACGCCGCAACGTCCTCCGGCGCCAGGCCCGGCTTTGCCTTCCAGGTCGGGTAGAAGGGATGGCCCTCAAGCGCGCCCCATTGGTCAAGGGTCATCGCCGCCAGATGCGTCGGCAGGCTTTCCTGGAGATAGGCGAGGAAGCCGGGCGCGCCGGCTTCGGCGATCTGCCGGCGTAACGTCGCGCTCCAGCTTTCGCGGGTGCGGCGGGCGAGAATGTCGTTCTGCATGCTGTTGTCGACGTCGCACATCAGATGCTCGAGTCCATCGGGAGCAGGCGTAATTGCGAGGGAGGGTTCGACCTCCCTCATCAGGGCCGATGGATCGTCAATTTTCCGGCGACCACCGATACCGTCCAGCACCTCGACCTTTCCGCGGTTCTGCAGCGTTCCGGCCGGTGCCAGGTGCAGGTCGGTGAAATGCAGCACGCGCCGTGAGGCCCAGAGGGGAAACCAGGCCTGGCGGCCGTCGCGCGCCCACATCAGCGCGTCGGGATCGAGCAGGCGTTCGGCGAAGAGGCAGCGCACCAGCCGACTGATCGCGTTTCGCGATGCCTTCGACAAAAGCGCGCGTCCGTCACTCGCAACGGCATCTGCCGCGAAAAAAGTTCTCTCGTCCATCATTGAGCCTCCGGCCAATCTGTCGGAACATAGTCCGGCGCGCCCGCGGCCAATTGGCCGTGGTAATCGCGCGCCCAGTTGTAGGTCTTGGCGATCGTCGGCGCGGCAACGCCGAGCCGTGCCGCCATCGACACGAGCAGCGCCTGCCCGAAGGCAATGTCCTCGTGAAAGGCGCGGCTTTCGCGATCGATGACGAGACCCGGGCCATCAGGATTGGGGACGAGCGGCGCGTGGATTCCCGCATAGGCGCGGTTGGTGCGCAGGAGCGAGTACATGGTGCTGTCGTCCTCGATCTGCTCGCCATAGGCCTCGATCAGCTCCTGTCGAAGCGGCTTCACCGAGCTGAGGTCGATGCCGAGGCGTGCCTCGCTCGCCCGCCGGATCGCCTGGTTTTCCGCGTCCAGTGCCTCGAGCAGCTCGGCACCCGCGAGGGGGCAGTCGCTCCACCAGCAGATCGGCTCGTCGAAGGGCCTGTCCTCGAACGGAGCCCCGGGCCCGATAAGGGCGTAGAGCACCGCCGGATGCATCAAGGGGTTGCCGGGGGTCAGGGTGATCTCGAGATAATCCTCGAGCATGGTGACGGGCGCGTCATAGAGGCGATTGAGCATCGCCCCGAGCGCCGCGGCGCTTTCCGCGCTTTCGCGGCGATGCAGTGCGGCAAAGAGCTCGGCCTTGCCGCCGCCCATGCGTACCCGTTGCCCGGGGAGGAGATCGAAGGCCGTGTGCGGCACGTCCTTCATGCCCCAGATGACGACATTGTCGCGTCCCTCAAATGCCCGTGCCGCAAGCCAGTCGAAGCCGCAGAAACCGGGGATCGCCCCGGCATAGACGTTTCTGTCGCGCGGCAGGTGCGGCGCAATCTGCGATAGGAGTGCCGGCCGCGCCTGCGCCGGCTGGGTTATCATCACCATGTCGGCACCTTCGAGCGCCGTGCGGGGATCGGTGCCGACATGGTCCGGCCGGCCGGTCAGGATCTGATCGTCCGGCGTTTGCGCATGCCACGGCCCGTCACCGCCTGCCCAGGTTTCCGCGACTTCCGACGAATTCGTCAGCACGGAAACCTCGATGCCGGGGCGCTGCTTGAAGAGGACGGCATTCAAATGTCCAGTGCGGCCCGCACCGCAAATCGTCACCTTCATGCGGCACGCGCCCTTCCAGCGAGCCAGCCGTCCAACTGGTCTGCGATGGCAGGGTCGAGCAGGCGGCGCTTGGCCATCCACTCGTCGTCGAAAATCGTGCCGAGATATTTCTCGCCGCCATCCGCCACCGTGGTCACGACCGTGCCGGTCAGCTTGCCTGCTACAATGAATTCAAGCGCCTTGTAGATGGCGCCGCCGGTCGAGCCGCCGACGAGCAGCCCCTTGCGCCGGGCGATGTAACGCGCCGTCTCGAAGGCTTGCGTGTCGGTCACCTGGACGCCCTCGTCGATGCACGAATAGTCGAGCACCTTGCCGACCTCGTCGCCTGCGGGGGTGCCGGTGCCCGATTGGAAGTAGGGATGTCCCGGCTTGCCGAAGACGATCGACCCGGCCGGCTCGACCGCGACCGTGCGCACGGCCGGATTGTGGCGCTTGAGGCGCTGCGAAATGCCGGTCATGGAGCCGCCGGTTCCGACGCAGCCGACAAAGGCGTCGATCCCGTCCGGGAGCTGCTCCAGCAACTCATCGACGAGGCCGGCATAGCCATCAGGATTTGCCGGGTTGTCGGACTGGTTCATGAACAACGCGCCGGGAAGCTGCGCGCCGAGTTGCGCGGCCAGCCGCTGGCGCTCGACGACGGCGACCTCGTCCTCGCGGAAGTCGCCTTCGACATAGCGGATCTCGGCGCCGAGCGCCCGCATCATGCGGATCTTGTCGGGCGCCGCATGGTGGTCCACCACGGCGATGAAACGCAGCCCGAATTCCAGCGCCGCCAGTGCCAGACCGGTACCAGTGTTTCCGGAAGAGGATTCGACGATCGTGCCCCCGGGGGCGAGGCGTCCGTCCTGAAGCGCCGCAACCACCATGCTGCGCGCCATGCGGTCCTTCATTGAACCGCCTGGATTGTTCTTCTCGATCTTCAGCACCAAAGTGGCGTTGCGCTCCGGTACGTCGATCGACATCAGCGGCGTCTGGCCGATCAATTGCGTTACGGTCGTGTGCAGCATCTAAACCTCTCCAATTGTGTCGGGTACGAGATTGGGCCGCCCTTCCGCGTCTTCGGTGACGCAGAAGCGGGCGGGCATGGGATGGCGATGGAACTCGTTTTCGAGGAGATCCATCTGATAGCCGGCGGTGTTGGCGTAGACGAGCAGGTCGCCTGCCTTTGGCGCGGTCGGGAAGGTCAGCCACCTGTTGCTGATGACGTCCTCGTCAAGGCAGCTATGGCCGGCCAGATAGGCGCGGACCGGCGCCGATTGAACGGCCGCCCTGGTGGCAGTCACGAGAATGGGGTCGATCAGGAACTCGGAGGCGAACCAGGTTTCGCAGGCGCTGAAGCTGCTGCCCTCGAGGAAGATGACATGCGTATCCGGACCCAGCGCCTTCACCCGCAAGATCCGGAAGACGCTGATGGCCGCCTGATCCGCCAGGGCGCGCCCGGGCTCCATCGCCAAGGTCAGCCCCTCGTGCTTGAGATAGCCGGCGACGCTCGGACTCTTGCTCATTTTTGCCTGCAACAGCTCGCGCAACCAGTCGGCCGCCGAAAGAGCGCCGCCATAGGGATAGAAGGAGCTAGGCACGGTCCCGGTGCGGTAGTCCTCGGGAGTCTGGGCCGCGAGATGCGCCTGGTATTTGGCCTCATCGACATATTGGATGGGCAGGCCGCCGCCGATATCGATCATGCGCGGGGAGAATCCCATTTGCCTCGCTTTGGCGATGAGCCCGGTCGCTTCTTCCAACGCCGTGAGACGGGTCTCCCAGCGATAGCCGCTGAGATGGAAATGCAGCCCGTCGAAGCGCAACCTGCTCTCGCCGGTAAGTCGAGTGAGGCAATGAATGACGGCCTCGGCCGGCATGCCGAAGCGGCTCTTTTTCTGATCCCGCGGCTGCAGGCGCAACAGGATCGGCTGCGGTCCGGCATCTGCCGGCAGCAATGCGATCAGGTCCTCCAGTTCTTCCGGAGAATCGACCGAGATCAATGCCCTGCAATCGAGCAGGTCCTGATGAAACGCTTGCGTCTTCGCCGGCCCGGTCGCGACCACCCTTGCACCATCGGCCCCCAGCCGGCGCGCATCGCGCAGTTCGTAAAGGCTGGAGACGTCGAGCCCCGCGCGGGCTCTAAGCGCTGCCCGCATGAGCCCGGGCGATTTGTTGACCTTCGCACCGTAATAGATCGCATGCTCAACACGGCGCGCTGTCAGCACGCCATCGAGGGCGGCAAGATTCTCCTGCAACGCGTCCGGCCAGATCAGGTTCAGCGGCGAGCCGTAACGGTGAACCCACTCGAGAAGAAGAGCGCCGTGACGAGTGAGAAGGTCCGCAGCTGCCGATCGCAAAATCGGTGGAAGGCCAAATGCGGTTTCGTGGCATTGCAGCGTCATGACAGTGCCCCCGCGGCACGGGCCGGCACCATTTCGGACGAAGTGGGCCTGAACAAAAGCTGCAGCGGCACATCGCACCTGGGCAATCCCTCGGCGAAAATGTGCCGGGTCGTTTTATAGGGAAACTTGCGGCCGCTGCGGGCCATCGCGAAGATTTCCGCGGGAGTGATCGTTTCACCGGCGCGCCAACTCTCCACCCGAACTGAATCGTAGTCGAGAAGGACCACAGGAACAGTGGTGAGCCTGAGGCGATGCGCAACCGTCAACCGATGATGGCCGTCCATCACGAACAAGGCATTTTTCTCGGCTGTTATCGGCGCGGTCCATGAGCCCGCCTGCAGGATTTTGGCCTGCAGTATATCGACCCTGTCGAGACTCACCTCCTCTGTTGGAATCAATCGTGCTGGGGAGAGAAGGCAATATTTCATTCGTCCGGCCTCGCGCTCGCTCTTTTGCATCTCATAATCTTGAGTCAATGACCCAAGATATAGGTCGTCGCTATAGCCAGCCACGATTGTGTCGTCAATAGCGCCTTCAATGACCGATTGCTTGAAGTGGCCTGTAGGGGCGCAACAACGTTACTGTTTCTTCGAGTCGCGACTGCATTTCTGCCAAATTGGAAACAAGCCTTGGGAAGGGTGTGATGCGAAAAGTTTTGCCGGTGTCGCAAAACATTTGTTGAACTCAGGTGGCGTCTGTGAGGCAGCACGTGATAGGACGAGCGCGATTTCACCGGCCGACTGTTCCGATCGAGTGAGTTTACGGCTCTGCGGTTCGATTCCCCTCATGGCGAGGGATAGAAACTCCCACCGAAGCGGCGGCCGCATCTGCCAGCAGCCGATCGCTCGTGATGGGTGGACTGCCGCTGTTCGTCGCATCCGTGGGAACGAGCAAGGAGTGGGCAGCACGGGTCATAGCCCAGCGTTGAACGAATGGCTGCAGAAGGTGCAGGACCGGAAATTCGCCTGGCATGCAATTACACCTAATCACACCAGGCCGGCCTTGCGAAGCCCGTCCACGACTAACTCGAAGTCGGCGGGATTTTTGTAGGGCAATACTTTGCGGCGATGTTCCAGAGAATAGTCAGGGTTAACGCAGAACACTTCCTGCCACTCGTGGCGGGCTTCTTCGAAGCGGCCGAGATGGCCGCAGCTCGCCGCCAGGAGCACGCGCGAGACGTCGGTGCCAGGGTTACGGACAAGTCGCCGCTTCAGGATGTCAATTGCCTCTTTGTACCTGTGCAACTGGAACATCGCTTGTGCCTGGAAATGGAGGTATACGTCGGGATAGTATGGGTTCAAGGCTATTGCCTGCTCGAAACACCCGAGTGCCTCCGCAGATCTGCCGGAATAATGCAGTGCGTAGCCGAGATTTTCGTACCCCTCGGCAAGATTTGGAGCGAGGGCGATCAAGCGTTTGGCCGCGCCGATGGCGACGTCGTGCCGTCGCGAATACAATTCGACGATGCCCAGCGCCCAATGCGCGTAAGGATATCGATCGTCGAGCGCCACTGCCCGTGTTGCAAACACTTCCGCTTGTTGCATTGATGTCGATGACGACGGGCCCCACTGGTTTCCGTAATCCAGCATGTTTGCGAAGGCGAGGAATGCGTAGGCGGGAGCGAATTTCGGGTCCAGTTCGATGGCGCGCTGCAACAGTTCCCGACTCTGGGTGTTTTGCTCTCTCGTGAACCGCCACAGCTGCTCTCGGCCACGCAGGAAACAGTCGTACGCTTCCAGGTTGTCGGTGTGCTCGGTCACGAGCCGCTGCTGGTCGCCCTCCGTCAGGTTGAGCGCGAGCGCGCCGACAATTTGCTGCGTCACGTCGTCCTGAACGGCGAAGATGTCTGTCAGGTCGCGATCAAAACGATCCGCCCACAGATGTCCGCCCGTGGTTGCGTCGATAAGCTGTGCGGTAATCCGTACCTTATTGCCGGATTTCCGGACGCTGCCTTCCAGCACGTAGCGCACGTTGAGATTCCGGCCCACCTCCTGAACGTTCACGTTTCTTCCCTTGAAGGTGAAGGACGAATTGCGAGCGATCACGAACAGTTGCGACAGCTTTGAGAGAGCCGTGATGATATCTTCGGAGATACCGTCGGCGAAATACTCCTGCTCGGCATCACCACTCATGTTGGCGAAGGGCAACACGGCGATCGAGAACTTCGGCGGGGGCGCTGTCGGAGGTAAAGCCGCCATGAGTTCGGGAGCCACTGTCTTCGCGTGAGCCGCGGTTCCGACTCGGAGCGAATAGACCCGGATCGGCTCTACGATGTTCTTGAGCTGGGTGTTGCCGAGATCGCTGACCGAAAGGTCGAGTCTGGTCTTGACCTGGCGATAGGCATCCTCGGACAGGCAGATGCCCCCTGGAGCAGCGACGCCCTCAAGGCGCGAAGCGATGTTGACGCCGTCGCCCATCAGGTCGCCGTCGCTTTCCTCCACTACGTCGCCCAGATGAATACCGATCCGAAACTCGATGCGGCGGTCCTGTGGCACGCCGGCATTACGCTCGAACATGCCGTTCTGCACCTCGATGGCGCAGCGCACGGCGTCCACTACACTGCGGAACTCGACCAGCGCCCCATCTCCTGTGCGCTTGATCACGCGCCCGTTGTGAACGGCGACGGTCGGATCAATTAAATCGCTGCGCAGCGCCCGCAACCTAGCCAAAGTACGGTCTTCATCCGCGCCAGCGAGGCGGCTGTAGCCGACCACGTCCGCGGCCAGGATCGCCGCTAGCTTGCGGTTCTCGCTCACAGGGGACCATCTCCTCGTCTCCATAATAACAGGAAGGCACCGGGAAGAGGAGATTTTCGGCGTTCGGTTCAGAGCGACTTTGGGTGAGATCAATGCTCGGCATATGTACGCAGAAATCGTGAATGCTCACAATGTCGAGAACCGATCGGGAGGAGCGGTTGTCCTGTGCCCGTGGCATTGAACACGGCCGAAGTCGTTCCTGGGCAATGGCTGCCGTGGCAATCGTCGGACATTCCTCCCTGTGACGCCGAAAGGCAGCTCGTGGCCATGGGCGTGATTTCGGCCGAGAGCGAACGAAGTTCCGCAAGGGGTCAATTCTGCTCGTTCGTGTAGGTTTCACTAGGGTGGAAGACTTGTCGGTCGTCTTGCTCGTCGGAACGAGCACGTTGCAGGATTCGACAAGCCGTTCTGCATCGGCTTTTCCCGGCACGATGTAGTGCCACTCTATCTTGTGTTCCTTCGACCAGGCGAGGATCGCATCCGAGGTGAACTCCGTGCCATGGTCAGAGACGATCATGCCAGGCTTGCCGCGCGCCGTGCACCATCAGTTCCCGCGCGACGCGACGCCCCGAGATCGAAGGGTCGGGGATTGCTGCCAGACATTCGCGCATCACGTCATCGAGGATGTTGAGCACGCGAAAGCGTCTGCCGCAGGCGAACGCTTGCGAACAGAAGGCCCTTCCTCACGATACAGCCGATAGATGCGGTTGACCCCGGACGGCTCTCCCTCCCGCTTGAGCAGGAAAATCAGCCGCCGATAACCGAAGCGCCGGTCCGCAGATCGGATCCCAAACAGGTCAACGCGCTTCTAAGCGGCACCCACTGAGCGGGTTTGTCCGATCCCTCGACCGTTCGTCACCATCAGCATCTCACCGACTTCTGTATCCATCGCGAATGCTCATTTGGGCCACGCTGGCCTCAAATCGCCTGCCCGTCGCCATCAACTCCCAGCCGATCCGGCTTATCTTGTTCGCCAAGGCAACAGCGACAACGTTCACACCGCGCTCACTGCGTTTACGCCATGCACCTGAAAGACATGCTTGGCGATATCCAAACCGATTGTGCTAACCCTGCTCCATAGGACGGCTCTTCCTCATGTGACTTTCGACAGCCACACTTTGGCACGTTGCGATGCCGGGAGCGGAGGCCGGCCACCACATCAGGTCAAATGCGGGCTGCGAGCTACATAAGGGACGGTCATTTCCCTGCGTTCTCCACATAATGCAACCGCTTGAGGAGAACTCTTATATTCTTTGGAAGTTCGGGTCTGACTCTGAACACGGGAAGTGATCGGAGAAAAGCGACGTTGTAATCGGTTGCTATCACCTGCCGGATATGCGTCGCCACGTCCCTATGGCGCTTCTTCATGTCGCCGTTCCTAAAGAGGAAAAACACCACGACTGAGAGAATGTTCCTTAAATGAGTAGTCGGCCGGGAGCCCCCACTTCTCACGATATTGCTCCGGAGTGAGGCCGTACCTTGCCATCAGGTGGCGTGTCAGAGATTTGAACTTTTCGCCATCCTCAAGGCAGATGATGAAATCGGCTGCCACCGACTTCTTGATCGCCACGGCAGGGCGCTGCTCAACGGCCGGCTCTGTCTGACGTCGCGGAGACGTGCCGCTCAGCGAGGAATACGTCTGCTGGATAAGATAGGTAAGATCGCCGGCAGGAACGACATTGCGACTGAGATAGGCCGCGACGATCCGGCTTGTCAGCTCCAGCTTCCGCTCCTCGTTGCTCGGACGTGATTCGCTCAACATCGCCTCCTTTGTTTTCCTGCCGCTCAGACCGGTTTCGCTCAACGTGCAGGTATTTCGGCCGGAACGAAGGGGGCGCCGGAGGGTGGGGGTGCTTTTCGGCAGATTTCGGGGCATTTTGGCTTGCGTGTCCCGTTCAGTGACCTCCTTAGCATTGCCAGACTCCAACTCGGTTTCTATCCTGACGCATGATCTGCACTTTACTGGTGCGCCTAAGCCCGAGGACACTGGAGCCGATGGCATCTCAGCTAGATATGTTTCCCTCGCCGCTTGAGCCAGGCGACGATGTCGTTGTGAAGCTGCGGCCGCGCTTGAAGCTGCGCGAGCCGAGGCACCTCGATGCCGAGAGCATGGCCCGGCACCTTGAGAAGAGCGGCAGCTATCGCGTGCTCCGTAAACTTGTTGCCCGACAGATCGCCGATAAGCCGCGACCGGGATTTCCGCGCCATGGAGTAATCATTGACACCGAGACAACGGGTCTTGACCACAGCAAGGACGAGATCATCGAAATAGGCGCAGTTGCCTTCACCTTTAACGACGAGGGCCATATCGGCGACGTCACCGGTGTCTACGGCGGCCTGCGGCAGCCGAGTGTCCCGATCCCCCCTGAAATCACCCGCCTCACAGGGATTTCCGACAAGATGGTTGCAGGGCAGATGATCGATGTCGGGCTGCTTGGAGCCCTGGTCGACCCGGCCGATCTCGTGATCGCCCACAATGCCGGATTCGATCGGCCGTTCTGCGAGGCATTCTCCAGCATGTTCGCCGGCAAGGCATGGGCCTGTTCCGTCAAGGAAGTCGATTGGGCGACGCGCGGTTTCGAGGGTACCAAGCTCGGCTATCTGATTGGGCAGAGCGGATACTTCCACGACGGTCATCGGGCCGTCGACGATTGTTTTGCTCTGTTCGAGGTGCTCGCCGGCGCCGGCGGGGTAACGGAGCCAAGTGCTTTTGCGGAACTGCTCGAGACAAG
The DNA here is from genome assembly GCF_002532005.1 of Sinorhizobium sp. NG07B. Lineage (NCBI taxonomy): Bacteria > Pseudomonadati > Pseudomonadota > Alphaproteobacteria > Hyphomicrobiales > Rhizobiaceae > Sinorhizobium > Sinorhizobium sp. NG07B. The sequence goes on along the minus strand of NZ_NWTD01000008.1, from coordinate 68,886 downwards.
CCAACGCTCGCGCGTGCGCATCTTCGCCGAGCACAGCCCCTTCGACATGAAAAATCATCTGAAGGCTCGGGGATACCGCTGGTCGGATGGTAGTGACGGCCGTCCGAAATCCTGGTGGACCGAAATCAATGAGGAGGAGCTCGCCGCGGAGCTCGCTTTCCTGAGGTCGGAGATCTACCGGTGGGAAGAGGCCGACCCACCGATCAAAAGACTGACGGCGTTTGATCGATATAAGGCTTGATGGGGATGGCTTTGCCGCGCAGGCTCGGACGCCGGTTGTTGTTGAAGCCGAACTTCATCATGACGCCAGCGGCGTACCCCAGTCCGGCTTGCTCGAGGTTGGAACACTATGAAAGCACCGTGGAAATTTTTTGCCCAATTGACGTCGCGGCGACCCTCGGCGAAAGCGCAACAGAGTCCGATTGGGAATGACACCGATCCCAAAGCGATTGAGAGCGAAGTGGATCATACGTCTGCAATTCCGCTCAATTCGACGGTTTCTGCCAGCCCACCTGCTCACGGTGAGGAGGTCTCTATTGATCAAGGGCCGGTCGCATCGGATCAGGCGAAAGGCGATGACGATGTCGCGCCGGCACTAACCTCGCCGATCGATGCTGAAGAGGCTCAAACACCTGCGCGCCTTGAAGCTCACAATTCGGGTGCAGAAGCGAGATCGTTGCTGCCGAAAAGCAGGAATACAAAGTCGCTAAGAAAACCGCGAAACAAGCGCGGAGAACGCGGGAAGAGAGCCAAAGCTCACGTGGCTGTGCAGAGCGCTGCCGCCGAAACGGACCGTCGAAGGGTGCAACCACCGTCTTCACGGGATTTGTTCTTCCGTGACGTGGCAATACTCGACGAAGAAATCAAAACGCTGAGAATCCAACTCGCCCGAAGGCTTCATCTGCAAAACGCTCAGCTTAAAAAGATGCTCGAGCGATTTGAAAGTTCGTGAGCTTGGCGACGCTGCCGACAGGTACGCACTTGCGGCATCCTTGCTCGACGGCAAAACGCTCGCCGCCATCCGATTGAATGAGTTCGAGAGCCTGCTAAGCACGCGACTTCGTCGCAAAGCTGATCATGGCTTATCAAGCAAGGCTTCGCGACGATCTGGGCTGAAGTATTGTCGCTGGGCTGTCCTGAGGCGCAGCGGCGAATACTCTTGGCGCCTTCGCTTTCACGCGCCGGCTATCTTCACGCTTCAGGCAAGCTCGACATCAACTATCCGTAAAGCAGGATGGTAATGGTCGTGTTGACTCTGTCGTGCACTCAGCAGAAAACAGGCAATGACTAAAGGAGGAATTGTTGATGGCTGACGAGAGCAACACAGGACAAGTTGCTGCGACTATAGCGACGGACGCAGAAGGGAAAGCACCAACGGCTAAGAAGCAGAGGACGGCACGAGGCCCGAGAGCGGCTGCCGAACCGGTGCAAGCTACATCAAAGGCGTCGGCTGCTAAACGCAGGAGGTATAGCGAAGAAGAGCGAAACGACAAGCTCAAGCTGATCGAGACCCAAGTCGTCGGGGGCAGCACGCTTAAGGACGCTATCAAGAGCGCCGGCATATCGGAGCAGACCTACTATCAGTGGAAAGGTGCTGCCAAGCCCGCGGAGCAAAAGCTCACGAAGGGCACCAAGCCCGGTCCGGCCGGCGATGAGTTGGCAGATCTTGTCCAGCTCGAAGAGGAAAACCAGAGGCTCCGCAAACGACTGGCGGAAAAGTTGCGAGCGGAAAATGCCGAGCTGCGCAAGAGGCTCGGTCTGAAGTAACCGGGACCGGGAAGCAGGGCGACGTTTTTTGCGCCGCCGTGTTACGCCGGATGCTTGAGTTTGCCCACAGTTGAGATTGAGGCGGCAACTAAAGTCCCTGCTGTCCGCCCGCTCGTTCCAGGTGAATGCACGCCAGCTTCGCGTTGGCGATGAGTTGAAGCGCGCGGGGAAGGGCTGTATTGGTGCGCCAGCAGGAATGCAATGGCGCCGATCGGCGTTACTCTCACAATTTGCTTGGGATTGAAAGTAGATGAAGACGCCGCCACGAAGCTTCGTTGTTGAATTTAAATCGGGGCGACGACAGCCAGCGGCGCGGACGAACTCGATCTGGGGAGATACAGATTTAAAGGCTTTGGCCCGCGAAGTTCAACAGAAAGCCCCACATTTGTTCACTGCCCATGAAGCACCCGGAACATCTGACTCGGGTGAAGCACCGCGCTCTGATCCGATCAATGGGTCTGCGGGAGAAACCGCAGACCCTGTCGAAATTGCTCGAGCAGCGACACCATCGACCGGCAGTGCAGGGCTTGAAACGCCGAAGCGGTCTGAGGCCGACCGTCTGGCCGCCAAGGCTGTCGCGCATGTTCAGAAAAGTGATACCGTCTTGAAGACTCGGCCGGCGCCACCGAGCACCGCGCGTGAACGCGTCAAGCGTGCCCCCGCTCAGACGATCGCACGCAATTCGACGGGTGAGCACCAGGATCTGAAGGCGCGGACCGAGGCTGCTGACAATCCGATCTCTCTCGACGAGCTTGCCGCCCTTGACGCAGACAACAAACGGCTCAAGAGGTTGCTGGCTGATCAGCTTCGTGCACAGAACCTTCGGCTCATGAAGATGCTTGAGCGATTCGATGCCGAATAGCGCGGTCGAACCATAGCGTCTTTGCGAAGAAATCCGCTGAGGCGCGACTTTCGCCGATAACGGTTCCGGGCGATCGTCCGAGATCACGCGCTCCTCGATCTTGAGATAGGGAAAGTCGGAACGGAGCTGCGGAAACCCATTTCACGCTCTTGTTGGCAGCGGAAGGGCACGCTCATGACGATCAACATATTGTTTCGCTCCTTCGGCAAGGCGTTGCCGATCAGCAGCGCTGCGACGCTGCCGGCGGCATATTGATCGTTGCCGATATAGACACTGCGGCGGGAACTGGGCAGATCCGTCGTCAGGCAAACGACAGGGATATCGATCGACCGAAGCTTTCGTATCGCTCGATTGATCGCCGGGTGCTCGCGCCCGATGATCACTGCGCCGTCTGCCCCGCTGCCGTCCTGCTCAATCTGGCGGGCGAGAGCGATGGGATCGACCTCGCTGGTGGTCACGTAAGTGCCCTCGACCTCAACCCCAGCGACTCTTCGATTGACCCCCGGGGCAGCAGCAGCCATCGCGGCATTGAACGTTTCCCCAGAAACGCAAAACAGCCGGATCTGAACAGGCACATCGCCATCGAATGGTGGCGGCGCCGCTTGGGAGGCGACGAGGCGCCGGCACATTCTTGGCGAAGAAGTCGCTGCGTGCAAGCGACCGCGGATAACGGCTTGTCTCTCGCATGGTTCCAAAAACAGAAGTAAGCCTTGATCGCGCTTCCGCACAATATTATTTTAGAAGGCGTAGCGACGTTCGAAGCGGTTCCCTTGGATGGAACGGGCGAGAGCCAGGTAAAGTTGGAAGCGTCGCGATTGGAGCTGCAGGTGGTCGCCCCTCTGCAGCTCTGTCTCTGTTAGGACTTGTCCCCGAGCGCTCTTGACCATTTGCAGCCAATGAGCCTAGCCAGCGATTGATCAGGTTCGGCGCTATAACGGCAGACGATCTAAAGAAGAGGGGGCGAGACAGCGAGTTTGTCTCAACGCAAGAGCACGAAATTGCCTATCTCATGAAGGCCACGAACAAGGCCCGGGAAGAAGTGCTCACGGCCATCCGTGAAGTGGGACCCTTCCGCCAGATGGTGATGGGCTATCTCTCTAAAGACCCGCTCGCTCAAGCGGCAAATGAGAGATAAGCTGGCCATGCTTTCCTTCATGAATAGTCGGTGCTCAGTCGCCCGCCGAACAAGCGGGCGCTTTTCTTTGGTCACCGCGTGGCGTTTGCGCCAGCGTTGCAAGCGCGTTTCATCCGATGATGAATCGGCGTTCTGGGACCAGCGCTCGGACGACGTCACCTTTGCGGATCTGATCGAGCGCGTCCCAACCCCCTTGCAGGTGATAGGGGCGGCTCCTCGAAACTACCGGGCTAATACTTTTGGGCTATCGACCGAGCTAGAAATGGTCCTAGATCGTGCGTTTGCGTTCGAACACCTAATCGTTTCAGAATCGATTTAGCGAGGCTCTTGTGAAAAGCTTGGGCCTCGCCTGTTCTGCCACCGCCTCCGGAAGGCAGATAAGTGCCGGCGTCACGTCGATCAGCTGAGCGGCTGATGCTCTGCCGCGCACCGTCCACGCGGGCTCTTTTTTCTCGACGCGACAAAGGGCGCGGGAGGCGATCCGCGCCGTCGGGCCTAGGCGGGAAAAGGTGATGGAATACCTCGGCAAAAAATAGACCCGCAACAAGCGAGTGCCCGCACCGGGGGACAGGACGGGCACTCTTAACAGGTTGGGGACCTGTGCCGCTGAGGGGTGCGGCACCATTATAAATCATCAGGCTGCCTCTTTGTTCCGCCACGTTGTGGTTGCGCCGAAGAGAGCAGGTCATGACGGATCTTTGGGCTGGGTGCCTTTGCTCGGAGCGGAAGAAGAAGAGGCGAGCTGGTCTACCGCGGTCTGCAACTCCTCGGCCTGGTGGATAATTCCGATGAGCTTCCACACGCCTATGACGATGCTCGTCAGCCACACCGAGTGAACTTAGAGCGTGAATGACCGCCTCGTTTGCTTTCCTCGATCGGCGTGAGGACCGCAATCCCGGAGAGCAAACCTCCGATGGCTGAGAGCAGCAACACCTGCAGCCCATTGCCGGTTCATCCGTGGTCAACGGCGAGATCGGTATCTCTTAGCGGCCGATCATGACGGAAACTGACGCGAATCGATAGTTTCCGATAATTCAAAGTGGCTAATATATACAGCAACTCCGTTATGGTATTCAGTTTACTTCAGCAGCGAGCCTCAGGGGAGGTAAGCATGTTTCAGTTAAGCATTGGATTCGCATTTTTCGCCACCTGTGCTTTGGGGCTACAGCCGTTCACGGCAGTTGCTGCCGACGGCACCGAGATTGCGCGGGGGGAATATCTCGTGACAATTGGCGGCTGCAACGACTGCCACACACCGGGCTATTTCTTCGGAAAACCGGACAGCTCACGTTTTCTCGGCGGTTCCGACGTAGGTTTTGAAATCCCCGGCGAGGGCGTCTTCATCGGTCGCAACATCACGCCTGATAAGGAGACCGGCATCGGCAGTTGGACTAGGGAGCAGATAGTGACTGCGATCCAAACCGGTCAACGGCCCGATGGCCGCGTTCTAGCGCCAATTATGCCGTGGCACGCATTTGCGCATTTAACCGAAGAGGATGCCACTGCAATTGCAGCGTTCCTTCAAAGCTTGCAGCCGGTGAGCCATCAGGTGCCAGGACCGTTCAAGCCAGGGGGAAAGGTGTCAACCTTTATGTTCAGGATCTTGCCACCTGGCGAAACTGCAGCCGCAGCGCCAAAATAGCTTCGCTCTTGATCCATTCGCGAGGCGGTATGCCTCTTTTTGTCAGGCATCGGCAGGTAAACGCCTTTAGTCCTTCCCATCAAGCGCAACCCTCAACGTTCTGATGACGTCGGCCGCGTCGATAGGGCCCTTATTTCCTCCGGTGGAAGGTCGCCGGCGCGACCCGCCGCCACCTGCAGATCGATCACAACATCGTTCGCGCGGTTACCATTCAGAATTTCAACTGCTGTCGTTGGACGCAACCTCGCCTACTTTAAGAAACTGCGGTATATGGTGGCCGAACTGTCGGCCCCGGCTCTAGCAAGCGAAGAAGTGACCGAATACTCGGGTCTCAAACTCGAAGACTTCGTCCCGCTGCCTGTTTCCATGTCGGGAGAGACACTGACTTTACGAGCGCTGTCACAAATTGAACTTGGATGCCTTTGCGTTGTCGAGAGCGGCGCTACCGTTCCAAGGCTTGCGGCGGCAGTAACGTAAAACGTTCCCGTTCTGTGCTCGAATCATCGCGAAAGCATAAAGAATCGATCGGAACTGCGCTGCTGCTTTGGCCAGGGGCATTTCTGTCGGGTTAAGCGGTTAAGCGGTGCTCAGTTGTTTTTGATCTGCTCGACTGCAGCCGCTAGCAGCTCATCCATGATGCTGCGAATCTGAGTATCTGAGAGGATTACGCCGGCCGCATCGAAATCGGTTCTCACCTTTCGGAACACATCATCGTCCCCGGCCTCTTCGAAGTCTGCCTGAACCACGTCCTGCGCATAGGCGCCAGCATCCGTACCGGTCTTGCCAAGCTTTTCGGCGGCCCAGAGGCCGAGCAGCTTATTGCGACGGGCCATGGCCTTGAACTTGGTTTCCTCGTCCATCGCGAACTTCTTTTCGAAACCTTCCTGACGATCTCTTATGCTCACGGCTTAGCCTCCAGTTCCGGTATGATTTCCGACGTGCCCGATATCCGCCAGATCACGGGTTCCTCCAAACCGAGCATGGCGCGGTTGGACGATGCTCGCAAGTCCTGATTATGTCAGCCGGTGGACGCAAGCTCACGGCAATCCGGGTGGGGCGACAGCGAAGTCCTAGCGCCAGTCGTCGAGCACGAAGGCGTCGGCGCGACTGTAACCCGGCTCATTGGGCCTGTGCATTGTGACCCCTTGGATTTCAGTTCGAAAGCCACTCCCGACCAAGTGCCGGTACGCCTCATGGCGGGCCATGTTCACCCCGGCCAGCAGCTTGGGCATCCCCTCTGCTACGGAAAGCGCCTCGCAGGCATGCAGCAAGCTATCGAAGGTCTCCCCAGCCGCCGATCCTGGGCGCACAGCGCCGAACTTGATGAAGCAAACACCGTCGCCTGCTTCGCTGCGTGGCCCATGGTGGCACACGGCAAAACCGTCCAAGCCCGTACCCGCCATATCGCCGACCAGGACCGTCTCCCCAAGCTCCTGCGCCTCTACGGCCTGGATCTCCGCGCCCAGCTCGAGCCCGTCGTAAAGGGCGCCGGTCAGGTCACGGCAAGACTTCAGGCATTCCAGTCTCTGCTCCTCTGTCAGATCGGAATACCGCGACCAGAGCACCGGCTCGGTCTGGTTGTGACGGACCGGCGCCGACATGATGGCCGTGAGGAAACGCGCCCAGTAGCCGTACTTTTGGTACAGTCCCACGTGCTTGGCGCTCTCGGCGAAGGTGAACAGGCCTGCATGCCGCGTGCCCGATGCATCGAAGCTCGCCGTGACGGCCTCGATGAGCCGCGGGCCGATGCCTCGGTCCCAAAGGTTGGGGCGGATCGTCAACGGTCCGAAGAAGCCGACGTTGCCCCAGCGGGTTGCGAAGTTGGAGCCCACCAGTTCACCTCCACCTCAGCGGCGAAGGCAGTGACATGGGGCGCCTGCCAGCGGCCACGTACGTAGTCGCGGTCGGACCAGAACGACGCAGGTTCAGGTGCTCCCAAGAAGGTGCCAAACGCCAGCAGGAAAATTCTTTCGGCTTCCGGCAGATCGGTTTCGGCCAGCGCGCGGATGGCTATGCTCGGTGCAGTCGTTCCCATATCGCGCCTCCTTGGTTCGTTAGGTATGCAGCGCCGATGCGCTGCCCAAGGGCGATGCGGTCGGGCTGTATTCTACTCTTCCCAGAGGAATAGTCACTTCGTGTCAACGCCGCCGCAGATTTCCCCAAAAAGTGCGGAAGTAAAATTCGCCATTTATACCGACGGGGTCGTCATGGAGAGATGGCCATTTTTCGGCGGATGCCCTTGGTTTCGGCGGCGGACTGAAGGCTGGCGGCGTGATCAGCGCCTTCGAGCGGAAATGCTCCGGCATGAGCTCGGGGTGCTGACGCAATCGATAGCTTGAACCCTCGATTTGCACGACGACGGCATGGTGCAGAAGCCTGTCGAGCAGCGCAGTGGTGACGACGGGGTCACCGAAGACATCGCCGCATTCGGCAAAGCCGTGATATGAGGTGAGGATCATTGCGCCGCGGCGATGACTGGCAGATAGCCGATCTCGTCGACGATCAGCAGGCTTGGCCTGCAGGGGAAGCGGATGCGCTCCTGCAGTCTATCTTTTCGTTCGGCTAGTGAGAGCGTGGGGACCAGATCGGCAAGCGTCGTGAAGTAGACGCTCTTTCTGGCCTTGACCGCCTCGCCGTCGAGAGCGGTAGCCAAGTGGCTTTTGCCCGTTCCCGGTGGGCCGAGGAAATGGACAGCCTCACACCGCTCGATGAAGCCGAGCTGTGCGAGGGTGAAGATCCGATCCTTGTCGAGCGAGGGCTAGAAGGAGAAGTCGAAGCCGGCCAGCGTCTTAATCGTCACAAGCCGTCCCATCCGCAGCGCGGTCTTGATAACGGCTATTCTCGCGCAAGGTCAGCTCCTCGGAGAGCAGGATGTCGATCGCTTCAGATGCGGAGAGTTCGAGGCGGTGAACAACATGATCGAGAGCCTCGAGCGCGCGGGGCATCTTGAGGCCGACGAGATCGTGGAGAATGCGATCGATCATTGAGGATGCGGTATCGAGGGCGGCACTCATGAGCGATTCTCCCGTGCCATGGCTTTGCCGACGGCGTCATAGAAGGCCAGCGATCGATGAGAGACTCTGTCGCCAGCGCCCTGAAGAACGACGCTGCTGTCAGTGGACGGCGGCCGTGAACGCTGGGAGGCTATGCTTCGACGGTGATCACCGCATCGGGCATTCGAAAGCCGCACTCCTCCGATGGCACCGCGAAAACTGCTTCAAACATTAAGGCTGCAGTGATTTCAGAGCGAGCATCATGGGGTCCGCGGTTCGATTCTCCTCAAGGCGAGGGATAGGAGTCGACCTCCCGGACTGGACGGCTTGTTGCCGCCTCCCAATCGTCTCAGTTGGGTAACCGGCGCGAGGTTCGGAAGGGCGGCTGCGGCGAGGGCCTCCACTCATGGCCCAGCGGGCCAAGGTCGGCCTTGGGGTTGACAGCGGCGGTACTTTTATGAGCTTTTGTATTGGGAATTCTCATTCTGTGCTCAGAAGATCGCATAATGTATCCACTGGAGCGACTTCGCCAGTAGGCTGGCAGGCCACCCCCGCTCTTACGACCTCGACGCAGGCCGGCCACATTCTTTGAATGCCAGAAATGCGTTCATGGCAAAGCAGCCGAAGCATCTTTTCCCTGCCTCGCGCGTTTCGCTGCACCAACGGGGGTTTGCATGCGTCTTTATCAATGCGATGTGAGCGGATTGCCGCTTTATTTCGACAACCATTTCAGCGTCGGCGCGAACAACGCACCGGTTGGATTCGTAGCGGACACCCTGACGCTGCATACCCTCACCAACGCTGGCGAAGGTCTTTGGCGGATCCCGTCGCGCCCAGACCGGCTTTGGAAGTTTTGCGTCAACGCGCCGATTGACGGTAGCAACTGGCTTGTGAATGCTGATGATCCAAACCCGCTGGCTATCCCCGCCCGCTACAACCGCATCATCCCCAGCACGGGCACGGCGCAAGGCCGCGAGCGATTCCACAAAATCGGAGCCGCCCAACGTCATCTCTTTTACTCCATCCTGCGTTTTGACATTCCCTGTCCCGATCGGGGCAGCGACCCCCACGGGGGTCTTGTCTTCGACTTCCTGGAAGACGCGATCGACGATCTTGGTCATTCGGTCCCGGCCATGACCGGACACGAGGATGGCCTCATCAGCATTCGCGCCGCTGAGGCGGACGATGCGGTGCGGGAGACGGTTCGCGTGTCGATGGGAGAGCCTTACCGCACACTGCTCGGCCACTTCAGGCATGAGATCGGTCACTTCTTCTTTCAGCAGCTTGTCGCAGGCACCGACATGCTTGCCGAAGCGCGGCAGCTGTTTGGCGACGAACGGGAAGACTACGACTCCGCCCTTCAGAAGCACCACGGCGAAGGAAGCTTTGTCGATTGGCGGCAGCGCTTCATCTCGGCTTACGCGAGCTGCCATCCGGCCGAGGATTTTGCGGAATGCTGGGCGCACTTCTTCCATATCGTCGATACGCTGGAATCGGCACGCGCTTTCGGTCTTTCGGTCGAGCCCTTCCGGCATCGCGATCTCGACGCCGAGGTAAAGTTCGACCCATACCGCGCCGAGAGCGCCCAGCAGTTGGTCGAAGCCTGGGTTCCGATCAGCTTGGCGTTGAACACGTTTCAGCGCTCGATGGGACAACGCGACATCTATCCCTTTGTCCTGGCGCCGCCCGTGATTGAGAAGCTGGATTTCATAAACAGGCTGATCAAAGCGGTACGGCAAGGCAGTCTTCGACGGACGTCGCTAGCTGGATGAGGCGCACCTCATGTTTGAGCATCGCGATCTCGCGTGCCCAGCAGTGGGCGCCGCCGCTTGCCTCCATGCCAGATAGACATGGACGCCGCTGCTGGTCATTGTAGCGCAGCAACTTGCTTCGCAATTTCCGATTGAACAGGGGCAAGCTTTCAAAGAGTGTCGTGAGCGTGGAAAAGTGTTTAGCTTAGTCCAGACCAATGATGGGAAAACGGTGCCTTCTTTGTGGCGTTCGAGCAATGACCACGGTTCAGCACTTGTCTTTGTCAGAGCGGGCCGTTCCACCCCGGCACATCCAAATGTCAGACATAGGTGCATTTTCCATTTGCAAGACCTAGTCGCTGGCGAAGGGATCGAAATGCATGTCAGAGACTGTCTGGAAGCATTTGAGAGTTCAGTCGGTGAACTCGACGATGACCCCCGGCTTGACCATCTCCGCCAATTCCTCGGCGTCCCAGTTCGTCAGGCGGATGCATCCGTGCGACCCCGCCTTGTCGATCAGCGATGGTTCCGGCGTGCCGTGGATCCCGTAGGTCGGCTCCGTCAGGTCGATCCAGACGCTTCCGACGGGGCCATTCGGGCCTTTGGGCAGCGTCAGAGCCTTATTGTTGTTGCCCTGCTGGAAATTGATCTTGGGGTTGTATTCGTAGGGGGGCATGCGAGCGACCCCCTTGACCTTGTGGGTGCCGGAGGGCGAAGGCGATTCTTCGCTGCCGATGGTGGCGGGGTATACGGCCAGCAGCGAGCCGTCCTCGGCGAATGCCAGGACTTGCCCCGCTTGCCGGCGCGCCTCGATGCGTTTGACCTTGCCTTCCATCGCGGCACCGGGAATGGCCACCGACACCGTTTCGCCTGCGGCAAACGCGGTGCCCGGATTGAGCGCCTTCAGGAGGTCGATATCCATGTGAAAGCGTTCGGACAGCCTTTCCGCGACGCTTGTATAGCCGAGGTGCTCCATCCTGGCCTGCTCGGCATAGTCTTCGGGAATGCTCTCAACGAGGTCCTTGGCATCGTCATCGGAGATGACATAGGGCTCGATGACCGGCTTATCGGTCGGAAGCTTTTCGATGACCCTAGGGTCCAGCTTTCCGTCGACGGGAAGACCTTGCAGGGCCTCGAATCCGGCAATCGCTTTGGCGACGTTCTCGCCGTAATAGCCGTCGACCACTCCAGGCGACGAACCGGCGCGATCCAGAAGGACCTGGAGACGAATGATGGCCGGTTGCGGTCGAGGCGGGGCTTCGGGCGGTCGCTCCGGCGGAATGGAATCGATCGACGCCTTGTTGATGGCGTCGGGCTGGAGTTCCTGGGCGCTGGCGGAGGCGCAGAGCGCCAGTGTGAGGGATGCTGCGAACAAGGCGATTTTTTTCATGACCATCAAATGTACGACCACCGAACTTGTTCCGGCGGCTGCTTCCGCAGATTTGGTGAAAGAGGCAGAGCGAGGTGACCGCACCCCCACTCGAACTCCGCGCCATGCCCTTCGGCCCGGCTCCTCTTGCTTCCCGGCCTACGGCAGCGTGCCTCCAGGATGAGCCGCGGGTGCTTGAGCGGCGGGGCACATAGGATATGGAACGAGCGTTCCATTTCAAATTTGACGGAATAAATATTTGCTTTGACCGCGGTCGCGGATAACATCGCCTGAGAGGCTTTCTCGGACCGTTCTGCTGGCTTGCACAAGTCGGCGTCATAGCCACTCTTCCGGACTGCCATCATCGTCAACGGATACGACCAATGAGTACATCCAAGACCTCTCCCTTCCCGCTGGCGGCCTGCGCGGAAATGCTCTGGCGCGACAAGCCGATCGAGTGGCGCGCCTCGCGCCTGAAAGAAATGGGTTTCGGCGTTGGCCTCTGGAATTGGCCGGAGCACGATCTCAATAAGCTGGAAGCGACCGGCGCGACCTTCACGATCATGAACGGCTATCTGACGGGCCGTCTGACGGACGACGACGGTGCAGCAGAACTCCTCAGAACGGCGCGCGAGACCGCGCAGGTTGGAAAGCGGCTTGGCGTTCAGCGGCTCAACCTGCATGGTACAGGTTTGGGAGACGGAGGCCTGCCTGTCCAGCCGATCGAAGTCGTCACCGGCGCGATGTGGCTGAGGGCCCGTGACACGCTCTGCCATATCGTGGATATGGCTGAAGAAGAGGGGGCCATCTTCACGCTCGAGAACCTCAACCTGCCGGTCGACCATCCGGGCGTGCCCTTCGGGCGCGCCGAAGAGACGCTGGCGCTGGTCTCAAGCGTCAATCATCCGCGGCTCCGCCTCAATCTCGATCTCTACCATGCCCAGATTGGCGAAGGGAACCTAATCGAACTCTGCCGCAAGTGTCTGCCTTGGATCGGCGAGATCCAGGTGGCTGATGTCCCCGGCCGCTGCGAACCCGGCACCGGTGAGGTCAACTGGAACGGTATCGCCAAGGCGCTGAATGCCATGGGCTATTCCGGCCCGATTGGCATGGAAGCCTGGGCCGCTGGCGATCCCGAAGCCGCGCTGGACGCATTTCGCGCCGCATTCACGATCTGACTGTTTATTACCCTGGCGGCGAAGAGGCTCATCGTCCGCTGACAGGGGCGGTTCCGGATCGAGTTCAGGCTATACGCTCTCCGGCGTGATAATCTCGAACGGAACGACGCGCTGCAGGATCGTCGTGCTGTTGCGCTGTTCCAGCGAGTCGACCATGGTCGCAATCAATTCGTCCGAGGTCCGCTCAAGCGGATGGCAGATGGCGGCGGTGATCAGCCCCTCGGTCAATCCCTTGCGGGTCTCGGGGCCGATGTCGCGGCAGACAATCCTGACCTTGCTTCGCTTTTCCTCCGGGGCTTCGCGCAGCGCGCGCAGAACCAGCATTAACGACAAAGATTGGGAAGGCGGTGCTGTTTCCCGACAACCGCTCGATCCGCAACCCCTACAAGCTCCTCCTGAAACTGCGCGAAAAGTTTCTCGCTCTCGGAGGCAGGATCGAGCAGGGCGAGGTCGCGGGTTTTGATAGTGGCGATCGCGTCAAAGCCGTCCGCCTGAAGGATGGCCGTTCGGTTGCTGCCTCTCGAGTCGTGCTCGCAGCCGGCGCCTATACCGGCAAGCTGGCGCGGCTTCTCGGCGAACCGGTCCCGCTCGAGACCGAGCGTGGCTACCACACCCAGATCATGGCGCCGGGAATCTCGATGCGCCACTCGATCATCTGGCCGGCGCGCGCCTTCATGGTGACGCCGACGGCCGGCGGCATTCGCGTCGGCGGCACGGTTGAGATGGCCGGTCTCGAGGCGGCGCCTGACTACCGGCGGGCGAAAGTGCTGGTCAAGCGGGCGCGCGAGGCGCTGCAGGATCTGCGGGCCGAGAAGGCGACGGAGTGGATGGGCCACCGGCCGGCGCTTCCCGATACGGTGCCGATCATCGGCCCTTCCGCGAAACACCGCGGCATCTTCTACGCCACCGGCCATGGGCATCTGGGCCTTACCTATGCGGCGACGACCGGACGGCTGATCGCCGATCTCGTGACGGGCGCTGAGCCGCCGGTCGATCTCAAACCATACCGCGTCGACCGGTTCTGACGGCGAGCGCGGGAAACAATGGAGCGAACAATGCGCAGCGAACTCCATATCGATGGAAAATGGACGCCGGCCGCGAACGGCAGGACGTTCGACGTCGTCAATCCGGCGACGGAAGAAGTGATTCACCAGATCGCGGCTGCAACGGCGGAAGACGTCGATCTCGCCGTGAAGGCGGCACGCCGCGCCTTCGACAAGGACGGCTGGCCGAAGCTTTCGGGCGCACAGAGAGCAAAATACCTGCGCGCCATTGCCGAGGGCATCCGTGCCCGGCAGGCGGAGATCGCCCGTCTCGAGGTGATCGACAACGGCAAGCCGTTTCCCGAAGCCGATTGGGATATCGCCGACGCGGCCGGCTGCTTCGACTTCTATGCGGGCCTTGCCGAGCAGCTCGACAACAATCCCGGGGAGCCGATCGCGCTTCCCGACGCCCGGTTCACCTCCAAGGCGGTCAAGGAGCCGATCGGCGTCACCGGCGCGATCATTCCCTGGAATTATCCGCTGCTGATGGCCGCCTGGAAGGTCGCGCCAGCGCTTGCCGCCGGCTGCACGGTGGTGCTGAAGCCGGCGGAGGTCACCTCACTGACGGCGCTCGAACTGGCCGCGATCGCCGACGAAGTCGGGCTGCCGCCGGGCGTCCTCAACATCGTCACCGGCTCCGGATCGGTCGCCGGCCAGGCGATCATCGACCACAAGCAAGTCGACAAGCTCGCCTTTACCGGCTCCGGCCCGGTCGGTTCGAAGATCATGGCGGCGGCGGCCCGCGACATCAAGCGCGTCAGCCTCGAACTCGGCGGCAAGTCGCCCTTCGTGGTCTTCGACGATGCTGATATCGACGAGGCGGTCGAATGGATCATGTTCGGCATCTTCTGGAACCAAGGGCAGGTCTGCTCCGCGACGTCGCGCGTCCTCGTGCAGGAGGGCATTTACGATCAGCTGCTGGCGCGGCTTGTCGAGGAAACGCAGAAGATCAGGATCGGCGACGGTCTCGAAGACGGCGTGCTGCTCGGGCCGCTGGTCTCCAAGCGCCAGCACGAGCAGGTCGTCGCGGCGATCGAGGCGGCGAAGGCCGCCGGTGCGATGGTCGCCTGCGGCGGCAAGCGGCCGGAAGGTTGCGACACGGGCTATTATCTCGAGCCGACGGTGCTGACCGACGTGCCGCTGGAGAGCGACGCCTGGCGTGAGGAGATTTTTGGGCCGGTCGTCTGCATTAAGCCGTTCGCGACCGAAGAGGAAGCGATCGAGCTTGCCAATGATTCCCGCTTCGGTCTCGCTGCGGCGGTGATGTCGAAGGATGACGTCCGCGCCGAGCGCGTCGCGAGCGCCTTCAGTGCCGGCATCGTCTGGATCAACTGCTCGCAACCGACCTTCACCGAGGCGCCCTGGGGCGGCTACAAGGAGTCGGGCATCGGTCGCGAACTCGGCCGCTGGGGTCTTGAAAACTATCTTGAGACGAAGCAGATCACCCGCTTTGCCGCCGGCGAGAAGTGGGGCTGGTACATCAAATGATGGCCTGGGATCGCTCGCTTGATTTGCTCGAGGTCCATTGCCAGGGCGAGATCGGCAAGGTGATTGTCGGCGACGCGCCGGAAATTCCCGGCGCGACCCTGCTCGACAAGATGAACCACATCAACCGGGTCGACGAGAGCCTCCGCCGATTCGTCACCTTCGAACCGCGCGCCAGCGTCGCCATGTCGGTCAACCTGCTCGTCACACCGACGCGGCCCGATGCGGATGCGGGCTTCATCGTGCTGCAGGCGGACCGCGCCCATCCGATGTCCGGCAGCAACTGCATCTGCGTCGTCACCGCCCTGCTTGAAAGCGGGCAGGTCGCGATGCGGGAGCCGGAAACGATCGTCCGCCTCGACACGCCCGCCGGGCTGATCGTCGCCCGCGCCACCTGCCGCGAAGGTCGCTGCCTGTCGGTCAGCCTTGATAACGTGCCGAGTTTCGCCGAGGCGCTGGATCGGGAGATCGAGGCGCCGCGCTGGGGCCGCATCAACGTCGATATCGCCTTCGGCGGCGTCTATTACGCGATCGCCGATGTCGATCAGGTCGGAAGCGCGATTGCGCCCGCCAATGCGCGCTATCTCGCCGAAGCGGGGATCGAGCTGAAATCGCTGATCTCCGAGCAGGTGGCGTTGAAGCATCCGACGCTCACCGGCGTCGACGAGATTGCCTATGTGATGTTTCGCGGGCGCGAGCCGGACGGTGCGGTGCGCACCTGCACGACGCTGAAGCCCGGCCGCGTCGATCGCTCCCCCTGCGGCACCGGCAGTTCGGCGAACCTTGCGACACTTTACGCGCGCGGCGAGATCGCGGTGGGGGATCGGCGGACTTCACGGTCCATCATCGGCGGCGAGTTCGTGGCGGAAGCAATCGGTGTCACCGAGGTCGGCGGACGTCCCGCCGTGCTGCCGCGGATCACCGGACGCGGCTGGATCTACGGTCGCGAACAGCTCCGCATTTCGGACGAGGATCCGTTCAGGAGCGGCTTTGCGCTCTCCGACAGCTGGGGTCCGCAGGTCGATCAGCTCGGTTGAGGAGGCTACATGTCCATCCAGTCCCTATCGGGCCAGGCCGTCCTCGTCACCGGCGCTTCCGGCGGCATCGGCGCGGCCATCGTCGAGCGCCTGGCGGAAGAGGGCGCCCGTCCGATCATCCACTACGGCCGCGACAGAGCGGGGTATGGGGCGACCAAGGCAGCGCTCGTCAACCTGACGAAGTCGATCGCCCGCAGCTTCGGCGCCGACGGCGTCGTGACACTGGCGATCGCGCCCGGCTGGGTTCGGACGGAGATGGCCGAGGACTTCATCGCGAAATTCGGCAAAAAGGCCGCCGTTGCCGACATACCGATCGGCGAGATGGCTGAGGCCGCCGAAATCGCCGAACTCGTCGCCTTCGCGCTCAGGCCGTCGCAGCGATCGCTGAACGGCGCGACGCTCGACGTCAACGGCGGCAGTTACATTCGATAGGACGTAAGGAGCAAGAGATGCAAAGATTCGAAGGTCAGGTTGCGGTCGCTACCGGCGGGGGCGGCGGCATCGGTTCGGCCATAGCCCGACGGCTGGCGGATGAGGGAGCGCTGGTCGTCGTCTCCGACGTGAATGGCGAAGCGGCAGACGCCGTTGCTGCCGATATCATCTCAGCCGGAGGTTCTGCCATTGCCGTCGCGGCCGACATTTCTCGAAGGGAGCCCTGTTTCTCTCTGATTGCCGAAGCATTTGACCAGAGGAAGCGCATCGACATGCTCGTCAACAATGCGGGCATCAACCGGCGCGGCAACCTCCTGTCGCTGACCGACGACGACTGGCACGCGAGCTTCGCGGTCAACCTCGATTCAATGTTCTATCTTTGCCGCGCTGCGATCCCGCACATGATCGAGGCGGGCGGCGGCGTCATCGTCAACACCGCCTCGCAATGGGGTCTCCATCCGGCGCCGAACCACATCGCCTACAACACCTCCAAGGCTGCGGTCGCCGCCTTCACCCAGAACCTCGCCCGCGACTACGCCCCGCACAAGATCCGCGTCAACGCCGTCTGCCCCGGTGAAATCCACACGCCGATGCTGGAGGCGGGGGTGAAGCGATCGGGACGCACGATTGCCGATCTCGACAAACTTGTTCCCTTCGGCCGGATCGGAAAGCCGGAGGAGGTCGCCGCCCTCGTCGCCTTCCTTGCCTCCGACGAAGCCGCCTTCATGTGCGGTTCGCTCGTCGAGATCACCGGTGCACAGGCGGTCGCTTAGCATTGTGCATTTAGGTGGAGTCACCCGACACAACATTCGGTAAAACGGACAGGTCGACGCCGAGCGAGATCACGCGGCGGCCGCTGATGCCAAATGGGCTTCTCCAAGCCAACCATCACGACATGATCAATCCGCCGTCGACGTTGATCGTCTGTCCGGTGATGTAAGCCGCATCCTCAGAAGCCAGGAAGGCAACGAGGGCGCCGACTTCGGCAGGCGTTCCCGCCCGGCCCATGGGAATGCCCTCGACCCATTCGGCCATGAGTTCGCCCGGGCCGTATTCGCCGAGCATCTGGCCCCAGACCCTGTCATTGTAGTCCCACATCTCCGTGTGGATGATGCCGGGGCAGATGGCGTTCACGGTAATGCCTTCGCGGGCGAGTTCCTTGGCAAGGCTCTGCGTCAGGCCGACGACGCCGAATTTCGAGGCGGCGTAATGCGGGGTGTAGATGAAGCCCTGCCGCGCCTGGCCGGAGGCTGTGTTGATCAGGCGACCCTTGGTGCCGCTGGCGCGGAAGCGGCGGATCGCCTCCTGGCAGCACAGGAAGACGCCCTTGGTGTTTACGTCGAGGTTCAGGTCCCATTCGCGTTCGGTCAGGTCCTCGACCTTGGCGATGGTGATGACGCCCGCATTCTGCACCGATACGGAAATGGCGCCGAGCTTCGCTTCGGCCGCCGCGTAGGCGTCCTGGACGGCGCGGGCGTCGGTCACGTCCAGTACGATGCCGATCACCTCTGCGCCGGTTTCCTCGGCGAGCGCCTCGGCGGCCACGGCCATGTCCTTCTCGATCGCGGCGATGGCGATTTTGGCGCCCTCATCGGCAAAGCGCTTGGCGATGCCGCGGCCGATCCCCTTGTTGCCTCCGGTGA
Source organism: Sinorhizobium sp. NG07B (assembly GCF_002532005.1). Lineage (NCBI taxonomy): Bacteria > Pseudomonadati > Pseudomonadota > Alphaproteobacteria > Hyphomicrobiales > Rhizobiaceae > Sinorhizobium > Sinorhizobium sp. NG07B. Next base: position 50,549 of record NZ_NWTD01000008.1, on the reverse strand, counting down.
CGAAAACCGTCTGGCCCGCAAAACGTCTCATGGTCTTTCCTCCATAATGCGCGAGCTGCCAAAGGCTGATCTCGGATAGGATCAGGCCGTGAGCCGAGCCGCAGTGAACTTGTCGGTTACAAGCACATCGATGACGCCGAGTTTCAGGGCGCCGGCGATGGCCTGCGTTTTCGATTCTCCGCCTGCCAGCGCCATGACGCGGTCGGCTTTCCTGAGGTCTTCAAGCGAAATGCCGATGACGCGGTCATTGAGCGGCGTTTCGACCGGCTTTCCCTCCCTGTCGTAGAACCGGTAGGAGATCTCGCCGACGGCGCCGGCCTCGTGCAGCATCGCCATTTCCTGGCGGGAGAAGGTGTTACCGGAGCGGGCGAGGAGCTCGGACGGCTCCACCGCACCGATGCCGACGATCGCCAGGCTGAGGCGGCCGAAGAGGTCCATCGTCTCGCGCACGACCGGATCGGCGAGCATGACGAGCTTTGCCTCGCGCGAAGAGGTGATGCCTTGGACGAGAAGCAGCCGCGGCTCGCCGCCGGTGAGCCGCGCGAGACGCGCCGTCAGCTGCGTGGCGTGGGTCTGGACCGAGGCGTCCCCCATGCCGCCGAGGATCTGCACGATATATTTGGCCTTGGCGGTCTTCAGCGGGTGGATGTTGTCCACCATGCGCAGGATTGTTTGGCTCCAGCTCGAGACGCCGATGATCTCGTCCTGCTGCAGGGTGACCTCGAAGAAATGGGCGGCCGCCTCGCCGATTCGCGCCATGATCGCCCCGTCGCGGTCCTCGGAACAGTCGATGACGATCGCCTCCGTCAGACCGTAGCGCTCGCGCAGCGCGGTTTCGAGATCGGCGAAGGTGCCAGGCGGCGGAATGACCGTGGTCCGCACGATATCTTCCTGCTCGGCCCGCTTTAGCATGCGCGACACGGTCGCCTGCGACATGCGCATGACCTCGGCGATCTCTGCCTGCCGCTTGCCTTCGATATGATACATCTGAGCAACTCGGGCGATCAGTCGCAGCTCGTTGAGCCGTCCCATGGAATCCTCAAAGCGTGAATTTTTATTCACTCATAGTGGAAGGACCCGGAACGGTCGAGCGGTAGATTGCGTCCTGCCAAACCCGGAGGCGGTCTGTGGCGTCGGAAACACGCGGCGCGATGGGATTGCCGGTGCGGGGCAGGGCGGCAATGGCGGCTAGATCGGGCCAGACGCCCAGCGAAAGCCCCGCCAGATAGGCGGCGCCAAGGGCGGAGGCCTCCGGCGCGTCGCACTGGGTGACGGCGTGGTTCAGCGTGTCGGCCACGCATTGCATCAGGAAGGTGTTCCTGCTCGGCCCACCATCCGCATAGAGGCGGCCGAGCGGCGTCGGCGATTGCGCCGACATGACCTTGAAGACGTCATGGACCTGGAAGGCCATCGAATCGGTCACCGCGCGAGCCAGCTGGGCGCGGGTGGTGTTGAAGGTGATGCCGGAAAACAGCGCCCGCGCATCGGACTGCCAATAGGGCGCGCCGAGGCCGACGAATGCTGGTACGAAGCCAGGCCCGCCGGGCTCGGCCGTCGCGGCAAGATCGGTCAAGGCCTGCACGTCGGGCAGACCGAGCATCTCGGCCATCCATGGGAGTGCTGCGGCCGAGACGAGGATATTGCCCTCGAAGGCATAGGTCGGCAGGCCGTCGATCGACCAGGCGATCGTCGTCGTGATGCCCTGCTCGGGCGCGATGAAGCGGGGCAGCGTCGTCATCACGGACGAGCCGGTTCCGAAGGTCACCTTGCCGTCGCCTGCTTTGAAGGCGCCATGCCCGAAGAGCGCGGCATGGCTGTCGCCGATGGCCGCGGCGATCGGGATGCCGTCCATGAGGCCCGGCACGTTTCGGGTCACGCCGAAGCGCGACGCACTGTCTCGCACTTCGGGCAAGGCGGATTTCGGCACGCCGAACAGGTCGCAGAGCTCGTCGCTCCAGGCCTGCCGGTTGAGATCGTAAAGCTGGCTGCGGGCGGCATTCGAGCCGTCGCAGGCATGGACCGCGCCATCGGTGAAGCAATGGATCAGCCAGGCGTCGATCGTGCCGAGCCGCACTTCGTGTCCCGGAGGCACGCGATCCAGCAGCCACTTCATCTTGGGGCCGGGGAACATCGGGTCGATGGGCAGGCCGGTAAGCGCCTGGACGCGGGGCGCATGGCCGGCCGCGACCAGTTCGGCGCAGGCCGGTGCGCTGCGGCGGCATTGCCAGCTCACCACCGGCCCGAGCGGCCTGCCCGCTGCGGCATCCCAGATGGTGACGGATTCGCGCTGGTTGGAAATCGCGATGCCGAGGATGTCGACCTCAGGGGCGGCCTGCAGGCACGCAGCAATCGCCTCCTGGACCGATTCCCAGATGCGTGAGGGGCTCTGCTCCACCCAGCCGGGCTGCGGGTGCTCGATGCCGACCGGAGACGAGCCGCGCGACAGGATTTCGCCGGCCGTGGAGACAAGCACGGCCTTGGAATTCGTGGTGCCCTGGTCGATGGCGAGGATGGCGGTCGTCATGGCAACTCCGGCAGGCGTGAATTGGGGGCGCGGCGATAGGGAGGGTTTGCCGCGCCCGGCACGGACTCTAGACGCGCAGTATCAAACGCGGGAAGACTTCCGTGCAATCAGAGCGATGGCCGCCTCAGTGATGGCGGCAGGCGACATGCCGAATTCGTCGAGCAGGAACTCGGCCGAGCCGGTCGGGGCGAAGATGCCCGGAACGCCGAGGATCCTCATCGGCACGGGAGCTTCGGCCACGACGACTTCGGCGATGGCCGAGCCGAGGCCCCCGAAGGTGGAATGCTCTTCCGCGGTCAGGATCGCCCCGGTTTCGCGGGCGGCGGCCACCACGGCCTCGACGTCGATCGGGCGGACCGTCGCCATGTTCAGCACCCGGGCCTCGATCCCCCGTTCGGCGAGGAGGTCGGCCGCCTTCAGCATGCGGTGGGTCAGCGTGCCGTTGGCGATCAGCGTGATGGCGTCGCCGTCACGCAGCAGGTTGGCCTTTCCAAGCTCGAATCTGTGTCCGGCCGGCAGCAGGTCCGGAACCCCGACGCGCGACAGGCGAAGGAACACCGGCCCCTTGTAATGGGCCGCCCATTCCACCGCCGCGGCGGTTTCGAGCGAGTCACAGGGCGCAATCACCGGCAAGTTGGGCAGCACCCGCGTCCAGGCGAAGTCCTCGATCGAATGGTGCGTGGGCCCAAGCTCGCCATAGGCCATGCCGGAGGAAATGCCGATCAGCTTCACATTGGCGTTGGAATAGGCGATGTCGGCCTTGATCTGTTCCAGCGACCGGCCGGTCAGGAAGCAGGAGGCGCCGCAGACGAAGGGCAGCAGACCGCCATTAGCAAGACCGGCGCCCACGCCCACCATGGCCTGCTCGGCAATGCCGACATTGACCAGCCGTTCCGGCCATTTGGACTTGAACCCGTTGAGCTTCGACGAGCCGACGGAGTCGTTGCAGACTGCCACGATCTTGGGATTGTCCGCGCCAAGACGTTCCAGCACTGCGACGAAGGCGTCGCGGCAGTCGTGCAGCTTGGGAGAGGTGATCACGTCTTTCATCACAGGGGCTCCGAAAGCTCGGCCAGGGCGATCTGATACTGTTCGGCATTCGGCACCTTGTGATGCCAGTCGACCTTGTCCTGCATGAAGGAAATGCCGTGGCCCTTGTTGGTATGGGCGACGATTGCGTGCGGCCGGTTGCCGCGGCGCTCCAGTGCCGGAACGATTTCGTCCATGGCGTTGCCGTTGATCTCGGTGACGTCCCAGCCGAAGGCTTCGAGCTTGGCGGGGAAGGGGGCGAGATTGTTGGTCTCCTTCAGCGTGGCGCCCTGCTGGAAGCGGTTGTGGTCGATGATCAGCGTCAGATTGTCGAGGCCGAACTGCGCCGCGGCGGCGATCGCCTCCCAGTTCGATCCCTCCTGCATCTCGCCATCGCCGGTCAGGACATAGGTGTGATACTCGGCGCCGGTCAGCTTGGCGGCCTTGGCCATGCCGACGGCGACCGGCAGGCCGTGGCCGAGCGGTCCGGTATTGGTCTCGACGCCCGGGACCTTGGTGCAGTTCGGGTGCCCGTTCAGCCGTGAATGCGACTTCAGGAAGGTGCCGATCTCTTCTTCGGGCAGGAAGCCGCGCTTGGCGAGCGTCACATAGAGGGCGAGCGCCACATGGCCTTTGGACAGCACGAAACGGTCGCGGCCCGGATGCTTCGGCTGATCGGGCCAGACGCGCAGCACGCGGAAATAGAGCGCCGTCAGAATGTCGATGGCGGACATTTCCCCGCCGATGTGGCCGGCGCCGGCTTCGAAAACCGCCTGCAGATCGCGAAGTCGGATCTGTCGAGCGATGCGGTCGAGATCGTTCGGCTGCATGAATCCCTCTTACTGCATAAATATACAATCCCCTATATAATTGCACGCTGCGGCCGCATGTCAAGATAAAGAAGGGAGAAATGCCCAGGCAGAACGAGGTTGACAGGACGCGGATCAATCATATACGAATTTACACACAGTTATGAATAATTATGCCAAGCTACCGGTGAGGAAGCCGGGGTGCGAGAGGAGGGCGCCATGCTTGCGACAGCGACGGAGCGGCAAGGGTTCGCGGGCGGGATTTTTGCGTCGATGCGAGGGGCCACAGGTCCGCTGATCGGCCTCATCGTCCTGTGCCTGTTTCTCACCTTCGCCAGCGACAAGTTCCTTTCGATCAGGAACTTCCTGAACGTGCTCGATCAGATCACGGTGCTCGGCATCATGGCCGTCGGCATGACGATGGTCATCCTGATCGGCGGCATCGACCTCGCCGTCGGTTCTGTCATGGCGCTGGCAATGATGGTGCTTGGCTATCTGAACGTCGTTGCCGGCGTGCCGATGTGGATCGCCATTCCGCTCGCCCTGCTGGTCGCCTCGCTGAACGGCCTGATCGCCGGGCTTCTCATAACGCGCTTCAACGTGCCGGCATTCATCGCGACGCTTGCCATGATGTCGATCGCCCGCGGCCTCGCCAACATGATCACCGACGGCCAGCAGATCATCGGTTTTCCGGCTTGGTTCAACATCATGGCCATCGTGCGCTTCGGCGGCTTCCTGACATTGACGGTCGCGGTCATGCTGGTGGTCTTCGTCGTCGGCCTCCTTTACCAGCGCTATCGCCATGGCGGGCGCGTCCTCTACGCCATCGGCGGCAACGCAGAGGTGGCGCGGCTTGCCGGCATCAACGTCCAGCGGGCGACCGTGCTTGTCTATGTGGTCTGCAGCTTCCTGGCGGGATTGTCGGGCATGGTGCTGGCGGCGCGGCTCGACTCGGTCCAGCCCTCGTCCGGTGTCTCCTACGAGCTCGACGCCATTGCGGCAGTCGTCATCGGCGGCACGTCGCTCTCCGGCGGAACGGGCGGCATCGGCGGCACCATAATCGGCGTGCTGATCATCGGAATCCTGCGCAACGGCCTCAACCTGCTGAGCGTATCGCCGTTCATGCAGCAGGTGGTCATCGGCGGCGTCATCGTGCTGGCCGTCACCGCCGAGACTTATCGCAAGCGGAAATAGCCACTGTTCACCCCGCTTGCGGAAACGCCTGCGGGGAAGCGAAAACGGTCAGCAATGGTGCGGGCCGGCAAAAGGGAGGTGGAATCCTGTGAAGTCAGGAAATCCACAGAGCAACTCGGAGGAGAACCCATGAAACTGTCCAACCTGCTGCTGGCGGCAACCACCGCTGCGGTCCTGATGTCCCCGCTCGGTGCATCGGCCGCGGAAGTCAAGAAGATCGGCCTCGCCGTGCCGAACCTTCAGGCGGACTTCTTCAACCAGATCAAGCTCGGCGTCGAAAAATACGCGAAGGAAAAGGGTATCGACGTCGTGGTGGTCGACGCGAAGAACGACACCGCCACCCAGGTCAACCAGGTCCAGGACCTTATGACGCAGGACATCAACGCGTTCATCTATATTCCGGCCGGTGCAGCCGCGGCCGCCGTGCCGACCCGCCTTGCCCGTGAAGCCGGCATTCCGGTGATCAATGTCGACCGTGTTCCGGAGGGCGCGCCGGGCGATACCTTCATCGCCGGCGAAAGCGTCGAATCCGCCTATGCCGTGTGCAAGCACATCATCGAAAAGGCCGGCGGCTCGGGCAAGATGGCGATCATCCACGGCCAGAAGGGCACGACGCCGGAAGTCGATCGCTTCACCGGCTGCAAGCGCGCCATCGACGAGGCTCCGGGCGTGGAACTCGTCGCCCAGCAGTGGAGCAACATGTGGTCGGCGGACGAAGGCTTCTCGATCGCCCAGAACATGCTGCAGGCAAACCCCGACATCAAGATCATCTTCGGCCAGGCGGACGGCCTGGCGATGGGCGCGGCCAAAGCCGTGGACGTTGCCAACCTCTCCGACAAGGTGATCATTGGCGGCTATGACGGCGACGTTTCGGCGCTCGAATATCTCGCCAAGTGCAAGGGGCCGTTCGTCGCCACGGCGACGCAGAGCACCCAGAAGATGGGCGTCCTCGCGGTTGAATCGGCACTTGCCGTGGCCGCCGGCCAGAAGGTCGAAGAGCGCCAGACTCCGAATGCCGTGCTGACGACCTGCGAGAATGCTCCGGAGTTCGTGAAGAGCCATCCATAAATTGTCTCGATGCCCGAAAGGCAGCGCCATGACCACCCAGTCTCCCATCCTCTCGCTCCGTGGGATCCAGAAGTCCTACGGACCGATCAGGGTCCTGCACGGTGTCGACCTCGACATCTATCCGGGTGAGGTCGTGGCGCTGCTTGGCGAAAACGGTGCCGGGAAATCGACCCTGTCGAACATCATTTCCGGCACCGTGCAGCCGTCCGCCGGGGAAATGACCTGGCTTGGGGCAGTCTATGCGCCCGCCAATCCCCGTGCCGCGATGGACGAGGGGGTCGGCATGATCCATCAGGAGCTGAAACTGCTCCCGAAGCTCTCGATCGCCGAGAATGTCTTTGTCGGTCGCTATCCGATGAAGGCGGGCCGGGTCGACCGCAGGGCGATGGAGGAACGGGCGCGCAGCGGCCTCAAGCGGCTGGGTCTAGACATATCGCCCGACCGCCTCGTCGAAGGGCTCTCGACCGGCAAGCAGCAGCTCATCGAAATCGCCAAGGCGCTGACGCTCAATGCCCGCCTGCTGATCCTGGACGAGCCGACCGCGGCGCTCGGCGGCGAGGAAACCCAACTCCTCTTCCAGCAGATCGAACGGCTGAAGGCGGACGGGGTGGGCATCATCTACATCTCGCACCGTCTCGAGGAAATCCGCCAGATCGCCGACCGCGTCGTCGTCATGCGCGATGGCGCCAAGGTCAAGGAATTCGACAGCGGCGACGTGCCGATCCGCACCATCGTCGAGGCCATGGTCGGGCGCTCGCTCGAGCGCATGTTCCCGGCCCTGCCAGCGCCTCGGGAAGAGGTGACGCTTGAGGTCCGCGATCTCACCTCGCCGACGAATGCATTCCGCAATATCAGCTTTTCAGTCCGGAAGGGCGAGGTCTTCGGCATCGCCGGCCTGATGGGCGCCGGCCGCACCGAACTCGTGCGCGCCATCACCGGCGCCGATCCGATTTCCGGTGGCGAGATTCTGTTGAATGGCAATGCCGTCACGCCGCGCTCGCCAATCGACGCGATTCGCAGCGGGATGGTTCTCGTGCCGGAGGACCGCAAGCTCCAAGGTGTCGTGCTCGATCATTCGATCGCGGAGAACATCGGCTATGCCAATCTCGGCGCAATTGCCCGCAACGGCTGGGTTTCCTCCCGGCGTCTGCAACAGTTCGCCGACGAGTGCATCAGGAGGTTCGGCGTGAAAGGCCGCGGCCACCAGAACGCCGGCGAGCTTTCCGGCGGCAACCAGCAGAAGGTGGTGCTCGCCAAGTGGCTGGCGCGAAAGCCGCAGGTCGTTGTGCTCGACGAACCGACGCGCGGCATCGACGTCGGCGCCCGCTCGTCGATCTACGACCTCATCATGGATCTCGCCCGCCAGGGGGTCGCGGTGATCGTGGTCAGTTCCGATCTCGAGGAGGTGCTCGGCGTCTCCAACCGGATCATGGTCATGGCCCAGGGCAGACAGACCGGCATCCTTGATCGCGAGGACGCAAACGACGTCTCGGTCATGGAACTCGCGACGATTTGAACAAGGAAGAAATTCATGTCTGAAATCACGCTCAACGCGCCGAAACTGTTCGATCTCTCCGGCAACGTCGCCTTCGTGACGGGGGCGGGCAGCGGCATCGGGCAACGCATCGCCATGGGGCTGGCGCAGTGCGGCGCCGACGTTGCGCTGCTCGATCGCCGCACCGACGATGGACTGGCGAAGACCGCGGAATTCATCGCCGGCACCGGGCGCCGCAGCATCCGCATCGCCGCCGACGTGACCAATGGCGCGACGCTCAACGAGGCGGTCGCCCGCACCGAAGCGGAACTCGGCCCGCTTGCCCTTGCCGTGAACGCGGCCGGCATCGCCAATGCCAATGCGGCCGAGGAGATGGAGGAAAGCCAGTTCCAGACGATGATGGACATCAACCTGAAGGGCGTTTTCCTGTCCTGCCAGGCGGAAGCCCGCGCCATGCTGAAGAACGGCCGCGGCTCGATCGTCAACATCGCCTCGATGTCCGGCGTGATCGTCAACCGCGGCCTCAGCCAGTGCCACTACAATGCCTCGAAGGCCGGCGTTATTCATATGACGAAGTCGATGGCGATGGAATGGGTGGGCCGCGGCGTCCGCGTCAACACGATCAGTCCCGGCTACACGGCCACACCGATGAACACCCGGCCGGAAATGGTGCATCAGACCAAGCTGTTCGAGGAGCAGACCCCGATGCAGCGCATGGCGACGGTGGACGAGATGGTCGGCCCTGCCGTCTTCCTTCTTTCGAATGCGGCAAGCTTCGTGACCGGCGTCGACCTCCTGGTCGATGGCGGCTTCTGCTGCTGGTAAATATCACGGGGCCAGCCTGAGCTGGCCTCTTGCTTTTTGCCGGTGAAATTCCTTATCTACGCTTGTTCTCAGGGCGGGGTGAAAATCCCCACCGGCGGTATTCGGAGCGATCCGGGAGCCCGCGAGCGCTCCCGCCGATGCGGAAGGTCAGCAGACCCGGTGAGAGGCCGGGGCCGACGGTTACAGTCCGGATGGAAGAGGACAATGTCAGCAAACCGCTCGTTGTCGGGCGGCGCGGACTTGTTCGCCCAAGGGATGAATAGCGGCCGAAACGCCGCGGTTTGACGCCAATGCTGGCTACCCTTGAAAGGCAATGGAATGGCAATCTCGAAAATTGAAGACGCAATCGCGGCCCTGGCGCTGGGCGGCATGGTCGTGGTCGTCGACGACGAGGACCGGGAGAATGAAGGCGACATCATCGTCGCCTCGGACGCGGTGACGCCCGAAACGATCGCGTTCATGATGAAGCACGCCCGCGGGCTGATCTGCGTCGCGATGGAAGGAGAGCGTCTCGATGCGCTCGATATCCCGCTCATGGTTCCGCAGAACACCGAGCTCCATAAGACCGCATTCACGGTCTCCGTCGATTACCTGCCCGCGACCACCACCGGCATTTCCGCAGCCGATCGCGCCGCGACCGTCCAGGCGCTGATGGATCCCGACGCGCGTCCGGCGGACTTCGCCCGGCCGGGGCATGTCTTCCCCCTGCGGGCGCATCCGAACGGCGTGCGCGGACGGCCCGGACACACGGAGGCGGCGGTGGAACTGGCACGCCTTGCCGGCAAGTCCGCATCGGGTGTCATTTGCGAAGTTGCCAATGACGACGGAACGATGGCCCGGCTTCCGGAGCTCGTGGTGTTCGCTGAAACGCACCGGCTTCCGCTGATCACCATCAGAGACCTGATCGCATTCGTCGAGCAGCCGGCCGGCGCGGCACGGGCCGCGTAACCTCATCAGGCTGCCTGAAAACAGGCGGCCATTCGCTTCGGCTCGTCGAGCTCACTCGGGCAGACCGGCCAGCCGCAGCCCATCCGCGAACCGCGCCAGATCTTCGGGTCGATGGATCGGGAGCCAGTCCTTGAGGTTGGAGAGGCGCAAGGACGGATCGAGCGTGCGCAGGCGCTGCATCGCATGCCCTGCTTCGTCGATGCGCCCGGCGAGCGCATGGCTTGCCGCCGCCAGGGCGGCTGCCGGAAGCAAGCTGGGCAGGTTCCCGAGCGCCTTTTCTGCCCAGGCCGAGGCGGGATCGAAGCGCCCGGCGAAGAAATTTGCCAGCGCCATGCCGACCTGCATGCGGAACATTTCCGGATCCAGCGGACTGAGGCGAACGGCATGCGTCAAGTGTTCTGTTGCAGCGTCCGTTTCGCCGCGAAGCGCGCGGAGCGCACCGCCGAGATACCAGGCGGGAGCGAGATTGGGATTGAGCAGGACGGCCCGGTCGATGAGCGCGATACCGCCGTCGAGGTCGCCGGTGAGATGGGCGAGCGCATGTCCGCCTCTCGTCAGCGCCACCGCATCGTCGCGGCCGAGTTGGACGGCGAGCCGCGCCAGGCGGGCGCCCTCGGCGATCTCGCCCGGAGGATCGATCATCCAACCGTTCAACTTTCGCCAGAAATGGCACCAGGCGGCCATGCTGTAGGCGGACGCGAATTCCGCATCAAGCTCGGCCGCCTTGTAGAACAAGGGTAGCGCCGCCTCGATGGCCTCCCGGGTTCCGCTGTGCAGCTTCGCCATGCCGCGCAGGTAATAGTCATAGGCGTCCAGGCTTTCCGTCGGCTTGCGCTTGGCGCGCTCGATCTCCGCCCGTTCGAGCTGCGGCGCGATCGCCCCGACGACGCTTTCGGCTATCTGATCCTGCAATTCGAAGATGTCGTCGAGCGTGCCTTCGAAGCGCTCCGCCCAGAGATGCGTCCCGCTCGTGGCGTCGATGAGCTGCCCGGTGATGCGCACCTTGTTGCCGGATTTGCGCACGCTGCCTTCGAGCACGTAGCGCACGCCAAGCTCTTCGCCGACGTCTCTCGTATCCACCGTCCGGCCCTTGTAGGTGAAGCTCGAATTGCGCGCGATGACGAACAGCCAGCGGATGCGCGACAGGGCGGCTATGATGTCCTCCACCACGCCGTCGGCGAAATAGTCCTGCTCCGGGTCGCCGCTGAGATTCTGGAAGGGCAGGACGGTGATCGAGGGCTTGTCCGGAAGGACGAGCGCGGAAGGAGGCTCCCCCGTTTCGCTTGGCGAGTGTCCGACGATGCCCGGTCCGTCGGGGTGGCTCGGTTTTGCGATCTCGCCGGTCTCGATCACCCCTATGAAGCGGAAGCCCTTGCGGGCGACGGTGCGGACCAGGCGCTGCTCTTCACCGTTGTCGCCGATTGCCTTGCGCACCGCGTTGATGTGGCTGGTGATCGTCGATTCCGAGACGATCCGGCCGCTCCATACCGCCTGAAGCAGATCGTCCTTGCTGACGACGCGGTCGCGGTTCCTGACGAGATGCAGCAGCAGGTCGAAGACCTGCGGCCCGACGGTCACCACTTCCGAGCGCAGGGTAAGCTCCCGGCGCTCGGGGTCGAGCACGTAGTCTCCAAACACGAATTGCACGTCGGCATCCCTCGACCGAGCGGCTCGGCTTGCCAGCCGGAGCAGCGGCGACACTTCTGTCCATTGATAGCACGGCTCGCCGTAACGCGCTCGCACCTCTGCCGCAAGATGACCGACAACCCGCTTGGACGAATAACCAAGCTTTCCTCAAGGTCAATTCAAGCCTGCGGCAAGGACTCCCGACAAGCTTGCAGGCACTCTCCACCCCGGATCGACGGCAAAGATGCGGTCGGCAGAAACGGAGAGAGCCATGAAGATCGTCGTCATCGGAGGCACCGGCCTCATCGGATCGAAACTCGTGAAGAACTTGACGGAGCGCGGCCATGAGGTGCTCGCAGCCGCCCCCAACACCGGCGTCAACACCATCACCCGCGAGGGCCTGGCCGAAGCGCTGGACGGGGCGGAGATCGTCGTCGACGTCGCCAACGCGCCGGTTTGGGAAGACAAGGCAGTCCTCGAATTCTTCGAGACGTCAGGCCGCAACCTCCTGGCCGCGGAAGCTGCCGCCGGCGTCCGCCACCATGTGGCCCTCTCGATCGTCGGCAGCGAACGGCTTCCCGACAACGGCTATTTCCGGGCGAAGGTCGCGCAGGAAAACCTCATCAAGGCGTCCGGCATTCCCTACACCATCCTGCGCGCCACGCAGTTCTTCGAGTTCGTCGGCGGCATTGCCCAGGCGGGCACGGTCGGTGACGAGATTCGCCTGTCGCCGGCGCTGTTCCAGCCCATGGCCTCCGACGATGTCGCGGCGGCGCTCACCGATGTCGCGCTTGCGCCGCCGGTCAAGGGCACCGTTGAAGTGGCCGGTCCGGAGGCGATCCCGCTCGACGAGGTGGTCAGGCGCTTCCTCAAGGCAACCAGGGACGCGCGCAAGGTCGTACCGGACGTGCACGCGCGCTACTTCGGCTCCGTCCTCGACGATCAATCGCTGACCCCCGGCAGCAATGCACGCATCGGCGCAATCCGGTTCGAGGATTGGCTCGCCCGGCAAGCCGCCCACTGAACCTCCGGCGGGCCGCCAAGACGAATGCGGCCCGCTCGGCCCTGACCTTTTGACAGTTATCCTCGAAGGAGAAATGCCATGCTTGCACGATTTCTCTCGGCCGCTGCCTTCGCAGCGCTTTCGATCACCGCAGCTTCGGCCGCCGACAGGCCGGCGGGCAAGGTAACCGTCGTCTTCGACCACGCGCTTCCCAACGTCCCCGGCAAGAGCATGAAGGGCGTTCTCGTCGAATACGGGCCGGGCGGCGCGTCGCCGGCCCACACCCATCCGAAATCCGCCTTCATCTATGCAACCGTGCTTGAGGGCGCGATCCGCAGCAGCGTCACGGCTCGCCGGAAAAGGTCTACAGAGCCGGCGAGAACTTCTACGAAGAACCGGGCTCGCATCACCAGGTAAGCGCGAATGCCAGCGATACGGAGCCTGCACGGCTGCTGGCGGTGTTTGTCGTCGATACCGCCGAAACGGAGCTGACCACGCCCATCGGACAATAACCAACGTCGCTCGATGCCCGCAGTCCCGGGAGGCGATCGCCGCCAGGGCTGCTTCCCGGGTCATCGGCATCCAACAGGAACTGAGAAAATGGATACGCTCGAGGACAAGATCGCCATCGTCACCGGCAGGAGCCCTGCGAAAAGTGTCGTCGTGGCGCAATCCAAAAAGAAGAAGATCGCCGGCTTGGCTCTGTGCGTCGGCGCCGTCGCCGTCATGGCCGGCGGTTGGGCCTGGGCCAGTTCGGGCGGCGCAGCGTCGACCGACAATGCCTATGTCCGCGGCGACGTGACGTCGCTCGCGCCGAAGGTTGCGGGTTACGTCACGGCCGTGGCGGTTCAGGACAACCAGACCGTCCGAGCGGGTGACGTCCTGTTCCGGATCGACGATCGGGACTACCGTGCACGGCTTCAACAGGCCGTCGCCAATGTCGAAGCTGCCGAGGCTCGCCTCATCAATGTCGATGCCGAGACAGAGCTTCAGCATGCGCTCATCCGCCAGGCCGAGGCCCAGAGCCGGTCGGCCGCGGCCGAGCTCGATCTGGCGACCAAGGCCTATGATCGCCGCCGCGAACTCATCCGCAGCAACACCGTCAGCCAGGCCCATGTCGATGAAAGCGATGCGGCACGCACCAGAGCCGAAGCGAACGTCTCGGCCGCCGCTGCGACGGTAGAGGCGCAGCAGCACCGCATCGCCGTCCTTGCCGCTCAGCGCGAAGCGGCCGTTGCTGCCGTCGCGCAGGCGGAGGCGGCGCGCGACCTCGCCCAGATCGATCTCGACAGCACCATCGTACGGGCGCCGGTCGCGGGCGTCATCGGCAACCGCCAGGTCCGCGTCGGTCGGCTTGTCGCGCCCGGCGCTTCCCTGCTCGAGATCGTTCCGGTCAACGACGTGTGGGTCGTGGCCAATTTCAAGGAAACCCAGCTCGAACATATCCGGCCCGGCCAGCGCGCCCGCATCACCATCGACGGCTATCCGAACGGGGCGCTTGACGGCGTGGTGGACAGCTTTGCGCCGGGCAGCGGCTCTGCCTTCAGCCTGCTTCCCGCGGACAATGCGACAGGCAACTTCGTTCGCGTCGTCCAGCGCGTTCCGGTGAAGATCCGGCTTGCCAACAATCCCTCGCCCGGCCGCATCGTGCCCGGCCTGTCCGCGCGCGTAGAAATCGCGCCGGGAGGCGGCTCATGACCACGGTATTTACGGCCACGAGCCGCGACAGATCCACGGCCGGAACCATTCTTATTGCCGGCATCGTGCTTGCCACTCTGACCGAAGCGATCGCCAGCACCGTCCTGTCGCTAGGACGCGGCGATATCATTGGCGACACCCATGCGACGCCGGACGAGTTCGCCTGGCTGGACATCGGTTATACCACGCTCAAGCTTATCGGATTCCTGGCCGCCCCCTGGCTGATGAACCGTATTCGTCCGCTGAACCTGGTGATCGGCGCAACCCTGGTCATGGGCATGGCTTGCGGCATTGCCGCCATGACGGATCGCCTTGACCTGATGGTCGCCCTCCGCATCCTCCAGGGCCTTTCCGGTGGCACTCTGCTTGTCGCCGGCCAGGCGATCATCTTTTTCGCCTATCCGCGATCCCGCCAGCCGATCCTGCAGGCCCTATTCGCGATGGGGGCCGTCGTCGCCCCCGCGACAATCGCGCCTGCCCTTCAGGGGTGGTTGATCGATAGCCAATCCTGGACATGGATCTTCTTCAGCGTCGTTCCGGTGGCGCTCGCGGCTGTCGGGCTGCTGTTGATCGCGAACCCGCCGACAACGCCCGAGATCGTGCACCGTCCGTTCGATTGGATCGGCTTCGCGCTGATCTCGGTCGCGCTTTTCTGCTTCACCTACGTCTTCAGCCAGGGCAGCCGATGGGACTGGTTCGAGGAGCCGCGCATCCTGTGGCTGACGGTGATCGGCACAGCCACGCTGCTGGCATTTCTCGGCCAGCAGGTTCTGGCCAAAGGCCGGGGCCTCATCGATTTCACCCTGTTCGGATCGGAGGATTTTACCTTCGCCTTCATCGTCAGTTTCGTCGCCGGCGCCGCCCTGTTCGGCAGCGCGTTCCTGATTCCGTCCTTTGCCGTATCGGTCCTCGCATTCAGGCCTACGGACGCCGGCCTGCTCCTGTTGCCGAGCGGCGGGCTGTTCGTCGCCGCCCTGCTCCTCGCCGCCTTTCTCTTCCAGGTACGCCGCGTTCCGCCCTTCGCCACGGTGCCGTTCGGCATCCTGATGATCATGGTCGCGATGTGGATGCTCTCCGGTTCGACCAGCGAGAGCGGTGCCGACGACATGATGGCGGCGATCCTGCTGCGTGGCCTCGGCCTTGGCTTCCTGTTCCTGTCGATCACGCTGATCGCCTTCGGCAACCTCAACAGCCGAAATCTCGCCTCCGGGATCGGTCTCTTCAATACAGGCCGCCAGCTCGGCGGGCTCGCGGGGGTCGCAGCGCTCCAGACGCTGATCGACCATAACCTCGTCGCCAATCTCGCCGTCCTCGGCGCCAATGTCACTGCCGGCAAGCCCGCGGTGATCGAGCGGCTGGCGACCACGGCGGCTATGCTTTCAGCAAAGGGGATGGACGCAGCCGCCGCCAGCCGAGCGGCAACCAGCCTTCTCGGCCGGACCGTGACAGGTCAGTCCAGCGTGATTGCCTTTGACACGGCCTTCAATGCGGTCGCACTGCTGTTCGTCGTCGCCGCCCCGGTGCTGGTCGGCATCAAGATCGGACTCTCCAGGTACGCGAAAGCGCGCTCTGCCCGGCTGCTGAAGGCGAAGGCGTCGTAGCGCCTGACACTGTTGCGCATCGATTTTGCCGGCCCTATGCTTTGGGCAGTTTCGCGCCACGGCTTCCGACGGTAGGGGAAGCATGCGACACCAGGAGGGAAATCCCCGCTGTCTGCGGGAGGACGCCGGCGAGGACGTGACGGGCACCCTTCCGCTGGGTCTGTCGTGGCGGCTTTGAGGGATGCAACCGGGGTCGCATGTCGGATAACAGCGCTGCACAGGCATCGTTTCAGTTTCGCGGTTCGTCATTCGACAGCATGATCGAAACGCTCGGCGGCGCTTTCGGCACCTTCGCAGCGGAGCCGATCAGCCAGGCCCAGAGTTTCCGTTGGGGGATCGACCTTTCGGCCTGCGACAGTGCAGTATTAATCACCGGCTATCATCAAAGCGATTTCCAGTTCCACATCGAGCCGACCGCCGATACGGCGGAGTATCTGTCGATCGTCCTGCCTCGAAACGGCGGAATGGGCGTGACCTACGGGCCGCGGACGGCGGAGGCGGGGCGAGGAGAGTTGCTCCTCTACAACAATTTCGAACCCAACAGCGTCATCATGCACGGGGAAGACAATGTCGTAGACGAGCTCCTGATCAACTGGTCCGTTGTCCTTCAGACATTGGGTCAGACCTTCGAGGCGCCCTTCGACGGATCCCTGAACCTGCTGCCGCAGGTGAGCTTGTCCACGCCGGCCGGCCAGTTGATCGGCAATCTTGCAGAAACGATCATGGGCGGCATACGCAACGGCGGTCCCTTGCTGCAGTCGCCAATCGCTATGGCGCACTTGACGCAGGCGCTTGCCGACGTGGTGGTGCGCCTGGTCCCCCACCGGCTATCGCACTTGCTGGACAAGAAGCCGTGCCTGATCGCCCCGCGCCATGTCCGCCGGGCGATCGAGTTCATGCAAGCCAATATCAATCAGCCGATCACCATGCCTATGGTTGCCGAAGCTGCCGGCGTTTCCGTCCGAGCTCTGGAAACCGGCTTCCGCGCCTTCCGGGATACGACGCCCGCCGCCTATCTCCTCAGGCTTCGCCTGCGCTCGGCACGCCAGGACCTCCTCGATCCCGAGAACAATCAGACCCTGAGAGCGATCTGCCTGAAATGGGGCTTCTTTCATTTCGGGCGGTTTTCCGCGGTCTACAGGGCGACCTATGGAGAAAACCCCTCCGATACAAGGCGGCGCGTCGGCGGTTCTGTTTTCACGGGCGCGGACGTCCTGCGGTGAATGCGGCGTTCGGCGTGAAAGTATCTGCCGCGGGACACCTGCAACTCGGTGCATCGAATGCAGCCTGTTGCATTACAAGGTCCATTGTATGATGCTGTGCCGCCGCTGCGAATATTATGGCATACCTTTCAGCGTGACGGCGCCACCCGCGGAATTCTGCTCATAGAATGTAAGCAAGGAGAAGAGTATCGATGGCATTGGGGGATTCGGCGACGCGTCCCGACTGGGTGTCGTTCGAAGGGCGCGACCCGGACCGCCTTGCAGCAACGCTGACGAGTTGGGTCTCCAGTGTCGTTGTCCGGCCACTTGGCAGGGAGAGCATCTATTACAAATGCGCCTGGGCGAACGCCGGCGTCGTATCGATCGGCTGCACGCACATTGAGGGACGAGTCCTCTTCGAGAGCGAGGCCGACGGCCAGCTGGTGCTGCTCGTGCCGCTTCGTGGGGGTGTAGACCTTCGCATGGGACGGGAGGCATTTCGCACGTCGCCCGGCCGCGGCGCAGTCATAGAAGGCGATCGCCGCATTGTCGCCCAGTCCTCGAGCGCTCGCGAGCACATGTTCGTCGCTATCGATCGAGCGGCACTTTTGCGCCAGCTCTGCGACATTGTCGAGATGCCGGTCTCCGGTGCCTTAGAGTTCTCGCCGGAACTCGATCTGTTGTCGGGACCCGGAACGGCGATTGCCAGCATGGCCGAGACGCTGAGAGCGGGCCTTACTGGCGATGCACCGTTGCGCAGGTCGCCCCTCGCGCTGACAAACTTAAGTGAGGCCTTGATCCAGCTGCTCCTCGACACGGTGCCTCACCGCTTCTCGGAAAAAATGCGCCGCGCGGTTTCGCCGGTCCCGCGGCATGTGAAGAAGGCGGTCGATTTCATGATGGCCAACCTGTCGAGGCCGATTACCCTGGTAGAGGTCGCCGCCGCCTGCGGGGTCAGTTCGCGTACCCTCCAGCAGGGGTTTCGCCAATTCAAAATGACCACCCCGATGAGCTACCTCCAGGATCTGCGGTTGAAGGCGCTTCGCGAAGAGCTGACCCAGGCCTGGCCGGGGCAAAGCGTCGCCGACATAGCGCTCAAATGGGGCTTTACGCATATGGGGCGTCTGGCGACCGATTACCGCAACCGTTTCGGAGAGCTTCCATCCCAGACACTCCGCTCCTGTTGAGCGGCCGGCCGGGACGGCTGCACCCCTCGCGCCCAATTGCCGGCGATCGCTCGAATTCGTCGAATCAGGTCCTATAAATAATGGGAACGACATCTAATGGGCGGAGCCGGAGATGCGCGAACCCGAATGCATGAAATTCCAGCCGAGCGAATGGGTGCCGAACCACCCCAGGCTGCCGGTGCTTCTTTATCGTCAGGCTCTGTCCGCCGCGGAGAGCGATGCGGCGGCGTTCGAGCGGCGCTTTGCCGCGGCCGGTTGGCAGGGGCTGTGGCGCAACGGCGTCTTTTCCTATCAGCATTATCATATCGGCGCACATGAAGTCCTCGGCATCGCCGGAGGCAATGCGAAGCTGTTGATCGGCGGTCCGGACGGCGTGGTGCTGAAGGTGGGTGCAGGCGACTGTCTCGTCCTACCGGCGGGGACGGGTCACAGCAACCTCGGGTCGAGCGACGCTTTCCTCGTCGTCGGCGGCTATCCGCCCGGGCAGACGGCCGATATCCAGACGCGGGCCGCCAGCACGAGCGCCCTGCAAACGATCGCCAACCTGCCGCTCCCCGCAACCGACCCGCTCCATGGCGCCGACGGGCCCCTGACGCGTCTTTGGAAAGAGGCCTAGGCTGCGGATTGGGGCGACGTCTTCGCTACGAACTGCGCGTTCGACGCTCGCGCTGCCGTGCCTCGGTGCGCCACCGGTGGCGGGGAGGGCGACGGACGACGTCCCCGATCACCCCTCCGCCAGCGTAAACACGGCGCAGGGCGCGGCGATGCCGCGGAGCTCGTGGTCGCCGAGTGGCAGCAGCGGGCTTGAGGTTTCCTCGGCGACGGCGCCGGAGATCAGGACCGAGCGGCCGAGCGGGCGGCAGAGGCCCTCGAGGCGGCTGACGAGGTTGACGGCGGGGCCGATAGCGGTGAAATCCAGCCGGTCGACGGCGCCGATATTGCCCCAGAGGACGTCGCCGAAATGCAGTGCCGTACCGAAGGGGAGCGGCGGCAGCCCCTGGGCCTGGCGCGCGGCGTCAAGATGCGCCATGCCGGCGCGGGCGGCGACGACGGCGCGAAGGGCCGCCTCGCAGGCCTCGGCTGCCGAACCGGTCACAGGGAAGATCGCCAGCAGGCCATCGCCGATGAACTTCAACACCTCGCCACCGAAGGCGTGGATCGCCCCGGCGACGCGGTCGAACCAGGCGTCGAGCGACGCGATCATCTCGGCGGGGGGGGTTGCCTCGGAGAGCGCGGTGAAATTGCGCAGATCCGCATAGAGCAGTACGGCGCGGATGGTCTCGCCGGTGCCGCGGGTCAGTGCGCCGGCCCGGACCCGTGCGGCACTGCGGCGGCCGAGATAGGCCTCGAGCAGCGCCGACAGCGCAGCCCGCTCGGCAAGCGCCGCCAGTGGCGCCGCGGCAAAGCGGGCCGCCTGGCGCAGCCGGCTCGCCTCGGCCGGGTCGAAGCCGCGTATCCCGGCCCAGGCGAGCACCGGTTTGTCGGGCGCCGCTCCGACCGTGTCCTCCAGAACCGGACCGAGTCCGGCCAGCCAGTCGCGCTCGGCATGGCTCGGCGGGCCGCCGGCGAAGCCGAGCGACTCGATCACCGCCCCGTTCTCCGCGCGCCACAGCCAGGTGCGGCGGGCGATGATCGGATGCGGCACCGCAAGCGTCAGGGCACCGCCGGCCAAGGGAAGACGGTCGGCCAAAAGCCGACTGCCGAGCTCGGCGAGGAACCGGTCGGCCCCGGGCGAGGCGCCGGCCTCGTCCAGCAGCCAGGCGAGGGGCGCGGGCAGATCCATGCCGAAAGCATACCGCCAAGGGATGCGGCCTGTCATCCGCGTCAGGCACGATTGCTGGCAGAAAAATCAGTTGCAGGTCAACGGCTTCCGCTTATTGCGTGCGGCCTGCCCGCGCGGCGGTGGCGCATCCGGCGCTGCGAGGCTATCATCGGAGGGGTCCCGATCCACCTGCCGATCGATCGCCACAGGTGGGCAACCATGGGGGAGACCGATGCAAGAGTCCCTCGTCGTCCGCCGTGAGACGCACATTGCCGCGCCGCCCGCCGCCGTCTTTGCGCTGCTGACCGATCCGGAGAAGATCCTGCGCTGGATGGGCACCGAGGCGGAGATCGAGCCGCAGCCCGAGGGGCTTTATCTCGTCAACGTAACCGGGGCCCGCTTCGCCCGCGGATCCTTCCGCGAAGTGGTGCCGGTCCACCGGCTCGCCTACAGCTTCGGCTGGGAGGGCAGCGAGGTCGTGCCGCCGGGATCGAGCCTCGTTGAGATCGACCTGATCGAACAGCCGGACGGAACGCTGCTGCGCCTGACCCATTCGGGCCTCCCCAGTGCCGAGCAATGTGCCGGCCATGCGGAAGGTTGGGCCCACTATCTCGACCGGCTGGCCGAGGCCGCGGCCGGACGCAATCCGGGCCCGGATCCCTGGCACGGCCGCACTTAGAGTTTTGCCGCTGCCGCATGCGCCGGATGCCGGCTATCGCTTCAAGCCGGCCGCGCGAAGCGCATAATCGATGACTTTCCGGATCTTGTCGTCCCGTGGCGACGCGCGATCGGCGGGCATGACGCGCGCGGAGATTGGTTTTGCCGCCGCTTTACGCCGCCGGCCGCTCGCGAGTTTTCGCGTCAGCCCCCAGGATTGGGCGATGTGCACGGTGGAGGAGATGCCGACATCAAGCATGTAGGGGCCGCTTTTTCCGTAGCCGCTCGCCACGTTGAGCGGCAATCCATGCCCCATATCGTGGATGCTGTAGAGCGCGATGCGGTCCCGTCCGTCGGCGTCCCTCCAGACCTTCCGCGTCTGGCCGTCCACGGTTTCGGTGACGGCCGGCGCCGAATCGACGTCGTGCACCCCGCGCCATTGTTCGACGATCGCCCGCGCGTTCGCTTCGGCAACGGTGCTGTCGCCTGTCCCGTGCCATACGGAAAGTGTCGGCCAGGGTCCGGTGTGGGGGGAGGCGGCGCGAAGGCCGGCGCGCAGTTCCCGGGTTTTCGGGATGCTGTGGCCGCGCATCCGCTCGAATGCCCCCGAGACCGTCGACGCGGTTCCATAGGGAAGGCCGGCAATGATCGCCCCGCCGGCAAAGACGTCAGGATAGGTTGCGAGCAGAACATTCGCCATTGCGCCCCCGGCGGAAAGCCCGGTGACGTATATTCTTTCGCTGGCAAGCTTGTGCCTCGAGACCATCGTTCCGATCATTTGCCGGATGGAGAGTGCCTCGCCCTTATCGCGGCCGATGTCGTCGAGGAGGAACCAGTTGAAACAGAGATTGCCGTTGTTGTCGCGCACTTGCTGCGGGTAGAGAAGCGCGAAGCCATGCTCCTCGGCCATTTTCGACCAGCCCGAGCCGGCGTCGTAGTCGGCCGGAATCTGCGTGCAGCCGTGCAGGACGACGACAAGCGCCGGCTTCTTCGCGAGGCTTTTCGGCAGATAGCACTTGGCCTTCAGTGCTCCGGGGTTAGAACCGAAATTCGTAAGCGCGGAAAGCCTGTTGCGGGGTTGAGCAGGCTCGGCTTTGCCTGACTTGAGCCGCGTGATCCTTGCAAGCGTGTCGGGTACTGTTCTCATGAATGGATATCTCCTGCGTCAGCAGCCGGGGCGCCACCAAGCCATAACGTCGCCTAGCGGAATTAGTTGCTGCACTGCACAATGAAATATCCGTGATAGGTCCTTCAAGATCTCCGGAGCGGCAAGGGCACCGATCGGCGGCGGCTCCTTTTCGGAGGAACGACGAGTTGGCTTGTGGCTCTGAGCCGCTGGTCAGTGCTCTCGAAGTAATCGGACGAACGACGATGTCAGTTCCTGACCAGACCTTGGTCGGATATTTCCCCCCGTCTTTCGGACCAGTCTCCAATGACAAAGGTCTAAGGAGGACGTTTCAGTGGAACGAAAGACCATGGAACCGCATAGCTGCCGTTGAGGTAGTGCCGGCTCGGCTGGCACGAGCGTGAAGGCTAGCGGCAATGCCGGCCGGTCTGACGCGGCGGGGATTTTACCTCGCGTCCCACACGAATGGAGATGCGCGATGCGATACAGAATATCGGCCTATCCGGAACGAGAAGCCCGCAGCGGAATACCCGTCGCATTGATGCTTGCGATGATCGCTGTGTTGAGCGCCTATCTGTTCGTCGGGGATTTGCTCACGGAGCCCCGCCAGCAAACCCGTGTCTATCCACCTGATGCCGTCACAATGGTCGAAAGCGCGGACAAGGCGCCATAACGAGCGGGGCCCTGTCGTGACCTGGACTTCCGCCGCACGGCGCATCGGCCCTTGGCCTGATCGGCACGCGCATAGGTCTGAGTGCTGAGGAGAAAAGGAACTTATAGGCGAAAGTGCTGTTCTTGACGCAAATCTTCGCGCAGCGCCGTCCCTTCCTGCGCGGGGGTCGAGCTCGCCGGTTCCATCCGGCGGGCTCTCTTTGTCGCTGCGTCCCGATGGCCAAGCCGATCTCTTTCAGACCTTGGTCCGAAGTGGGCTGGGCGAATGTCCAGACGCGACGTGAGAAAGGTCCAAGAACACTCGTTAAGGCAAGCCGCGGGTTGACGATTGATTTGCGCCGTGGGCAAGGTATTGCGAGAAAGGCGAGCACGAAGATCGCCGGATCGGCTCGACTCCAATAAGCCGGCCTTTGCTCGTCATGCTGATAGCCACTGCCAGGCGAATGGTGCGCCAATGATTTTTCTTAGCAGCAATGCCAAGACCAGCGGACGAAAGTTCGTGGCGGTCCTGTGCACCGTGACGATCGGCTTCGTCTTCGCAGGCCTGCCTTACAAGGCAACCCTGTCCGACTCCGCGCTCGAACTCTCGCTTCAATCCGCCCTCGCCAAGAATGGTGGCAATGGCGGCGGCAATGGCAATGGTGGCGGCAATGGCGGCGGCAACGGCAATGGCGGCGGTAACGGCAATGGAAAGGGCGGTTCGAACAGCAGCAGTTCGAGCAGCAGTTCCAGCGGAGCGAGGGTAAAAGGTGCGGCGGTCGGAACCTTCGGCTCGATCTTGAAAATTCGCCATGTCGAAGGAATAAGCGAAGAAATCAAAAACGGCCGCTACATCATGAAAGACGGCCGCGGGCGCACCATTGTGAACCGGCGCGCGACGTCGGCTGACCAGAAGCGGCTGCTATCCCTTATTGACTGAGCGGGCGGTCGAGGGCGTCGCGCAGCACCATCGCCGCCTCGGTCCGGTTGGCGACGTCTAGCTTTGCCATGATCTGCGTCATGTGGTGCTTGATCGTCTTCTCGTGCAGATTGAGCTTGCGAGCGACCTGCTTGTTGCTCATTCCTGATGCGACGAGATTGAGAACCTCTCGCTCCCGAGTGGTCAGGTCGTGGATCAGGTCGAACTTGCTTGCCGAGGGGGGTGCGCTGTTGGACAGGAGTTTGGCCGACAGTGTCGGAGCCACGTAGCTTTCGCCGGAGGCGACGGCGCGGATGACATCCGCCAGCGCTCTCGATCCGATCCCCTTGAGGATATAGCCCTTGGCGCCGCCCTGCAGGGCGGCCTTGACGTCGTCGCCTGCCTCCGAAACGGTGAGCATGACGATCTTCTGCGCCGGAGCGATCTGAAGAATAAGCGGCACCGCCGCGAGTCCGCTCCCGGGCATCGAGATATCGAGCAGCATCACGTCGGGCGCCAGGTTCTCGGCAATTCTCAGCGCATCGTCGCGCGAGCCGCCTTCGGCTACAATTTCGAAGCCTTCGAGCTCCGATAGACTCCTCGTCACCCCCTCTCTGAACAGAGGGTGATCGTCGATCACCGCAACGCGAATCGCAGTCGTCATAGCTGCCCCACCTCCTCGATGCCGAGCGACATCCGGACAACCGTGCCCGGAGCGGCGCCGTTCAGTTCAAATGTTCCGCCGAGACTTTCTATCCGCTCTCTCAGACCGGCAAGCCCGAGGCTCGTCGGCCTCACTTTGTCGGGATCGAAACCGGGCCCGCCATCGGCTACCTCGATCCGCACCCTGTTGCCGTCCATGCTCTGCACGACACGCTGCCCAACGCCTCCGCCGTGTCGGTAGGCATTGTTCAACGCCTCCTGCACAAAACGGTATATGCATATCTTCGCCGAGGGGGAAAGGTGATCCGGCGGACGGGACAGCGACAAATCCACAGCCGAGCCGGTTCGCTGCCGGTGGGCGTGGACACAGCGCTCGAGTATCTCTCGCAGGCTCGCCGTTTCGATCTGCGGCAGGACCAGCCCGTTGCATATGGTTCGGATCTCACGCATCGCCTCGTCGAGACTTGCCTTGATGGCGGCGACCTCGCGTTCGCGCTTGTCTGTCGGGGTCGCCGTGCTCATCAACGCCTCGCTATCTACCCTCAGCGAGGCATAGGCCAGCAGTTGAGCGGGGCCATCATGCAGGTCCGCACCGATCCGGCGCAGCATCTGTTCGTTGAGAGCCGTGGCCCGCTGCGACGCCTGCTGCAAGCGCCCGCGCAGCATCTCATTCTGCTCAAGCAGTGCGGAAAGTTCCTCGACGCGCTGCTTGAGGGCGAGGCGCTGCTTGTCGATCGTCCTGCTGCCGCGCATCACGATTGCCGAAAGCATGATGAAGAATGCAAGCGTAAAGCCCGCAACGGCCAGCCACGTCTGGATTCTGGCCCGGCCCAGGCTGAGCTCGAAATCATTGGCAATCTCATGAAACTCGGAGACGGCGACCACCTGTCCCGACCAGGGCTGCAGCACGGGATTGTAGATTTCGAGAAGCGGCTTGTTTGCTGCGCGCTCGGTCTCGCCATCGAGATCGTCTACCGGCGTGAACTGAGCCACGACGTCGCCGTCGAATGCCGCCTTCAGTTCAGGACTTAGCTCGAACCGTTTTCCGACCATGCTCTCTTCATTCGCGTAGAGGATGGTGCCGTCCGCCCGCCAAAGTCGAAACGCCAGCAAACGGCCACCGAGCGCGCCCTGACCAAGTGTCTCGTCGAGCGCCCGCGAAACGGTATCGTCGAGAACTTCGGTCGTTTGCATGTCCGGCAAAAGAGGCGCAATCACGCTGTCGACATAGAGCGCTGTCGTCGCCGCCGAGTTTCGGGTGACGGCGTCCTCGATAAGGCTCGTGACGAAGGCGCCGACCACGATCATTGCCGTGGCGGCGACGATCCCGCCGGCCATCAGGAACTGCTTCGCCAGGGGCTGGGCGTTCCATCTTGTGATCAGGTCTTTGGCGCGCACGACAAATCTCGGGCCTGTCCGCTCGATTCGTTGGCGGCACATCGTTCGATTGATGCCGATATAACTACCGTCTCCTATAGGCGGGTCAATGGCACGCCACGTTTGCGCTGGTGGCTCGGACCTTTTGTGGCCCGTTCTGTCAGACCTAGGTCCGAGAAGCCAGCGCAATAGTCCGACAGCCATGGTGGCGCGACCCCGCTCAAGCTACCGTCGCCTTGGTAAGAAATCTGACGCCTCCAAGCATGAGGCAAGTGAAACCAAGGAGGCCGGCTATGGCTATTTCCAAGACAATCGGAAGGAGCGTCCTTGCCCTGGCGATCGCGGTCGCTCCTCTTGCAACCGTGACCTTCGGCGCCTCGGGTGTTGCTTTTGCCAAGGGCGGCAATGGCGGCGGCAATGGCGGCGGAAACGGCGGTGGCAATGGCGGCGGCAACGGAGGCGGCAACGGAGGCGGTCATGGCGGCGGCCAGAGCAAGTCGCATTCCGGCAGTGGCAAGCAGGACAAAGCGCGGTCTGGCAAGAGCCATGGCGACAAGACCCTGAAGTCGCTCTTTTCGCGCGGGACCAAGTCGAAGAAGACGATCAAGGCAGCCAAGCCAGTGAAGTCTGGACACGTCGCGGCGGGCAAGCCGAAGACGGTTGAACCTGAAAAGGTAAAGCTTGGCTCGGGGTTCAGTTCTCTGAACCGGAACTATCACGCCTATCTCAACTCCAACGATCCACGCATGGCAGCGATCTCGGCTTATGCGATTGCCTATGCCGAGTTCGAAGCTGAGAACGGCATCGACGCCATCCCCACCGATCCTGCCCTGAGCGACGAGGCGCTCCGCGAAGCACTCGAAAGCTTCGATAAGGACGGCGTCGTGACCGACGACGACCTTCTCGAGGTCAAGGAGATACTCGGCGTCGGGCCAGCAACCGGCAAGATCGACCAGATACGCGAAACGCTGCCTGACACGTCGGATACATTGGACACGTCGGACGCCTCGGATAGTTCAGACCTTTCGGACACGGATCCGTTGGACCCGGATGAGGAACTTGAGAGCGCCGTGCGCGGTTCGGGGTTCAGTTCGCTGAACCGGAATTATCACGCCTATCTCAACTCCAACGACCCGCGGATGGCCGCGATCTCCGACTATGCGATTGCCTATGCGGAGTTCGAGGCTGAGAACGGTTCCGACGCCATCGCGACCGATCCGGCCTTGAGCGACGAAGCGCTTCGCGAGGCACTCGAGAGTTTCAGCAAGGATGGCGTCGTAACCGACGACGATCTCGCCGAGGCTAAAGAGATACTCGGCGTTGGACCGGAGTTCGGCAAGATCGACGAGATACGTGAAACGCTGCCGGAAACAGCTGACGACCTGGGTGTTGCGGAGTAAACCTGAGTTCGGACGGTGCCGGCAGCAGCCGGCATCCGTCCGCAATCCGTTTGGGGCGGCTTGATCCATGAATTTGCAGACACGCGACGACGCAACTTGCGGTGCTGTGCGGGCGATGCAGCACGGACGGATCGGGTTCTCCCTGCAACAGATAAACGCCGTCGCTGATCCAGGCGAGGTCCTCTATTCGAAATGCCTCGCGAGATTCGTGGAGCCGGACGGTACGGTCAGAACCCGCGGAGAGTTCTCCGCTTTCCCCGGAGCGTCGCAGATCGCTCTGGCTTTCGGGCTCGATCTCCTCGACCTGGCGTTTGAATGGCTCGCTTGCCATCCGTCGGACGTGCTCGGCTGCGACCTCTCGGCCGAGATCATAGCCGATGAGCGAAGCTGCATGGTGTTGCACGACCTCCTCTCGCGGCACAGCGTCTTGGCGACCCGCATGGTTCTTGAGGTAACGCAGCCTCTGAAAACGCCCTTCGCCGCGAACTTGCTCGGCAGCGCCCGCGCGATGGGCTATAGAATTGCGATAGACAGGTTCGGGACCGGCAATGCGCTGTCGACCATCCCGGTCGATCTCGTGAAAATCGACGCATGTTTTGCGCAGCACCGCCTGGGTGATGCCGCGCCGATCCTGCGTGACCTGGTCGCTCTGGCCTCCTTTGCGGCATCGATTGTGGTTGTCGAAGGCATCGAAACATACGATCAGCTTGAGGCCGCCAGGTGCGCCGGAGCGACACATGTGCAGGGGTTTCTCCTTTCGGAGCCGACTCTGCCGCCCGTCTATTCGCGCAGCGCACGAGCATTCAAGCGAAGATTTCGCCCAGCCTCGCTCCAGCCGCATCTGCCGCAGTGCTCGTAGCACCGTAGCGATCGAGAGCACATTCGATCAGCAGGCGGTACCTGCGACATTTGCGATCTTCTTTTCCGACCGCGAGTCCGTCGGCCGCTTCGCGCAAATTGCCCGGACGCACGCCCGCAACCAACGATGCCCCGGGTCTGCCTCGAGGCGTGGATGCCAAAGCATCGACACGGTGATCTCCGGAATGGGGATCGGAATGGGAAAACTGAACAGATCGTCACGAAGGTTGCCGGTGTGGCGCTCGGGGACGGTGGCAATCATGTCGGAGTTTTTCGCCAGCGCCAGCGCGGGAGAAAAACCGCCAACGGTTGCGGTAATCTCCCGTTCGAGACCGAGCGCCTCCAGAGCGGCATCGATCGGCCCGTTATCTCTACGGTGGCGGGCGACGAGCACGTGCTGCCCGGCGGCATAGCGGGCGGGCGTGATCTCGCCCTGGCAGAGCGCGTGCCCGACACGCACGACGCCGACGAAGCGATCCTGGAACAAGGCCTGCGTGCGGATCTCCGGGCTCTGGCTCCCGCCTACGACGCCGGTCTCCAGGTCGACACTGCCATCCCGTAGCGGCGTGCTGTCCTTGTCGAGTTTCGGGACGAAGCGCAGCCGCACGCCCGGTGCCTCGGCGCCGGCCTTGGAGATCAGGGCCGGCCCGAAATTCTCGACGAAGCCGTCGCTCGTGCGAAGCGTGAAGGTCCGCACGAGCCGGCCGAGATCCAAACGGTCGGCAGGCCTCAGCGCCGCCTCCGCCTCCTCGACCAGGTGGCCGACGCGCTCACGCAATTCGAGCGCGCGGGGTGTCAGGACGAGGCCGCGGCCGGCCCGCACTAACAGCGGATCGCCGGTCGTAGCGCGCAAGCGCGCAAGCCGCCGGCTCATGGCGGAGGGGCTCAGCCGCAACCTTCGGGCAGCGCCGGCGACGCTTCCTTCGGCAAGCAGCACATAGAGGGTGACGAGAAGATTGAGGTCCGGATGCGACATGCGGGTGACGATAGCATGAATTGATACTAGCGTCAGATGCATGAATGCAATGCAAATGGTGCGTCTTCCGCCATCTCCGGCAACGGTTTACCTCTCGAGCGACGCCGATGAGAGGAACGACGATGACAAAATACCCGTATGACACGGTTGCTGCTGGCATGGAGCAGCCGATCTCGGCCCGCTGGACACTGACCAGCCTTTCCCTTTCCATGCTGCTGGCCTCCTTGGGCGTGAGCATCGCCAATGTTGGCTTGCCCACCCTGACCCACGCCTTCTCCGCCTCGTTTCAAGAGGTGCAGTGGGTCGTCCTCGCCTATCTGTTGGTCATCACCACGCTGATCATCAGCGTCGGTCGGTTCGGCGACATCGTCGGCCGCCGCAAACTGCTGCTCGCCGGTATCGCCCTGTTCACGATCGCATCCGGCCTGTGCGGCGCCGCGCCGCATCTTTCCTGGCTCGTCGCGGCGAGAGCCCTGCAGGGGTTGGGCGCCGCAGCCATGATGGCGCTTGCCCTGGCCCTGGTCGGCGAGGTCGTCCCGAAGGAAAGGATTGGCAGCGCCATGGGGCTGCTCGGCACGATGTCGGCGATCGGGACGGCGCTCGGCCCCTCCCTGGGCGGCGCGTTGATCGCCGGCTTCGGCTGGCGGGCGATCTTCCTGGTCACGGTGCCGATCGGCCTGTTGGCTTTGCTTCTTGCCTGCCACGCACTGCCGACGGATCGTCCGGCATCAAGGGCGTGCCGGCCCGGCTTCGACCTCGCCGGTACGCTGATCCTCGTCTTCACCCTCGGCGCCTACGCGCTCGCCATGACCATCGGGCGCGGCAGCTTCGGGGCGACCAACCTGGTTCTGCTGCTGGCGGCCGTCTTCGGCATGTGTGTCTTTCTATTGGTGGAATTTCGGACGGGGTCACCCTTGGTCGATTTCGCGATGCTGCATCAGCCGTCGTTTCGCTCGGGACTTGCCACGAGCATGTTGGTCGCTACGGTGATGATGGCGACGCTGGTGGTGGGGCCGTTTTACCTGTCGCGCGGTCTGGGGCTTGATGCGGCGCTCGTCGGCCTGGTGATGTCGGTCGGACCGGTCGTCTCGGCGCTGACGGGCATTCCGGCGGGGCGGCTCGTCGATCGCTTCGGCGTGTGGCGCATGGCCGCCGCCGGTCTTGGCGCCATGACGGCCGGTTGCCTCGCACTCTCGCTCGTTCCGGAAGCGCTCGGCGTCGCCGGCTATGTCATGCCGCTCGTCATTCTCACCGGCGGCTACGCGCTGTTCCAGGCGGCAAACAATACCGCTGTGATGAAGGACGCGCGGCCCGAGCAGCGGGGCACCGTCTCGGGGCTCTTGAACCTCTCGCGCAATTTCGGGCTGATCACCGGCGCATCGATGATGGGAGCGGTCTTCTCCTTCGCCGCGGCGAGGGAGACTGCGGCCGCCACCGCCACCGGCATGCGCGCCACTTTCGCCGTCGCCACGGTGCTGGTGGTCATCGCGATCGCCGTCGCAGCGGCAAGCCGCGCTGTTGTGGTGAGGTCAAAATCCCAAGAGGCGCAGTGAGCCGGGGGCGGGTAGCCGTCCCGGCCCTTGCCGCTTAGCCCCTCAAGCAGCGTGCCAGGTTGTGGATGTGGCGAGCGCCGATGCCGCAGCAGCCGCCGACGATGGAGGCGCCGGCCTCGACCCAATCACAGGCAAAGCGTGAATAGCGGTCGGCGGTCAGGTCGGCGCGGGTGTGGTGAAGCGTCTCATTGGCAGCGCCCTCCGTCTCTTCCGCCTCGAAGGCGTTGGCATAGACGCCAATGCCGATAACCGCCTGCCTTTCCCTAAACGTTTGAGCCGCGACAGTGACGGCGCGCGCCATGACTTCCGGATGGCTGCAGTTGAACAGGAGCGCCTCGGCACCAGAGCCGGCCGCCCAGGCGGCGGCCGCGGCCACGGGTTCCCCGGATCGGAGCCTCGGCTCGTCGCCCTCCGGAGCTCCTGCATCGTCGGCCAGGGTGAACGAGATCCAGAACGGCTTGCCGGTCGCCGCAACTGCGGCGCGCACCGCATCGCCTTCGGCGATCAAGCTCAGCGTTTCGCCGAGCCAGACATCGACATAGGGCGCCAATCCCTCGACGAGGACCTTCAGATAGTCCTGCACGCGCGAGGGGTCGAAGCGCTCGGGCTCGTAGGAGCCGAAGATCGGCGGCAATGAGCCAGCGACGATGACCTTGCGATCGGTCCTCTCGTCGGCCGCATCCCTGGCGAGTTTTCCGGCCAATTCGATCAGCGTGCGTCCTTCGGAGCGGAAACGCTCCTCGCCGATGTGGAACGGCACCAGCGAATAGCTGTTGGTGGTGATCACATCGGCGCCGGCGTCGATGAATTCCCTATGGACACGCCCGACGATCTCCGGCGTTTCCATCAAGGCCAGCGCGGACCATTCCGGCTGCCTGAGTTCGGCGCCGAGCCGGATCAGCTCCCGGCTCATGCCGCCGTCGAGAATACGTATGTGGTTCATTGATGATCGACTCCAACTTTGCTGGTTCAGCGCCGGAGGGCCGCCGACGGCGCAAATGCCGTCAGCCGGTCCCGGGCGCTCGGGTGTTCGGTCGGGATTTTGTTGCGGGTCTTCATCGGAGCGCCTGATCGAGGTCGTCGATGATGTCCTCGACGGACTCCAGGCCGACCGACAGGCGGAACACGCCGTCGCCGGCAAAGGCGCGGTAATCGTCGAGCGGCGCTCCTTTGAGCCCATAGGTCGACTTCATCATCTCGTTGGTATCGAGAAGCACGACGATGCTGCGCTGGTGGCCGACCGAGAAGGCGTAGTGCACCACCCGCAACCGGTCGGCGAGTTGGGCCGCCATTTTCTGCGCGTCGTCCGTCTGGAATGTGAGGATGCCGCCGAAGGCATTCATCTGGCGCCGCGCCAGCGCGTGCTGGGGATGCGTGTCCAATCCGGGATAGGTGACCGATTTGACGCCCGGATGGCCGTCAAGAAAGCGGGCAAGCCGCAGCGCCGAATCCGATACTGCCCGCATCCTCGGAAAGAGCGTGTCGATGCCGCGCATAATGAGCCAGGCACTGTGGGCCGAGAGCGAAGCGCCGAGATAGACGCCGGCGCGCGAGCGGATTTTCTCGACAATCTGCTTGCGGCCGCAGACGATCCCGCCGAGCGCGTCGCCATGGCCGTTGATGAACTTCGTGAGCGAGTGGATCACGAGGTCGACGCCCAAGGCGAGCGGCCTTGTCGCGACCGGCGTGGCCAGCGTGGAATCGACCGAAACGAGTGCATCGCGCTGGTGGGCGAGTGCCGCCACGGCGGAAAGATCGGTCAATCGCAGGATTGGGTTGCAGGGGCTTTCGCAATGCACGAGCCGTGTGTTGGGCCGGAAGGCCGCGGCAACCGCATCCAGCCGCGACATGTTCACCGCGGTCACCTCGATGCCGTAGTCGGGCAGGATCCGGCGGGCCAGCTCGCTGGCGCCTGCGTAGCAGACATCGCTGATGATCAGGTGATCGCCGGCCTTGAGACAGGTCAGGAACATGGCGGCGATCGCTGCGAGACCGGTCGCGGCCGCGAGCGCGTCGTCGGCGCCTTCGAGTGCTGCCATGCGCTGCTCGAGCTGCCGCACGGTGGGATTGGTCCAGCGCGCATAGAGATATGGCAGCGCCGTCAGATCCTCGACGCCGTCGGCCGAAAAGGCGCCGTCGCCCGGGGCAAGCAGATTGTTGACCGACATCGAGATATTGGGGGCGATCGCCTTCGTCGTCGGATCGATGACCAAGCCGCCGTCGAGCGCCAGGGTTTCCCAATGCAGCGGGCGATTGTCGGAATGCGGCCGGGCTCTCGCTTGGCTTCGGCGATCCGTTACGGCCTTGGTGCTCGATCGATTCAGGGACATGGAGGACCTTTCGAGATGCGTTCGACGGCGACTCTAGTGTTCTCCGAGTGTTTTTGGCCGCTCAGCGGCTGCCGATCCGCCGAGAAAAGGCGCGATGAGGACCTCGGGCGCCGCCAAATCGATCAAGCAGCTCATCATGCTAGCGCCGTACCGGCACTTGCGCTTCGACGACCTTGAAGGCGCGGGTGATGATAAGCGTCAGGCAGACATAGAAGACGGTCACGACCATCAGCGGCTCGTAGACCAGCAGCGTGTCCTGCCTCACCTTGTAGGCCACCGCATAGAGGTCCATTACCGTCACGGTGAAAGCGAGAGGCGTTGCCTTCAATTGCAGCACGACTTCGCCGGCGATTGTCGGCAAGGCGATGCGGATGGCGCGCGGCAGCCAGATCCGCCTGAGCAGGGTCGAGGACGACATGCCGAAGGATCGGCCGGCCTCGAGTTCACCCTTGGGAACGGCAAGCAGCGCGCCGCGCAGCACCTCGGCCTCATAGGCCGCATAATTGAGGGTGAAGCTCACCGCCGCAAAGAAGAAACCTTCGCGCAGGATCGGCCAGAGAAGGCTCGCACGCAGGCCGGGGATCATCGGCAGCAGCGAGCCGACGCCGTAATAGAGCAGCCACAGCTGAATCAGCAGCGGCGTGCCGCGCAGGCAGGTGCAGTAGCCGCGAGCGAAGAGCTTGAGCCAGCGCGGGCCGATCACCTGCGCGAGCGCGAGACCGATCGCCAGAATGAAGCCGAAGCCGACCGAAATCACGAGCAGGAGGACGGTCTGGACCGCGCCTGCGGCAAGCAGCGGCCAATAGGAAAAGATCCACGAGAAATCCACGTGCCCCTCCTATGCGGTCGTCGGCTGGCCGCGCCGGAGGCGGCTCTCGAGCGCCGCGAACGCGACGTTAGAGATGAGCGTTATCCCGAGGTAGAGGGCGGCGGAGGCGAGGAAGAACAGGAAGTAGTGCTTGGTGTTGCCGGCGGCGATACGGGTCGCGAGCGCCAGTTCCTGATAGCCGACGACGGCAATCAACGCGCTGTCCTTGGTGACCGACATCCAGAGATTGGCTAGACCCGGCAGCGCATTCGGCATCAGGGCCGGCAGCACGATGCGGCGGAAGCGCAGCCGCGGCCGCATGCCGAAGGCGGCCGCCGCTTCGATCTGCCCGACCGGAATGGCGAGGATCGCCCCGCGAAACACTTCGGTCATATAGGCGCCCTGGACAATGCCCAGCACCGCGACGGCGGCAACGAAGCCGTTGATCTCCACCGCCGGAAGCCCGAGTGCGGAGAGGATGCGGTTCAGCCCGTCGGTTCCCGCATAATAGAGGCCGATGATCAGGATCAGTTCCGGGATGGCGCGGACGGCCGTCGTATAGAGATCGAGGACGAAGCGAACCGGGCGATTGCCCTTCAGCTTGCCGATGGCACCGACGAGGCCGATGGCGATGCCGACGAGATAGGCGCCAAGCGAAATCAGCACGGTGGAGAGCGCGCCGGCAAGCAGCACGCCTCCCCAGCCGGGCGGATAAGGGGAGAGCAATTCCAGGAGCGATTGGCTGGACGACATCCGGGGCCTATCTGATCGAGTTCATAGGCAAAGGGCGATTGGCGCCTTCAGGCGCCGATCGCCCTTCCGGTCATTCGCCATAGGGATCGAAGTCGAAGTACTTCTTGGAGATTTCGGCATATTTGCCGCTCGCCCTGACGGCGGCGATCGCCGCGTTAAGCTTGTCGCGCAGTGCCGTGTCGTCCTTGCGCAGCCCGCCGCCAATACCCGTTCCGAGGATAGCCGGGTCGTCCTTGACGTTGCCCTTGTCCTCGCAGCAGTCCTTGCCGAAGTCCGACTTCAGGAACTCTGCCAGCGGAATGGCATCGCCGAAGACATAGTCGATCCGCCCGGCAGCCAGGTCCTGGAAGGCTTCGTCGAGCGTCGCATAGGTCTGTTCCGCTGCCTTGTCGGCGAGATACTTCTTGTAATATTCGGACTGGATCGTCGAGACCTGGATGCCGATCGTCTTGTCGGCGACGTCGTCAGGCGCTGCTCCTAACTTGCCGTCCTTGGCGCCGATCAGCTTGCTCGGGGTGTTGTAATATTTGTCGGTGAAGTCGATCGTCTTCTTGCGCTCGTGGGTGATCGACATCGACGACCAGATGACGTCGAACTTCTTCGCCTCGAGACCCGGGATCAGGCCGTCCCAGGACATGTCGACGATGGAGCAGGTCTCCTTCATCTCGGCGCAGACCGCGTCCATCAGCTCGATTTCCCAACCGATCCATTTGCCGGACGGGTCCTTCGTGAAGAAGGGTGGGTAGGCTTCGTTCATGATGCCGAAGCGCACTTCCGCATTGGCCG
The DNA here is from genome assembly GCF_002532005.1 of Sinorhizobium sp. NG07B. Lineage (NCBI taxonomy): Bacteria > Pseudomonadati > Pseudomonadota > Alphaproteobacteria > Hyphomicrobiales > Rhizobiaceae > Sinorhizobium > Sinorhizobium sp. NG07B. The sequence goes on along the minus strand of NZ_NWTD01000008.1, from coordinate 15,721 downwards.
CACCTGCAAGTGCGAAGGCCACGCCGGCCATCAGGATGGACATCAACTTCATTCGACTACCCCTTCTGTTTTCGTCGGAATGGAAACGGATCAATGGCCGAGACTGCCGGTGAATTCGCGGCAGCGGGCGCTGAGCGGCGCACCGAAGACCTGGGCGGGCGGCCCCTGTTCCTCGACGCGCCCCCCATCGAGGAACATCACGTGGCTGGAGACGTCGCGGGCGAATTTCATCTCGTGCGTGACGAGAAGCATGGTCCGCCCTTCTTCCGCCAAGTCGCGGATGACCTTCAGCACCTCGCCGACAAGCTCGGGATCGAGTGCCGAGGTGGGCTCGTCGAACAGCATCACCGCCGGGTCGACGCAGAGCGCGCGGGCGATCGCGGCGCGCTGCTGCTGGCCGCCCGACAGGAACGCCGGATAGGCGTGCCGTTTGTCGTAAAGCCCCACCTTGGACAGAAGAGCCTCGGCCCGTTCGGTCGATTCCCTGCGGCTCTGCCGCAGCACATGAATTGGGGCCTCGATGACATTTTCGAGCACGGTCCTATGGGCCCAAAGGTTGAAGCTCTGGAACACCATGCCGAGGCCGGTGCGGATCCGTTCGATCTGCCGCCAATTGGCGGGATGGGCGCGCCCTTCGCGGCCCGGCTTCATCAGAACCTCTTCGCCGCCGAAGATGAAACGGCCGCGGTCGGGGATCTCGAGAAAGTTGATGCAGCGGAGAAAGGTGCTCTTCCCCGAGCCCGAGGATCCGATCAGCGAAATGACGTCGCCTTTTTGCGCCGATACCGATACGCCCTTCAGCACCTCGTGCTGCCCATAGCTCTTATGGACGTCTTCCACCAGCAAGGCGGCGGCGCTTCGCATCATTCCTGTCGTTCCTGGCGTTTTTATGGTTATTTGGTTCGCGATAATATGGCCACGCGTTGCGGTTTTGCCGCACATTTGCCGCAGTGACGCGGATTTTTCGCAGAACACGCTAAAAGATGCGGACTTACCGCGCTTTCTGTCCTTGATTTTTTGAGAGATAGTGCGTTCGTGCGCAGGTGAAAGCTTCGGAAGCGGAAAGCGTGCTCACGACAAAGCTGCCTGAGATATTAGCTGCGGCAAATCACCAACACGAGGAAACCATGACGGAGCCAGTGGATCAATTCGATCGGAAGATCCTCGAGATCGTGCAGCGCGACTGTCAGCTCAAGGCCGAGGCGATCGGCGACATCATCGGCCTGTCGGCGTCTGCCGTTCAACGCCGCCTCAAAAGGATGCGCAAGGACGGCATCATTTCCGCCGAGATCGCCCTCGTCGACCGCAAGGTCGCCGGAAATCCGATGACCTTCATCGCCGGCATGGAGATCGAGCGTGAGAACTACGATGCGCTCGCGAAATTCCGCACCTGGGTCGACAAGCAGGATCACATCCAGCAGGTCTATTACGTGACCGGGTCGGTGGATCTCGTGGCGATCATCACCGCCCAGGACGTCACCCAATATGACGAGATCACCGCGCAGATCATGTCGCAGAATCCTCAGATTAAGCGAATTCACACGAATGTCGTGCTGAAGGATGTGAAGCTCGGGATGTTCGTTCCCGTGACTTCCGACTAGGGCCGATCAGAGTGGAGCGCCGAAAATCGGGAGAAGGGGTGTGTACCCCCTCTGCCCTGCCGGGCATCTCCCCCACACGGGGGGAGATCGGCAAGAGGCAATGTCCCGCCCATCGAATATCGATGCATGGACTTTGCAGGTGCGTTGACTTCGGCATACGCATGCTGGGGTTGGGGCAGATCGGCGTTTCCAGCCAACCTCCCTCCTTGTGAGATGCCCGGCAGGGCAGAGGGGGGTGCCTCCGATCGCAGCAACGCTTTAACCGGAAAGCTGCCTAGATGATCTATTTCACGAGTGACACGCATTTCGGCGAGCCGCGGGTGCTCAACATCGATCGCCGGCCCTTCTCCAGCCTGGCGGACCACGACGCTGCGCTGATTGCCAACTGGAACGACACCGTCTCGCCGGAGGACGAGATCTGGCACCTCGGCGACTTCGCATCGAAGCAAAAGGGCTTTGCTGAAGATTTGCTTACGCGGCTGAACGGCAGGAAGCACCTGATCGTCGGCAACAACGATTCGCTGGCGACGGTCGAAGCCAGCGGCTGGCAGAGCATCCAGCATTATGCGGAACTCACCGTCGACGGGCACTTGCTCATTCTCTGCCACTATCCGTTTCGGACCTGGAATCAGATGGGAAAGCAATCGGTCAACCTGCACGGCCATTCCCACGGCCGTTTGAAACCGCTGCTGCCGCGGCAGTTCGATGTGGGCGTCGATGCCAGAGACCTGCGCCCGGTCAGCCTGCCCGATCTTCTCCCGCGGCTGCGCGTGAAGGCATAGCGCTTGTGAATGTCGGGCGAGCGCGCCGTGGGCGACGTCGCCCTGCGAGGGCGATAGGCGCGCATCGTTACTCGTAGACACCTTCGACGAGCGTGACGCCGCGCTCGACGCGCAGCATCCGGAAATAGGCGGAGACCCGCCCCGCCACTTATCCGGCTAGGTTTGCCAAAGCTTGCCCGAGGCAATTTCCTCCCTGACTCGTTTTTCTCCACTATTTCATTTTATAATTATTTAATGCAGGTTGTCTCGTAACGGCCAGTAGGCTCGCCGTTCGTTTTCCATCCAGGAGGAGCAATCGCATGCGTCATCTTCTGAAAACTGCCCTTTGCCTGGCTGCCTTGGCGGCACTGCCTTCTATCCGGCCATTTCGGCTGCCAGCGACCTCGAACTGACCATCACGGCGCCGGCCGGCGCGGGCGGCGGGATTCGGCGGCGCGCTCGCTGCAAGAGGCGATGATGGCGACGGGTGAGGCCAAGAGCGTCCAGGTCGTTTGCAAACGCGTTGGCGAGTGCATAAATCGACGTTGAACGCGCTAGCGACCGAACCCTACGACGACCCATGGCAAGACAAAGCGTATCCCCGCAGATCACGGCAAGCATCCTCGAATTCGTGAAGACGAACGAGATGCGCGCCGGCGAGCATCTGCCCTGTCAAATGCTCGCCGATGCGTTTCGCGTCTCCCGCGCGCCGGTCAATGCCGCCTTGAAGAAGCTCGAGACGATGGGAATCGTGCGGGCGGAACCGAACCGCGGCTATTTCCTGACGATCGACGCGGCCAAGGTCGAGACAGGGAAACCCGTGGGCGAGCCTCGGCGCGAGGAGGAGGATCCGCTCTATTTCCGCATCGCCGAGGACCGCCTTGCCGGCAAGCTCGAGGAGCGCGTCAGCGAGAACAAGCTGATGCGCCTCTACGACGTCGCCCGCAGCCGGCTGTTGAAGTCGCTCCACCGGATCGCCGAAGAGGGCTGGATCGAACGCCTGCCGGGCAACGGCTGGGCCTTCCGCGAGACGCTGACATCGCGCAAGAGCTACGAGGAGGGCTACGTCTTCCGCGCGGTCATCGAGCAGCAGGCGATGCTCTTGCCCACGTTCCGCCCGAACGAGGAAGAATTCAGGAAGGCGCGCTCCGTGCAGACCGCCTTGGGAGAAGGCGGCTACGAGACCTGGTCGCGCGCCGAGATCGTCAAGGCGAACAACGAGTTTCACGAAATGCTCGTCGCCTGCTCACAGAACGATTTCTTCCTCGATGCAATCAAGCGCGTCAACCGGCTGCGCCGCCTGATCGAGTACCAGATTAACATCGACCGGAGCCGGCTGCCCCGGCAGACGAGCGAGCACCTGCACATTCTCGACCTCGTCGAGACCGGTCGCCGGACAGAGGCGGCGGCCTTTCTCTACACGCACATCATGGGTGCGATCCGGATCAAGACGCCGCAGGTCTAAGAACGTGTGGCGGAACTGTGCGCGCTTGAAGACGCGCAAAGCCGTAGCGCACTTCAAAAGCGGCTGCATGCTTCCTTAAATCGGCCAGGAATTGAGGAAGCAGGCAGAAGGCTTATTTTCCTCGAAGGCTATTCTGGCTTCCATGATCGGCGGACTGCGCCCGGTGCCGGCAATCGGTTGGCCGATTGGGTGTGAGCCTGCTTATTAGCCCAAGCCAAAGAACGCCAAGATGGCGAGTACGACCACAACCAGTCCGACTAGGTAGATTATCTGATTCATGATTCACTCCTTTCATGAGCAATGAACGGAATTCTTCGCGGGTATGTTCCGAACCGCCTGCCAACATGTCGGCGCCGCTGCAAGAGGTGGACGTTCGTGCTTCTTTCGATGCGCGTGCATATTGCATTTTATAATCGCAATATGTAATTTTGGGCCAAGACCTTAAGAGGCCCCACGTTCTCGAAGCGGTAGACAATCAATGTCCGAGACAAAGCTAACATCTCGGCGTTGACCGGGTTGACTATGCGATCGTGGACCTCCCTGCGGAGGCAGGCGAGGCGTTGCAGCGCCTGCCCTATACACATCGAATTCTTCTGGAGAACGTGCTGCGCACCGGAGGTGACAACGCCGCGAGGGCGAAGGAGGCGATTCCAAGAGCGCGCCTTCGATGCGCTTGCCGGTCGCGGTGCTGGCGAGCCTCTCGAGATTGAGCGTGTGCATGATCCCGGTACCGGGCGGGTACACGCTAAAGCCGCTCAGCGTGTTTGTCGCCCATATCATGAAGCGATAGCGCTCGGCGTTGCGCTCGAACTCGCGCGCCATGTTCCTTTCGAGCGAGCCTGCCTGTGCGAAGAAATCGACGCCCACCGAATGATCCGTCGAGACGTCCACCGGTACGACGGGATTGAGAAGAGCGGGATCGCCGCCGGCTTCCGCCAGCGCCGAGCGCATGCCGGCAATGTCGACCAGCGCCGGGCCACAGGTGGTGTCGTGCATGAGGACTCGATTGGGGAGAAACGGGATTTCCTGCTCGCTCGTTCCGGTATGGAGCTAGGCCATGCGATGCCCGACACGCTGATCGGCACCGACAGCCATAGCCGATGATCAACGACATCGGCGTGCTTGCCTGGGGCGTCTGCGGGCTCGAGGCGGAGAGCGTATTCTTCGGCATACCGGTGACGCTCCGCGTCCCGGAGGTCGTCGGGGTGAAACTCACCGGAGCATTGCAGAGCGGCGTGATGGCGACCGATCTGGCGCTCACCGTCACCGAAATGCTGCGCAAGCTCGACCTGCAGGACCGCTATGTCGAATTCTTCGGTCCCGGTGTGTCGACGCTGACCGCCGGAGACCGTGCCGTCGTTGCCAATATGACGCCGGAGTTCGGCGGCAACAGCGGTTACTTCCCGATCGACGCCGAGACGCTCAAATACCTCGAAATGACGGGACGCTCGCGCGACCACGTCGCCTTCGTCAAGGCCCACGCGAAGCGCACCGGCCTGTGGTTCGATCCGCATATCGACCCGCGCTACACCGCCACCGTCGAACTCGAACTATCCACGGTCGAGGTCAGCCTTGCCGGACCGGCGCGGCCGCAGGGCCGTATCCCCGCCGGCGCGACGCTCCGGGCGATGAAGTTGATTTCTCTGCCGTGCGAAGGCCGCAGAATGCCCACGAGGTCCGATTCGCGATGAAGGCAGGGGTGCGCCAGGTCTACATTTCTTCCCTCGATGAGCTGCGCCGGCGATTGGATCTCCATGAAAGGCGAGTTGCTGGCGTGAGCGAGGATGATTTGCAGCAGATCGCGCGTGTTGCGCCTTCTCCAATCGATGAGGATGAACAGCTGTTTGCCGGCCGTGAAGACGCAGGCGCCGCTGTCGACGATGACGATCTGGAAGTCGACCAAGAGAAGCTGGATAGGAACAAATATGCCGGCATTCTCAAGCGCTAAGATCCTGTGCGCGAGAGAATGATTGCGCGCGAGGACGCCCCTCACACGCAAGTCATTCGATCACCCATACTTCGGAGGCAGGAGGTCCGCGAGACGTTTGGCAGTGACATTTCCGCGTTGAATAAGGTGATTTTCGACAGTGTGAATGCGGAGAATGAGATCAACGCGCCCGATCTAAACCAGCGACTTCAGGGAAGATGGCCGACGAGATTTCACGCGTTTGCCTAAGAGAATGGGTGGTTCCCTTATCCGAAGACGGGCGGCGGCTGAATGGTAGGTGGGAAATGCCTGGGGAAGGGCTGCCAGTGGCAATCAAAAGAAGGACGCCGACCCACTTCTCAGTGCAAATCAACACCCACGACGGTCCGATTCGGCATGAAGGCCGGCGTTCGCCAGATCTACATTACTTCGCTGGATGAGCTAGCGGCATCGAGAGCACGGCCATAGTCTATAACCACCAGCCGATCGTCGACCATTTTCCGGCGGATCAATGCGGAAAGAATCATTGGAGCGATGACCATCAGGAATGTCGACCGGATCTACTTCTTCGAATTCCAGCGCGTCGACGGACCTCGAAATGCGGGCAGCCGGTCATCATTTATCGCTCACCACCCGTATCGATGATCGCCTTGCCGAGCAGCTTGCGCACCGAGCAGTGCTGCTAGACCACCACGCGAGATGCCTCCGATCTCGGCTGGGATGTCGATTTTGTCTCTGAAGCGACGCTGACATTCCCGATGACGCATGCCTCGGGTGAGACCTTCGATGCCGCGGCAATTCGTAAACGCACGGAACTGGTGCTCGCCGGCCGCTTCGCCCGTATCGCGACCGTTGAGGAAGCGCTGGGTAGCAGGGCGCTAGCTGCATGAGCAGGTCTGGCCCGGCAGAGGAACCGCAGGTCATTCCGGTATTCACGCTGGTGCCGCTGGAGGCGCTGCTGATCGATATCGCCGGGCCGCTCGAAGTGCTGCGCTACACCAATCTCGAACAGCAAAGGCTCCGGTTCGACCGTCACTACATCGCCTCGACAGCCAGGCAGACGACCTCGATCGGGCTCAGATCAAAATAAGTTGTTGGTCACGTCGCCGGCAGTATCCGAATTGCTGGCGAGGAACGGGAGGACTTGCGCGGCTTATCAACCCGCCATGGCCAGCCCCTCTGTGCCGGCGTCGTTGCCGCCGTTCTGGTTGAAATCATCCGCTACCATGAACTTCCCCTTCTCACGGTACCTGCGCGCCCGTCGCGGTCACATAGATTGCGTAGAGCGACGTCGTCGCAGCGATGAAGAGGCGGTTCCGGCGGGGACCGCCGAAGGTGAGGTTGGCAACAGTTTGCGGCACGAGAATCTTGCCGATGCGCACGCCGTCCGGTGCGAAGCAATGCACACCGTCGCCGGCGCTCGACCAGAGATTTCCTCCCGTGTCCGTGCGGATGCCGTCGGGGATGCCCTTGTCGATCGTTGCGAAGACTCGGCCGTTGGCGAGCTGTCCGTCCAAAACATCGAAGGCGCGAATATGCCGCGGCAGGGCGTCGTCATGGCTTGCGCCGGAGTCGGCGACATAGAGGATGCTCTCGTCGGGCGAGAAGGCGAGGCCGTTCGGCTGGTTGAAGTCGGTGGCGACCGCGGCAAGCTCGCCGTTTTCCGGGTCCAGCCGGTAGACATTGCGGCTCTCCTGTTCCGGCTCCGCCCGATAGCCCTCATAGTCGGAAAGGATGCCGTAGGTCGGGTCGGTGAACCAGATTGTGCCGTCCGATCGCACCACCACGTCGTTCGGCGAATTGAGCCGCCGACCGCCAAAGCTTTCGGCGAGCGTCGTGATCGAGCCGTCGATCTCGGTCCGGGTGACGCGGCGCGTTCCGTGCTCGCAGGAAATCAGGCGTCCCTGCCGGTCTCGGGTGTGGCCATTTGCGAAATTCGACGGCTGCCGAAAGACAGAGACTCCGCCTTCCGGCGTCCAGCGCAGCATCCGCTGGTTCGGGATGTCGCTCCAGACGAGCTGGTTGGCATCGCTGAACCAGACCGGCCCCTCCGACCAGCGGCAGCCGGAATAAAGGTCATCGAGACGGGCGCTGCCGACGATCAGATGGGCGAAGCGCGGATCGTCGATCTCGTAGATTTGTTCCCTTCCCATGTGGTCCGTCCCCGAACTAACGCATGCCCGGCTGTCGGCCGCCTGCGAGCATGATGACGCTGATGATGATAAGCCCGGTCATGATCAGGCGGATGCCGGCGCCGAGGCCGTAGGTGTTGAGCATGGAGACCACCAGAAACATGAAGAGCGAGGCACCCCAGATTCCCGGCACGTTGGAATCGCCGCCGGCGACCGCGGTGCCGCCGAGAACGACGACGGCGATCGACATCAGAAGATATTCCGTGCCCATGTTGAGAGCCGCGCCCCCCGAGAAGCAGGCGAGGAGGTAGCCCGCGAGCGAGGCAAGAACGGCCGAGAGCACGTAGGTGACGAAGCGTGTGCCGTCGACCGGAACGCCCGCCATGCGTGCCGCCGGCATGCTCTGGCCGATCGCGGAGATCCAGCGCCCGTAAACGGTCTTTTCGAGCAGGAACCACGCGGCGAGGGAAATCACCAGCGCCACGAGGGAAACGTTGGGCACGCCGAGCGTGGCCGATGTCGTGAATTCGGCCAGGAAGCTCGGCGGTTTGATGCGCAGGCCGCGATTGGTCCAGATGGCCGCTGACTGGATGATGAAGCTCATCGACAGCGTCGCGATGATCGGCGGGATGCGCAACGCCTTGATGAGCGCGTAGTTCGCGAGGCCGACACCGATGCCGATCAGGGTTGCGGTTATCAGCCCCGGCAGGATCATGGCGTTGTCCACTTCCATAAGCTTCAGCGCCACGGTGCCCGCGAGCGTCATGGTGGCGGGAATCGACAGGTCGATGTTGCCGGGACCGAGCGTGATGACGAACATCTGGCCGATGCCGACGATGATCGAGAAGGCGGCGAAGGTCAGCGCCGCCTGGGAGAGGTCGAGCATGCTTGCGCCGCCCGTCACCATGATCGTCGCGAACCAGACCAGGAAGGCGGCGAACCACGACCAGATCCAAGGCGCCCGCGAAAGACGGTCGACGACCCTCATCGCCGCTTCTCCTGATATTCGAGACGGTTGAGCAGCAGGCGCAAGGCGAGCACGATGATCAGGATCGCGCCCTGCGCGCCGATCTGCCAGTCGGGCGAGATGCGCAGAAAAGACAGGAACGAACCGGCAAGCGTCAGCGTCAGAGCGCCGATCACCGCGCCGATGGGCGAGACGCGCCCGCCAATGAATTCGCCGCCGCCGAGGATCACGCCGGCGATCGAGAGCAGCGTGTATCTGAGCGCTATGTTTGCGTCGGCCGATGTGGTGAGCCCGACGAGCGCGATGCCGGCGAGCACCGCGAACATGCCGGCAAGCCCGTAGGCCGCAGCGCGGGCGGCCAGAACTGACCAGCCCGCCCGCTCCACCGAGCGCTGGTTGCCGCCGATGCCGCGGATGAGCACGCCGAGCGAGGAGCGCGTCACGATCAGATGCGCGACGACGGCAATGACGATGCTGGCGACGATCGCCATCGGAGCGATCGGAGGCTTCATCGTCATCAGGCTTCGGACCCATTCCGGCGCTTGTCCGCCGGGCGCCGGCAGGAGAAGCACGGCAAGCCCCGCCCAGACGAAGCTCATGCCGAGCGAAACCACGATCGACGGCAGGCCACGGAGGTGAATGACGACGCCGAGCATGGCATAGACGGCAACGCCGCCGGCAAGGATCAGAATCCCGACAAGCGGCTCGTCACGCAGGAAGGTCGCCGTCACGCAGCCGACAAAGCTGACGAAGGTGCCCATCGCGAGGTCGAGGTCGTTCACCGACATGATGATCATCTGGGCGATCGTCGCGAGCGCGATCGGAACCGCGAGATTGAAGAGCAGGTTGAGGCCGATATAGCTCATCGCCCGAGGCTGCAGCCAGAAGACGGCTGCAAGAAGCACGGTGAGCGAAAGGGCGGGAATGGCGAGCCGGATCGCATCGGTCGAAAGCCTCAGCCTCATGCTGCCTCCCGCTTGAAGGACGTGGCAAGGATGTTCTCCTCGCTCACGGCGTCGCCGGCGAGTTCCGCAACGATCTCTCCTTCGCGGAAGACATAGACACGATCGCAGAGGCAGACCTCCTCCATCTCGGTCGAATACCAGACGAAGGTGCGGCCGCGCTGAGCCTCCTGCCGGATGATCTCGTATACCTCCTGCTTCGTGCCGACGTCGACGCCGCGCATTGGATCATCCATCAGCACCACCGGCGCCCTGGTCGCGAGCGACCTGGCGAATAGCACCTTCTGCTGGTTACCGCCCGAAAGCGACAGCATGGGGTTGGCCAAGTCCGGCGTGCGGATATCGATGCGGCGCTTCCACTCTCCGGCACGCTCGGCCTCCGCCTCGGCGTTGACGACGCCGCGCAGGGCCAGATCGTGAAGCGTGGCGATGGAGAAGTTTTTCAGGATGCTCCAGAGTTCGAAGACGCCATTCAGGCGGCGATCCCCCGCGACGAAGGTCACCGCAGGCTCGCGGCGCGGCAGCCAGTCGGCGGTGCTCGCTGCATGAAGTTTCATCAGCATTCCCGTCTGGCCGTGTCCGGCGAGACCGGCGAGCCCGACGATCTCGCCGCGTCTGGCCTCAAGGCGCAGGCCGCGACCGGTCCGCGCGATTACCACGGGCTCATGGGCAAGGTCTCGCAGCGTGCGGCGATGCGCTTCGCCCTTGACGACGCTTCCCATGGCCTCGACGAGGCCGTGCTCGGTCCAGGCATCGCCAGGCCGTTCGGCGACGATGCGCCCGTCCTTCATGACCGCGATCCGGTTCGCCGTGGCGAGGATCTCGTGGAGGATATGGGAAATCAGAATGACCGAACCGCCGCTCGCGACGAACCGCCGGACATGGGCGAGCATCTGCTCCGCGAGGCTCGCGTCGAGCGAGGACGTCGGCTCGTCCAGGATGATGAGCCGGGGCGCAATGCCGGTATCGGAGAAAGCCATGGCGATCTCGACCATCTGCCGTTCGGCGATGGAGAGATCCCCGACCATCCTGTCGCGTTCGATGCCGTGTCCGGGAAATATGGCATCGAGGCTTCGCTCAATCACGAGCCTTGCCCGCCTGCGCCAGCCGAGGCCTCCAAGATGGCGGTGCAGGACGCGGGTATTTTCGACCACGGTGAGGTTCGGGCAGAGCGAAAGCTCCTGGAAGACGCAGCGTATGCCGCGCGCTCTGGCCGCGTTGATGCCGTAGCGCTGAAGAAGCTCGCCGTCGCCTGAAATGTTGCCCTGCTGCGGCGTCAGACCGCCATTGATGACGCTGACGATCGTCGATTTGCCGGCGCCGTTATGGCCGACGAGACCCACGCATTCCCCCGGCCGGATGGCGAGCGTCACGCCGTCGAGCGCCCTGACCGCTCCGAAACTCACCTTGGCGTCGGCAACCTCGATTATCGCCTTCGACATTCTGCCCGTCATTTGCCGCTATCTGTTGTACTGGGGATCGTTTGGCACGGGGTCTGCCGCGCGGTCCCGAGAGAACCGCGCGACATATGGAAGAACATCATTCCGCGGATTCGATCACCTTGATCGCATCAGCCTGCGAATATTCGACATTGGCAACACCGCCTGCCTGGGTATTGGCGAGGTTCTCTTCCAGATTGTCCTGGTCGATGCGCAGGAAGGGCACGACGAGGTCCTTCTTGACTTCCTTGCCGTCGAGGATCTGCTGGGCGACCCAGAATGCGAGCGTCGAGACGCCGGGCGCGATCGAGACAGACATGGTCTCATAGCCGCTGGCATCCTTCTGTTCCTTCCACCACTTCAGCTCGTCCTCGCGGTTTCCCATGATGATGATCGGCGTCGGCCGGTTGGCAGCCGCGAACGCCTGGGCGGCGCCGTAGCCGTCGCCGCCCTGGGTCACGACGCCGGCGATCTCGGGAAGGCTCGGCAGGATACCCGCCACGGCCTTCTGGGCGACATCCTGCGCCCAGTCGCCATGGACGGACCCGACGATCTTGAACTGCGGGAACTGCTTGACGCCCTCGTGGATGCCCGCCGAGATCTCATCGTCGACGAAAACGCCGGCAAGGCCGCGGATCTCCAGGAGGTTCCCGCCCTCGGGCAGCTTCTTCGACAGATATTCGACTTCGCTGCGACCCATTTCCTTGAAATTGACGGCGATCCGCCAGGCGCAAGGCTCGCTCACCACGCCGTCGAACGAGACGACGATGATGCCTGCATCGCATGCTTCCTTGACCGCGCCGTTGAGCGCCGTCGGCGAGGCGGCGTTGAGGACGATCGCGTCATAGCCCTGCAGGATCATGTTCTGAATCTGCGCGGCCTGCTCGGTCGCCTGGTTTTCCGCCGTTGTGAAGGCATCGGCAGCAGCAACCACGCCAGCCTTGACGGCCTCTCCCGTCACCTTGTCCCAGCTCGTGAGCATCGCCTGCCGCCAGGAGTTGCCGGCATAATTGTTGGAAAGCGCAATCTTCTTGCCGGAAGTGTCGGCCAACGCGGAATTCGGCATTGCGGCGCACAGGACGACCGCTGATGCCAGAAGCATCTTGCGAAATGTCATGTTTTCCTCCCTCTGGACCCGGCTTCGACCGGATCGCCTCATCGGCCGCTCTCTATGCGGTCGTCTGCAAATAGGACTTGCACTGAGCTTCCTCCTCTCAGTAATGGCAGGATGAGGGAGAATTTGCCGCCTGTATAGATCGTATGCGGCAATGCGTTTGCGGACTTTTGCATTACAGGCTGCGTGTTCGTGCAAGACGAGGACGCCCTGTCGAGCGCTTAATGGAGCTGGCGGTCGCAGCGCCCGAAGGGACGGGCGCGATCGCGGGAGGAACTGCGGACATGCCGCTTCTGGCGCCGGCCGCATTGGTCGATCACTATCTTGGCATATCCCGGCTGCTTGCCGGCCAGCTCGACTTCCGCTCGGCGATCCGCGCCGTCGCTGCGGAAGTGGCGCATATCATCCCCCACGATCATCTCGACGTCTGCATCCTGATGGTCGACGGTAACTATCACACCGCCTACGAGACCGGCATGGACACCGCCTGGGGTGATGCCGCCTCGGCGCCGGTCGTCAACAGCCCGATCCGTTCCCTTCTCTGGGGCGAGGTCGACTACCTGCTGACGGATGATGCTATCAACGATGCGCGTTTCCACTTCGAGGGCGCCTTCAAGCGGCCGATCATCGAACAATCGCTGCGCAGTCGTCTGCACGTACCGATGAAGGTGCAGGGCAAGATCATAGCCGCGCTCAGCTGCTCCTCTCAGAACCCCGGCCTATACACGATGGAGGACGTCGGCCGGGCGAGGATCATCGCCGACCTGCTGGCACCCTATTTCTTCGCGCTGAGGGCCGCCGAACAGGCCCAGCAATCCGCCATCGTCGAGGCGGAGGCGCGTGCGCGCGAGGAGGGTTTGCGGCAGGGCGCGTTGAAGCTGACCGAGGCGCTCGAACAGGAGCGCCAGCGCATCGGCATGGACCTTCACGACCAGACGCTTGCCGACCTTACGCGGCTGTCGCGCCGCATCGACCGCCTGGCCCGCGGCTCGGAGCTGAGCAGCGAGGCACTGGAACCCGTTTCCCGCAGTCTCCATCATTGCATGCAGGATCTGCGGCAGATCATCGAGCAGGCAAAGCCGTCCGTTTTGCAGCTCTTCGGTCTTGCCCAGGCGATCGAAAACCACCTCGACCAGTCAGTACGCGACAGTGGGATGCCGATCGAGTGGGCTCTCGTCGACGAGAGCGGGGGCGCTCTAGACGGCCTCGAGCAGACGGTCAGCGTCGCGCTTTTCAGAATTGCGCAGGAGGCGATCAACAATGCCGTCCGCCACGCCCAGCCCACGGCAATCATCGTCGGGCTTCGGCTCGAGGCCGGCGAGCTCGCCATTGAGATTTCGGACGACGGGCGTGGTTTGGCCAGAGCCCGCGGACGCATCGGTGGCGGTATCGACAATATGAAGACGCGGGCACGGCTCATTTCCGCGAAATTCGCGATTGGACTGGGAGACAAGAACCGCGGCACGACGGTCACAGTCCTGCTGCCGCGCGGAGAGCGCCGTGCGGACCTCGAGCCCCAGCCGCAAATAGCCATCAAGGAGGATCAGCGATGAAGGTACTGATCGTGGAGGACGATCCGCTTCACCGTTCGTACCTGCATGAGGCGGTCTGTGCCGCCCTGCCCGAATGCGACACCGTCATCGAGGCGGAGAACGGCGTCGCCGGCGAGCAGCTCGCGCGCGATCACAAGTCGGCGCACATCGTCATGGACCTGCAGATGCAGACCCGCAACGGTATCGAGGCGGCACGCACCATCTGGAAAGAGCGCCCGGAGACGCGCATCCTCTTCTGGTCGAACTACTCCGACGAGGCCTATGTCCGTGGCGTGTCGCGTATCGTTCCGGACGGGGCGGCCTATGGCTATGTGCTGAAATCCGCCTCCGACGAGCGGCTGAAGCTGGCGCTTCGCTCAATTTTCGTGGAGAGCCAGTGCGTGATCGACCGCGAGGTGCGCGGTTTGCAGCAAAGAAGCATCGGCCACGCGAACAGCTTCAGCGATTCGGAATACGAGATCCTCGTCGACATCGCACTCGGTCTGACGGACCGGACGATTGCCAAGCGCCGCAACCTGTCTCTGCGCAGCGTCCAGAACCGTTTGCAGCAGCTCTACGACAAGCTCGACGTCTACCAGGCCGTTGCCGAGGAACATTCTGACAGCCAATTTAACCTGCGCGCCCGCGCCGTGACAGTCGCTTTCCTTCGGAAACTGCTGAACTACAGCGCCCTGGAAAAAGCCGAAGCCGAGCTTCAGGAATGGCTGCAGGAACAGAAGTGAACCGAAGACGAGAAGGGATCCAACTCACCGCCAATTCCGAATCTGGGCAAGACCATCGAAGCAAGACGTAGTGCAGTGCCGCTAGACGTTATGACCGTGGTGTGAGCGGCGGCCGTCTGAAAGCAAACGGGGATTGGCGTACCGAGCCGAGCCCCAAGCATCGCTGGCGAATGGACGCGATTGTGCGCGCACCGAGCATGTCGAGGAGCTGACCGAGATTCTCATCCAGCACTTTGGCGGCAGCGGGGAGCAGCAACTGCTCAACACGCGCGTGCCGAGCAACGCAGGCTGATCTGAGAGGGGATGACGAGACCTTGACGAGGCGATGCGAACTGTGCATCGCCTCTCCATACTCGTCACCCCCATTCGCTGGTTGCGAGGCTCGATGTCTCGTTTGGGCCGAACCGAGCCATTCCTGTGCCGGATGTCGATGTCCGGATCGGGTGGAGAGCCGAAGTTCAATGCGATGGCGACGAACGATGAGCGCGGCGGATAGGAGGCAGACCCACACGATCCCTGGCAATTACCGACCTCGATCTAAACAGCACTAAGCTCACCCGGATGGATGCTGGTCCAACTACAATAGCAGGCAGTTTAGTGGGGTGCGAGTTTGCCAACCGACATCGCATGCACGAGCGCTCCACTCGATCACCTCAGCTGCTGACTCACAGTCCGAATGAAAGGCAGGTCATTTGTGGGCCTGAATTCGACGTGCAGACCGTTGGGCCGTTGGGAGTGGTGGGTTCCACCGCCTATGGCGTCTAGTCAGCAGAGTACTCCTCTCCTCCAGGCGGCTGCTGTCGGTCGATTTCCCGTTCCCCATAGTCGCAGGAGGGTCGAGGGGAGCCGTTCGTCATGAGCCCTGTGCACGGCTTGATTGCGAGGATGTACACTGTGGACGCAGCGCTACCTCCGTGAAAGTTCGACGCCGTTGCTGAATCACAATCGCCCCTGCGTGATGAGCAGGGGCTTTGCGAGGCGAGTGCCTGCTGAGGCAGGTGCCTACGGCATCATACTGCGATAGCGTTCGCGCTCGCGCCGAACCTGCTCCAAAGTATACGGGTCGGCACTGTCGTCA
>NZ_NWTD01000007.1:0-252195 GCF_002532005.1 Sinorhizobium sp. NG07B | reverse complement strand
GACATAGAGATGGCGGTAAAAGGGTGTCTTGCCGCGGACCTCCGCGGAATGCTCGATGATCATGTGATATCCTCCACTTGGGACGCGCCCAGTCCGGCAACGCGCCGGGCCTCCCGGGCCACTCTTCCGAAGATCGACAGCAGCGGCTGCCTTGTGGAGCTTGTTTGCAACGGGCGTGCCAGTTTGTTGCTGGCTCTGCACAGGCTTGAAAACATTTGATGTTTTCTGGAGAGAGTGAAGAACCGGCAATCGGCCTGTGCGGATTTCCGCACAAACCGGCTGGCACGCCGGGCGAAAACATGCACAATATCGCTATGATCAAATACCCGCCAGGCACGGACGATTTGGGCGCGCTCCGCCGCCGGTCGCGGCAATCATGGCTGCTGTTTGCGGCCGTGGCGCTCACTCTTCTGGTCGCGGGCCTCCTCCTGGCCGGGGCATATGGACGGTCGCAGGCGCTCGCCGAGCTTGCCGAACAGAGCCGGCTCGATGCCAGCCTGAAAGCCTCGCTGTTACGGGCGGTGGTCGAGCGGCAACGGGCCCTGCCGCTCGTTCTTTCCGACGATACCGCCATTCGCCAGGCGCTGACCTCGCCGAGCCCGCAGTCGGTGGAGCCGATCAATCGCAAGCTCGAAAGCCTTGCGGCAAGCGCCGAGGCGGCGGTCGTCTATCTGATCGGCCGCGACGGCGTCGCCGTCGCCGCCAGCAACTGGCGGGAGCCGACGAGTTTTGTCGGCAACGACTATGCCTTCCGCGACTATTTCCGCCTGGCGATGCGCGACGGCAAGGGCGAACATTTCGCCATGGGAACGGTGAGCCGGCGGCCTGGCCTCTACATCTCGCACCGCGTCGACGGGCCGGGCGGCCCACTCGGTGTCATCGTCGCCAAGCTCGAATTCGATGGGGTCGAGGCCGATTGGCGGGTGACGGACAAGCCGACCTATGTCACCGACCGGCGCGGCATCGTGCTGATCACCAGCCTGCCCTCCTGGCGCTTCATGACGACGCGGCCGATCCCCGACGACCGGCTTGCCGACATCCGCGAAAGCCTGCAGTTCGGCGACGCGCCGCTACTGCCGCTGCCTTTTCATCGGACAGAGGGCCGGCCGGACGGCTCCTCGACGTTGGAGGCGCTGCTGCCCGGCGACGGCACCGAGGCCTTCCTGCGCGTCGAGACGCCGGTGCCATCCACCGCCTGGCGGCTTGAGCAACTGTCGCCGCTGAAGGTGGCGCTGGCGGCCGGGGCGCGGGAGATGCGGCTCCTCATGCTTGCCGCATTGATGCCGCTCCTGGCGATGGCCGCATTTCTGCTGCGGCGGCGGCAGGTGGTGGTGATGCGATCGGCCACGGAGCGGCTGGCGCGCACCGAGCTGGAAGAAAAAGTCGAGGCGCGCACACGTGACCTCAGCAGGGCCCGCGACCGCCTTGAAACCGAGATCGCCGACCACCGGCAGACGGCCGAGAAGCTGCAGGCGGTCCAGCAGGATCTGGTGCAGGCCAACCGGCTGGCGATCCTCGGACAGGTCGCCGCCGGCGTCGCCCACGAAATCAACCAGCCGGTTGCGACCATCCGCGCCTATGCCGACAATGCCCGCGCCTTCCTCGACCGCGGCCAGAGCGCGATCGCCGCCGAGAACATGGAGACCATCGCCGAGCTTACCGAACGCGTCGGCGCGATCACCGACGAGTTGCGGCGCTTCGCCCGCAAGGGCCATTTCGCCGCCGAACCGACGCCGATGAAGGATGTCGTCGAGGGCGCGCTTCTGCTCTTACGCAGCCGCTTTGCCGGCCGCATGGACGCGATCCGCATCGAGCTGCCGCCGGATGGCCTCAAGGCGCACGGCAATCGCATCCGGCTGGAACAGGTGCTGATCAACCTGCTGCAGAATGCGCTGGAAGCGATCGGCGATCGCCCCGACGCGCTGATCCGGGTGAGTTGCGAGGAGACCGCGGCCGGCATCGCCCTCACCGTCGCCGACAACGGACCGGGCATCCCGCGCGAAATCCTGGACGAGCTCTTCACCCCCTTCAATACCTCGAAGGAGGAAGGGCTCGGCCTCGGTCTCGCAATCTCCAAGGAGATCGTGAACGACTATGGCGGCACGATCGAGGTCGACAGCAGCCCGTCCGGAACGACATTCACCGTGCAACTGATGAAGGCCGACGCGCCATGAACCGCGCACCCTCCGTATTCCTGGTCGATGACGATCGCGACCTGCGCAAGGCGATGCAGCAGACCCTGGAACTTGCCGGCTTCGCTGTATCGCCCTTCCCCAGCGCGGCCGAGGCACTCGCAAAACTCGACCCCGGTTTCGAGGGCGTCGTCGTCAGCGATATTCGCATGCCGGGCATGGACGGGCTCGCATTCTTCCGGCGGATCGCCGAGCTCGACGCCGATCTTCCGGTGATCCTGGTGACCGGCCATGGCGACATACCGATGGCGGTCCAGGCCATCCAGGACGGAGTCTATGACTTCATCGCCAAGCCCTTTGCCGCCGACCGGCTCGTGCAGAGCGCCCGGCGGGCTGAAGAGAAGCGCCGCCTGGTGATGGAGAACCGCGCCCTTCGCCAGGCAGCGGAAGCGGCGTCGGAAAGCCTGCCGCTGATCGGCCAAACGCCGGTGATGGAACGGCTGCGCCAGACGCTGAGGCATATTGCCGACACGGATGTCGACGTGCTGGTAGCCGGCGAAACCGGCAGCGGCAAGGAGGTCGTCGCGACGCTTCTGCACCAGTGGAGCCGGCGCCGGAGCGGCAATTTCGTCGCGCTGAATTGCGGTGCACTGCCCGAGACGGTGATCGAGAGCGAGCTCTTCGGTCACGAGCCCGGCGCCTTCACCGGTGCCGTCAAGAAGCGCATCGGCCGGATCGAGCATGCGAGCGGTGGAACGCTGTTCCTCGACGAGATCGAGGCGATGCCGCCAGCAACGCAGGTGAAGATGCTGCGCGTGCTCGAAGCCCGCGAGATCACGCCGCTCGGCACCAATATTGTTCGCCCGGTCGATATCCGCGTCGTCGCGGCGGCCAAGATCGACCTCGGCGACCCGGCCGAACGCGGCGATTTCCGCGAGGATCTCTACTACCGCCTCAACGTCGTGACGCTGTCGATTCCGCCGCTGCGCGAACGCCGCGAGGACATCCCGCTGCTCTTCTCGCATTTCCTGAAACGCGCCTCGGAGCGTTTCGGACGGGAGGCGCCGGAGATCTCCGCTACGGTTCGCGACCATCTGATGACGCATGCCTGGCCGGGCAATGTGCGCGAACTCTCGCACTTCGCCGAACGTGTGGCACTCGGGGTCGAGGCCAATCCGGGCAAGCCCGCCGCCCCGCCGGTGCCGACCAACGGTACCCTGCCCGAGCGGCTGGAGCGCTACGAGGCCGATATTTTGAAAGAGGCGCTGACCGCCCATCGCGGCGATGTCAGGGAAACCCTGCTGGCGCTCGGCATCCCGCGCAAGACCTTTTACGACAAGCTGCAGCGCCACGGGATCAACCGGGCGGATTATATCGGGCGGGCGGCCGAGGAATCTTGAGAGCGACCAAGGCCGTCGGGGTCCGCAAGTGCTTGACGACGAACGTCCCGAGCCTATCTCCAGCCCATGGATATGACCGAGCGCAGGCGATCCGCCTCCACCAATGTCCGATCGTTTCGGATCGCATTGCAGCGCATTGAACGCGGCCGCGATCCGTCGGCGCTGCGGTGGCAAGCGCTGCTCGCTTTCATCGATCTCAGCATCCTCGCCTTCTTCATCTTGGGCCCCTATCTCCGGGAAGGCCCCACCTATCTCATCATCGACTACACAATCGCCGCCTGGATCGGCGCCGAACTGCTGGCGCGCGCGCTTTCGGCTCCGTCGCTGCGTGTCTTTCTCAGAAGGCCGATGACTTGGATCGACCTGGTCATCCTCGCCACCCTTCTGTTCCCGGACCTCCTGTTCAATTTCGCATTCCTGAGAGCCATGCGGATCTGGGCGATCGGGAGAAGCCCGCTGCTGCGCGAAGGCTTGCGGCGCATCGGCGGCGCGCATCTTCAGGACGTGGTGCGCGCCTGCCTGAACTTTCTCGTCTTCCTGTTCATGATGACGGGCTTCGTCTACACCACCTTCTTCTACGCGCAGGAGGGCGGCGAAGGCTTCGTCGACGCGCTCTACTTCACCGTCGCGACGGTCACCACCACCGGCTTTGGCGACATTACGCTGCCCGGCACATTGGGCAAGCTCACCTCCGTCGTGACGATGATCATCGGCATCTCGCTCTTCGTCCGGCTCGCCCAGGCGGTGGTTCGGCCGCACAAGGTGAACTTCCCTTGCCCGCAATGCGGGCTGCAGCGGCACGACCTCGACGCCGTGCATTGCAAGGCCTGCGGCCACCTGCTCAATATCCCCGACGAGGGTGATTGAGAGCCTATTTGCGCGCGAAGCTGAAGGTGAAATGGCTGCCGCGGTGATAGTCGATGGCGTGGATGACGGGCGCGCCGGCCGTGCTGAAGCAGGTCTCGCGAATGAGCAGCGCCGGCCCGAAGTCCCTGAGATCGTGCCGTTCGATCACCTCCGCAGGCAGCATCACCGCGGAGACGGTCGCCGACGACATGCGCGGCCGGTGCCGGTAGCGATCGAGCAGGTCGAGCAGCGAGCCGGTCCAGTCGATGTCGTAGAGACGGTTCGGGATGATGCCGCGCGGGATGTAATCGACGCAATAGAGGATCGGTTCGTCCTTCTGCAGCCGCAGCCTTTCGAGGCGGACGACGCGCTCACCCTCACCCAGCTTCAGCTGTTTCGCGATCAGCGCGTCGGGGATTTCTTCGGCGATCGAAAGCACCTTGTTGAGGGTCTGATAACCGTAGTGCCGCGTCATGTCGGTGACGCTCTCGAATACCGTGATCGGCCTGTCCACCTGGACGGCCGACATGGCCGAAACGAACCGGCCGCGCCCATGCTCCACATAGATGACCCCATCCTGTTCGAGCAGTTTCAGGGCTTCCCGCAGCGCCGGCCGCGAGATCTTGAAGCGCTGCGTCAGCTGCGCCTCGGTCGGCAATTTGTCGCCGGGCTTCAGCGCCTCGTCGCGGATCAAATCGGCGATGCGGTCGCGAAGCTGGATCACCAATGTGCGCGTATCGCGAAGCGGCTCGTCCAATTCTCTCTCCAAAGCGCCGTAGACCAGACCTTTCTTGTCTGACAAATTCGGCGTGGTCAAGGTCAAGCGATCGCAGCCAGAAAGGGTGGCGCCAGCCAGGACGATCCGCTTTGCTCAGTCAAGCCAGCCCACTTGACACAAGCTCCCGATGTTGTCAGTTGTCTTACAACAATAAACGCGCTGCCATTGTTGTTATATCGAGAGAGAACCATGCTGAATTTCGACGAACAGAGATTTCTTCGCATCCAGTCCGGCGCCGCCGCCCTCGGGCCGCGCCTCGACGCGGTCATCGGGTCCTGCTTCAACAAGGGCGCCGAGAATATCTTCTTTCTGGGTACCGGCGGCGCAGCCATCTTGATGCAGCCGGCGGTGCAATTGCTGCAGCGAAAATCGCGCTTCCCGGTCTTCAGCGATCTTGCCGCAGAGTTGGTGGTCACCGGCTCGGCCAACCTGACGAAAAAATCGATCGTCGTGATCCCCTCCCTCTCCGGCACGACCAAGGAAAGCGTGGCGCTGCTCGCCAAGGTGAAGGAGATCGGCGCCACGGTGTTGACGCTCGTCGGCCACGAGGAGACGCCGCTCGGCAAAGGCGGCGACCATGCCTTCGTCAATTTCGCCGAGGACGACACGTCCTGCGAATCCTTCTATCTGCAATCGCTCTTCATTGCGCTTTCGATCCTGCGCCACCGCGGCGAGATCGACAATTACGATGAGATCGTCGCGGAACTGCAACAACTCCCGCAGTTGCTCCTCGGGGTGAAGCGCAGCTACGAGGACATGGCGGAGGCCTTTGCCAGGATCCTCGCCGGATCGGACTATCACATCGTCACCGGCGCGGGGAACGTCTGGCCCGAGGCCTTCTATTACGGCATGTGCATCCTCGAAGAGATGCAGTGGATCCGCACCCGTCCGGTGCATGCCTCGGACTTCTTCCATGGCACACTGGAACTCGTCGAGAAGGGCGTCAGCGTCATTCTCTTCAAGGGCGAGGACAGCCTGCGGCCGCTCGCCGACCGCGTCGAGAAATTCGCGCCGGGCTACACCGACAAGCTGACGGTACTCGATACGGCGCAATTCGACCTGCCCGGCATTTCGCCGGAGGTGCGCGGTCTCGTCTCGCCGATCGTCCTTGCCACGGTGCTCGAACGGATCAGCGCCCATCTCGAAGTCCTGCGCAACCATCCGCTGACCACGCGGCGCTACTACAAACGCGTTGCCTATTGAGCGGGCAAGCGGCACGAGGGGTCGCGCCTGCAACAGTACTCGCACGCCCCTTGCGTGAATCTTAGGGACACTCATGACCTCCTTCCGCCTTGCCGCCGTCGGCGACAACTGCATCGATCGCTTTCACCCGCCGCTGTCCCGGTCCTATGTCGGCGGCAATGCGGTCAATGTTGCCGTGCAGCTCGCGCGGCTCGGTCATCAGTCCTTCTATTTCGGCGCCGTCGGCCGTGATGGCGACGGCGCAAAGGTGCGCCGCCTGCTCGAGGAACATGGGGTGAGGCTGGACCACCTGCAGGAACGCGACGGCAATACCGCCTATACGGAAATCGACGTCACGCCGGCCGGCGACCGGATCTTCGTTCACGAGGACTTTGGGGTCTGTGCCGGCTATCGCCCGGATCCGACCGAGCTGGAAATCCTGAAGACCATGGATCATGTCCATATCGGCTGGCTCGACGATGGCGGCGCGCTGCGCCGCGCCCTCGCGGCGGCCGGGGTCAACGTCTCGCAGGACGTCTCCGTCAACGCCTCGGCCGCTGACCTCGGGGTCGCGGGGCTGTCGATCGCCTTCGGGTCAGCCGGCGAAGACGACGCCGCGGCCGAGCGCCTCGCCGCCGATCTCCTGGCACGCGGCGCCCGCGTTGCCGTCGTTACGCGCGGTGGCCGCGGCTCGCTTGCGAGCGACGGCAGGGAGCAAGCCTCGGCCGGCATCCGTCCCGTCGAGGTCGTCGACACGACGGGCGCCGGCGACAGTTTCATCGCCGGCTTCATTGCCGCCCGAATGGAAGGCCGGTGCCTTGCAGAATGCCTGCAGGCCGGACGCGACCTCGCCTCCCTCACCTGCACCCATATCGGCGGCTTTCCGCAGCCGCAGCCGCTCTGAGTTCCAAGCCTAATCTATTCCCGCCCGCCTGAAGGGGCCCGCGGCATACGTATCAGCGAACATCGAAGCGGCCGAACCGGGCTTCGATGCGGGATTGGAGATATTCCAGGCAGACCGAGAGAAGCCAGTAGATCATCGAGGCGGTGATCAGCATCTCGATATGACGGAACTCCGTCTGTCCCTGGGTGCGGGCAAGATACATCAGCTCCCAGACCCCGACGACCGATACGAGCGAGGAATCCTTCAGCATGGCGATGAATTGGTTGCCGGTCGGCGGGATGATGACGCGCATTGCCTGCGGCAGGATCACCAGCCCCATGGTCTGGGCGGGACTGAGCCCCAGCGCCGTCGCGCCCTCGGTCTGGCCGCGCGGGATGCTCTCGATGCCGGCCCGGAAAATCTCGGTCATATAGGCGCCGTAGCAGAGCGAAAGGGCGAGAATACCGGCAGGCACCGCACTGATGACGTAGCCGACCTGAGGCAGGCCGAGATAGATGATATAGATCTGCATTAACAGCGGCAGGCCGCGAAACAGCGAGGTATAGAAGGTCGCAAAACCGTAGATGACGCCATTCTTCGACAGTTTCGCTATCGCCCCGGCCAGCGCGATGACGGTGGCGACGGCGATCGAGATCACCGATATGTAGAGCGTCGTGACGACGCCCTGCGAGACCAGGAAGCCGATCTTCTTGGCGATGAAGGCGAAGGACAGGTCGAAAGAATAGAAGAACAGCATCAGCAGCGCGAAGAGCTCAAGCCAGACCCCAACCACCTGCCAGTGGCGCGGCAGCTGGCGCAGCGCCTTCCAGTTCACTGCCGCCGTGAGGGCAATCATCGATGCGCTGAGGAATTGCCCGAGCGCGGGATGGGCGGCGAGCCAGTCGGAAGCGGCCGGCAGCAGATGCCCGATCCAGGTCGGACTGATGCCGAGGCCGTAGATGCCGAGCGTGACGAGCGCCAGCATCAGCAGAAGGCCGGTGCGCCGCGCCGCGTCCGGGTAAGTCAGTACCAAGCGACCAATCATCGAAACCTCTCCGGCGTTCAGGCAGCGCGCTCGCGCCACCAGTCCTGGGCTTGCAATTTCCAGTAGGTGAGCTGCGCCACGGCAAGGCCGGCATAGCCGCCGGCCCAGACGAGCCCGAAGGACTTGAAGAGCTTGTAACGGTCGGACTGGCCGAGGATCGCCTCCGCAACGAGCTTCCCGCCGATCGCCGTCGTGTTGAGTCCGTGGCCGCCGAAGGCGGTGCAGTGCCATACGCCCGGCTGCATCTCGCCGATCTGTGGCATCAGATGGCGGGCATAGGACATGAGGCCGGACCAGGCGAGCTCGGTCTTCAGTTCTTTCAGTTGCGGATAGGTTCCGACCATCTCGCATCGCAACTCCCGGGCGAGCGCCGCCGGCGAAGCCGCCCTTGTGGTGATCCGTCCGCCCCACAACAGCCGCTTGCCGCCGTCGACCAGCCGGTAATAGTCGCCGGCCCGGCGGTTGTCGCCGACCGCGTCGTCGGTGGCGATCGCCGTGCGGATGAGCTCCGGCGCTTCCTCGCTCAGCATCACATAGGTGGCGATCGGCAGGAAGGCGCGTTTCAGCGGGCCATGCAGCCGGCCGCTATAGCCTCCGGTGGTGAAGACGACCTGACGGGCCTTGACCTTGCCGCGAATCGTCTGGACGGTTTTCTCGGCCGCGCCGAGAGCCGTCGCTATTGCGGCCGACCGCTCGTAGATCCGCCCGCCGAGGCGCTCGACCTCGTCCGCGATGCCGCGGAGATAGTTCAACGGGTGCATGTGAAAGGCGCGTCCGTCCCTGAGGCCGTGGAAGTAGCGCTTCGACTTCAGGACCGAACGCACTTGGTCGGTGTCGAGATAGTCGAGCGTGTAGCCATAGGCGCGCTTCATCTCGTCCGCATGCGCTTTCAGGCTCATGCCATCGTCATAGCGCAGCACGCTGACGAGGCCAGGCTGCGGACGGGCGCCGTCGATCTTCAGCTGCTCGATCGTATCCCGGACGAAATCGACCCCCTCGATCGACAGGTGATGCAACTGCCGGGCTGCTTCGGCTCCTGCCCGCCTGGCGATCTCGGCGCTGCCGGTGGCAAAACCCGGGCTGACGAAGCCGCCGTTTCGGCCTGAGGCGCCGAAGCCGATGCATTCGGCCTCGAGCACGATCACCGATTGGCCGGCGCGAGCGAGTTGCAGCGCCGTTGTCAGACCAGCAAGGCCACCGCCGATGATGACGGTGTCGCATTCCACCGCTTCGGACAGAACTGGTCTGACCTTCGCATCGGTCATCGTCTTTCGGTAATAGGTATCGGGATAGGACATGGTCACCCGCGGATCGCTCACATGGACAGGGCTGCGGGCGGTTTGGCCGCCGCCCGCAGATAAGGATCAGTCGGCGCTATAGTCCTTGCCGTACCATTTGGTGGTGAGCGTTGCGAGCGTGCCATCCTTCTTCATCTCGGCGAGGATCTCACCGATCTTCCTGGTCCAGTCCGGATCGACCTTCTCGGCAATCACCACCAGCGGTTCCCTGAAGGCGTATTCGCCATCGAGAACGCGAAGCGGATAGCCGTTCTTGATGGCGTTCATGGCGGTCTGTTCCGGCGCGATGACGGCGTCGAGCCGCACGCCGTTGCCGAGGCGCAGATCGTCGAAGGGCAGCATGGAATCGGCAAAGGTGCGGATCTCGCCCGGCTCGAGCTTGTACTCGACCGGCGGCAGGCCGGGTGCGTCGATTTCAAGCTGGCGGCGAATGAAGTCCTCCGAGGTGGTGGCCGTCTCGACGCCGATGATCTTGCCGTTCAGATCGGCAACGGACTTCGCCTGGCTATCCTTGTGAAGAACATAGACATAGGGGCTGTAGTAATAGATGCCGGCGAAGTCGATCACCTGGGCGCGCGCCTTGGTCGGGGTGACGGAACCGACGCCGAGATCGTAGCGACCCTGCCAGCGGCCGCCGGTCAGCGTTGCCCAGTCGGGCGTCTCGAAGCTGATTTCGACGCCGAGCCGCTTGGCGATCTCCTTCGAAACGTCGATGTCGAAGCCGACCATCTCGTTATTGTCGTCGAGATAGCTCTGGGGTGGCCAGCCGCTGTTGGTGGCAACGACCATGGCCTTCTTGTCCATGACCCGGTCGAGCGTTTCGCCCGCCTCGGCGGTGGTCACGAAGGCCCATGCGGCAGCGCCGATGGCGAGCTTGGCAAACAGTTTTCTCACGCAATCCTCCTGTACAAATCGATCAGTCGAAAGTTCCCGTTTATGTAAGATGTCTGACAACTGAATTTGCAGGAGCCAGAGATCGGCTGTCAAGGCCGAATGGCTGCCTCTACTCATGAAACGAAGTGATGAAACCATGCGTATTGGTGATGGCAGGACGGGGATGCGCGGCAGACGCCTGTGCCTGAAAGTGGCCCTTACGACGCTGGCGGCCCGTCCCGGATCATCGCGAAATAGTCGTCCAGGCCCACCTGGCCGCCTTTCAGCGCCACCTCAATGTCGTCGATCGACAGGTCGCCGCTGTGGGCGGTGCAGAGCGGCGAACCGGGCGACTGCGGCAGCGGCAGGCGCAAGGTCAGCGCGTCCACCGAAAGCTGGCCCAGCGCGTGGCTCGAGGTGTCGCCGCCGGCGATGACGGCGCGGCGAAGGCCCGCCCGTTTCACCAGTTCCTTGAGGAGCAGGCCGAGCCGCTCGCCGATCCGGTGGCGCGAGCCGTCCTCCAGGCCGATGGCATTGCCGCGATCACTCGAAGGCCCGAGCGCCGTGTAGAATATAACACTCCGCCCCTCCTGCAGAACCCTCAGGCCGCGCGCTATCGCCTCCTCGAGCGCAGCGCCGCTGTCGGCCGCGACCAGCACGAGCGGATCGACGCCGATGCCGTCAAACCCGTTCTGAAGAGCATGGCGGATCTGGCGCTCGGTGGTCGGCGAGACGCTGCCGGAGACCACGGCAATCCGGTCGACGGGACCGGGAGCCGTGAAGACCGGCGCTTCGCCGATGAGCCCCAGCCTCTGCCACTCGCGGACGAGCGCATATTCCACACCCGAGGAGCCGCAGGCGAACTGGCCGCCGGCACAGCGCTTGCGCCAGAGCTGCCGCCCGACGGCGGCCTGGCTCTCGGCGCCCGCGACATCGAGGAGGACGATGTCGTTTCCCTCGGCAAAGGCGAAATCCGCGGCGGCGTCGGCGTTGGAGGAGGCGAGCTGGGCGATGTCGACCAGCCCCGTCTTCAGCGACGTCTGGCGGGAGAGGTGCAGGCGGATGTCTGCCTCGTCCATGGGCGTCACCGGATGCCGGCTCATCACCGGGTGACGGTCGATACGATAGGTCTCGCCGCGAAAGGCGGCAAAGAGATTGCCGAAGCTCGTGTAGCGACGGATCTCAGGAGCGCCGAGCACCAGCGGCACCGGCGCCCTGCCGAAAATTTCGCGGCCGATCTCGATCGCCTTGCCGATATTGCCGACCGCCGGGCTGGAATCGAAGGTCGAGCAGACCTTGTAATGGGCGATCTGCGCCTGAAGCGACTTCAGCCAGGCGAAGGCCGAAGGGAGATGCTCTGCCATCCAATCCGGTGTCTGGCTGCGGCTGGTGCCGGCAAGGCCGAAAGCACGGCAATGGGCGAAACGTTCGAGCAGCGCCGCCTCCGGGATCTTGAGGAACAGGGCCGTTTCGACGCCATGCGAGGAGAGCGCCTCCATGACGTCGGTGGAGCCGGTCAGGTCGTCGCCGTAGTAGCTCAGCAATGGTGTCTGCATGCGCGCCCTCCGTGGATCAT
Organism: Sinorhizobium sp. NG07B; assembly: GCF_002532005.1. Lineage (NCBI taxonomy): Bacteria > Pseudomonadati > Pseudomonadota > Alphaproteobacteria > Hyphomicrobiales > Rhizobiaceae > Sinorhizobium > Sinorhizobium sp. NG07B. The sequence goes on along the minus strand of NZ_NWTD01000007.1, from coordinate 240,182 downwards.
CGATGTGTTCAGGCGCCCTTGCCGCCGGAAAATTTTTCGAGGGACTGCGCGAGTTCCGGATGGTCTTTGGCATAGTCGGCTAGCGGGATACCGGCGACCGCCGCCTCCCAGGCCTGGCGCACCGCCCTGACGCCGGCGCCGGCGCCGCCCGGATGGCTGACGATGCCGCCGCCGCAGAGATAAAGCAGATCGGTCGAGCCGCCGGTACGGGCATAGGTCTCAGGCGCCTGGCCGCCCCACTGGCCGGAGCCGACGACCGGCAGCGGGCAGTCGCGTTCGGAAAAGAGCGGCGTGCTGACCGCCTTGAACGATTTGACGAAGCTCTCGTCCGGCTCCCAATACTTGACGCGGATGCCGTTGATCTGGAACTGGTCGACGCCGATCAGCCGCCAGAACTGCTGCCAGACGGAGAATTCCATGCCGAGGCCGCCATGGCGGGTGAGAATATCCCAGCCGTTCCGGTGCGCATGCAGAACGATCCCCGAGCGCTTGCGCAGAAACGCGACGCCACCCATGCCGATTGAATTGATGTTGACGACGCCGGCATTGCCGCCCGCCTGAACGACGAGGTCGTGATTGCGCATCATCTCGTCCGGATCGGCGTGCGAGATGCCGAAGGCGTACATCACCTTCTTGCCGGTCTTCTGCTCGTGGTCGAGAATCCGCGGCATGATCGCGGCGACCCGCTCCTTCAGCGGCGAATAGGCCGGGCTCATCAGCTTCTCGTCGTCCTTGACGAAATCGACGCCGGAGGACACGAGGTCGCCCACCAGCTCCGCCGTCTCCTCCGGCCTGAGACCCAAGGCGGGCTTGACGATGGTGCCGATGATCGGGCGCTTGTCAACGCCGGTCAGCCGGCGGCTGCCGGCGACGCCGAACTGCGGCCCGGGATGGGCGGCAGCAAATTCCGGCGGCAGTTTCAGGTCGACGACGCGGATGCCGGTCATCCCCTTGATCGAATAGACGCCGCCGATCGCGATTGTCATGAGCGCGGCGAGATCCGTGCCGATCGCATCGAGCGGAAAGGCGATCTCCGCCTCGGCCCGGTTGAAACGCTGTGCCCCGCCGCCCTCCTCCGGCCAGGCGGGCCGGTCGGCCGGCTCCAGATGCCTGATGGCGACGACCCGAGCCGCGACGCGCGCCTTCAGCTCCTCGGTTTCCCCCGGCACCGGCACGAAGGTTCCGGTCGACTGATCGCTGGCAATCTTTGCCGCCATCGCCTCGACGTCGCCGGGTGTCTCGATGCGGTAGGTGATGCGGATCACGGCGGTTTGCCCCTCATGAAAATCAGTGGCCTCGTTCCCTCAACTGGTATAATGAGTATCTGAGCTGCGCAAGCGAAATCGCGTGAGCGGCCGGTGAGGGCGAGATTTCCTCGCCACGGAAAACGTGCATATAGAGGGACGAGCGAGAATAGCGGTGGAGTTCACATGGCGATTCAATCAGAACCTATCGTCCGCAGGAAGCTTTCCGACGAGGTCTTCGCCCGGCTGAAGGCGCTGATCGAAACCGGCGAATTGCAGCCCGGCGACGAGATGCCGTCGGAGCGGATGCTGATGGAGCGTTTTCAGGTCGGCCGCCCGGCCATTCGCGAAGCCATGCAGACGCTTGCCAATATGGGGCTGATTGAGATTTCGCATGGCGAGCGCGCCAGGGTGCTGCAGCCGACGGCGCAATCGCTCCTGAGGCAGGTGGACGTCGCCGCCAAGATCATGCTTTCGGCGTCCTCGGACTCGCTCGAGCACCTGAAGAACGCGCGAATCTTCTTCGAGCGCGGCATGGTGCGCGAGGCCGCAAGCCGCGCTACGACGGCCGATGTCGCCGCGCTCGAGGAGATCTTAAAGCGCCAGCGCGCCGCGCTTGGCAATTCCGACTCCTTCATCGCCGCCGACATGGCCTTCCATGGCCGCATCGCTGAGATCTCCGGCAATCCGATCTTCAGTGCCGTGAGCGAAGCGATGCTCGGCTGGCTCAAGGAATATCATACGGAAATGCTGATCTGGACCGGCAGGGAGAACGTGACGCTCTCCGAGCATGCGGAGATCATCGACTGCATCCAGCGCGGCAAGCCTGATGAGGCCGAGCAGTCGATGATCAAGCATCTCGAGCGTTCGCGGGCGCTTTATGCGCCGAAGGGCAAATAGATTACGCTTGGGAGCGCTCTACCCCCTGTGGCCTGCCGCAGTGGCAAACCGATTAGAGAATTTCGATCCGGGCGACCGCATAGGCCGGGAGCACAACGTCAGCACTTTCATGCGGCCTCGCCTCAGGCTCTCTTGCGCCGTTGCGGAGCCAGCCTTCGTCCAAGAGGAGGAGTCTCCGCCTCCCCGGCTCGGCGAGCGTCACCGTCTGCGGATTGGGGGTGAGATTGGCAAGCAGCAAGGTGATCGTACCATCGAGTTCGGCGCCGAGCCCTAGAACCCGATCCGCCACGCAGGTCTCGATGGCGATGCCCTCGCCCCCAGAAAGCTCGGCAAGCCAGCGCAACACATAGAACAGCGGCCTCGGGAAGCCCTCCTTGACCGGCTCGCCCGGCCCGGCCACCAGCCCAAACGGACCGGCAAGCGTCGAAAGCGTCAGCACCTCGACTTCCGCCTCCGCCACGGTCGCCGCATAGGCGAGCGTCCAGGCGGCGCCGAAGAGCGCATTGTGACGCGGATCGCGGTTGGCCATGGCGATACGCTTGCCGGACGGATTGTCCTTTGTCTGGCTGCCATAAGGGTTCTGGCGCATGGCGATGGTGGAAGGGCCGATGCGGTAGGGCTTGTCGCCATAGATCACCCGCACCGAGCGCGTCACGTCGCGGAGCGCTTCGAAGGTCTGCATGACGCTGAGATCATCGGCAGCGTGGACGATCGGATTGGTGCAATGTGTCACATAGGCGAGCCGATTGGCCGGCGCGCGCTTGCGGTTGAGCTCGGTGAAATAGCTGAACATGCCGCCCCCGAGCGGCACGCCGGGAAAAGCTCTTTGCGCAGCCTGATAGACATCTTCGAGCGGCGGGCATTCCGGCCAGGCGCTGCCCGGCGGCGTCGATTGGCGGTCGACCGATGGCGACACGGCAAGGCTTGCGAGCCTCAGTCCACTGTCACGCACCATCCGGGCGATCTCGCCCAGCTCGTCATCCAACGGGCGTCGGCAAGGAACGAAGCATTCTAGCGTCACCGCTGCGCCGGATGTATCGGCCATCTGCCGGAAGTGCCTCAGCGCCGCGGCGCCATGGCCGGCACCCGGATCGAAATGGCAGATCAGATGCCGCGTACCCAGCACGCGGATCAGTCCGGCTTCGAGAAGCTCATCGCCCGCCTCGTCGGGTCGAAGCCCGATACCGATTGCCGGCAACTTGCCTTGATCGCGCCTCAGCGAAATTTCGATCGGGACCGGCTTTGTAGCGACCACCGCAACGGCATCGAGCTGGCGGATCGATAACCGAACGGCCTGGTGAACCGTCTCCCCGGCTTTCAGCACATAGGGCCAGGGAAGCGCCAGCGGCCGCACATAGGTTTTGTAGGAGCCGTCGGTCCAGTTGCGCTGGTCCTCCATTTCGAAGACGTCGCCGATCATGCGGCACTCGGCCTCGATGCCGGGCATCACCTCATAGGTAATCGCGGCGATATCCTTGAACGGCTGCCAGGGCTCGATCAGATCGGGGAAGACCGAACGCTCGACCGAACCATCGCCATGCTCGACCGTTACTGCCCGGCCGGCGACGCCCACGATCGGATGCAGGATCGCAAAGCCGGCGCGCGCCGTTTCGAAATCGCGATCCGGCGTGAAGCGTGCATCGAAGATGAGTGCGTCGGGGAAGACTTCGATCGTCGCTCGGCAGTCGAGGACGGCCCCGTCGGGCGCCCGGAACCGGGCATCGTATCGGGCGATCGTCGCCGCCTCTTCCTCTTCGACGGTCAGTTCGGTGATTGCAGCCTCGCATGTTCCCCAATCCCGGTCGCGCACCAGAAAGGAAACCGCCCGCAGCACCTCCTTGCCGGAAAAACGGATCATGCGCAGATTGCCGCCGACGAGCTCGGCGCTGAGCCGGCCTGCTTCGAGGCGCCGCGGCACCGGCTCCGGCTCTTCCGTCCCGAAGAGGAGAAAGATGCGGGAAGCCGTCATCCGAGGAAATCCTCGACCGGCACGGTCTTGCCCTTGGCGGCGCTGCGATAAGATGCCTCGACCAACGCAAAGGTCTTGAGATTGTCCCTTCCTGAGGTCTCCGGTTCGCGGCCGGCGCGCAGGCAGTCGACGAAGTGCTGCTGGATCAGGCTGACGCTCTCCTGGATATTGTGCCAGGGCGCCGAGGCCCAGGGGAGAAGGCGCGGCTCGACATCCGTCACCTTCGTCCCCTCGCGCGAATGAACAGAAAGACGGTAGCCCTGCGAGAGCCGCAGCGTCCCCTTGCTGCCGTCGACTTCCAGCAAGGTTTCAGGAAAAGGCTCGACCGGCAGCCTGGTGGCGTAGCTGCAATCGACGATCGACGTGACGCCGCCGCGATGGTCGAGCATCATCGTCGCGACGTCCTCGCCGACGATCTTCGGATTGATGCGGCGTGTGCGGGCAGTCACCGACGCCGCATCGCCAAAGAGGTAGCGCGCGATGTCGAGCGCGTGGATGCCGAGGTCCTCGATGATGAAGCGCTTGCCGGTCGCGAGATATGGCTGGCCGGAATAGACGTCATAAGCCGACCGGAAGCTCACCCGACCCCAGAACACCTCGCCGATTACGCCGCTGTCGATTGCGGCCCTGGCGGCCCGGATCGGCGACTGCCAGCGGAAATTCTCGTGCACCATCATAGGCGCGCCCGTCGCGGCACAGGCGGCGACCATCGCCTTGGCGTCTTCCATCGTCGGCGCGATCGGCTTTTGGCAGATCGTCGGAATGCCGTTCAGCGCTGCCATCTCGACCAGCGGCCGGTGGCTTCTGACGGTCGTCGCAATATCGACGAAATCAAAGCCGCCATCGGCAAACAGATCCTCGGCCGAAGTATAGCGCCGCGTGACGCCGAACTCTTCGCCGACCGCCCTAAGCCGTGCGGGATCGCGGTCGCAGATGGCGACGATCCGCGCCCCCTCGGTGTCGCGCCAGCCATGCATCTGGTTGACCGCGAAAAACCCGCAGCCGATCAGGGCGCCCTTCAGAATTGCCATTCAGTCAACCTTTCTTCGCAAGCTGCATCAGCGTCACCTGCTGCTGCAACCGGCGTTGCGCCTGGTCCACCACGACCGCGACGATGATGACAATGCCCTTGATGACCATCTGCCAGAAGGACGAGATGCCCATCATGACGAGGCCGTCGGACAGGATGCCGATGACGAAGGCACCGATGATGGTGCCGCCGATCGTGCCGCGGCCGCCGGACATGGAGGTGCCGCCAAGAACGGCTGCGGCGATGGCGTTGAGCTCGAAGGAATTGCCTGTCGCAGGATGCGAGGCCATCAGTTCCGAGGAAATAACCAGGCCGACGATCGCCGCGCAGAAGCCGGAGAACATATAGACGAATATCTTCACGCGATCGACGCGGATGCCGGACATGCGGGCGGCCCGCTCGTTGCCGCCGACCGCGAAGATGTGGCGGCCGATCGGCGTGTACTTGGCGACGTAAGCGGCGGCGAGCGCCACGACGATGAGGATCCAGATCGACACCGGCAGGCCGAGAAGCCGGCCGGAGCCCAAGAAGGCGAAGCCGGTCGTCGACAGTTCCGGCTTGCCGACGAGGTTCGGGAAGGTCTGGCCGTCGGAGGAAAGCAGCGCGAAACCGCGCGCCACATAAAGCGTGCCGAGCGTTGCGATGAACGGCGCGACGTTCAGCTTGGTGATCAGCAGGCCGTTGATCGCACCGATCAGGATGCCGACGGCGAGCGTGATCAGACACACCTCGAAGACATTGAAATAAATCGTGTAGCCGAACTGCAGGTCGATGCCGTTGAGGATCAGCCCGCCGGCCACCATGCCGCAGAGCCCGACGATCGACCCGACGGAGAGGTCGATGCCGCCGGTGATGATCACGAAGGTCATGCCCATGGCGAGGAAGGCATTGAGCGCCACGTGCTTTGACATCAGGATAAGGTTGGCGGTCGACAGGAAGTTCGGCGCGAAGACCGAGAAGAAGGCGATCACCGCGAAGAGCGCGATGAACGTCCTGAGCTTCATTAGCGTCAGCAGCAGAGAGCCGTTCGGAGCTTCCGCAGCGTTGGTGGTGGTCGTTGCCGCTGTCATCAGGCGTGTTCCCTTGTCGTCTTGTGGCCTTCGGCCGAAGCCTTCACGATCAACTCTTCCGTCGCCTCGGCGCGGTCGATGACAGTGACGAGCCGTCCATTGCTCATGACGGCGATGCGGTCGGAGAGCGCCATCACCTCTTCGAGGTCGGAGGTGGAAAACAGGATCGCCAGACCCTCGCCTGCCAGCCGCCGCATGGTGCGGAAGACGTCCGCCTTGGCCCCGACGTCGATGCCGCGGCTCGGCTCGTCCATCATAAGCACCTTCGGCCGGGTCATCAGCGCCTTGCCGATGACCACCTTCTGCTGGTTGCCGCCCGACATCGACGTGACCTCGAAATCGGGATTGGGCGCCTTGATGGAAAGATCGCCGATGGCCGCCTTGATCGCCGCCCGCTCCTTGTCGCCGACGATATGGAAGCCGAAGCGCAGGAAGCGCTCAAGGCTCGCCAGTGTCAGATTGCTGGCGATCGACAGCGCCTGCACCAGCCCTTCGCGCTGGCGGTCCTCCGGGATTAACGCCAGGCCGCGCCGGATCCGGTCGGAAGTATCGCATGTGGAAACATCGGCGCCGCCGACATGGACGCGTCCGGTCGAATGCGGATGCTGGCCGATGACGCATTCGAAGAATTCGCTTCGGCCGGCACCCATCAGCCCGTAGATGCCGAGCACTTCACCGGCCCGCACCGAGATCGACATATGGTCGACGGCAAGGCCGCCGGTGCGGCGCGGCAGGCAGATGTCCTCGGCGCGGAAAACGTCTTCACCGAGGCGGTGATCGACCGACTTGGCGAAATCCTTCGCGTCCGACCCGATCATCGAGCGGACGATCCACTTCGTGTCGATGTCCCTGACCATGGCATGACCGGTGATCTGGCCATCGCGCAAGACCGTGATGTAATCGCCGATCCGCATCAGCTCTTCGAGGCGGTGGGAGATATAGACGATCGCCACCCCTTGCGCCTTCAATTCGCGGATGACCTTGAAGAGCACATCGACCTCGGCCGCCGAAAGCGCCGAGGTCGGCTCGTCAAGAATGAGGATACGGGTATCGAGCGAGATCGCCTTGGCGATTTCCACCAGCTGCTGCTGACCGATCGGCAGGTCTTCGACGAACGTCTCGGCATCGATGCCCGCATCGAGCCGATCGAGGAACTCGGTGGCTTTCGCGACCTGGGCACGATGATCGATGCCACGCAGGCCGCGCCTGATTTCGCGCGTAGCGAAGATGTTTTCGGCGACCGAGAGATTGCCGAAGAGATTAAGTTCCTGGAACACCATGCCGATGCCGTGGCGCTGGGCATCGCCGGGCGAGTGGAATTCGACCTCCTCGCCGTCGAGCAGGATGCGGCCGAGCGACGGCTTTTCGACGCCGGCGATGATGCGCATCAGCGTCGACTTGCCGGCGCCGTTCTCGCCGACGAGCACGTTCACCGCCCCGCGCCTGAGCGCCAGGTTGGCGTGGCGCACGGCGACGATACCGGAATAGACCTTGGTGACGTCCTCGAGGCGCAGAACGCAATCGTCGTTCTCGGGCGGGTGCAAGCTCATCCACTCACCGTCAGCTGCGCCGGCACGAACAACGGCAGCTGCCCCTTGGCGGGCTGCGGATAGGCGCCGATCGCCTCGAGCTTCCTGCCGACGAGCTGATCGCGCGTGAGCTTTTCGAGCACAAGGCCGTTCACATGTGTGTTGAAGGCCTTGCCGTACTGGGCCCACTCGATCTGGTTCTTGAATTCGTTGAAGTTGACGAAGTCGAGGCTGTCGCGGATCGCCGTGCCGCGGATCGCCGGACCGATCTGGACACGCGCATCCGCCTTGCCGTCGCCATCGGCGTCAACCTCCACATAGGCCGAGCGCGATTTCGTCTCCGCCTTGATGATGGTGCCCGAAAGCCGCGCGGCGAAGGTCCAGGGGCTGCTTCCCTGCTTCTCCTTATGTCCGTATTTGGCGCCGGCCGCATCTGCGTCGCTTGCCGCGAGCGAGGCGACCTCCGAGAACGGCCCCGCTTTCCTGTCGAGATAGGGCACGACCTTGCTGTCCCATATCTCAGCGACCATCCGATCCGGATCGAAGCCGCCGGAAGCGGATTGCGCCGTCTCTTCGGCCGTCGGCGTCCTGATGATCTTGCAGCCCGCGAGAGCCATCATCACCGCAAGGAATATGACGGACGCGCCCCTTGTACTTGGCATCGAAAGCTACTCCATAGCCCCTGCGACGCGGCTGGACCGCGTCGCAGGTCAGGAAGAGGGTCAATTGGTGAGCGCGAAGGTTTCGAGCTGGTCGGCGTTCTCGCTGTTGATCAGTACGCAGTCCATCAGCTGCTTTTCTTCCGCCGGCTTCTTGCCGGTGGTGATGAACTCATGCGCCTGCTGGACCGCCATCTGCGCCTGGGCGTAAGCCGGCTGCAGCACGGTCGCCTTGATGCCGCCGGACTTGATCGAGTCGCGCACGTCGTTGGAACCGTCGAAGCCGACGACGATGACGTCCTTGCGGCCGGCGGCCTGCAGCGCGGCGATCGCGCCCATGGCCATCGTGTCGTTGCCGGAGATGACGCCCTTGATGTCGGGATTGGCCTGCAGGATGGTTTCCATCTTGCTGTAGGCCTCGGTCTGGCTCCAGTTTGCCGATTGCTGCGCCACCATCTTCAGCTCCGGATATTCGTCGATGACATCGTGGTAGCCCTTCGAGCGGATGCCGGCATTGAGATCGGATTCGCGGCCGAGCAGTTCGACATAGTTGCCGGATTCGCCCATCAGCCTGACGAATTCCTCGGCGCCGAGCTGGGCACCCTGATAGTTGTTGGAGACGATCTGCGAGACGGCAACGCCGGTGGCGTTGATTTCTCGGTCGATCAGGAAGGACGGCACTCCGGCATCCTTGGCCTTCTGTACGGCGGCTATCGAGGCTTCCGAGCCGGCATTGTCGAGGATGATCGCCTTGGCACCGCGGCCGATCGCCGTGTCGATCAGCTGCGATTGCTTGTTGGCGTCGTCGTCATGGACGAGCACGAGCGTCTCGTAGCCGAGCTCCTTTGCCTTTGTTTCGGCGCCGACCGCCTCGGCCTTGAAGAACGGGTTGTCATGCGACGGCGTGATGATCGCGATGAGGTCGGCCGCGTAGGCCGGAATGGCGGACCCTGCCGCCAGGAAGGCCGCAAAGGCGGCCACGGTCATTCTGCGTGTCAGTTTCATCGGTTCTTCCTCCCAGGTTGAAAACGGCCGGAGTTGCCCTCCGGTTTCTGCAGATCAGGTGATGCGACGGATGCTGTCGGCGATTTCCTGCGGCTCGAAGACGCGCTTCCAGTCATCGCGCATCAGCATCGGCTTGCCGAACTCGATCGCCTTGTTGCAGGCATCGGAGAACACGCCCTCGACCTCTTCGAAGATCACGGCGCCGAGCACGTTCATGTGGCCGAGCAAGAAGTCGCGCGCCGCCTCTTTCGGCACGCCGCGGGCGACGCATTCGTCCATCGCCTCGCGCATGACGACGAGCAGCGAGGCACAGACCGTTTCCGACAGGCCGGGCTCGAGCAGCGCCATCTGCTCGACGGTGACGCGATGCGAGCGCATCACCGGCGCCCAGATGATCCTGGCGATCTCCTCGCCCTTGGCGTAATCCGCCTCCGGTCCCTGCATCAGCGCCGAGACGATGTGCTGCTTGGCGGCAATGCCGCCGAAATGATCCTTGCGTGCCGCAAGCTCGGTCTCGTCGTTGAAGATCGGCGGATGGCAGGGGTGAGTGACAAAATAGGTGAGGTCATCGCGCCGCGGCAGATGACCGGCAAAGGGTGCGGCCGCGTCGAGGACGACGAGCATCGTACCTGGCTTCAGCCTCTCGGCGATGCCGGCCGCCACCTTGCCGATCGCCGTGTCCGGCACCGCAAGGATTATGACTTCCGCACCGTCGAGAGCAGTATCGAGAGAGACCGTCTCGAGCCCCAGCTCCCTTGCCAGCCGCGCTTTGCCGATCTCGCTCACCTCGACGTGACGCACGTCGAAGCGCGATCCCTTCAGGTTCTTGGCCAGTCGGCAGCCCATCTTGCCGCCGGCACCCAACAAGGCAATCGAAGTCATCTGTATCTCCCGCATCATGTTGCCGAAGCGATAACGCAGCTGGTATGATGAGTCAATGAGCATATCAGCGGAAATATTTACCTGCCCCTTGCAATTCTTGCCTAATCCTGCAGGACTCAAATGAATGTGATAACGAAATGATTTGACATCCGCCGCAAGAGAGGCGACAGACCGCCCATGAAAGAGGCCATCAGTCAGCGACAGCACCTACGCGAGGAAACCGCGCCGCTTCGTCGGCACATCCTCGACGAGCTGGCGCAGCTCCCCTGGGATGGTCTGCGCTACAGCCACACAATACCCGGGCTTTCGCTTTATCGGGTCGTCGAGCCAGCCGGGCCCTTCTCCGCCGTCTATGAGCCTAGCCTTTCGCTGATCATCCAGGGAAGCAAGCGCGTTCATGTCGGCAACCAGACCCTCCTTTACGACGAGTCCTGCTTTTTCCTGACGGCTCTGGGGCTTCCGGCGACCGGGCAGATCTGCGAGGCGAGCCTTGACGAGCCCTATGTTGCGGCGTCGCTCCGGCTCGACCTCGAGAAGCTTCGCCGGATCATCACCGATCACGACCTGCACCCGGTGGGGCCACCGGAACGCGACCTTGTCGGCGTCGCCGTCGGCGCCGCGACGCCGGAGCTGTTTGACGCCTTTCTGAGGCTGATTTCGCTTGCGAAGGCTGCGGTGGACATCCCATTCCTGTCCAATCACATCCATAACGAAATCCTCTACCGGCTGCTCACCGGCGAGCAAGGCGCGCGGCTCAGGCGCTTTGCCCTTGCCGGCACTAACAGCAACCGTGTCGCCCGGGCGATCGCCTGGCTCAAGGAGAACTACGCCCGGCCGCTGCGCGTCGAAGATCTAGCGGAGGTCGCCAATATGGGCGTATCGACGCTGCACCACCATTTTCGCGCCATGACCGCCATGAGCCCACTGCAGTTCCAGAAGCATCTGCGCCTGCACCATGCGCGGGAACTGATGCTGTCGCAATCGCTCGACGCGGCAACCGCCGCGCTCAGGGTTGGATATGAGAGCCCGACCCAGTTCAGCCGTGAATATCGGCGCGCCTTCGGCCAACCGCCGCTGCGCGATATCAAGTTAATCCTGAACTCCAACGACGCTGCCAGCCGAGATTCGATCGGCTAGCGCCGCAGAGGCGCAGACGGCCGATGATCACGATCCCGTCACCGCGACAGGAATAGGCAATAATCCGACAGGATCGAATCTACCGGGCGAAAGGCCGGTCTTCTAAGGTGCGGCCGCAGTCTGGCGAATGGCTGCGGCGCGCGGGCAGGCATATCTGCACCTATTTTGAGGCCCCCGCGCCTCAACGCGAGGAGAACACCATGGCAATTGTGACTATCAACGGCGTCGAGCACTCGGTCGACGCCGCGGCGGATATGCCGCTTCTTTGGGTGATCCGTGATCTGGTCGGGCTGACGGGCACGAAATTCGGCTGCGGCATGGCTCAATGCGGTGCTTGCACCGTCTATGTCGATGGTTCGCCGGTCCGCTCCTGTCAGACATTCATCGGCGACATCGAAGGGGCTAAGGTCACCACCATCGAGGGCCTGAAGGGCAAGGTCGCCGAAACGGTCCAGTCCGTCTGGGCCGATCTCGACGTTCCGCAATGCGGCTACTGTCAGTCCGGCCAGATCATGTCGGCAACCGACCTGTTGGCCAACAACCCGAAGCCAAGCGACGAAGACATCGACGCCGCCATGTCGGGCAATCTCTGTCGTTGTGCCACCTACCATCGAATCCGTGCCGGCATTCACGAAGCCGCAAAGCGCCTGGAGGCCTGAGACATGATCCCCAAACTGATGCAATCGATCACCCTCCCTGCCGGACGGGTCGAGGCGTCCCGGCGGCAGTTCCTCATCGGTGCATTCGCAGCCGGCACCGGCATCGCCGTCGGCTTTCATCTCCTGCGCGCAACCCCGGCGACAGCGGGCGAGACGCCATCGGCAGAAGGCGCGCATTCCTTTTCGCCCTACCTGACCATCGACGGCGACGGAAAGGTGACCGTCCTCTCCTCCCAGTTCGAAATGGGACAAGGCTCCTATAACGGCATCGCCACGCTGGTGGCGGAAGAACTCGACGCCGACTGGTCGACCATCGACGTGAGGGGAGCTTCCGGCGATGTCAAGGCTTACGGCAATGTCGCCTTTGGTGGCACGATGCAGGGCACCGGAGGCTCGACCTCCATGGTAACCTCATGGGAGCGCTACCGTAAGGCCGGTGCCGCGGCCCGGGCGATGCTCGTCGCCGCCGCGGCGTCCGAGTGGGGCGTCGAGGCGGCGGAGATCACCGTCGAGAAGGGCGTTCTCTCCCATCCCTCCGGTAAGAGCGGCGGCTTCGGCACCTTCGCCGCCAAGGCGGCGACGCTGCCGGTTCCCGCCGACGTCAAGCTGAAGCAGCCGGGCGAGTGGAAGTTGATCGGCAATTCCGAGTTGAAGCGTTTCGACAGCGCCCGCAAGGCGAACGGCACGGAGCAGTACACGATCGACGTCAAGCTTCCCGGGCTGCTGACCGCGGTGATGATCCATCCGCCGCTGTTCGGCGCCAAGGCGAAGTCCTTCGATGCGTCGGCCGCACGCGCCGTCAAGGGCGTGGTCGATGTCGTCGAAACACCGCGTGGCGTCGCAGTGGTCGGCGAAAACATGTGGGCGGCGATCAAGGGGCGCGAGGCAGTCACCGTCGCCTGGGACGAGACGGCGGCGGAAAAGCGCGGTACCCAGCAGATTATGTCTGCCTACCGCGATCTGGCAAAGAAGGGCCCGGTAGCGCTCGCGCGCGAGGACGGCGACGCCGAAGCTGAATTCGCCAAGGCCGCCAAGGTCCTCGAGGCGAACTTCGAATTTCCCTACCTGGCGCATGCGGCGATGGAACCGCTGAACGCGGTCGCACGCATGAACGAAGACGGCACGCTGGAGATCTGGGGCGGGCATCAGTTCACCGACGTCTACCAGAAGCTCGCCGGCGACGCGGCCGGGATCGCCCCCGAGAAGGTACGCCTGCACGTCATGAAGACCGGCGGTAGCTTTGGCCGGCGGGCCGTATTCGACGGCGATGTCATCGTCGAAGCCGTGCACGTCGCCAAAGCCATCGGTTTCCGTGCGCCGGTCAAGATGCAGTGGACGCGTGAGGACGACATGCGGGCGGGCCGCTATCGGCCCGCCTATGTGCACAGCCTCAAGGCCGGTATCGACGACAGCGGGAAACTCGTGGCCTGGAACAATCACATCGTCGGTCAATCCATAGTGGCAAAGACGGCGTTCGAGGGCATGGTCAAAAACGGCGTCGACCCGACCTCCGTCGAGGGAGCAAGCAATCTTCCCTACGTCATTCCCAACCAGACGGTCGGCCTGACGAGCACGGAGGTTGGCGTTCCGGTTCTATGGTGGCGCTCCGTCGGCTCGACGCACACGGCGTTCGCGGCCGAAACCTTCCTCGACGAAGTTGCCGAGGCGGCGGGGCGCGATCCTGTAGAATTCCGTCTGTCGATGCTTGAGCCCGACTCGCGTCACGCAACTGTGCTCAAGCTGGCGGCGGAAAAGGCCGGGTGGGAGAAGCCCTTGCCTCAGGGCCTCTTCCGGGGCGTCGCGCTTGCCGAAAGCTTCGGCTCGGTGGTCGCTCAGATCGCGGAGGTCTCGACCGACGGCAATGGCCAGATCAAGGTCGAACGCGTGGTCGCCGCCGTCGACTGCGGTCTGGCGGTCAATCCGGACCAGGTCCGCGCCCAGGTGGAGGGCGGCATCGGCTTCGGCCTTGGCGCCATATTGGGCGAGGAAGTCACGCTGACGGACGGCCAGGTCGATCAGGGCAACTTCGATATGTATACGCCGCTGAGGATCGATGCGATGCCGAAGGTCGAGGTCCACATCGTCGCCTCCGCCAACCCGCCGTCGGGCATCGGCGAGCCTGGCGTGCCGCCGATCGGCCCTGCCGTCGCCAATGCCGCCTATAAGGCGCTCGGCAAACGGCTGCGCGTCATGCCGTTCTCGAAATCGCTGAACGCGTGAACTTGGTTGCCCGGTCGGCTCTGGCCGGCCGGGCAAGAGGCAATCGCATCCCGCCGGACGTACGGCGCTGCAGCTAGTTCACCGCGACGACCTTGCCGGCTGAATCGAGCCGGCACCGGATTCGCGCCTGGCGGACCTGGATGCTTTTCTCACCCGCATAGTCTATGCTGACAACGAGCGGGGCCGTGAGCGCCCCGCTGCGATGCCGGAGCAGGGAACCGGCGCTTGCCGCACGCACACGCACGCCGCCGAGGGGCGACGCAGCCGATGCTATTGCCTTTTGGCAGGCTCGAACGACGCTTTTGGGGGTCCCCGGAACCGCTGCGATCGTCAACGGCAGGCGTACGGGATAACCCCATTCGCCGCGCTCATGGGCGGACTTCTTCTTCAGCGGCCAAAGGATGCGTGGCAGAACGATGGACGTTCGCGCGTTCTTTGTCGGCGCAATGGAGATGATCCTGCCACCACCGCTGCTAGCCCCTGCGGTCAAGCCTCCGCTGGACGTCCGGGTCCCGGATCCGGGACCAGACGCAGACCCGGAACCGGGACCCGCGGCCGAACCGCCTGAAACCGCGCCGGAAGCGGGAGCTGTCCCCGCACCGCTCGACGAGCCGGCATTCGAGCCGGCACCCACCGACAGACCGCCACTTTTGTTGCCGAGATTGCCGCCAACCCCAAGGCTGGCGCCTCCGCTTCTGTTGAGCGAGGTTCCGGCCTTTGCTCCACCTACCCCTTTGACGCCGGCGCCGACCCCTGCCGAGACGCCGTTCTTATCGACCCCCACCTCGGCGCCGACGCCGACCGGGCCGACTTTTGCGTTAAGGCCTAAGGCATGAGCAGGGCCGATCGCGATTGCGATCAGGACTGTGGCAGCTAGGTACTTGCGCATAATCCGGTTCCTCATTTTGGGCCAAGTAGCCCTTGAATAGCTCGCCACCTCTTCTATCAGCGGCCACGGACCTGCGGCCGCGTGGGGAGCAGTTCCTCGGGAAGCGCAAGCGTCACCGATTGAACCGATCGCGTTGGCTTGCCGAGTTCCACCTTGCGGACTTCCACCGATCCACCGCGCTTGCGCGCGACGGGCTTGACACGTGGATTGGCGCGATCGCCGGCGCCCGCCTTCCGTCTCTGTTCCACGCTTGCCGCGGGGCGTTGAGCTTCCCGCTTCGGAAGCTCGACCTCGCTACGCTCCACCGCCGCCAAG
The DNA here is from genome assembly GCF_002532005.1 of Sinorhizobium sp. NG07B. NCBI lineage: Bacteria > Pseudomonadati > Pseudomonadota > Alphaproteobacteria > Hyphomicrobiales > Rhizobiaceae > Sinorhizobium > Sinorhizobium sp. NG07B. The sequence goes on along the minus strand of NZ_NWTD01000007.1, from coordinate 224,674 downwards.
CTCAGCGCCAATTGCTTCCTTGCCGCGTCGCGTTCCTGGCGCGCGGTTTCGAGATCGCGCGCCAGCGATCTCGCCTTCTCGCGCTCCAGGCCAAGCGCCTCGCCAGCCCGGCTTGCCGTAGCCTCGGCGACCCTTCCGGCTTGTCCGGCTTGCAATGCGGCCTCTTTTGCGGCCTGCAGCTCGGCACGAGCTTGCAAAGTGGATTGGCGAAGAAGGGCGAGTTCCCGTTCCTGGATGGCAAGCTTGCGCCGCTTCTCGTCGAGGACCCGACTGGCATCGCTCAGCGCAGCCTCCGCGGCATCGCGCGCCCTGAGCACCGCAGCCTTCGACCGGATCGCGCCGGCTGTCTCGGTCTGCAGGCGCTCAACCTCACGCTGCGCCATCGCCCGGTCGCGGGCGAGCCCCTCGGCACTCCGGAGCTCGTTCTCGAGAGCTCGTTCCTGGTCGGCCGCCATCGCGGCAGCCTTGCGCGCCTGTGCGCCTGCCTCGTCGGCGGCACGCCGCATCGCGTCGAGGTCGCCTCTCGCCGCCGCCAAATCGCGACGGAGACTGTCCTCGCGCTGACGACCTGCGAGCAGCGCGCCCCTTTTGATCGCGTCGATCTCCTTGTGCGCCGCGAGAAGCTTCTCCTCCAGGGCCGCGCGTTCGCGCGCGGCCACTTCAGCGGCCTGCTTTGCGGCTTGCAGCTCGGCACGCGCCTGCAAGGCCGATTGGCGTAGGAGGGCGAGTTCCCGTTCCTGGGCGGCAAGCTTGCGCCGCTCGTCGTCGAGGACCCCCCGGGCATTGGTCAGCGATGTCTCCGCGGCATCGCGCGCCCTCAGCGCGGCAGCCTTTGATCGGATTTCTCCGGCCGTCTTGATCTGCAGACGCTCGATCTCCCGCTGCGCCAGCTCCCGCTCGCGCGCGAGCCCTTCGCCCCTCCGGCGCTGGTTCTCAAGAGCTCGTTCCTGAGCGGCCGCCATGGCGGCAGCCTCGCGCGCCTGCGTTCCGGCGTCGTCGGCGGCATGCCGCATTGCGTCAAGGCCGCCTCTCAGCGCCGCCAGCTCGTGGCGGAGACTGGCCTCGCGCTGACGCCCGGCCAGCAGCGCACCGCTCTTGATCGCGTCGATTTCCTTGCGCGCCGCGAGAACCTTTGCCTTCAGGGCGGCGCGTTCGGCGCGTTCGCGCGCCGCCACTTCCCGAGCCTCGTTGGCGTCTGCCACCGCGGCTTCCCAATCTCGCGCCGCCTTCGCCTGTTGCTGCAGTTGAATCTTCAATGCTCCGACATCGGCCCGGGCGGCGTGGAGTTCCTGTGCCAGGGTGGCAGCCCGTCGACGCTCTGTAACGAGGCGGCGATAGTGCCGCATGGCGGCGTCACGCGCAGCCTGACGTGCCGCGCGCGCTTCTCTGCGAGCCTCTTGGAGATCCATGCGAAGAGCCGCCAGTTCACCAAGCACCGTTTCACCCCTGGACCGTTCCGGTTGTTGCGATTGCGCCGACTGAGCTGCGCGTTGCCACCCTGCAGGCGGAACCGCCGCGACATTGGTCGTCGCCAGCGATGGCGGCATTTCGGGCGCCGACATCCGTCGCTGGACCTTCGTGACCGGACGCTGATCGCTGCCGCTTCGGACCTGCAGGCGATCGGTTATCAGCTTGGCCAGTTCATTCTCGGAGAGACCTGCCGCGGGCAGGCGTCCGATGCCCGGAAGTTCGAGCGTTCCGCCTGTCCCGATCGTGAACGTGTCGTTCAGCAACGTACCCTCGGCTACCCCGCCAAGCAAGGCATGCCATCCGGAAACGCTGATCTCGACCGTGTCTTGCGGAGCAAGCCTGGCGTCGGGCGCCGTCTCGCCTTTTGCGGGAACTCCAAGGAGCAGGAAGAGGCAGAACGGAACTATTCGGAGTGTGGCCCTAAGTGATGCCCGGCGGGGTACAGCGCTCTCGCACGGCGCCTGCGACTTGTTTACGCGATCCATGACTGATCCTTCCGGACATGCGCGCCTGGCAAGCCAGTCATGGCGCACAGCGCTTATGATCTGCAAACATAACGTTCAGGGTAACAAAGCTGTTTCGCGGCGGTGAGGTTGAAATTGGGTTAGCGGCATCCGCCAATATCCTTAGCCCGTGCTCACAACCTGACCGGGCTACTCCGTTTGGATGTACAGGGCTTCCACCTTCGCCGTGAGAGTGAAGCGGTCAGAGCAAGGGGACCCGGGCAGGCGTGCCCGATCAGGACGAAGACGGTCGGTTTCGCTCGCGCCAGGAAGCCGGGCTGAGGCAGGTCACGCGTCGGAATTCCCGGTTGAAGTTCGACTTCGTCTGGAACCCGGACTCGAGCATCGCGGCGGTGACTGACATGTCGGTCTCCCGCAGCATCCGGCAGGCTTCGGCAATCCGGAAATCGTTGATGTATTGGGAGACGTTCTTCTGCGCCAGGCGATTGACTGCTCCGGATATCTGCCGGGCCGGCACGCCAGCGCGCCGCGCCAGCCGCGACAAGGTCAGGTTTTCGTCCCGAGACAATCGCTGCTCGGTAAGCAAATGATCGACCCGATCCAGGACCTCGCGATCCTTAGCCGCCAGCGATGCGGTATTATCACTTTTTGCCGGCAATGCGGGGAGCGGCCGCGCACGCGCTGCGACATCTGCGGTAAAGCCGAGGAAAAGCAGTTCGAGAAGACTTGCGTTGCTGACGATCAGAGCGGCATTGGCGCCTTTTGCCCACTGGAAGTCGAGGAAGATCGCGAGGTCGAACAGGGCCGAAACACAGAGCGCCGCGGCGGCGACCAGGAGGGCGCGATGTGCCTGTTGGGCGCCGTCGAGACGCGCTTCGTCCAAGGCGTCGGGGCCTGTGCGGCCGAGGTTCAGCAGCGCCAGAGCGTAGCCGACGAATAGGACGATCAACGCACCGTCGACCAGAGCCGGCGCAAGCAACATCAGCGCAATCATCCCAAGTGGCGGCGCGGCGTGAAGCCAACGGGCACCCCTTGCCCCGGCCTCCTCCCCGTGGATCAGGCAGCGGAAGCTCGCCAGCACCAGCGGCGGCAGGCAACTCGCCAGCAAGGGCAGCACGTAGCGTAGAGCCGTGATGTCATAACCCCACCGCAGGCCGACGATGATCGATTGCACGGAGCACAGGCAGAGCAGCACCAGGAACGGCCGAAGGCCTTTGTGCGGCTCGTTGCGCAGCATCGCCACAAGAAGGATCAGGAGCAGCAGGGCGACGACGAATGGCAGCGGGAGGAAAATCAAGTTCTGTCCTTCGAGGATGGCTATCGACGGTCGAATGTTGACCCAGATCGCGATTCGGGACGACCTGAATCATGATCGAGGAAGCGGAGAAGCCGGGCACGCGCAATCATTCGCAGGTCCCTTGAACCTAGCGAGATTTCCCATGATTTTTTCCCGCATCCTGGCAGCCCTTTTCTTCTGCGCGCTTTTTGCCGTACCCTGCCATGCAATCGAAACCGGCGTGCGCGAATTAAGCCTTGCCTCTCCCGAGGGCGGGCGTCGTCTTCAGGTCACCGTCTGGTATCCCGCCGAACCTGGCGGCAAAGCCGTTCTGGTGGGCGACAACCAGGTCTTCAAGGGCGCGCCGGCGCTGTCGGAAGCGCCGCTCCTCGAGGGCCGCTACCCGCTGGTCGTGATGTCGCACGGTTCCGGCGGCCGCATCCAGGGCATGAGCTGGCTCGCCGCGCAACTGGCCAGGGCCGGATTTGTCGTCGCCGGTCCCAATCATCCCGGTACGACCAGCGGCAACTCAACCCCCGCCGACACGCCGAAGCTGTGGGAGCGCACGCATGATTTATCCTTTGTGATCGACAGGCTGACGACCGATCCGCTCTGGAGCGGCGCTATAGACAAGGGCCGCATCGGCGTTATCGGCTTCTCGCTCGGAGGCGCGGCCGCCATGGAGATCGCCGGTGCCCGGGCAAACCTCGAAGCCTATGCGCGCTACTGCGATACCTACCAGACGTGGGATTGCGCCTGGTATGCAGGCGGTCAAGGCTACGTCGACGACAAAGCGATCACGGTCGACAAGGTCGACCTGCGCAAGATCGACCGGGCGCGCTTCGAACGATCGAACCTCGACCGGCGCATCAAGTCCGCCGTCCTGATCGACCCGGGCCTCGCGCAGGCCTATGACGCACAAAGCCTGAAGGAGATCGCCATCCCGATGAATTTCATCAATCTCGGCAGCGCCGGAACCATTCCCGCAGCGGTGATCGCCTCCGGGCTGGCGGCGCTGTCTCCGCATGGCTCCTACGCCACGGTCGCGCAGGCCGACCATTTCAGTTTCCTGCCCGAGTGCAAGGAGGGTGGGGCCGAGCTCTTGAAGTCGTTTGGAGAGGTCGAACCAATTTGTGACGACGGCAGCGGACGGTCCCGGGCGGATATTCATTCCGAGTTGATCATTCTCGTGCGGGAAGCTTTGCTGCGGACCCTCAAAGAGCGTTCGTGAGGTCAGAGCCGCCGGTCATCGAAGCGATGGACGGCGGCTCCTGCTAGTGGGCTGCGGGCGGCGAAGATGCTGCCGGCGGGGCTCTCCTTGGCGGTATCGGTCGGGCGCAAGGAGGTGACGAAGAGCGTCCGCCGATCCGGGCCGGCGAAGCAGGGCATGGTGGGCGCGGGCACAGGAAACAGATGCGCCTTGATCAGCCGGCCTTCCGGGGAAAAGCAATTGATGACGCCGGCCGAGACGCCGGCGCTCCAGTAGTTGCCGTCGGCATCGGTCGCCGCGCCGTCCGGCCGTCCGCGTCCCTCGTCGAGATCCGCCAGCCGCTTCCGGCCGGAGAGTTCGCCGGTCGCCGGATCGAACCGCCAGCGGTCGATCCAGGGCCCGCGCGAATCGGAGTGGAACAGGACGGTGCCATCAGCGCTCCAGGCAAGCCCGTTCGAGCAGATGATATTTTCTACCTTGCACTCGACGGCGCCTGCGGGCGTCACGCGATAAAGCGAGGCGATCGGCCGCCGGTCGACAGCGACCTCGTGCATGGTGCCGACCCAGAAGGCGCCGTCCGGCCCCACCTTGCCGTCGTTCAGGCGCGTATGTGGCCTCTCTGGCTCGATCTCTGCAATTTTGCGGACGATCGCGCCGCTTCCCGGATCGAACAGCACGACCCGGTCGCGCTGCGCCAGGACGAGACGGCCGGACCGTGCGAGCCCGAGGCTGCAGGCGCCGCCTTCCAAAGACCACTCGATGTGATCGGCCCCGGAAAGATCGGCTCGGTGAAGGGTGCCGTGACCGACGTCGACGAAGAACAGGCAGTTCCGGCGCTCGTCATAGACGGGGCTCTCGGCCACGGCGCAACGCAGGTCCAGCACGCATTCAAATGTTAAGTCGAAAGACATGTTCGCACCACGCTCTGACGCCCGGCATTTTTCGGAACGCCGTGCGAACCGACTATCTAGAGGAATTCATGAGATCTATCTCTCCTGCTTTTCTTTAACATTGCTCTTGCCCCGCCTCAACTTGTAAATTAAAAATACAGGAAACCGGCCAGGGAGATTTCCATGAAAACGACGCCCGTCACTGTCGCCGACCTCGGCGCTTCCGTCCTCTCGGTGCCGCCTCTGGCGCGTGACGCGCAGGGCGTGCCGAGCAAGGCGGAAAATCGCCGGCAGGTGGACTGGCTGCGCTCGGGCGGCGTGACGACTTATCTCTATGGCGGCAACGCCAATCTCTACAATTTCGGCGTCATGGATTTCGGCCGGCTGCTCGACATGCTCGAGGAGATCGCGCCGGCCGACGGCTGGGTGATCCCGTCGATCGGCGCCGATTTCGGCAAGGCGGCCGACCAGGCGGCCATCCTGCGAGACCGCGCCTTTCCGACGGCCATGGTCCTGCCGCTCTCCTTTCCGGCAACGCCGACAGGGCTGGCCTCCGGCTTCGCAAAGCTTGCCGACATCGGCGGCCGGCCGCTGATCGCCTATATCAAGAATGACGGCTTCATGCAGGCTTCCGACGTCGCCCGCCTGTTTCGCGACGGCGCCATCACTGCTTTGAAATATGCGGTCGTGCGTCCGGAGCCGAAGAACGACCCTTATCTCGCCGATATCCTCGACGCCGTAGGCTCCGGCGAGCGCATCGTCAGTGGCATCGGCGAGCGGCCGGCGATCGACCACATGGAAATGGGCCTGGCGGCCTTCACATCCGGCTCGGTCTGCGTCGCCCCGCATCTGTCGACAGCGATCCTGAAGGCGGGCCGCGAGGGTCGGTTCGCCGAGGCAAGGGCCCTTCGCGAAAGTTTCCTACCGCTCGAGGATCTCCGCGACGCCCACTCGCCGATCCGCGTTCTGCACGAGGCGGTGCGGCTCGCCGGCATCTGCGAAGCGGGACCGATCGGCGACTTCCTCACCAATCTCGACGGCGCCGAACGGCTCGAGGCGATCGGCAAGGCAGCGCGCGAGCTGAGAGCCAGGAGCGAGGCGGCGGCCGCGCCACGGCTGTCGGCGAGCGCCTGACGAACAATCGGCAATGGCCCTTGCCCCACCCCCCTCTGGCCTGCCGTACATCTTCCCCATAAGGGGGGAGATCGACTCGTGGCAAGGCCACCGCTTCAACAGAACGGCTTCGGCCATGCAGCGCCTCTTTATGGGTGCATCGGTCGTGCCCCACGCGCGCTCCCCCCTTGCGGGGGAAATGGCCGGCAGGCCAGAGGGGGTCAGACCGTCCGCGACGGACAACGCGGAACTTCGACTACAGGTCGCCGTAGGAGCCGGTGACGCGGGCGCGCGATTCGGTCAGGTGATAGCGCATGTGGAGGCGCGCGAGGTCGGCGTTCTGGCTGGAGATCGCCAGGAAGATCTTGCGGTGCTCCTCGAGCACCCGGCGCCGCCTATCGTCCGAGCCTTGCCGCGTGAGGCCGAGCGCCATGCGCATCGAGCCGCTCATGATGTCGCGCAGGTCCTGCAGCAGCCGCGGGAAAAGCTCGTTTCCCGCGGCTGCGGCGACGGTGAGGTGAAAGGCGAAATCCTCCTCCCAGCCCGTCTCGCCACGCTGGAAGGCCATTTCGAGCGCTTGAAGCGCCTCGCCGATCTGGTTGAGCTGCGCCTTGGTGCGCCGCATCGCGGCCAGCCCGGCGCATTCGGTCTCGAGCGCCAGGCGCGGCTCGAATGCCCTCAGATAGCTGGCGATCTCCGCCGAGGCGGCAAAGTCGGTCAGCTTGTTGGAAGGCCGCGACTTGACGAAAGTGCCTATCCCCTGACGCGACACCACCAGCCCGTCCGCCTGCAGCCGCATCAGCGCCTCGCGGACGACTGGCCGGGAGACCTGGAAGTCGCTGCAGATGCGCGCCTCGGAGGGCAGCTTCGCGCCCTCGACCAGTTGGCCGCTGGTGATCTGCTCGAGGATCTGGCCGTAAAGCACGTCGGCGAGGCGTTCGCGCCGCGCCGGTTTCAGTTTCAACGATACGTCGTTCAATAGCTTGGTCTCGCCTGTCATCTTTCTGAACAGGTCTAATTTAGCCGAGCCGATGGGGAATGCAAAGGAGGCCGCCGATGACCAAACGCAAGCACCCGGAAGATCTTAGGAGCTTCCGCTGGTTTGGCGCCAAGGACCTGCGATCCTTCGGGCACCGCTCGCGGCTCTACCAGATGGGCTATGACCAGCAGGAAATCGCCGCCAAGCCTGTTATCGCGATTATCAACACCTGGAGCGACATCAACCCCTGCCACGCGCATCTGCGCGCCCGCGCCGACGAGGTCAGGCGCGGCGTCTGGCAGGCCGGCGGCTTCCCGGTCGAGCTGCCGGCCATGTCGCTCGCCGAGACCTATGTGAAGCCGACGACGATGCTCTACCGCAACTTCCTCGCCATGGAAGTGGAGGAGCTCATCCGTTCGCATCCGGTCGACGGCGTCGTCCTGCTCGCCGGCTGCGACAAGACCACGCCGGCGACGATCATGGGGGCGATCCAGGTCGACCTGCCGACGATCTTCGTGCCGGCCGGGCCGATGCTGCGCGGCAATTATCGCGGCCAGGCGCTCGGATCCGGCTCGGATGTCTGGAAATACTGGGCCGAGAAGGAGGCCGGCCAGATCACCGAGCTGCAATGGAACGAGATGGAGCGCGGCATCGCCCGTTCCTACGGCACCTGCATGACAATGGGCACCGCCTCGACGATGACGGCGCTCGCCGATACGCTCGGCCTCTGTCTTCCCGGCGCCTCCGCCATTCCCGCCTCGGATGCCGGCCATTCGCGTATGGCGGCGCTTTCCGGGGCCCGCATCGTCGAGATGGTCTTCGAGGATCTGAAGCCCTCCGACATCCTGACCGCCAACGCCTTCGAGAATGCGCTGGCGGTGCATATGGCGATGGCCGGCTCGACCAACGCGATGATCCATCTGATCGCCATGGCGCGGCGGTGCGGCGTCCAGCTGAGCTTGGAAGATTTCGACCGCATGTCGGAAAAGGTGCCGGTGCTCTGCAACATCCGCCCGACCGGCGCATTCCTGATGGAGGATTTCTATTACGCGGGGGGTTTGCTGGCGCTCTGGAAACGGCTGGAGCCGCTGCTCAACCTCAAAGAACGCAACGTCGTCGGCACGCTTGGCAGCGCGATCGAGCGTGCCGAGGTTCACCTGCCCGAGGTGATCCGGCCGCTCGACAACCCGGTCGCCGGCCGCGGCGGCACGGCGATCCTCAAGGGCAATCTCGCGCCCGACGGCTGCGTGATGAAACCGGCCGCCGCCGACCCCGCGCTGCTCAAGCATCGCGGCCCGGCGCTCGTTTTCGATGATTACGACACCATGATGCGGGCGGTGAACGACGAGGATCTCGACGTCACCGCCGAGTCGGTGATGATCCTGCGCAATGCCGGCCCGGTCGGCGGGCCGGGCATGCCCGAATGGGGCATGCTGCCGATCCCGAAGAAACTCTTGAAACAGGGCGTGCGCGACATGGTGAGGATTTCCGATGCGCGGATGAGCGGCACCAGCTATGGCGCCTGCATCCTGCATGTGGCGCCGGAATCCTATGTCGGCGGGCCGCTGGCGGCGGTCCGCAACGGCGACATGATCGCCCTCGACGTCGCCGGGCGGACGCTGACCCTCGAGGTCGAGGCGGCCGAGATCGAACGCCGGCTTTCGGAATGGCGGCCGCCGGAGCGCGACTATTCGCGCGGCTATCTGAAGATGCATGCCGAACACATCCAGCAGGCGCCGGAGGGCTGCGACTTCACCTTCCTGCAGTCGCCCCACAAGCTGCCCGAGCCGGAGATTCATTGAGGCAATACCGATGATCAAACGACTTCTGGTGACGGGCGCCGGCGGCCGCCTCGGGCATCTTCTGCGCGAGCCGCTGAAAGGATCGGCGGAGATCCTGCGCCTCTCCGACATCGTTGACATCTCTCCTTCCCGTCCGGGCGAGGAAGTGGTGCGATGCGACCTCGCCGATCGTGCGGCGGTCGATACACTGGCGCGCGACTGCGACATGATCCTGCATCTCGGAGCGATCTCGGGCGAAGCGAGCTTCGACGCGCTGATTCAGGCGAATTTCCTCGGCACCTACAATCTCTACGAGGCGGCTCGCAAGGCCGGCGTCCGGCGCATCCTCTTCGCGAGCACCAACCATGTGATCGGCTTCCACCCGGTCGGCGAAGGGCTCGACGACAGGTCGGAGCGACGGCCGGACAGCCTCTACGGCGTCAGCAAGTGTTTCGGCGAGGACCTTTCGCGGCTCTATTACGACAAGTTCGGCCTCGAAACGGCCTGCCTCCGGATCGGCAGTTGCTTCGAAGCACCGAAGGACCGCCGCACGCTCTCCACCTGGCTCAGCCCGCGCGATTTCCTTTCGCTCGTCCGAAAGCTCATCGGGGCCCCCGTGATCGGCCATCTGGTGCTCTACGGCGTCTCGGCAAACCGCGACGCCTGGTGGTCGAACGCCCATGCCGATTTCCTCGGCTGGGAGCCGCAGGACACGAGCGAGCCCTATCGCGAGAAGATCGAGCGGCGCGAAGGCCAGCCCGCCGGTGGCAGCCACTACCAGGGCGGCCGGCTCGCGACCAAGGGGATAGTCGGTAAGCGGTGAAACACGTTTGACACTGGGGCCTAAGTACCGGTTTGGTCGTCGTCGACAGAGTCAGTACACCAGCGTGGCCAAGATCAATCCCGCATAGGTAAGTTGGTGCATCAATTGATCCGCACCATGCATAGCCCAGTAGGCGCGGGTCGAAGCGTCAGCGCTACTGCGCAGTGACAAGAACGCCTTCGCGTAATCGATGAGGTAATGAACGATGAATTCGGCAAGGACGAGAACGACAACCCGTCCCAAGTCGGCGCCGACCAGAAGCAGCGCCGGAACGGTTCCGAGCGCATGGGTCCCCGCATGGACATAGCCGCCGATCATCCGCAAATCGCCTTTGCCACGCAGAACCCAGTCCGGCTGCAGCACGTAATCAGCAACGAAATGCTTGAGCTGTAAGCAAGCAATCATCATCGCCGTGATAAGTGCCATTTCCATTGTCTCCTCCCTGAAACGCGACATCCGGCGGGTCTATCGTGTACACGGCCACTGGTTCGGCCTTGCCGCGGACCGTAGCTAGGCCGAGAGACGTCGTGTGCGCAAATGCATCGGACGCCTGCACCGTCGCGTCGCTGAGGACGATCTCGACGCCATACTCCTTGGCAACGCCCACGAGCCTGCTCGCCAGATTGACCGTGTCGCCGATGGCGGTGTAGCTCAGCCGCTCAGCCGAGCCGATATTGCCGATCAGCGCCGTCCCGCTGTTGATGCCGATGCGCACGCGGACCTCGCCATGCCCGACCGAGACGGGCGGCTCTGTGTGCATCGCATCCCGGATTGCCGTTGCGGCGCGGCAGGCCCGAGCGGCGTGATCCGCCTGCCTTCCGGGTGCATTCCAGATGGCCATAACGGCATCGCCGATGAACTTGTCGACCGTACCGCCCTCCGCATGGATGGCGGCGACCGCGGTCGTCAGGAAGCGCGTCAGGTGCGGCTCGACGGCCGGTCCGAGCCTCTCGGTCAGTTCCGTGAACCCGGGCAGGTCGGCGAACATCACCGTAATGTCGCAAAGCTCACCGCCCGGCTTCGGCTCGATGCTACCTTCGACGAGCGGCCGCACGACGTCGAGCGGCATGTAGCGAGCAAAGGCCGAAAGCCCGATCGACATACGCTTCAAGGCGTCGGAGAAGTCGTTGAGCTCGGCCAGAAAGGTCGGGTGATGCCGGACGCTCTCAAACGAGAAGTGCTCGACCGCACGCAACTGTACCGCCAGCCGCGCGAGCGGCCGAGCAAAGAGCAAATTGGCGAAGACGACGGCCGTGGTTGCCGCGAGACCCGCAATTGCCAACACTGCGATCGGAATGCGCCGGATATTCTCGTCGATGCCGCTTGCGAAGGTCGACCGAGGCGTGGCGGTGATGAGCCGCCATCGCTCAAACGGAAGGCGCGACGACGACACAAAGACGGGTCCGAGTGCGGCGCTTTGCGTGACGGCACGAAACGCAGCTCCTCCGTTGAGAGCCACCGCCTCTGCCGCGGCCGCCGTGACGGCATCAGACTTCGGGAAATCGGAAAAGTGCGCCGCCATCACACCGTCGGAAGGCTGCGAGTTGGCCAGTACGCGGCCATGCTCATCGAGAACGAAGGCCTTGCTGCCGACTGGCATGTTGACCGCCTTGAGCGCTTGCGACAGGCGTCTGAGACTAACCGCCACCATCACCACGCCGGCAAACTTCCCGAACATGTCGACGCGCGTCGAGAGGACGATGGATGGCTCGAACCCGTTCGGCAGAACATTGGTGACCGTCCAGACAGGGTCACCTCCGTCCCTTCCCAGACGATACCAGGGCGCGCCGAGCGCCACATAGGCGCTTTCCGCCTTGATGCGCTGCTCGAAAAAGATGTCTCCGGGGATCGGCCGATAGCGGTCACGCCTGAGTTGACGCAATTCTCCCGGCTCGGCGACGCCGATTTCGACCATTTCGATCCGCCCGTCGGCAGTCGCATGCGAACCGAAGAAGCGCCCATCCGGAAAGCCGAAGCCAATCCAGGTGATCGCCGACTGTTCGCGTAACAGGGAAAGGAACAGGAACTCGCGTTTCACCTCGTCGCCGGCGCTGATGGCACCCTGGAAAAAGATGGATCGGACGATCTCAGCCGTGCTCGAAACGAGGGCGAGCGTCGAGGTGAGATCATTGCGGACGGACCCGGCCGTCTGCGTATCGAGACTGGCTACGACCTCGTCGATGTTCTCGCTGGCGGCACGCTGCCAGATAAGATGGATGAGCGCGGCAGTCGACAGGACCGCGAGCAAGAGCAGAAGCACGACGACTTGGGCGAGCTTCGGGCGATACATCGCTAGCCCTCGTTTCTGCCGGTGATCAAACGGGCGGCCCGATCGTTGCGGACATAAGCATGGGCCCAGTCGAGAAAGACCACGAGGCGATTACGGAAGCCGACGAGGAACCAGAGGTGGGCGAAGTTCCAGACGAGCCATGCGGCATAGCCGGAGAGCCTGGCATTGCCGAAATCCGCAACTGCTGCCTTGCGGCCGATGGTCGCGAGATTGCCGTAGTCACGGTAACGGAATGGCGTCGACTGCCGTCCCGCCACGTCGTCGAGAATGGCGCGCGCCGCGTAGCGACCCATCTGCTTGGCCGCCGGTGCCACGCCCGGTACAGGGCACCCGTCCACACCAGCGACTGAAGCAGTGTCACCGATGACGAATATTTCGCCGTGCCCCGGCGGATTGAGGCGCCCGTCGACCAGGACCCGTCCGGCACGGTCGGCCGGCGCGGCGATCCACTTGGCGGCGCGCGAAGCCATGACGCCTGCGGCCCAGAGAATGCAGGCGGAGCCGATTTCAGTTCCGTCCGCCAGCCGCACGCCGCTGTCGTCGCAGTCGGCGACGGCATTGCCGAGCAGGACCTCGACGCCAAGCCTTTCGAGTTGTCTCTGGGCTTTCCTCGAAAGGCAGGGCGGCATCGCTGGCAGTATCCGCTCACCCGCCTCGACGAGCACGACCCGGGCGGAGGACGAATCGATGCGCCGAAAATCACGAACGATCGTCCTTCGCGAGAGCTCGGCGATGGCGCCGGCCAGTTCGACACCGGTCGGCCCGCCGCCGACGACAACAAAGGTCAACAGCGTCTGACGCAAGCGGGGGTCATCGGTCACCTCCGCCCGTTCGAAGGCGGAGAGGATGCGCGCCCGGATCGCCGTCGCATCCGTGATCGTCTTCAGGCCCGGGGCGTGGTCCGCCCAAGTATGGTTGCCGAAATAAGTGTGGCGGGCGCCGGTCGCGACGATCAGGTAGTCATAGGGGATGCGCCGGCTACCGGTCACGACGCATCGCGCGCCGGTATCGACCGCCTCGATCTTGTCCATCAGAACCGTGGCATTCGACTGCCGTGAAAGAATGCGGCGGATGGGCATGGCAATCTGCGCCGGCGAGAGTCCCGCGGTCGCCACCTGATAAAGGAGAGGCTGGAACAGGTGATAGTTTCGCCGGTCGATGACGGTGACTTCGACCGGCGCGCGGCGAAGCGTCAACGCTGCATTCAGGCCGCCGAAGCCCGCACCGAGAATGACCACGCGCGGCCGGTGCATTGTCGGCTCCACGCCGGCCGCGATCTTGCCCGGCGCGGAGCCGCTCTGAACAGGCGTCACCGACATCGCTCAGCCTCCGGCACGGATGCGTCGGGCGACCAGATGATCGACGGAAATGACGCCGGCGCCGCGCGATAGGATGAGCAGGAGCAAGCTCGTCCACATCAGATGCTCGACCCAATGATCCGGGTAGACGAAGATCTGGATGGTGGCGACGACGCCGAGCAGCATCAGCGACGCGAGCCGCGCGAGCAGTCCCAGGGCGAGCATCGCCGCGCCACTGAGTTCCGCCGCTGTTGCCATCAGGGCGGCCAATCCGGGATCGAGCAGCGGCACGCGATATTCGAAGGCGAATAGCTGGAGCGTTATCGGCCAGGATGCAAGCTTCGTCTGAGCGGATTGCCAGAAAATCTCTGCGATCGCCGCGCGGGATGCGAGTTGCACGATCGATAGCGGCAGGGCGGTCGCCAACGCCACGACAGTGTCGTGAAGCCTGTATATCGTTTTGGAAATACTGACGGGTGTTGCGCGCATTGTGGTCATGACACTCTCTCCTGTTGGTTGGAAGACCGCTTCATGCGATGGATGCCGATGACGAGTTCGCTGACGAAAAGGCCCGTCAGCGCGCGGGCAATATCGAACTCAGGCGAATGGCGGCAGGCGCGAGCGACCGCAGCCTCGATTCCGCTGCCCCGCATCAACATGTGCCAGAACGCAAACTCCGCGGCGTCGAGGCGCAGGAAGCGAACGGTGTCGGCACGTCTCCACAGCGCAATGCGTTCCGGCTCCCGTTCGAGATGGGCGAGTTTGTCGGGATTGCCTCCCTGCTGGTGCGCCGCCCATATGCTGAGGGCGGGCCAGCGGCAGAGAACAAGTCGCAACGAGGGCTGTAGGAAAAGCGCGAAGGACCCGCTCGAAAGCCCTTCGTAGAGCTCGATGATTGTGCTTGGCCGCTCCAACGGAGCGTCGAGCGCTTCGGCGATCTTCCACTCCAAACGCGCCACCTCGGAAACGAACGGCATATCGGCGGTTCCCTCGAAGCGCGCGAGGAATGGCGCAAATCCTGCGCCGTAACGCGAAAGGCGCGGCTCTTGTGGCGGGCTGTTCCGGATGAAGCAGCCGGCTAGGTAAGTGAAGTAGCGCTCGTCGAGCAGCCGCACCGTCACGGGAAACACGGCCTTCAACGTCGTCGTGAGCGAGACCAACGTATTGTTGCGGTAGATATTGAGCCGCCTTGCGGGATCGAAACGACCCCGCTCGAGGAGCGGCAGGATATCGGCGGGACCGGTCGTCAGAACCGCACGCGCGACGACGCTCTGCAAGGCTTCAATGGAGGACATGGCCGTCCCTCCTGCAATGGTCCGTTGGGCACTTGCCGCAAGCGGCTCTAACTGCTGCTATGGCAGCGAGCGCCGGGAAACGGATGCCACTGGCGTTGTCGCGGCGGGGTAGCGTCATTGTCTCGAAACGGCTGTCCGGCACGGCGACCGGCAGCTCCTCCGGGCGCTCGCCGAAAGCGATACTGCGGGCGAGCATGTCTGCCCACATGGCTTCGCCCAATAGGACCTCGAGCGGCGGCACATCCGTGTCCCATTCGATCAGTGTCGGTCGCGGGCCGATCCTGCGGAGAGCGTGGGCATAGAGCGACCAGACGGCCGGCGGCACGCGCGACCCATGGTCGTCGATGAGAATGACGTCGCCGTCGACCTCGTTGACGGCGTGGCCGGCAAGGTGAATTTCACCGATCGCTTCGGCAGGCAGGGCGTCGATAAACTCCAATGCATCGAAATCGAGGTTGCTTGCGGAGACATGCACGTTGTTGACGTCCAGCAGCAAGCCGCAACCCGTCCGGTTGACGAGCTCGCTCAGGAACTCGGCCTCGGTCATGCTCGATTCTGCAAAGGCCAGGTAGGCCGAAAGGTTTTCGATGAACACCTGACGCTTGAGCGTGTCCTGCAGCCGGCCGATGTTCCCGGAAACGATGGCGAGCGCCTCGTCATCGTAACGGAGCGGCAGGAGGTCGTTGAGGTAGGCGCCGTCGGCGACGCTCCAAGCAAGGTGCTCCGAGACGATCGCCGGCTGGAAGCGCTCACAGACGAGACGCAGCCGCTCCAGATGAGCTCGGTCGAGACCCGAGGCGCTGCCGAGCGACAGTCCGACGCCGTGCACCGAAAGCGGATAAACCTCGCGCAGCTTCTCGAGCGCATCCACGGCCGCTGATTGGCCCATGTAGTTTTCGGCATGGACTTCCAGCCAACCCGCAGCAGGCCTGCGGGAAAGCACCTCGGCAATGTGTATCGAACGGAGGCCGATGCCCGCAGCGCACGGCACCGGGTGGGTTGGAAACGTCTTGGGCATCGGTCTACTCCCTTTTTGCTTGTTTTCCGGAGGCCGTCAGGCCTTGGGGGCGTTGCTGCCGCCGGCGATCTTTCCGCAGGTGCCGGCAGGCACGTAGATCCAGGCATCCGCCTGGTCGTCCATCGTCGAGGTGCCCGCGCAGGAATGCGTGGCTGTCTGGCAGTCGTTCTGCCCGGCCTTGACGATCCCGTAGCATTTCTCGAACGAGAACTCCGGCTGGGCGGCCGGTCCTGCCGATGCGGTCGACGCCGAGACGGAGGCGATCGCGGCAAGCGCGGAACTGATGAGCGTACGAGTGTTGATCATTGAACATCTCCTGGATTTGACGTTGTTCAAACCGGGTATCGGCCTGATACCGACAAGCTTCGCAGACCGCTCGAGCTCTTTGAAATGCTGTTCAGGCATGGTTTCGATAGGCCGAAATATCCGCCGGTGACGGGCGCACCTGAGACGAAAAAAGCCCCCCGGATCGGGCCTATCGGGCCGTATCGGGAGGCAGGACTGCCGCGGGAGGGAGATGGCAAGGGAGGTGCGCTCGACCGGTGGCGACGCGCCTGATTGGTCGGGAAGCGTCGAACCGCCTAGAGGTAACGCGTACTGATATCGACGCTCGAACGCTTCCCTATCGCGTCATAGTTCGCCATCAGCCAGTCCTCCGCGCATTGTCGACCGCGGTCACGGAGGTCCACGAGGGCTCCCCACTCGGCATTCAGCTTGCTTGAGACGCTGAGGTTTCTCATTGTCTCGTCGTCGGAGATGCCGTGCACGAATATCCGTTTGAGCCCGAGGGAATTACCCGTCTCGGAATCGATCAGTTGCGTCACGAAAGCGATTGCTCGCATCTCCCTGAGCAGCGACGAATTGAAGCTGATTTCGTTGATCCTGTTCAGGATTTCAGCCGCAGTCCGCGGCAGTTCCGTTCGCTCGAGGGGATTGATGTGCACCACCAGCACATCCGGAGTATCGCAGCCGTAGATCAAAGGGAAAATTGCCGGGTTCCCCATGTAGCCGCCATCCCAGTAGGCCTCGCCATCGATCTCGACGGCCTGGAAGAGGAACGGCAGACAGGCGGATGCCATCACCGCATCGATCGAGATCTCGTCATTGGAAAAAACCTTCACCTTGCCGGAGCGCACGTTGGTGGCGCAAATGTTCAGCTTCACGGGACAACGGGACATGCGGATCGCATCGAGATCGATCGACTGTTCCAGAACCTGGCGCAGCGGATTGTAGTTCAATGGGTTGAACTGGTAGGGCGATAGCAGCCGCGTCACCATGTCGAACACGACGAAGGCGGGCGAATACTCCAAGGATTTCGCCCCGGTCAGGCGGTCGAGCAAACTCGGCTGCAGAGGACTGAAGGCTGCCGCATGGCTGATGCGACGCCAGAAATTGGCGAGAGCCCTTTGCGCGCCGCTGCGTCCACCCTCCGCAAGCCCATAGGCCAGGACGGCGGCGTTCATCGCGCCGGCACTGGTCGCAACGATGCCTTCGAAGGAAAGGTTCGCCTCGTCGAGCAGCCGGTCGAGCACGCCCCAGGTGAATGCGCCATGCGCACCGCCGCCCTGAAGCGCCAAGTTTATCGTTCGTGGTGGACGGACGTCCACGGACGCCCTTTCATGGTCGTGAGACGCCGGCAACTTCACGTTGGCGTGCTTGTTCATGGCTCTCCTCCTTTTTTGCCACGGGCAATCAATGCGCTGTCCATCCGCCATCGACGGGGATCGCCGCCCCGGTTATGGAGGCTGCGGCACTGGTGCACAGAAAGACGCTCAGCGCCCCCATCTCCTCGACGGTCGCGAAGCGCTTGGTCGGCTGGTTCTTCAGGAACACATCGCGGATGACGGCATCGCGCGCGATGCCGTGGGACTTTGCCTGGTCGTCGATCTGCTGTTCAACGAGCGGCGTCCACACATAGCCAGGGCAGATCGCATTCGCCGTTATGCCGAACTCGGCGCCCTCCAGAGCTAAGACCTTCGTCAGACCGACGAGGCCGTGCTTGGCCGCCACATAAGCCGATTTGAACGGAGATGCGACGAGCCCATGAGCCGAGGCGATGTTGATGATCCGTCCATACCCGCGGGACTGCATTTGGCCATAGGTCGCCTGAACAAGATGGAACGCGGCGGAGAGGTTGACCGCCATGATCGCGTCCCACTTGGCGGCCGGAAATTCGGCAAGCGGCGCGACATGCTGGATGCCGGCATTGTTGACGACGATGTCGACCTGGCCGAAGCGTGCGACGGCGCGCGCCACCATCATCCGAATCGCCTCGGGGCTCGACATGTCCGCGCTGTCGAACGCGACGTCGACATCGTTTTCGTCCGCCATCGCAGCTCGTTGACCCTCGATCTCGGCCGGGTTGCCGAAACCGTTGAGCATCACCGCGGCACCCGCCCTTGCCATTGCCTGTGCGATGCCGAGACCGATACCACTTGTTGAACCGGTCACGATGGCACTGCGGCCCTCGAGCGTCCTGCGCCCGAACATTGAATCGATCTCTGCGTCAGTTGCCTTGAGCATGTAACGTCTCCTCACGTCTCGGCCGAAGAGCCTTTTCGAGTAGAGGATGCCGCCATATTCATTCCAACTGAAATGCTACTGTGCTATGAAATCGATAGGTGAATTGCATTGGTACAGGCGCCACGCGCGTAGGAAGTTGGCCGCCTCGACAAAACCTTGCGGGGGCGGGCATGGACATTCACCACGTGCGGTATTTCCTAGCAGTCTGCGAGACGCGGAACTTCACGCGGGCGGCAGAAAAGTCCAACGTGACCCAGCCAGCACTCAGCCGGGCAATTCAACAGCTCGAAGACGAGGTCGGTGGGCTCTTGTTTCGGCGGGAACGGAACCTGACCCACCTTACGGATCTCGGAAACCTACTTCGACCACGATTCCAATCAATTCTCGACGAACTATCCGGCGTTAGGCAGGAGGCGTCGCGCTTCCTGTGCCTTGAGGATGCGCATGTGAAGGTCGGCATCATGTGCACAATCGGGCCGCGTCGGTTCACCGGTCTCCTGACCGACTTCAACATGCGCCACCGAGGCATCCAGCTTCAGCTCGTCGAAGGCGTGCCGTCCAGGCTTTCAGAGCTGCTTGAAGAGGGAGAGATCGATGTCGCTGTCATGGCGAGCAGCGACCGCTTTCCCGAACGCTTCGACGTGACGCCGCTGTTTCGTGAAAGATTCATGCTTGCCTTTCCCGCCGGTCACCGTCTCTGCCAATACGAGGCCGTTCCCATCACCGCGATAGATGGTGAAATTTACCTAAGGCGCGTGAACTGCGAATATTGGGATTATTTGACGGACTTATGCGAGTCCTCTGGCGTGAAGACGCGCATCTCCTATTCGAGCGAGCGGGAGGACTGGATTCAGAACATGGTGGCCGGTGGCCTCGGAATCTGCTTCATTCCCGAATACAGTGCCGTCATTCCTGGCCTCCAGGTCCGCCCCGTAACCGAGCCGGAGGTTAGTCGGGAGATCTGCCTCGTTACCGTCGCGGGTCGTCGGTTCTCGCCGGCCGTTGCCACCTTCGTCGCAGCCGTCAAATCTTACGGCTGGGCCACACCGCATTCCGGCATAGACATGCGCCGGTCGGCCGCCGATACCTCACCTCTTGCGCAATAGCTCTGAGCTATGGAATTCAAAAGCAGGCGGCATTTCTTTGTCGCCTGAATGTCCCGCAATCTCCTCATGCCGGCGGAATGTCTCCGGCCGGACCATAAAGGAGAAACGGACATGACCCAGAAATCCCTTGCAGGTCGCCCCTCGTTGGTCGCCGCCGGGGCGCTCGGCCTCTTTGCAAGCGCACTCGCGTCGCCGTCGGCCATGGCGGGCGAATGCCCTAAGGATCAAGTAGCGGCGGATGCGATGGCGCCGGGCGCGACTACGCCGGAAGGTGTTACCGACGAAGTCCTCGCCTCCATCGATCTTTCGTCGAAGGGCGGCGACTGGAAAGGCAATGCGCTCAGGCTGCGAAAACTGGTTGTGCAGCCGGGTGGCGTCGTTCCGTGGCATGCGCATGATGCGCGCCCTGCCAATATCCTGATCCTTGAAGGCACCATCACCGAATACCGCAGCAGCTGCAAGGTGCCGATCGAGCACAAGGCGGGCGAGGTTACCGCAGAGTTCGGCGATCTTGCCCATTGGTGGAAGAACAACGGCAAAGAGCCGGCCGTGCTCTACTCCGCCGATATCCTGCCGCCGATGGCAGACAACGCCGACACCATGTGAGCACGGCGACAGCACAACTTCCCTAACTCGGACGTTTCCGGCCACCGGCGGGAAACGTCTCCGCTCCAGGAGAAAAGGCGATGACGAATCTCGATCGCGCCGCGCCTGCGCCCGTCTCCATTCGGACGACCCCGGCGGCAGAACGCTTGCACTTCGGCATCATTTCACTCATCGCATTTCTGACGCTCGTCGATCTTTTCGCTGCCCAGGCGATTTTGCCGTCGCTACAGAGACAGTTCGCGGTCAGCCGTGCCACGATGGGCCTCGCGGTCAACGCCAGCACCTTGGGCATGGCGGTCGCTGGCCTGGCGGTCGGCATATTCGGACGCTCGCTCGACCGGCGCAACGGGATTTCGATCAGCCTGACCTTGCTTGCCGTGCCGACGGCGCTGCTCGCTGTCACCCAAGACATAAT
Source organism: Sinorhizobium sp. NG07B (assembly GCF_002532005.1). NCBI lineage: Bacteria > Pseudomonadati > Pseudomonadota > Alphaproteobacteria > Hyphomicrobiales > Rhizobiaceae > Sinorhizobium > Sinorhizobium sp. NG07B. The sequence goes on along the minus strand of NZ_NWTD01000007.1, from coordinate 204,117 downwards.
GCTTTTCGCCGGCCTTCGCGTGGCGCAGGGCCTGTGCATGGCCACAGCATTCACACTCACCATGGCTTATCTCGCGGAACACTATCCGGCCGACCGAGCAACGGGTGCGCTCGCCGCCTATATCACCGGCAACGTCGCAAGCAATCTCTTCGGCCGCACCCTGTCGGCTTGGGTGGCTGATACCGGCGGTCTGTCGATCAACTTCCTGACCTTCGCCGTCCTCAATCTGGCGGGTGCGGCGTTGGTCTGGACCACATTGAAGCGCACGGAACACATAATGCCGAACCGACAGATGCGCAGCATCAACGGGAGCTGGCGCTGCGTGCTTGGCAACCGGGGGCTGCAGAGCATGCTTGCTGTCGGCTTTCTGATCCTCTTCGTGTTCATTGGGACCTACACCTACGTGAATTTCCGGCTCGTTGAGCTGGGTCTCTCGCCCATGCAGCTCGGGCTCGTCTATTTCGTCTTCCTGCCGTCACTGTTTACGACGCCACTGGGCGGGGTGATTTCGCGCCGCCTTGGAGCCGCACCGGCGATCACGCTCACCCTCTTTGTCGCGATCCTCGGTCTCATCGCCTTGTTGAGCAGCGGCCTTGCCGTGGTGCTCTCCGGTCTCGCGCTAATCGCCGTCGGCACTTTTCTCGCCCAGGCTCTGGTCACAGGCCAGGTGGGCCACATCGCCGACATCGAAAAGGCGGCCGCGAGCGGAGCCTATCTCGCCTCCTACTATACGGGAGGCCTGTTCGGCAGCCTGGTGGTCGGCCAGATCTACGATCATCTTGGATGGAGCTTTTGCGTGCTGGCGTTGGTGTTGACACTCGTGATCGCCATCCTGATGACGCTTCCTCTGCGAACCGAGCCACAAACCATAAAATCCGATTATCGAAACGGACACGAGACGGCATTACCAAAATCCAGCGGCCGCACGCATCCTTGACATGCCGCTTGGCAACACAGAGGAGTTTCAGATGATCACGATCAGCAATGGAATACGGTCGGCCGCCCTGATTGTCACGGCGGTCGCGGCGTCGGCTCAAACGTCGACAGCACAGGCAGGTAACAGCGACGGGGTTGTCACCGTCAAAAGCCGCTATTCGGTCGGCGAAACGGTAGACCGGATCAAACATAGCGTCGAGGAAAAGGGCATCACGCTGTTCAGCGTCATCGATCAGGCGAAGCTCGGCAACGCCGCCGGCAACAAGGTACTTCCGTCGCGCCTGGTGACATTCGGCAATCCAGCGCTTGGCACAACATTCATCACCGCCAACCCTCTCGCGGGTCTCGATTGGCCGGTTCGCGTTCTTGTCTACGAAGCAGAGGATGGATCCGTCTACGCTGCCTATACCGACTTCGAATGGATCGCCAAGCGCCATCGTATTGCAAACAGAAAACACGAATTCGTCATGGCGTCGGAGGTGATCAGGGCCGTTACCGATGACGTGAAGAAATAGTAACCCTTTAAGCGCTCGCCTAAGCTCTCTGAAATGAGTTGGCGAGCGCATGATCCGCATTGGTCCGCACTGAGCTTGCGATCTGAGCGTCGATTCCCGCTTGCCGAAATGCGTCGCTGGAAAGTGTTCCCGTCAAGCATATGGGATCTTTTTAGCCCGAACGTGAACATCCGCGCGGCGTGCACATGGCTAGTGAAGAACGGCTCTCGACCCTGGCTGTGTAAAAACGCTGATGCCATGGCCAATTGTGGGATATGAGCGTTGCTCAAGCGTCATGGTAGGCGGTTTTTGCCTTCGAGCGCCCTCCAGATGCCGAATTGGCCTCTATGCCGGCGTTTGACGGGAGCGTTTCATGCAATCGTGATGGGCGAGGCTATTACCCCTGTATTGCCGCCACCAGTGCCTTGGAGCGATGATGTTCATGACCCGGGTCATGTTATAGGCGAGTACGTGCAGCGCCATTTCCGCGCGCACGTTCGGCAGCCGCTTGGTGAGGAAGTGCGTGGCTCCCATCCATGATTTGATCGTCCCGAAGGGGTGCTCGGCGGTCACGCGGCGTTGCCGCATCTTATCAGGATCAGCATCAAGCCTTGCCTGCATCGCCTCAAGGTGATGCTCCCAACGCTGAATGCGCCGATACTTGCTGGTCGTGCACTTGGACCGCATGGCGCAGCTTGGACAATTGCTCGACCAGTAGCGCCGGATCATCAGGTCCGCCTCTTCTCGCGTGTACCGATAGATCAACCGTTCGCCGGCCGGGCAGAGATAGACATCCTCGTCCTTGAGATACCGGAAGTCCTGCTTGACGAAGAGCCCCTTGATCCGATTGGCCGACGTCATGGGCTTGGGCATGGTCACCGTGATCTTCTGCTCGACGCAGGCGAGGACCTCTTCGCTGTTAAAGTAACCGCGGTCAGCCACGACCTCGAGATGGTCTGCCTCAAAGGCTTGCTTGCTGGCCTTGGCCATGTTGGCAAGTTGCGCCCGGTTGCCGACATTGGTCACCTCATGGGCAACGATAAGGTGATGTTCGGTGTCGACTGCGGTCTGAGTGTTGTAGCCGACCATGCCCGAGCCTCGGCCGCTGGTCGCCATTGACCGGCTATCGGGATCGGTGAACGATACCTGCTGGTCGGGCGTTTCCAGCATCTCCTTTTCGATCTCCTTGAGCCGAACCATCTCCTGTCGAAGCCGTTCAACCTTCTCCTGCAGGCGCTCGATCTTGGCGGAATGAATGTCGTCGCGCTCCTGCCGGTCGGCGCCGTCCATCTGGTGGAGATAGCGGGCAACGCTCTCTTCGATCTGCGCCATGCTTGCCCTTGGTGAAGTTCCGGTCTCGGTTGTTGACCGCCTTGAACTTGCTGCCGTCGATCGCAACACTCGGCTTGGCGAGAAGCCCTATCTCGCGGCACAGCCGCACAAAGCCGGTACAGACCTTCTTGATGGCACCACCGTTATCGCGTCGAAAATCGGCGATGGTCTTATGGTCAGGCACAAGACGCCCAACCAGCCACATCACCTCAATGTTGCGTCCAGCTTCGCGTTCGAGACGTCGGCTCGACTGGATTCGGTTCAGATAGCCGTAGATGTAGAGCTTGAGCAGGATCGAGGGATGATAACCGGGGCGCCCGGTATTGCTTGGCTCACAGCGTACAAAACCGAGATCGGCCAGATTGAGCTCATCAACGAAGACGTCCACCACCCGAACCGGGCTATCCTCATGCACCCAGTCATCCAACTGCTCGGGAAGCAGTGTACTCTGGCTCCTGTCGACACCCTCGATATACCGCTTCATGAATCCCCCTCGACTCATGTCAAAGGCTATCATGTTCGGCGTTTTCACACAGCCTGGACCCGTAGCGGTCGCCGGTGATGGGCAAAGAGAACGTCGCAACTCCACCGCAAAGCGGATCTCGCAACCATCCTTTGTTCGGCGTTCCGTGACCATGCTAAAATGCTAATTTACGGAGCTTCGCGAGCGACAAGCCGGGCGTTGTCTTGAGAACGCGAGCTTGCTCGCTTTCAGACGTCGGGAAAAATGCAAATGTCGCCTCAACCTGAAAGGACAGGCAGGTGGACGTTGTCAGTTGGTTGCGCTCACTAGGGCTCGAGCAGTACGTCGGTTCGTTTCACGACAACGCAATCGATGGCGATGTCCTGCGCGACTTGACAGACCAGGACTTGCGCAACCTGGGCGTTTCTGCGCTCGGGCACCGAAAGAAGCTTCTTGACGCAATCAGGAGATTGAAAGCGTCTGGCGACGACAGGTGGCCCGCCCCGGCAGTGCATAGCCCCGCGAGCGAGCGTCGGCAGGTAACGGTCCTCTTTGCAGATATAGCCGGATTTACGGCCCTCAGTCGCGAACTCGATGCCGAAGAGCTGCACAAGGTTGTGGGCGGTTTCTTCGAGCGTGTGGATCCGATCGTCGTGGCTCACGGCGGCTACCTGAACAAGCACATCGGTGACTGCGTGATGGGCGTCTTCGGCGCACCCATATCCTATGGCAACGACGCCGTTCGTGCAGTCCATGCAGCCTTGGAGATACGCGATGCTGTTTCAGAACTTGCCGACGTCCATGGTCGGAGGCTCCAGATTCATGCTGGAGTCGCCGGAGGTCAGGTCGTCGCAAGCACGACTGGCAGTGTCAGCCACCACGAATACACTGTGACAGGCGAATCCGTAAATCTCGCCTCCCGACTCGCGGCCGCGGCGCCGCCCGGAGACATCCTTATCTCCGATGCCGTGATGAGGATGACACGCGGCAAGATAGACTGCGTGGACGGGGGCTGGCTGAACGTGAAGGGCTTCGCAGAACCTGTACGGGCGTGGCAAGTAGTGCGATGCAGAACGGAGGCTTCCACTGACGCAGGCCCTCTCGTTGGCCGCCAGGCAGAGCTTCAGATATTCGGGGCGGCAGTGGCATCGTGCCGAGCGTCAGGCAGAGGTCAGGTGTTTTACGTTCGCGGCGAAGCCGGAATCGGCAAGACCCGCCTAGTCGAGGAGTTCCAACGCGTCGCCCGCGACGGCGGGTTTGATTGCCACGCCGCCCTCGTGCTCGACTTTGGGGGCGGCGCTGGCCGTGATGCTATCGGCGCCCTGGTGCGCAGTCTTCTGAACATCTCCTTGACCGATGGACCTGCAGCAAGCCAAGCCGGGCTCGATTCAGCCTTGGCCGCAGGACTGGTGAACCAAGACGAGCTCGTTTTCCTGGACGATCTCCTTGACCTACCGCAGCCGCCCGACCTTCGAGTACTTGTGGATGCTATGGACAACGAGGCTCGGCGAGCCGGCAGGATAAGGGTTCCCGCCAGTCTGGTGCAGCGTGCGAGCCGCGCCCGGCCGATTCTCATTATCGTCGAGGATGTTCATTGGGCCGATGAGACAACGCTGGCACAGCTCTCGGAGATCGCACTCGCGACTGCCCGCAGCAGGTCCATTCTCGCGATGACGTCGCGCGTCGAGGGAGACCCTTCTGGTTCCGGGTGGCGTGAGGAGGTTGCCGAAGCCTCCCTCGTCACGCTCGACCTTGGACCTCTGCAACTCGAAGACGCGCGTGCACTCGCGAGCGGACTGCTGGCCGCCAGTAGCAGCTTCGTGGAACGCTGCGTCGCGCGTGCAGCAGGCAATCCGCTGTTTCTGGAGCAGCTCCTGGCCGAGACGCAGCAGAGTCTTGGCGCACAAGAAGTTCCCGGTTCGGTGCAGAGCTTGATGCAGGCTCGCGTCGACCGTGTTGACCCTGTAGACAGGACCGCGCTCCAGGCTGCTTCCATCTTGGGCCTCAGGGTCGAGCTTGGGGCCCTGCGGTATCTCATAGGTAAGCCACATTACCAGCCGAACCAGCTGATCGAGCACCGTCTTCTCAGATACCATGGCGAGGCGATCATGTTCAGCCATGCGCTAATCCGGGATGCGGTATACGAGACGTTGCTTCGGAATCGGCGCCGTGATCTCCATCTTGCGGCTGCCGAATGGTTTGCAGCCAGTGACGATCCAGTTTTGCGGGCGGAACATCTCGATCGCGCAGAAGACACCAGGGCAGCCGCCGCCTACCTGTCGGCAGTGCAGCTGCTGGTCGGGAGCTATCGGTACGAAAACGCGCTCCGCCTCTCAGACCGGGGCCTCGAGATTGCCGCCCTCCCTGTCGATCGGTACGAGCTAGCGCAATCGAGGGCCGAAATCCTGGAGCAACTGGGCCGGGTCCGGGACGCGGTGGCGGCCTACGACCTCGCACTGACGGCAGCGATCGACGATCGGGCCCGTTGCAGCGTACTGATCGGCCGTGCAGGAGCGAGGCGCACCATTGATGACATGGACGGAGCCTTCGCTGACCTGGAGCAGGCAGAGAACACCGCTTCGCAGCTTGGATTCACGGCGGAACTGGCCCGCATTCACTTTCTGCGCGGCAATCTCTATTTCCCGAGTGGCAACGCCGAAGCCTGCAGTCACGAGCACGAGCAGGCTCTGGAGTTGGCGAAGAGGGCTGGCTCGGTCGAGCTCGAAGCCATGGCGCTAGGCGGCCTCGCCGACGCGCAGTTCATACGCGTCAGAATGGTGTCTGCTTACGAGCTGTTTGAGCGCTGTGTGAGCCTCGCCCAAGAGCATGGGTTCGCCAGGATTGCTGCGGCGAACCGCCCGATGGCGGCCATGGCGCAATTCTACTCAGGAAGCGCGGCGGCGGCTTTGGAGATCGCCTTGCTGGCTATAGCCGAGACAGCAAAGATTGGCCACAAAAGGGGGGAGATACTTGCCCAAAACGCCGCCGCCCTCTGTTATCGCGAGCTGCAACAACATGGCAAAGCGCTCGATCACACGCAGGCAGCCTTGAATCTGGCGATCTCGGTCGGTGCAAAGCGATTCGAAGCTCTCAGCTTATATATACACGCCAGCCTGTTGCGCCTTTCGGGCGACAGTGATGGCGCGCTTGATCAGGTGAAACACGCGCTCGCAATCGCACGCGAGACAGGAATAGGTTTCGCGGGGCCGCGCGTTTTGGGCGAGCTGGCGTTGATCACGGACGATCCGGAAGTCCGGGCATCGTCGCTCGGCGAGGCAGAGGGACTACTTGCGAGAGGAGCGGCCGTGCTTAACCAGCTGGAGTTCAGGAGGTCTGCCATCGAGGCCTGCATCAAGGGCGGCGATTGGGACGCGGCGGAGCACCATGCCAAAGTGCTTGAGGATTATACCCGTGCAGAACCCCTTGCCTGGGCAGAGCGGGTGATCGCACGAGCGCGTGAGAGCGTCGCGGACCATCGCTTCCGAGCCATGTCCACACCTGGCAAAGGGGAGCAGTCCTAAGCAATCAAATGCTGGGTTGAATAAGCCGGTAAGCCGTACTGTCGGCTTCATGCGCGTTTTTCTTAATGGAGCCAGAGCCTTTCCCGGCAAACTCCTTGGAACTCATTGCGGAGGCCGCGTCGTGCCGCGGCAAGTTACCCACAGACAACACTTGAACGTCGATTTCGTCCGCTACCAAGCCGTTCGGTAGAACCGCCCCGAACGGCGATTTTCCACCCTGTTGCGAATTTGGGAGAACGGGGAAAGCGACCCCATCGCGGACCTCTCATGTGCAACTGTAGCCTTGCCAGAAGCCGAGGGACACGATGATATAGACCTATAGTTTGGCAGGGGGCGCGGGCGCATGAGCGAGGTACTCGATGCCATTGTGGTTGGCGCCGGCTCGGCGGGTCTCGGCGTCAGCTATCTTCTAAAACGGCTGGGCTGCAATCATCAGGTGCTCGATCGAGGCCGGATCCGCGAGACCTGGCGAACGCGGCGATGGGACTCGTTTCGACTGAACTCGCCGACAATCCGCTCCATCTTACCCGGTGACTCATACGGGGGACCCGATCCATGGGGCGCAATAACCCACCACGAGTTCGCGGCATATCTCGAAGGCTATGCCGAGCGACACTGCTTGCCGGTAAGCACCCAAACCCCAGTGAAGGAGCTGACGAAAGACAATGGGATCTTTCGCGTCACAACGGCGGGCGGCGCGCTTCTGGCCCGCAATGTGGTGATCGCCACCAGCGATCAAAATCAACAGGTCCGGCCACCAGGGTCAGCGGATTTGCCAATCACCATTCACCAGGTAGATTCTTCGGCGTATCGCAGCGCAGCCGATATAGAGAATGGCGCGGTGCTGGTGGTCGGCAGCGGACAATCGGGCGGCCAGATCGCCGAGGAGCTGGCACTAGCTGGGCGCGTGGCCTTCGACCAGTCGCAACGGCCGTTGGGTGCGGCACTATCGCGGCGGCAACATACTTAATTGGCTGAACGCTGGCCGGCTTTCTCGATGTCCCCCGCAAGGAACTCGTCCTCCCCTCCGGCAAGCTTCCAGCCCGCGCGCTGGTCGGTGCGACCCACACGATCAGCCTGCAATCGCTTGGCGCGCAAGGGGTGGTGTTGCTTGGCCGTTTCAGGGGCGTGGAGAATGGCAGCCTCATCTTCGGCGACGAGCTCGAAACCAACATGCGGTTTGCTGACGAAATTTCCGCGAACGCGAAGCGGCTGATCGACGAATACATCAAGCGTGCCGGGCTCGATGCGCCCCCAGCCAAGGACGATCCCGCCGAGACGGTTGAACCGCGTCCGCCCGATCCTCCGATCCGGTCCATCGACTGTACCGCCAGCGGCATCAGATCGGTGGTCTGGTGCACGGGCTTCACCGGCGATTTCTCATGGGTCCGGCTCCCTCGCTCTCGACGCAGCCGGTCAGCCCGTACACGAGGATGGAGTCGCCACCAATCCGGGGCTGTCTTTTGCCGGCCTCGATTTCGGATCGACGCGAAAATCAGGCACCATTCCCGCTATTGCAGAGGAGGCTGCTCGCCTGGTCGAGCGACTCGTCAGCAGTAACGCGGCCGACTTGCGGCAGAGGGGCGCCTAACGGTTATGCATGAGAATGCGGGATAATTGTGCTGAGAACAATTCAGACTTGCGACCCGCTGGTCCACTGTTTCCACCCTACCGCGACGAGGGGGAACGGGGATGGTCGACCCGTTGCGCTAATCCGGCCCAAGTACCGAAAGACAAAAAAGGCACGTCAAGCCGGACTTTGATTTCTGCCCTAAGTCGGCTTCAAGCAGTCACCCCGAAATTCGATGAAGCGTTGCGTCGTTGCCATTCGATGGCGGGCGAAGACAGAGCGGCGGCGACGATTCCCTCCGCCAGAAGCGCGATGCCTAACGTCGGTGTTGAGCCGGCGCTCTCATCGCATCGGATGCAAGGAGACGCGAAGGGCGAGCAGGCGGTCACATTACTCAGGAGTCAGTTCAACTCGATACGTTCACCCGTTGCCGCAGAGCGTTTTACCGCATCGACTACCCTCAAGGCTTCGAGCCCCTCACGCCCGCTGACAAGCGGCGGTTCGTCTCCGCGGATCACCTTGCAGAATTGCCTGATCTGCAGAACGAGCGGGTCCTCGTCGTCTACCTCGATACGCGTTTGGTCAATTGGCTGCCACCAACTCCGTTTACCAGGATTGCGCCAGACCTCGAGCGACGGAACAGCCAACGACCCGTGCGTTCCTCCGATCATGTAACAGGATTGCTCGGTTTTGGGGTAAGCCGGATTCTCTCCGGTTGTCATCTCCCAGCTCCACGGTGCGACCACCGCGTCCGAGACTGTCGCAGTTCCCAAAACTCCATTCTTGAACTCGATCAGGATCACAGCCGTTTCCTCAACTGCGTTGCCGCGCACCGCGTTGGACTCGCGTGCCTGAACCGCAGCCACATCGCCGAAAAGGTAGCGCAGATTATCGACATCGTGGATGAGATTGAGGAAAACCGGCCCCGCACCGCGCTCACGACGCCACGAGACGTCGAAGTACTCGTCGGGCTTGAATAGCCAAAACATCGCATTGACAACAAGAACGCGGCCGAGCTTCCCGCTTTCGATGATTTCCTTTGCCTTCTGCGTCACCGGATTGTGTCGGCGATGATGGCCGGTCAATAGAGGAACACCTTTTTCCTCAGCCGCTGCGATCAGCTTTTCCCCGGATATAATGTCGTCGGCGATAGGCTTCTCGATGAGTGCGGGAACGCCGGCTTCAACGGCTTCCAACCCGTTCTGGACGTGAGCCTGGTTGGGCGTAGCCACGATTATCCCGTCAGGTCGGTCTGCGGCAATCATGTCCGCGAAGCTCGTAAACCACTTCACGCCGGCTTCCTTGGCAATAGTCTCGCCAACCGGCGTGGGATCGACCACCGCAATGAGTTGCGCCAAGGGCTCGGCCAGGACGTGTTGAATATGGCGCTTACCGATGAGGCCTGCGCCAAGTACGGCCAGCTTAACCCGTTGGGTCATGGTCAACTCAGCTCTTGCTCGCCGCCTTGATCATTGTCGCGGCGCGCCGGATGCCAAGCTGGTATCCTTCTGTTCCAAGGCCGCAGATCACGCCGTCCGCGCGGTGCGAAACGAACGAATGGTGTCGGAAGCTTTCGCGCTTGTGCACATTGGAGATGTGGATCTCGATCACAGGTCCTTCAAATGTGTTCAGAGCGTCGAGGATGGCGAGTGAGGTATGGGTAAAGGCTGCCGGATTGATGACGATGCCCGCACCGTCCTCGCGCGCCTCATGAATCCAATCGATGATCTCGTATTCCCGGTTGCTCTGATGAAAGCGGATTTCATGACCGAGTTCGGCTGCCAGTTTGCGGCAGTCCGCCTCTACGTCTGCGAGCGTTTCATGCCCGTAGATGTGCGGCTGGCGTTTGCCAAGCAGGTTGAGGTTTGGTCCATTGAGAACGTAGATCAGGCTCATAGCATAGTGTCCTTCTCGAGCACGTCGTCCTGGTCAGACGAACGTGATTGCTTGAACAGCAAAATCAGGGTCCGACTCGTAGAGATCTGCGCGCAAGCCGAGCCTTCCCGCTTCGAGAGCAGGCGCGGCGATCGTCCGCGCGGCGTCGAGAACGGCAGTGAGGAGCTTCTGCTTGGTCTCTGCAGTACGACCCGGTGCCATCCGCACGATGATTTGGATGAAATGACTATCGACATGCTCATCGCCCACGCAGGAGTATGTCGCCTCCCGCGCAAGCGTGCGCACGGCGGAAGGTTTCACTAGGCCGCCGTCGCGAACGCAGCGATGCACGGTCAGCGTGAGCCGGTCCATGGCTACGTGCTCGCCTGCGCCCCGACTATAATCGATGATGATATGCGGCATTGGGATCTCTCCATCAAGCCGACAGGCGGCACAAGTCCATAAAGTGACGGGACATGCGCTCTGCGTCGGGTGCTATCCCGGTGAACAATTCGAAAGCCGCTGCTGCCTGGTAGACGGTCATGCCGCCGCCACGAAGGGTCCGGCAGCCTTTTCTTTCGGAGAGAGCAAGGAGCTCTGTGACGAGCGGCATATAGACGATGTCGGCGACCCAATGCCGTGGCAGAAGCCATTTTGGGTCGATCGGCAAGCCAGGATGGCTCTTCATACCCGTGGGCGTCGCGTGGATAAGGCCGTCCGCGGAGCCCAGGGCGCTGCCGACATCCGTCGTGGCGCGCGCACAACCCCTTGAGAACCGATCATTCAACTGCCCAGCCAAGTTTTCTGCCCGTGTCGAATCCTGGTCGAAGATCGATAGTCTCTCAATACCGAGCTTCATTGCGGCATGCGCCACGGCGACACCGGCGCCGCCGGCGCCAAGCAGGACGGCATGCGACTTCGCGACGTCCGGAAGGCCGCGCCGGAAATTCTCGTAGAAACCGTACCAATCAGTGTTGTGGCCGATCCTCTCGCCGTCACGAAACACCACGGTGTTGACCGCACCGAGCATCTCTGCATCCTCGGAAAGGCGATTGAGGTGGGCGATCACCGACTGCTTGCACGGATGTGTAATGTTGCTCCCGGCAAAACCGCGCCGCTCCTCCTCGTCTAGGAGGTCCGGCAACGCCGAGGCAGGAAGGCCTCGCTCGGCCAGGTCGAGAAGCTCGTAGCGGTAATCGAGGCCCTGATGTCGAGCTTCCGTTTCGTGGAGAGCCGGGGACTTCGACATTTGAATGTCGGCCCCGATCAGTCCCACGAGGAATTTCTTGTCGCGCATTGGTATCGCCTTCGGACGTCAGTGGTGGGCAAGGATTTCGCCGAGGAAGGTTTTTGTGCGTTCGTGCTTGGGAGACTTGAAGAAGACCTCCGGTTCGGCCTCTTCGACGATTTCTCCGGAGGCCATGAAGATGACGCGGTCAGCGACCTGACGGGCAAAGCCCATTTCATGAGTGACACAGATCATCGTCATGCCGTCACGGGCGAGGCCGATCATGGTGTCGAGCACCTCCTTCACCATTTCGGGATCGAGGGCAGAGGTCGGTTCGTCGAAGAGCATGACCTTCGGCTCCATGCAGAGCGCGCGAGCGATGGCAACGCGTTGTTGTTGCCCGCCGGATAGCTGCGCAGGATACTTTTCAGCCTGGTCAAGGATTCGAACGCGCTCGAGATATTTTCGAGCCAGTCGCTCTGCGTCAGCGTGGCTTGTGCCTCGAACACGCATCGGGGCGAGTGTACAGTTCTGAAGTACGGTCATGTGCGGGAAGAGATTGAAGCTCTGGAAGACCATTCCCACTTCGCGCCGTATCGCATCGACGGATTTAATGCTTCCGTCCAGTACCTGACCCTCGACGACAATCTTGCCTTCCTCGATCGTTTCGAGGGCATTTATGCAGCGGATTAACGTCGATTTTCCGGAGCCTGACGGCCCACAGAGGACGATTTTTTCGCCTTTGCGGACCGACAGACTGATGGATTTCAAGGCATGGAAAGCGCCGTACCACTTCTGCACATCCTCAAGGGAAATCAGCGTCGGTTGATCGTTTGCGGAATTGAGCACGGAACCCTCCATTTGGGCTTTAATTGACGGTGAACGGGATGTTCGGAATGGATTCAGGGAACTGCGGCAGATCGATCGCCATCCACTTCTTGGTGATGGCGGCAAGCTCACCATTGGCCTTGATCTTCTCGATGAAGGCGTTGACGGCTTCGTTCCAGTCCTTCTCGCCGAGACGGGTCCCGACTCCGTTGTAGGTCGTCAGAAAGTTAATCTTGCGCTCAAAGGTGCCGGCACTCGCCGCATCCAGCCGCTGACCATAGAACTGGTTGCCGCCAACCGCCTTTACCTGTCCGGAGATCAAAGCCTGGATGGTTGCGGCGTCATCATCAAACCGGCGAACCGTTGCGGTGGATCCGACGGCGTCGGTTACTGCCTTATCCTGCGAACTGGACTTCGGAACGCCGATCTCCCATCCCGCAACGTCTTCAGGCTTCGTAACCGTGTCGGATTTCGCGGCATAAAGCGAAATCGTGTTGGCGGCGTAGGGCTTGCTGTATTGAATTGATTTCGCACGCTCTTCCGTCATTGCCATCGTTGCGAACAGGATGTCGACTTTGCCGGTCGTTAGCGCGGGAATGCGGTTGGCAACGGCGAGCGGCTGGAATTGAACCTTAACGCCCAACTCCTTTGCAAAAAGGTTGGCGACGTCAGCGTCGAAGCCGTCCTGCTGGCCGCTCGTATTGACGAAACCCCAAGGCGCGTTGTCGCCCTGGATGCCGACGACCAGCGTGCCCTTTGCCTTGATTTCTTCTACAGTTGCCGCAGAGGCGGCGGCAGCGCCGACGGTTGTGAAGGCAACAGTTGCCAGTGCAAGTCCGAGAAAATTCCGACGATTGGTATGCATAAGTATGCTCCTCCTCCAGGGTTTTGCTTCCAGCGAAGCGGTTAGCGGGCGGCTTTCGCCATCCGTTTTTCGAGGCCACTTCCGGCATGGGAGAGGGGCCAGCAAATGATGAAGTAGATTGCGGCGACGATCCCGAAGACGAGCAGCGGACGATAGGTCTGGTTTGAAATGATCTGGCCGGCGCGAGTCAGTTCAATGAAGCCGACGATTGCTGCGAGCGACGTGCCCTTGATGAGCTGGACAAGGAAGCCGATCGTGGCCGGCATCGAGATTTTCAGGGCCTGCGGCAGGATGACGTCTTTCATCCGCGAGACATAATGCAGACCGAGGGCGTTGGCGGCTTCCGTCTGGCCCTTCGGCACAGCCTCGATGGAGCCGCGCCAGATCTCTCCCAGGAAAGCACTGGCATGGAGCGTGAAGGCGATTGCGACCGCGATCCACGCGTTGACTTCGATGCCCAACAGCGCAACGCCGTAATAGACAACGAAGAGCTGCATCAGAAGGGGCGTGCCCTGGAAGATGCCGATATACCCTGCGGTGATCGTCCGGAAGACCTTCTTCTTCGAGGTGCGCAGCAGCGCTATCAGGATTCCGAATATACCCCCACCGATGAAGCCCACGATCGCGAGCAACACGGTCCACTTCAAACCCTGCATCAAAAAGAAGAATTCATTTTCGCCGATGGGACCCATGGCTGCCTCCTATCGCGTCGGGTAGTTGAAGTAGTGGCGAGAAATGAGGGCAAAGAGGCCCATCATCAGCGTCGAGATAACCAGGTAGATTGCGGTCACCGTGAAATAGACTTCGAAGCTGCGGAAGGTGTCAGATTCAATGCGCTGAGCGGCCGAGGTCAGTTCGTAGGCGGCGATTGACGTGCAGACAGACGTTGTCAGTGTCAGCATGATGAACTGGCTTGTGAGCGAGGGATAAATCGCCCGCAGCGCCGGCTTGAGCACGATGAGCCGGAAAACGTCCGCCTTGTGCAGACCAAGTGCGAAACCTGCCTCGATCTGGCCGCGCGACACGCTCTCGACCCCGCCTCGGATGATCTCGATTGCGTACGCCCCGCCATTGATCCCGAGGGCAATGATCGCAGTGACGGTCGGATTGAGGCGTATGCCCATGAGAGGAAGGGCAAAATATATGAAGAAGATCTGCACCAGGAATGGCGTATTACGCACGACCTCGACGAAGAGGATCACGGGAGTGCGTGTCATCTTGCTCTTGGAAGACCTTGCAACAACGCCCAGGATTCCTATGACGAGTGCGAGGACCATCCCAGCCAACGCAAGGCCAAGCGTTCCAAGCGAGGCCCATAGCAATTCCGGGGCGCGGTCGAGGACCGCACCGAAATCAAACGTATAAGTCATGTAAGACTTCCTCCCTCCGACCGGCTTACGCCGCGTCGGCGCCGGATCAATGATCCGGTTTCAAAATTCCCAGTGCGCTGTCATGCAGATGTTTTAGATGTGCCTCCGGGTCCACCGGCCCGACGAGTGGCACTTCAACCGAGATAGCAGCGCCGTATTCGGTTGCCGCCCAGAGGTCCTTCAATGGCAATTCGCCTTCTCCAGGAGCGAGCCTACCGCTTCTCGCCTCGGCGATCATTGCGTCCGATGTTTTGGGAGCAGGCCCGCGGACGTCGCAAAGCTGGACGTGTTTTACCTTCCCTGCATTTCCGCGAAGCTCGTCGATCGAAGCGCCGTTTCGGAAGAAGTGAATCCCATCAACGAGGGCACCGGCGTTCTCTGCTCCACAGGAATTCACGACCGCAACACTGTCGCCAAAGGTTCTTACCGTCCGCCAGCCCATGTTTTCGATGTCGACTGACATTCCATATCGCGCCGCGAGGGCGCAAAACTCAGAAAGGTTTGTGGCAAGACGGCCGCCGTCTCGATCATCGCCGCAAACACTCAGCCGGCGCGCTCCTATGTTCGCAGCGGCTGCCACGGTCGCCTCATGGGAGGCCGCAACGAAGCTCTCATCGATCACGAAGAACTCGATATCAAACACCTTGATGCCTTCGCCATCGGCAATTGCCTTGAACTCCTGGGCACTTTGGCTGCCCACCGGCAACTCGTAGAAAGGGGCTCCGGGAAAGGCGGGGTGCAGACGCAGACCTATCGACGCAAAACCCGCCCGAGCAGCTATCACGGCGAATTCTTTGGGCGGCAGCGCGATGGATGAAAAATGCGCCACGCCCAGTTCAAGGCCCGGTCTTGGCTTCGCGACGGTCATCACAAGATCCCCTTTGTCGCGAGGTGATTGCGCAGATTGGTTCCCGTGCGGTGAATATGTTGACGCAACATATCGCACGAATAGTCCAGATCCCGCGCGACGGCTCCCTGAGCGATCTCGCTGTGCTCCTGGCTGACGTTGCGGTCACCCGACGTGCGGGTCAGAAACACCCGGCGATAACGGTCGTTGAGATTAAGAAGCAATTTGCAGAAATGGAGCAGGATCGGCTTCCCGCAGCCAGATATGAGTATCAGATGAAATTCGCGGTGGAGCTCTTCCCAGCGCTCCAGTGTCTCTGGCCGAGCCGCGTCACGCTCGGTGCGGTTAAGGCGATGCAGCGCGCGCATGACGTTGCCTTCCCACTCCACATCGCCGAGCCGCATGGACTCGCGAAGCGCAAAGACTTCAAACTCTTCGCGCAGGGTGGTGATCTCTTCCAGATTGGCCAAGGAAATTGATGAAACGCGGTAGCCGCGATTGTCCTCGAACTCCACTAGACCGTCCGATATCAGCCGCGCCAACCCTTCACGCAGCGGACTGAGGCTTACGTTGAACGTCTTGCGCGCCTTGTCGAGATTGATCTTGCTGCCGGCCTGAAGCTCGCCGGAGATGATCGCTTCACGAAGACGGGATGCAAGCTGGCTCCCAATTGTGTTTTTGCCGTCATCGAGAAAGCCAGAAGACGATGGAGCATCTTCTGCCGTCGGAGCAAATGCGCCGTCGTCATCCGGTATCATTGTTCCTCCCAAAGCTCCTGAACTAATTGTCGATGATCGATATAATAAACGATTATTCGTGTCAATCTGAGTGCACTGAAATCTGCAAAAAAGTCAAGCCTACCTTCCCTGATGCAGATAATATGTAATAATATCAACGCATCGCGTGCCGCTGTGCTTCTTCTCTCGGCTTATTGGCGCCGCGATAATGTACGGAGCGCTTGACAGATAATCGATTATTCGGATAGTCGGGGAAATCGGGAGGTAGCCCACATGGTGATCAAAACTGAGAGCGATCTGACGCCAGCCGTCATTGCTGTGATGCATCGCACTGAAGACCCCCGCCTGCGAGAAATCCTTGTGGCGATCGTCAAGCATCTTCATGCCTTCGTGCGCGAGGTTCGACTGACGGAGGTCGAGTTTCGGGAGGCGACAGCCATGCTAAATGAGATCGGGAAGCTGCATACTGATCACCACAACGAGTTTGTGCTGATGGCCGGTTCTCTTGGCGTGTCTTCACTTGTCTGTCTGCTGAACAATGGCGACAGAGGACAGACTGAGACCTCCCAGTCGCTGCTCGGCCCATTCTGGCGCCTCAACTCTCCGCGAGTCGAAAATGGCGGGACGATTATCCGATCCGAAACGCCGGGCACTCCCTTGTTCGTGCATGCCAAGGTCGTTGACCGCGACGGTAAGCCAATTGCCGGCGCCGAAGTGGATGTGTGGCATGCATCTCCCGTCGGTCTTTATGAAAACCAGGACCCGGACCAGGCCGAGATGAACTTGCGCGGCAAATTCATGACCGACGAGCAAGGCCGGTTCTGGTTCAGGACCGTCAAGATGGTTGGCTATCCGATACCGGTCGATGGCGTGGTCGGACGCCTGCTCAAAGCTCAGGGACGCCATCCATACCGACCAGCGCACCTGCACGCACTGATCTTCAAGCACGGATACAAGACGCTGATTTCCCAAGTCTTCGACCCCAGCGACCCGAACATCGACTCCGATGTTCAGTTCGGTGTCACGGCAGCGCTGACCGGCGACTTCACTCGTCATGAGGAGCCTCATCCGACCGAAACGGATATTCCTGGTCCGTGGTTCTCGCTCGACTACACCTATGTCATGGAGCCCGGCGAAGCCGTTTTGCCGCGTCCCCCGATCAAATAAATCACAATCAGCAGAGCAAACGATATGATCACCGAAGAAGAACGCCGGGCCGCGGCAGACGCGCTGCTCAAAGCTGAAATCGAGCGCAAGCCGATCATACAGCCTAGCGAGACCTACCCGAACCTCGAACTCGAGGACGCCTACCGGATTCAGGCGTTGTGGGCGGAGGCGAGGGTGGCCAAGGGCGCACGGATCGTCGGGCATAAGATCGGCCTGACGTCACGCGCCATGCAGATGGCTTCGAAAATGACGGAGCCGGACTACGGCTGCATTCTTGACGATGCGCTTTATAATGACGGAGCGCAGATCAAGGCTGACTTGTTTATCAAACCGCGCCTGGAGGTCGAGCTGGCCTTTGTTATGGGTGAGGATCTCCTCGGGCCCGGCACCAGAATCTATGACGTCCTGCGTGCGACCGAGTTCGTTGTCCCGGCACTCGAGATTATCGACTACCGAACCGAAGTCCCCCGAGCGATCACCGACACCATTGCGGACAACGCGGCTTTCGGCGCCATCGTCGTTGGCGGTCGTATAATTCGCCCGATGGACATTGATATCCGCTGGGTCGGAGCGACTCTTTCCAAGAACGGCATCATCGAGGAGTCGGGCGTGTCGGCGGCGATCATGGGACATCCGGCAGCCGGCATCGCTTGGCTGGTCAACAAACTTCATGCTGTGGGCGGTGGCCTGAAGAAGGGACAAATAGTCCTGGCCGGCTCCTTCACGCGTCCTGTCGATATCGCAAAAGGTGATGTCATTCAGGCCGACTATGGCCCTGTTGGCTCCATCGGCGTGTCATTCGTGTGAGGTGCTAGATGGAACATCCTGTCAATCGGTTCAAGCGGAAGCTCCTTGCCGGTCAAAGTCAGATCGGCCTGTGGTGTGGCTTGCCGGGAAGCTACGCCGCAGAAATCGTCGCGCCTTCAGGTTTCGATTGGCTCCTGTTCGACACGGAACATTCTCCGGCTGACGTTCTGACCGTCCTGCCGCAATTGCAAGCGGTCGCACCATACGACGTTTCCCCAGTCGTCCGCCCGGCCATCAACGACCCCGTTCTCATCAAGCGTTTCCTGGATATTGGCGTTCAGACACTGCTCATTCCCTACGTTCAGAACGCGGAAGAGGCGAAAGCCGCAGTCGCGGCCGTGCGATATCCTCCGGATGGTATCCGTGGTGTTTCTGCCTTGACGCGCGCCACTCGTTTCGGCCGAGTTGCGAACTATGCGCAAAATGCGGAACGGGAAATTTGCCTGTTGCTGCAAGTTGAGACGCGGGAAGCGCTTGGCAACCTCGAGTCGATTGCGTCGGTAGAGGGAGTGGACGGCGTATTCGTAGGACCGGCAGACCTGGCAGCGAGTTTCGGACACAGGGGCCAACCGAGCCACCCGGAGGTGGTCGATGCAATTGTCGACGCGATTGAACGCCTGAAAGCGTTGGGCAAGCCTGCGGGCATTCTTACCCCGGATGAAAAGTTCGCGGCACGGTGCATCTCGCTCGGAACACTATTTACTGCCGTTGGTGTCGATGTCGCTGTTCTAGCAAGGGGATCGGAAGCACTCGCCGCACGATTTGCATCTCAGGGAGCGTCCCACGATGTCGCAACGTGATGAACTCCTTACTGAAATCGCACCGACAGGAGTCATCAGAGCGGCGGTCAACATGTCGAATGCCGCACTTGTCCAACTCGATCCAGTGACAGGCGTTCTAACAGGGCCGAGCGCGCAGATCGCGATCGCACTTGCGGCAGAACTCGACTGCAGTTTGTCGCTGGTCCGATACGGATCGGCAGCTGACATTCTTGCGGCTGCCGAAGACAATGAGTGGGACGTTGCATTCATTGCTTCCGATCCGTCACGTGCCGACAGGTTCTCCTTCTCGCCCCCCTATACCACGGTGACCGCCAGTTTTCTGGTGTCAGACAGTAGCCCGCTAGGCAGCGTCGAGCATGTCGACGTCAAAGGAGTACGCATTGCCGCCGCCAGAACCGCTGCTTATACAAAGCAGCTTGAGCGACAGGTTAGAAATGCAATTGTCCTCCATGCCGAAAATCCCGCCTCCGCCCTGGACATGCTTGTATCCTTCCGGTGCAATGCGGCTGCGGGCTTGACCGAGTCTCTGTCACGCTTCTGCGAAGAGAATCCAGGTTTCCGCATTGTTGATGGGACATTCTCGAAGGTGCCTCAGGCGATCGCTGTGCATCGGAGGTGCGTTCACGCTTCAACCTTCCTGTCGGACTTCATCCAACAGCATTGCCGTGCGGGTAAGTTTAGCAATTGAAGCAGTTGGCGGCACATGCGAGGGAGCCAGGTCGAGGGGACGCGACACGTTAACTCCCGAATAGTCAATTGGAATCCTCTTCCCTCTCAAGCGTTCAGACTCGGAAGTTCATGTTTCGTTGAGCCTTTGAGTAGGATGTCGAGCAACTCTTGTCCCTAAGGGTTGGCGGTGGCCGCCCCCTTGGGCGTGTGCTTCGTGGTGCTGGCGCAGCAAATCCTTGCCTAGTCGTTGCCATACGGCGGTCATGACGACTGCATGGATGTGCCCGCGCGTCGGCCACGCCCCGCCGCGAGAATGGCCTAGATCGGCGCTCCTCCCCCACAGCACCATGACCGCGCCAGGTAAACTGCGAGCTCCATCCGACCGACTGGATGAGCATCATCAGGCGACGCGCAAGCCGGTCGGCGGTTTTTTGCCGAGTTGTACCATCCCGTCAGGAGTACCAGCTTCATGCCTGGACGATCACTACCGCCATCAGCTTGCCGGGAAGAGCTTCGACGCAAGCAACAGGGCGGCAGTTAAGATTCGTCCTAGTACGGCCGACACGAATGGCTGAAAGGTCCCCGCTTAGCGGCCGATTCGCTCGTTCGCTCGAATTTCGGCTCCCCACCCGACTGAGACAATCGAAAGCCGGCAACATGCCAAAAGCGGGATGTCGACTTCTATCCTTCGCCGAGAACGGATTCGGACCGGCGACCGTGGATGAATTGAGATTGTGATTTCAACCCTCTGCGCCGGCGGACAGATTGGAGCGATGACTGCATCTTCGTTCGCCATCAACCTTGAGAAGCCCGCCCTGTTGCTCTATATGATGCGTGATGATTGATGCGTAAGTGGAGCGGATATGAGAACGACCCTGGCGATCGACGATGATGTTTTGATCGCAGCGAAGGCGATGGCAGCCCAGCAGCGTCGAAGCGTCGGCGAGGTCATTTCCGAGCTGGCGCGGCGTTCTCTGCGCCGGCCGCGCGGTGGCGGCGAGCGCAATGGAATTCCTCTCCTGTCACCCCGGCCGAATGCGCCACCGGTGACGCTCGAAATCGTCAACGCCTTGCGTGACGAACTGCCGTGACTTTCCTGCTCGACGTCAATGTGGTGATCGCCCTAATCGATCCGGGTCACGTAGCGCATGATGACGCGCACGAGTGGTTCGCGTCCAATGGACAGACCGCGTGGGCCACTTGCCCCACTACCGAAAATGGTGTCATCCGGATCGTCGGAAACCCCAAATATCCCAATTCTCCCGGTTCGCCGTCACTCGTGATGGAGGTAGTCGGAAAATTGCGGTCGCTCCCCGGTCATAGCTTTTGGCCGGATGATGTGAGCCTTGTCGGGTCAGGTGATATCGCTCCCGCGAAGATCCTGACTTCGGAGCAGGTAACTGACACCTACCTACTTGCCCTCGCCAAGGCGCGTGGGGGCAAGCTGGCGACATTCGATCGCAAGCTATCAGCAGCGGCGGTCACAGGGGGCAATTCCGCCTTGCACCTGATCACTACGAAGAGGTCGTGAGTTCCCGTTGAGACGTTATGCAATCTTCTGTAACGGGCTTTGCGTCAATCCCTTGTGAGCCTAGTCCCTCGCCGAGTGCTTTCTTCTGTCCGCAGTCGGCGCCGGGCAGCTGCTCTATGGGTCAGCTGAGGACCGGTTGGCCAATCTTTTTTGAGGCGCAGTCACCGCGTGCCGCCTTGCGGCTTTGACCGAGGCGGACGTCACCCCAGAAGTCGCCACAGCTCTCCTCGACATGTATGCATCGCGCGCGGGCGCGTCACCCGCCAGGAGAACAATGAGCATTGGCACGGCTCAACACCTTTGGCAGTCGCGCTCAAGCCACAGACGCTCGCTCAACCCGGGGGATGTGCCTATCGAAGATGGAGCAGCGACGGATTTGAATTCGACGTGATCGAGCATGGCCCGATATTCGGCGCCGTGATCCGTTTTTAGCTGCGCTATGGTTGGTGTACGCATTTTCGGCTGCACGCCTGTCGACTTGGCTCTCCGCTCATTCGACTGAGGAAAGAGCCGACCCATCCCGGTTGTTGCGATGTACGAGGGCCTGGGCCATTAGTCGACGATACCCGATGGCGAAGGACCAAGTGATTGTGATCCTATGTTCGCTCTGAAAAATAGCATAGCTGCTCGACGCCCGGACGTGTGATGCGGATCGACTTTTAGCAGCGGGCCGCGTTCCGTGGGCAAGCCAACGATCTACAGGCATTGGCGAACGCCTCCGAACTCGCTATGGCCGCCTTGATGTCCGGAGATCCGGGCATCTTCTCAGGAGTCGGGACAAGCCTGCGAGCGGCGCTCGCGGGGCAGATGCGATCGCTGAACCAGGCCTTTAAGACCACCAGAGGGGCGCCAAATCGCCACGACGCTCGTGCCCGCCGACTCCAAAGCGAATTCACCAAAACCTTCCGCAACCAGGTCATCCTCTCGAGCCGCGAGGCCGGTCGCGCCTTGTTGCCCCAGGCTGCCGCGCGAGGAGAGATTATGTTGCAGCACGACCTCGAGATACTGCTCGACATGAATTACGGACCCGTCTTCTACCGGCTGCTTGTCGGGCATCGTTCACTCGACACGGGCTTCGCCAACAGCATCGTCGCGATTGCCTTGGAAGCAGTGGCGACCCGCGAAGAAAGGTAGAAAACGAAGCGGAACCAAATCCGCTCGCACAACCGATATTACCGGCCCGTTGCGGCGAGTACCGACTAAAAGGCAACCGATGACTTCCCCGTAGATCGTGCAGAGCGCGTTGCCTTCGTTGAGATCCAGGTCCGTCAAGGCCAGCAGCGAGGCGCGGACAAGCGTCCTGGTTGGAAAGTCTCAGCTTCGCTTCTGGACAGAAAGCGTAAAGCTCGTCGTCGGAACGGCACCGCGCGTGGCTCCCTCGAGCAAGGCTTCGTATACTCCGCATTGGACTTATATTAGACCCCTCATGGTGGCGGATGGTTCCAATCAAAACGGCGACAGAGCCTGCACAGAGGGGCTAGTCATGGCGGGCTAGTAAAGCCGCGCAAGTCCTCCCGTTCCCCGCCAGCAATTTGGATGCTGCCGGCGACGTGGCCAACCGGTTATTTATTTTGATCTTCGGCGCGGAGCCGATGCTTTCGTCGCCAGTCGGCGGGCAGCCGGCTCAACCGCTCTGGCTTGTTCGGCGTCCCCGCTAGCGGCCGCCATCTCGGTGTGCGCCTCGGCCATGATCTCGCCTTAGCCTTCACCGAGGTCCGCAACAGCGACCCTGCCTTGATCATAGGCAACCAGTCCGGGCACAACTCTTCTACCCGTAGGCTGAGCAAGGAACTCGATCCGTTTCATAAATGCGCTTCCGTCGAACCTTTTGGACATTGTCAATGGCCCGTCGCCGGAAGGCGCTGCGTGGAAGAAAATCTCAAGATTGACTACAGGTATCGGACGCATGCTGCGCAGAAGATCAATCTCCGGTCGCGTCGTTACGGCCAAGGAGCAATTATCAGAACGGAGTGCTTCAAAGACTTCCGGCACCGTCGACACTGCGATCGACTCATGCCCACGCTCCGCCAGTTTCGTGGCGATCATATTGGCCGCCGCCTTGGGCAGAAACACAAGGATTTTGTTGGGACGAATGGCTTCCAAAGACATGGCGAGTTCCTCATACGGAGACGAAGAATTTAGCCTTTGCCTGTGCAAGAGTGTGTTTGGTTTTGTGTGATTTTGTTGCGGGCCTCGCCCACTCGTCCCAAAAGACGGGACCTGGCGACTTAGCGGGCTCGATGATTTGCCACCCCGAACCGCTCCGGAAGCACCCGGTCGCTCTCGCGCGCCTCGTTGACGCGATCGGGTATAGGGGCTTGTGGAATCACACAGCGCAGCCAACGTGGCCAGTCGTTCGCTTAGGCGCGGCGCCGCTCGCCGCATGCCCTTCGGTAGGAAAATCCATCTGTGCCGCGAGACCTTGCGGCGCTCTGTTCAGGAGTTCGATCGTGCCGCCATGTGCCCGCACGATGTCGTCGACGATCGAGAGCCCGAGACCGAACCCACCGCGGTCGGTCGATGTTCGCGCCGTATCGGCCTTGAAGAAAGGTTCGAGCACCCGGGTACGCAAACTGACGGGAAGGCCCGGGCCGTCATCGATGACGCATATTCTCAGGCTCCCATTTCCAAGGATCGAAAGCTCCACCGATATTTCGTGAGCGAACTTGGTGCTGTTTTCGACGAGGTTGGTGATCGCACGTGCCAGTGATCTCGGCTTGCAGCGATAGGCAAAGCGCTCCGGTCCCACATATCTCACATTGAAGCCGACGTCGGAGAAATCGGAACAAACAGTCGTCAACAGACTGGGCAGGTCGGCATTGACCGGTTTCTCGGCCGCCATCTCCTTGCTGAGATAGCTGAGCGTATCGTTGACCATGTCGCTGAGAGCTGAGATATCGTTCAGCAACGCTGCTTTCAGCTCCGGCTGCGTCGAGCGCTCCGCCCGCAGCCGCAGTCGCGTCAGTGGTGTACGGAGGTCGTGGCTTATTGCGCGCAGCATGCGCGTGCGGTCATCGATCATGCTGCGAACGCGGCTGCGCATGTCATTCAATGATTTCGCTAGGGTTCGGATTTCGGCCACTCCGCCTTCGTTGAAAGGCCTGTCGGGCCCGTCATCGGGCTTCAAGGTTTCTGCGGCCTGCGCAAATTTAAGAAGGGGAGCCGCAATCACCCGTGCCGCATAGAGCGACAGAAGAATCACGGGCAGGACAAGACCCATCAGTTGCAGGACGATGCTGACTTGCTGATCGCTGATCCATGCATCCGGAGGCGGTGGCGCAGGGAGGAACGCCAGAGCCCGGTCATCACCGACCCCGACGACCAGCACATCGTGTAGTTTTCCAGCGGAAGTCTTCGCCCGGAAAGCCGTTGCGAAGCTGGCTGGCAGATTGTTCTGCACAAGATGGCGGACATCCTCAAAGGAGATGTCCGTATCTGCCTGCTTCAAAAGCTCCGCTGCCGAGACCTGTTCGACCCGAAGCCCTGTCCCGGACGTGGCGTCTAGAATCGCCGCTCGTTGCTCTGCGGACGTGGACGCTCGAACCTGATCGACGACCGTCTCGATCTTCAAGGCCGTCGTTCTGGCATACGAAACACTCTCCAGATCGTCACGCAAGAGCAATTCGGAAATTACACCCAGCATGACGAGGCAGACGACGGGGCCGACAGCCAAGGCCGCAATCTGTCGGCGGATCGACCCAGCTTGAAAGCGTGCAAACATCAGTACGCCTCGACTTTGGGCGTGAACACGTAGCCGCCGAGCCGGACCGTCTTGATCAGGGTCGGCTCCCGAACATTGAATTCGATTTTCTGGCGAACTCGGCTGATGTGAACATCTATACTGCGTTCGACCGGACCTGCAGCACCGGCATGGGTCAGTCGGAGAAGCTGCTCACGCGTCATGACGCGACCGGGATTCTGGCAGAATGCGAGGAGAATATCGAACTCGGCCGTCGTCATCGAAACGTGCACGCCCTCCGGATTCACGAGTTGCCGCAGGATCGGATCGATCTGCCAACCGGCGAACTGCATGGCTGTCTGCTGCGGGGGGGAGATCGCTCCGTATGAGGCGCGCCGCAACAGCCCTTTTATTCGCGCCATCAATTCCCGCGGATGAAACGGCTTGGTAATGTAGTCGTCAGCTCCAAGCTCGATGCCTACAATGCGATTAATTTCATCGCCAAGTGCTGTGAGCATCACGATCGGAATGGTCGACGAGGCCCGCAGCCGCCGGCATATGCTGAACCCGTCTTCTCCCGGCAGCATGCCATCGAGCACAACCAGATCGAAGGACTGCTTCTTCAGGATTGCATCCATGTTAGCGGCTGAGCCAACCGCAGCAGCTTCGAAACCATTCTCCGTCAACATTTCGATGACCATCGCAGCGATCTCGTCGTCGTCCTCGACAAGAAGAATGCGAGGCACTGTCTCTGGCGCGATGAGATGTTGAGCTGTCATGTGGTTGCTCTTCAAGGGTGTGATCGAAAGCTGGGTTGAGGCACGATGTTTCATTGTCGCCAAAACACACCCAAAGTCACGGGTGAAGATATTTTGATATGTTAAGCTAAAGCTGGACCGTAGCGAGGCGCCACCACTCCGTCGGCCGCGCGACGATCATCGATACCGAAATCACCGGCTGGCCACACCATGACGAGTATTGGACCGAGCTTGTCTGAACGGATGGCTGGCCTTGAATTGTTCGGGTGCAGACAACTGGTCTGCACACTCACGCGGAAGCTGTGCGGACTGTTGCGAATGAGTGTCGTTCTGCACTCATTATCTGCGTTTCGCTCTGTTAGGCAGGACCCGCGGGGCCAGCGGCATCGCCACGCCAACATTTCTTAACATCAGAAAACCCAAGTTAACGACGTCATCCGGGATAGTGCGGCCGCGAGAGGTATGACGCATTCCGCGTTGAACACTCTCTCGATCAGCCCCCAGGAGCGAGTTCGAATGTCATTGACCAAGTCCTTTTTAATCCGGCCGCGTGTCGCCATAGCTGCGGGTTTCGCGGTGTTTGCTTGCCCCCTGTTGCAGGCACGCGCTGCCGACCTTTACGAGAGCGAGGCGGCCGCCATTCCACCGTCAGGGAGCTTCGACAACGGACGCTTCGGTGGGATACGCCAGAAGCTTTCGGACTGGGACGTTATGGTCGGCGCCGGAGCCATCTATGCGCCAAAATTCGAAGGATCCGACGAGTTTGAACTCGTCCCCATTCCTATGATCTCCGCAACCTTCGGTGATCGCGTCACCGTCGATCCTGGCGGGGTGGCCGTCGACGTGTTCAAGTCCAACGGTTTCAAGTTCACGGTGAAGGGCGGCTACGACATGGGAGGGGGGCGCGATGAAGACGATTCCCCTCACCTTAAGGGCGTCGGTGACATCGACGCCGGCGCTGTCGTTGGAACGCAGATCTCGTATGAACTGGGGCCGATGGAACTTTATGCGTCTGTCGACAAAACGATTGGCGGCAGCGACGGTCTGCTCGGTGAAGTCGGAGCGAATGTCTCCCATCACCATGATCGCTTTATCCTTTCCGCGGGCGCTTCCGCGACATTCGCCGACGACAACCATATGGAGAGCTACTTTGGGGTAACGGCTGCCCAGTCCGCACGGTCAGGCTTGCGGCAATACGATGCAGGCGCGGGTCTCAAGCGCGTCGACCTCGAAGCCTCCGTGACCTACATGGCGACGGAAAACTGGCTGATCCGAGGCCAAGCAGGTGTCGGCTTCCTGACCGGCGACGCGAAGGACAGCCCGATCGTTCAGGACGATGTGCAGCCGTCAGCGATGTTGGTCGTCGGTTACAAGTTCTAGGAGACCAGCAGACAACAGCAATTCCGCTGGTCTCCCTGCATCGGGATCGGCGGAATTTCTGTGGCCGGCACAGCGCGACCCGGATCGTCGCGTTCGGCGACCAGCGTGCCTGGCGTCCCTGCCTTCGGCCTCCACAGAAAGACCGCTAGCCGTGCGGCAGTCTCCGGACGAGCACCGGAACCACGAACGAGGCTGCGAGCCGCAGTCGACAGACCGGCGACCGTGGCGTTGGCCGGCACGATGCGGGTGATGGTCGCGTGAACAACGAGATCGATATTCTCTTTCCTTTCCAATAACACGGTTGAATACTTATCAGGGCAATGCGGGGAAGCGCCCCCTGCTAAGTGAGGGAAGACGGGTGCGGCTATCGCCACTGCGCCATCTGTGTGGCTGCCGGCGTGTCGGTGAACGAGGGCCTGTCTTTCCACAGGCTGTCGCTTGCCATTCTTGCGTACCCCAAGTTGTAGACCGAGCGCATGTAATTCGTATTGAATGGGTCGGTCATGTCGTAGGAAACCTGCGCATCGATCGAAGCCATCCGAAACCGAATGCCGGTCTTTTGGGCATAGGCGTAGGTAGCCAGCAGCGCGCTGCGTGTCTGTGCTTTGATGAGGAGTGAACTCGCCCTCGCCATGACGATCAACGTATTGTTTGTGGTCATGGCGAATTCCGGCATGAGGGCGTTGTTGACGAGAATGTACATGTTGAACTTAGGCCCTTTGGGCCATTCGTCCTCTTCTGCATTGGCAATCCACCCCTCCGGGATGGTCAGGATCTGGGAGGCTGCGCCTCCGTCGGAGTGCATCTCCTCAAACATTCGCCCACCGGCTTGGGCCTTGATGAGCACAGCGGGATAGAGGCCCGGGATGCTGGCCGATGCGATGATGATGTCCCGGAAGAGTTGCAACGCGTCGGGCCGGTTGCTGTCGGCGATGGCACCCATGTTCCAGATCACCGCTCTTTGGAAATCGAGGTTCGAGGTCAAAACGAGCAAGCGCCGTCCTTTGCGATGCTCCACGGCGATTCTCGCCAGTGTGTCGTGCGTCAGATACCGTTCGACCATTTTCCGAAGCGGTTCCTGGTTGAGGAGACTTGCGCCCAGCAGCCCCCTGGGCAGAAATCTCACGTCGACCAACTCCTGGGCGACGCCGCTTGTATAAAGATCGACCAGCGCCTTGTCGTAGGCCGGCCCGAGAAAGGCATAAGGTGCAATCAACGCACCCGTGCTGACGCCGCTGACCATGTCGAATTCGGGCCGTTGTCCCTTGTCCGACCAGGCCTTCAGCGCTCCGACACTGAACGCGCCCCCGGCCCCTCCGCCCGACAATACGAGGTAGTTGATTTCCTTGTGTCTCAGGATAGGAAGCCAAGCACGTCCCTGGGGCAAACTTCCACGCGAATCCGCGTAAATGCGGATATCGCCAAACCCCTCGACACTGGCTGCCGATGCGGCTTTTGGCCCGTAAGGAATACGGCCCGGCGCCATACAACCAGCAAGAAACGCCAACAGGAGGATAGCCAGCAGTCGAGGCATATCTGTAGCCTCTACCTGCAATTCCGACGAGACATCAAAGCGTCCGCCAGCCGTCCACCAGCCGCCGTGAATGCCGCTTCCGCTTCGAAGCCTGTTCGCCCGACTTGGTGACCGCAGTAGCAAACCTTCATAGTTCACAGCCAGAATTCTTCGAGATATCTCTGGCGGAACTAATCGATTCTGTCGTTGGCTTGGGTTTCCTCTTGTTAAGAGTTGTTAAGCCGCATCCGCAGGAGCAACGGCGGATAATACGATTGCACGAGTAACTCTGGAGCCCGGAGTGCCTTTCTGCCCGGTAACGCCCGACATCAAACTTAATCTATCTTAATCGATCTTCGACCCCGCCTCACATTCGATCCGCTACATCCCGTGCAGGAAAGTAAGGGATTGTGAGTGCAGTAAATGAAGGCGGCCCATCGTAGAATCGTCGACATCGGCAGCATTGCGGCCTGCCTAGTCGTCTCAGGCTGCACGGTCGTAGCCGATCTCAGGAAACCCGACGTTGAGATCGCAAATGTCTGGCATGCGACTTTCCCGCATGGCGGCCGGACCAGTGATCTTGTGTCCTGGTGGTCGACCTTCAGCGATCCGTCGCTGACAACGCTCGTCGCAATGGCACAAGCCAAAAGCCCCGGCCTGGAAGCCGCAGCAGCTGAGATCGAGAGCGCCCGTGCCACGCTGGCGTCCGCACAATCGAACCTCTTTCCGGGGCTCAGCGGCTCGGCTTCGCTCGCGCGCTCGGGCGCTGGCGGCAACGGTGCCAGCGAAGCTGCGGCCTCCACAATGACGAGCGGCAGCCTCGACGCCGCCTGGGAGCTCGACCTGTTCGGCAAAGTGCGGCAGAAAAGCGAGGCAGCACGGTTGAGGGTTGACGAAAGGATCGCCGATTGGGACGGCGCGCGCGTATCGCTCGCCGCCGAGGTGGCGGACTATTATGTGCAATACCGTGCCTGTCGGCAGCTAGAGCGTACCTATACTGCCGAAGTAGCCTCGCAGCGCGAGACGATCCGGGCAACCGAGACGGCGGCGGCCTCTGGCTTCACGTCGAGCAGCGACCTTGCACTGGCCCGGGCGAGCGCTGCGGCCTCAGCCTCGACACTCACTGCGCAGCGCGCCGAGTGCGAACTTCTCATCAAGTTACTCACCCGCCTTACCAGCGGCGACGAGCCTCGTGTGCGCAATCTTCTGGCGAAAGGCTGGTCGGACATTCCGACGCCGATGACCTTCAGCGTCGCGGCCGTGCCAGCCGATGCCCTGCGGCAACGCCCTGACATCAACGCGCTGGAACTCGAGGTCGCCGCTTCACTCGCCGAGGTCGGAGCGGCCAAAGCAGACCTCTATCCGAGCCTCAGCCTCGGCGGCTCCGTGACGATCGGCAGTTCTTCGCTGACGGGAACTTCGGCGCCCTGGTCCTTCGGCCCGGCCCTTTCAATCCCGCTCTTCAACGGCGGTTCGCGCCGCGCGGCGGTGGCAAGCGCGGTAGCCGCCTACGATCTGGCAGTGGCCGCCTACAAATCAGGCGTGCTGGATGCAGTCGCCGAAGTCGAAGCCGCGCTCGTGCGGATCAACAGCACGCGACGTCGCATCGGCGACGCGACGGTCGCGGCGCGCAACTACCGCGCCTATTTCAACGCCGTGGATTCAAACTGGAAAGCGGGCGGCGCGAGCCTTCTCGAGCGTGAGACCGCCCGGCGGTCGGCGCAGTCGGCAGAACTCTCGCTCATCGAGATCCGCCGCGACTCGGTACGCTCCTGGATCGCACTCTACAAAGCACTCGGCGGCGGCTGGAATACGAGCGCCGCGGCCTCCGGAACTTTCCAGAAAAAATCAAAAGGAAATCAGCTCTGATGCGAGCGAAACCCCTTGTTGTTGCCCTTTTCCTCGGTGTGAAGCTCGTTTCGGCCGCGGCGCCTGTGCTCGCGCAACAGAACGAGGCAGCAGCGCTTACCGTCGCCGTAGCAAAGCCTGCAGAACGCCAGTGGCCTGAGACGATACCGGCCAGCGGCTGGCTGAAACCATGGCACGAGGCGGTCATCGCTGCGGAGATCGATGGCCTGCGTGTGACCGATGTCCTTGTCGATGTCGGATCGGTCGTCTCTCGAGGTCAGCCCCTCGGCCGACTTGCCGACGAATCGGTGCGCGCTGAACTGCATTACCAGGAGGCGGCGCTGGCAAGCGCCAGGGCCGACCTCGCCAAGGCGAGGGCGAATGCCGGCCGGGCACGCAAGGTGGAGGGAAGCGGCGCGCTTTCGGATGAGAAGATCAACGAATACCTGATCGCCGAGCAGACGGCGATCGCCGGTGTCGAATCCGCCGAAGCCTC
Organism: Sinorhizobium sp. NG07B; assembly: GCF_002532005.1. NCBI lineage: Bacteria > Pseudomonadati > Pseudomonadota > Alphaproteobacteria > Hyphomicrobiales > Rhizobiaceae > Sinorhizobium > Sinorhizobium sp. NG07B. The sequence goes on along the minus strand of NZ_NWTD01000007.1, from coordinate 173,421 downwards.
GCTGGAAAGCCAAAAGATCAAGCTTGCCAAGACAACCATCCTGGCCGCGGACGATGGGCTGATCACATCCCGCTCGGCCCAGCTTGGCGCGGTCGTCTCCTCCGGCACGGAACTGTTCCGCATGATCCGCCAACAGCGCGTCGAATGGCAGCCGGAAGTGTCTGCACGCTATTTGCCGCGCATCAAGGAAGGCTTGGCCGCTACATTCGTCGGTCCCGGTGACCGACGCGTCAAAGGGACAGTTCGGCTCGTCGGCCCGACCGTCAGCACCGATACCGGACGGGCACTCCTCTATGTGGCGCTGCCGCAGGAGGCGCGCCCTCCCATCGGCCTTTACGTCACCGGTCAGATCGAACTTGACACCACGGCGGCGCTAACCGTGCCCGAGACGGCGCTGATCCTGCGTGACGGCATCTCTTACGTCTTCACCGTGGACGCAGATAAGCGCGCTTCCCGCGTTCGTGTGGAAACCGGCCGCCGCAATGGTAGCGAAGTGGAGATCCTCTCGGGCCTCGACCGCTCGGCCGAGGTCGTGATGGCGGGCGGCGCTTTCCTTTCAGACAAGGCCTTCGTCCGCGTGGTCGGTGACGCGCTCGTTCAGCTCGAAGAGGGAGAAGCCCGATGAACTTTTCCGCCTCGTCGATCCGCAATCCGGTTCCCGCCATCCTGCTGTTCATCCTGCTGACCGTCGGCGGCCTGCTCGCCTTTGACCGGCTCGCGGTGCAGAATTTTCCCGACATGGACCTGCCGACCGTTCAGGTCAGCGCCTCGCTTGACGGTGCCGCGCCGGCCCAGCTCGAAACGGAAGTCGCGCGCAAGATCGAAGACAGGCTCGCCTCACTGAGCCTCCTCGACCACATCACGACGAAGGTCTCGGACGGGAGCGTCACCATCAATGTCTCGTTTCAGCTCGGAAAGAGCAGCGAGGAAGCATTGAGCGAGGTGCGCGATGCCGTCGACAGCGCGAGCGGCGACCTGCCTTCCGAGATGCAGGCACCGGGCGTGACCAAGGCGACGGTGCAGGGCTCCGCTCTCCTCACCTATGCTGTGCGCTCCACGCGCCTCAACGAGACGGAACTCTCCTGGTTCGTCGACAACGACATGACGAAAGCCCTGCTTTCCGTACCCGGCGTCGGCGAGGTCAGCCGGATCGGCGGCATCGACCGTGAAGTGCACATCGACCTCGACCCCCAGATGATGAGCGCGCTCCGCCTCAGCGCGGCGACAGTTTCCACACAGCTCAAGTCCGTGCAGTCGGACACATCGGGCGGCCGGGCCGAGATCGGCGGCGGCAAGCAGGGGATACGCACGCTCGGCGCGGTTTCCTCGATCGAGGAACTGAAGGCGCTCGCGATCCCGCTTCCGAGCGGCGTGTTGGTGCGGCTGGACGAGATCGGCGCAGTGACGGACAGTTTTGCCGACCGGTCGTCGATAGCCTATCTCGATGGCGAACCCGTGATCGCTGTCGAGGTCAAACGATCGAACGGCTTTTCGGACACGGGGGCTGCGGCCGCCATCGACGCGGCCATGCAGGATTTTGCTGCCTCCAATCCCGATGTCGAGATCGTCAAGGCTTACAGCACGGTCGGGCCGATTGTCGAAAATTATGCTGGCTCGATGCACATGCTCTACGAGGGCGCGATTCTCGCGGTCGTGGTGGTCTGGCTCTTCCTGCGCGACTGGCGGGCGACTTTTCTCTCGGCGGTGGCGCTACCGCTATCGGTCATTCCGACCTTCCTTGTAATGTATCTGGCGGATTTCAGCCTCAATACGGTCACGCTGCTCGCGCTCTCGCTCGTGGTCGGCATCCTCATCGACGATGCCATCGTCGAGATCGAGAACATCGCGCGCCATCTGCAAATGGGAAAGCCGCCGAAGGAGGCTGCGCTCGAAGCTGCCGATGAAATCGGCCTTGCCGTCATCGCCACGACCTTGACGCTCGTCGCGGTCTTCCTGCCGACCGCCTTCATGAGCGGCATTCCAGGCCTGATCTTCCGCCAGTTCGGCGTGACGGCAGCCGTGGCGGTTCTCGCCTCACTGGTCGTCGCGCGCCTGCTCACGCCGATGATGGCCGCATACATCATGAAGGCGCACCCCGTCGAGGCAGAGGATGGCCGGATCATGCGTGCCTACATGACCGTCGTCAAAACCTGCCTGCATCATCGCAAGCTGACCATTCTCGGCGTTTGCTTGTTCCTCGGGCTCTCCCTCTCGATGATTCCCATGCTCAGCACCGGTTTCCTGCCTCCGTCGGACGACGCGCAGACGCAAGTCACCCTGACACTGCAACCCGGCAGTACGATCCAACAAACGGACGCGACCACACGGCGAGCGGCGGACATCGTTTCCGATCTGCCGGACGTCACACGCGTGTTCTCCGCGGTCGGTAGCGCCTCGTCAGGCGACCTTATCGCTTCCTCGGCGACAATCGACACGGCGACCGCCGCACTCGTCGTCGACCTAAAGAAGATCGGCCAACGCAGCCGCAAGCAGGCCGAGATCGAAAACGACATCCGGCAGGCGCTTGCCGTTGTTCCAGGCGCCAGGATCGAGGTGGGCACGGGCGGCAATGGCACGACGCTGGACATCACGCTCGCGAGCGACGATTCCAATGCACTCGACCGGGCGGCCACAACGCTCGAAGAGCAACTGCGCACCCTCCAGGGCATCGGCGCGGTGTCCTCCAGTGCCTCCCTCCAGGCCCCGGAAATCCAGATCGTCCCGGATCTCGACAGCGCCGCCGCCCTCGGCGTCACGGCAGAAGCGATTTCAGAGGCGGTCCGCGTGGCAACGAACGGAGATTATTCTTCCGCGCTCGCCAAGCTCAACTTGCCACAGCGCCAGCTTCCGATCCGCGTCCGATTCGATCCCAGAAACCGGACGGCACTCGACGACATCGCCAATCTGCATGTTGCCGGCGTCAGGGGCAGCGTCGATCTCGGCTCGGTCGCCGACATCCGCGTCGGCGGGAGCCCGTCGCAGATCAGCCGCATCGACCGCTTGCGAAACGTCACGCTGTCGGTCGAACTCAACGGCCGCATCCTCGGTGAGGTCTTTCGCGAGGCGCAGGCATTACCCGCCCTGCAGAACCTTCCGGACGGTGTCAAGCTTGTCGAACAGGGGGAACTGCAGCGAAGCTCCGAACTGTTCGACAACTTCGCCGTCGCGATGGGAATCGGCGTGTTCTGCATCTATGCGGTGCTGGTGTTACTCTTCCATGACTTCTTCCAGCCGTTGACGATCCTGACGGCGCTTCCGCTGTCGCTGGGGGGTGCCTTGCTGCCTCTGGTGCTGACCGGCACGAGCTTTTCGATGCCGGTGGTGATCGGCCTACTCATGCTGATGGGCGTCGTGACGAAGAATTCGATCCTGCTCGTCGAATACGCGATTATGGGGCGGCGCGGCGGCATGTCTCGGTTCGACGCCCTCGTCGATGCCTGCCATAAGCGAGCCCGCCCAATCGTGATGACGACGATCGCCATGAGCGGCGGCATGTTTCCGGTGGCCGTGAGCCTTAGCGGGGGCGATGCGAGTTTCCGTCAACCGATGGCGATCGTCGTCATCGGCGGCCTCATGACCTCCACGGTACTCAGCCTCATCGTCATCCCCATCATCTTCACCCTCGTCGACGACTTCCTGCTGCTTCTCAAGCGGATCTTCCAAGGAAGACTAGAGGAAGGACCGTTTACCTGCTCAATTCCTCTCAAAAATTCAAATCTTACACGGAAGTAGATCAATGACCCACTCTGCAACACGGCCGGAACGGCCATTCAGACAGAAGGTGAGAATTCTGCTGCTCTGGGCGCTCGCGACGGCCTTCGTGATCCTCAATCTCGTCAGTCACCCCCTTCGCCCAGGCTATAGCCTGCTCGAAAGTATTCTTGAGCAGGCCGGTACCTTGTTAGTCATCGTTGGGGTGATCGGCCGGATCTGGTCGATCCTCTACGTGGGCGGAAGAAAGAACGCCGAGCTCGTGACCCAAGGCCCTTACTCGATCACCCGCAACCCCCTTTACTTCTTTTCTCTGATGGCGATCTTCGGAGTTGGTCTGGTGTTCGGTTCAATTATGGTAGCGGCATTTTTTACCATTCTGGCGTATTTCATTTTCTTGTATACCGCGAACCGAGAGGCGGCATATCTGTCGCGCGTCTTTGGTAAGGAATTCGACGACTACGCCCGTGGCACGCCGCTGTTTTGGCCGGACTTTTCAGGTTTCCAATGGGGCCCGGAACGGAGCTTTTCGCCCAGAGCGCTACGAGTGACCGTGCGCGACGCACTCTTCATTGTGGCGCTCGTGCCGGTTTCCGAGTTCTTCGAGTACCTCCACAGCCAAGGCTATTTGTTGGCCGCGGTCACCTTACCCTAATCAGCCGTCGGACGCCCAAAGCCTCCCCGTGTCACGTGCAGGGGCGGCTTCAAGGCCAGAACTTGGCGCATCATGCCCATTCAGCTCCCGTCGTCCGACTTCCGCTGTCCACCCGACTGCGACGTGACCCTGAACCGGACCGATCGACCCGTTGCGGTCGATCAACTATCTTTTGGCAATCGTCCGTTCTGCACCTTGTGGCGGACCTAAATGCGTTCAACTGCCGAAACCGCTGCCTCCACTGCCAGCGCGCTTATTGGCATTCCCGTCCCTCCTGATGCCATTCATGAAGACATCAGATTTTTTTCAGATTCCGATCGGGATTTCGGTCCTACCCTCCGGCGATAACTGATGACGCGAGGTGCGCAGAGCGCCTCAGTTTTCCAGATCGTTTGGGGTGTAACGCCGGACAGCAATGACCGGCGACAGCCTCTCTTGGGGGTTATATGCCGAATAGCCGCATCAAAAGCCGCCGTTCATTGGTCCTCTCTACCCTTGCGCTTTGCCTTGCCTCGGCCGGTTTCGTTGGTTGGTCCAACGCAAACAGCAGCGACGGCAACGTCGTCACGACGGGCAATTCGGATGGGCGCGAGGTCCGGATCGTCAGGACGCTGACGGTAGAGCCCAGGGCGATGCCCGTCCGCAACAGCGCCGTCGGGGAAATCCGTCCGCAGCGCGAGAGCGATTTTGCTTTCCGGCTCTCCGGCAAGCTCGTGTCGCGAACTGTCGAAGTCGGGGCGAAAGTCAGGAAGGGCGATGTGCTCGCACGGCTCGATGATCAGGAATATCGCAATCGCCTGAGAAGCGCCAAAGCCGATCAGCAGGCGGCCGAGGCCGCCGTCGTCGAGGCGCGGGCGAGCGAGGTTCGCATCAGAAGATTGCTGGAGCACGGATATACGACGCGCGCCAATCACGATGCTGCCTTAAAGAACTTGCGTTCGACCGTCGCCAAGCTCGAGGCGATGACTGCCGCCTTCGACATGGCCAAGGATCAGCTCGCCTATACCGAACTCCGGGCCGATTTCGACGGCATCATCACCGCCGTGGGCGCTGAGGAAGGCCAGGTCGTCAATGTCGGGCAGATGGTCGCGCGTATTGCCAATCCGGCCAACAAGGACGCCGTTTTCTCGATCGCCGAGGCGATGTTCGCGGCCCACCCGGCCGAGAGGGCAGGCGCTCGGATCACAATCTCGCTCCTCAGTGATCCTTCCGTTGCCGTCCTCGGTTTCGTGCGCGAGGTCGCGCCGATGGCGGATGCGGCGACGCGCACCTATCAGGTCAAAGTGGCGCTGCAAAATGCGCCCGAGGCAATGCGCTTCGGCGCCAGCGTGGCCGGCCGGGTGGAGCGGCCCGGCGATCCGGTTGTCACCATTCCCGGAAGTGCCCTGTTCGATCTGCGTGGCGAGCCCGCGGTTTGGGTTGTGGGCGCAGACGACACGGTCGCGCTGAAGCCGATAGTCGTTGCCCATTACGAGCCCGACCGTGTCGTTGTGAGCGACGGTCTGACCAAGGGAGACATTGTCGTTACGGCCGGCGTTAGCCGGCTGCGTGACCGGCAGAAAGTCCGCATCGAAGGAGACGGCAAATGAACGCTCTAGATACTGAAGTCCTGATCGTCGGCGCCGGGCCGACGGGCCTGACCCTTGCCCTCTGGCTCGCTCGCCTGGGCGTCGACATCCGCGTCATCGACAAGTCGGCCGGGCCCGGCGAAACGTCGCGCGCCCTTGCCGTGCAGGCTCGGACGCTCGAATTCCACCGGCAGATCGGCGTCGTCGATGACGTGCTCGAGGCCGGCATCCGCCTCGAGCAATTGACCGCCCGCACGCCGCGGAAAGTAAGCGCCATCATCCCCTTGAGCAGGTTCGGCGAAGGCGTCAGCCGCTATTCCTATGCCTTCGCGCTGCCGCAGGACATCCATGAGCGCGTGCTTATGGCTCACCTCGAGGAGGCCGGTGTCCACATCGAACGGCAGACCGAATTTGTGGCGTTCGAGGAAAAGAATGACGGCGTGACCGTCACGACTATTCGCGAGGGCGTCGAGAGGACCTTCAAGACCCGCTACATCTGCGGCTGCGACGGCGCGCGCAGCACCGTTCGCCATGCCCTCGGAATCGGCTTTCCCGGCGGCACCTACGACCAGTCCTTCTATGTCGCCGATGTCGACGGCGAAGGAGAAGTGACGCGGAACGGCATGGACGTCTGCCTTGGCAGCTACGGCTTCGCCCTGGTCATGCCGGTGCGGCAGACTGGCAGCATCAGGTTGATCGGCGTGGTTCCGGAGGCGCATCAAAGAGACCCTGTCATCACCTTTGAAGCCATTCGTCCGGAAATCGAGTGCCACACCGGCATTGCAATCAAGGCGCTCAACTGGTTCTCGACCTATCGCGTGCACCATCGCGTCGCGGAGCGGTTCCGCGTCGGCCGTGCCTTTCTGCTCGGAGATGCTGGACATATCCATAGCCCTGCCGGCGGCCAAGGGATGAACACCGGCATTGGCGACGCCGTCAACCTCGCCTGGAAACTCGCAGCCGTGCTGCAAGGTCGCGCCGCCGCTTCACTGCTCGACACCTACGAGACCGAGCGCCTCGCCTTCGCCCGCGTGCTGATCAAGAGCACAGACCAGGCCTTCAAGCTCGTATCGGGTCGCTCCTGGCTCCTCGGGCTGTGGCGGCGCTACGCACTGGCAAAGGTGATCTCGGCGATCACCCGCACGAAGATCGGCTCCCGCGCCTTCTTCGCGCTCATCTCTCAGACCGGCATCACCTATCGAAACAGCGCCCTCAGCTCCGGCCGCTCCGGTGCTGTCCAGGGCGGCGACCGGCTGCCATGGGTGCCATTTGGACAAGGCGATAACCATGCATGTCTCACCACCCTCGACTGGCAGGTCCATGTCTATGGTGAGGTCGAGCCGGCGTTCGGCGCAGCGATTTCGCTCGCCGGCATCCCGCTTCACCGTTTCGACTGGAGCACCGCGGCATGCCGGGTCGGAATAGTCAGGAACACGGCCTATCTCGTGCGGCCGGACGGCCATATCGCGATCGTCGCGAAGCAGGACGCAACTGCCTTCGAGCGCTTCATCGAGACCTATGCAATCAAACCGAGGCACGTCGAACCGTCGACGATCGAGCGCTTGTGCTCGCTCGCTGCGATCTAGCGCCGGTGGTTTATCGTGGGAGGAATATCATGACGAGCTGCAACCTTTCCGACTGGGCACTGCGCCACAAAAGCATCGTCGTCTACATGATGGTGGTGGCCGCGCTTGCCGGTCTCTGGGCCTATTCGACCCTGGGGCGGGAAGAAGACCCGGCCTTTACCATCAAGACGATGGTGGTGAAGACGCTGTGGCCGGGTGCCACCGCCGTCGACACCGTCAACCAAATCACCGACCGCATTGAGAAGAAGCTGGAGGAACTCCCGAACCTCGACTACGTGAGGAGCTACACCAAGCCTGGCGAATCCGTCGTCTTCGTCAACCTCAAGGACACGGTACCGGCGGCCGAGGTGCAGCCTCTCTGGTACCAAGTCCGCAAGAAGATGGACGACATAAAGTCCACGTTGCCCTCCGGCGCGATGGGTCCCAACTACAATGACGAGTTCGGCGACACTTATTCACTAATTTATGCACTGACCGCGGACGGCTTGTCGCATCGTGAGCAGAAAGACCTGGCGCTCAGCCTCAGGGCCGATTTCCTGCAGGTTCCGGACGTCGCCAAGGTCGATCTGATCGGCCAGCAGGACGAGAAGATCTATCTGGAGTTCTCGACGGAGAAGGTGGCGGCGCTCGGACTCGATGTAGGCACTATCTCGCAGGCTCTGCAGGCGCAGAATGCACTTCAGCCTAGCGGAACCGTCGACGCCGGACCCGAACGCATCGCTATCCGCGTCTCCGGCGAGTTCACCTCCGAAGAATGCCTGAAGGCGATCAATCTCTATACCGACGGCAAGTACTTCCGTCTCGGAGACGTCGCCGAAGTCAAGCGCACCTATTCCGACCCGCCGCAGCCGCTATTCCGCTTCAACGGACAGCCGGCGATCGGCATCGCCATCTCGATGACATCAGGTGGCGACGCGCTCGCGCTCGGCGAACACCTGAAGGAAAAGGTCGAGGAATTGAGGCGCGACCTGCCGATCGGTGTCGAACTTTCGCTGATCGCCGACCAGTCGCGCATCGTCGAGGAATCTGTCGGCGAGTTCACCAAGAGCCTCGCCGAGGCGGTGGCGATCGTGCTTGCGGTTTCCTTCCTCGCCCTTGGCTGGCGACCGGGCATCGTCGTGGCGGTGGCCATTCCCCTGGTGTTGGCGATCACCTTCGTGCTGATGGGTTACTTTGGCATTTCGCTGCAGCGCATTTCGCTCGGCGCCCTGATCATCGCATTGGGTCTTCTCGTCGACGACGCGATGATCGCTGTCGAGATGATGATCTCCAAGATGGAGGAGGGGTACGATCGGGTCTCCGCTGCCACTTACGCCTATTCATCCACGGCATTTCCGATGCTGACAGGCACTCTGGTGACGATTGCCGGCTTCGTTCCGGTGGGTTTCGCCAAGAGCGGCGCCGGCGAGTACTGCTTCTCGCTCTTCGCCGTGGTGGGTATCGCGCTGATCGTCTCATGGGTTGTCGCCGTGCTCTTTACGCCGCTTACCGGCGTCGCCATCCTGCCGGAGCGCATCGCGACACATGGCGCGCACGAAAGCTCACGCATGCTCCGCTGGTTCCGTCGCGTGCTGGAGCAGTCCATGCGGGCGAAGTGGACCGTGCTCGGTGCCACTGCCGGCCTCTTCGGACTTGCAGTGGTGGCGATGAACTTCGTGCCGCAGGAATTCTTCCCAAAGTCCGACCGGCCCGAAGTCATGGTCGACCTTACCCTGCCCCGCACCGCCTCCATCGATGCGACGCGCCAGGTTGTCGGCCGTGTGGAAGAGATCCTGAAAAAGGATCCAGACATCGAGCATTGGACGTTCTATGTCGGTCAGGGCGCGGTGCGGTTCTATCTGCCTCTCGACGCCCAACTTGCGAACGACTTCTTCACCCAGGCCGTAGTCGTGACTAAGGGCCCGGAGTCCGCCAGGGCGTGATCGCTCGGCTGGAGGCGGCGCTTTCGAAAGATTTCGACGACGTCATGTCTCGCGTGACGCCGCTCGAAATGGGCCCGCCCGTCGGCTGGCCGCTGAAGTTCCGCGTATCCGGGCCCGACATGGACGCGACGCGCAGCTACGCGCACGAGTTTGCCCAGGTGATCGGCGCCAACCCGCATGTTCGCAACATCAACTACGACTGGAACGAGCCGGCCAAGGTGATCAAGGTCAGGGTCGACCAGGATCGCGCGCGGGCTCTCGGCATCAGCTCGCAGCAGCTCTCGGAAGCGATCAACACGGTGCTGAGCGGATCAACGATCACGCAAATGCGCGACAGCGCCCACCTGATCGATATTGTCGCGCGAGCCGTGCCGGAGGAACGGGCGAAGCTCGACACGCTCCGCAACCTGACCGTCACCGCCTCCGGTGGGCGGCGCATCCCGCTCGCCCATGTGGCCACCCTCGCCTATGCGACGGAGCCGCCACTGATCTGGCGCCGCGGCCGCGTGCCCACGGTCACGGTCCAGGCCGACGTCACGCCCGGCAGTGACCCGACTGCCATCGTCAAGGCACTCGACTCCGATATCAAGGCCTTCGAAGGGCGGTTGCCGCACGGCTACCACATTGCGCTCGGCGGCGTCATGGAGGACAGCGCCAGGGCGCAGACCAGCATCTACGTGGTCCTCCCGATGATGCTGCTGCTGATGACTACGGTGCTGATAGTTCAGCTCAAGAGCTTCCAGCGCCTCATCCTCGTGTTCATGACGGCACCACTCGCCCTCATCGGCGTTGCCGCGGCGCTGCTTCTCTCCGGGGCTCCGATGGGGTTCGTCGCGATCCTTGGCGTAATGAGCTTGATCGGCATGGTGATCCGCAACTCCGTGATCCTGATCGCCCAGATCGACCAGCACATCGCCGACGGTGAGGAGCCTTGGTCGGCGGTGATCAGCGCCACGGAACACCGCCTGCGGCCCATCCTGCTGACTGCCGCCGCGGCGATTCTCGGCATGATCCCAATTGCGCCGACGGTGTTCTGGGGTCCGATGGCCTACGCGGTCATGGGCGGCTTGGTGGTGGCGACGCTGCTCACGCTGGTCTTCCTGCCGACTCTTTATGTCGCTTGGTTCCGGATCAAGGCGCCAGAGCCAAGCTCGCCAAAATTGCATGAACTGGCCATCAAGCCGCCGGCCCAGCCCATGCCGATCTCGGCCTATTGAGTGAAACGCACTTCGAAGGAACATCAACATGCTTGCCTACAGAAATTTTCTGCTGCGCTTTGACGCAGCCTTCCTGCTCATTGCTTCGACCGGCGGCATGACGGTCGACATTGCGGGCTCCTTTCTTGCAAGAGGGCCGGAAGCGCTGCTCCTGAACGGGGTGCCCGGTGCCGCAATAGGTTTCATCGAAGCCCATGGTCTTGCCTTCATACTCGGGGTGATGCTGTGGCGAGCGGGGAGCAGTTGGCACGTCGTCGGGGCAGCGGTGCACCTGCTGCTCGGCATGGCAGTTTTTCATTCTGACCGGAACGCTTGCAGCAGGCTACATGACTGCCGGCCTGCACGGCTTCTTCGTCCTCGCCCATCTCGTCGCGTTCAATGCCGTTCGCTGGGAGGTGGCCGCTCGCTGATCCGCGCTCAACCCTGCGAATTCATTTTCCGGAAGCAACCCGACCAACCCGGATAAGGAACCTTCAATGACTGGAGCAAAATTTCACGCCTCCCGCGCGTTTGGGATCGCGATCGCCCTTACGGTCGCGTTGACCGATCTGACGGGGCTCTCGCCCGCCTTTTCCTTCGTCGGCAGCGCCCAGGCCCGCATTGGGCGCCCCTTGACGCCGGTAAGCGTTGCCGGCGTCACCCGCCGCACCACGCGCCGCGTGATCCGCCGCACGGCCGTCACCGTTGCGGCACTCCCCACCGGCTGCGCCCTCACATATGTCAACGGCACCCCTGTCTGGCGGTGCGGCAGCGCCTTTTATCAACCCTACCGGAGAGGTTATGTGGTGGTCGTGATCGATTGATTTGGCTCACGCGGCGGTGGCGCTCGACGGACCTACCGGGACTATGCTGGCTTCAGGTGCTGCCGAGAGCCAGCAGAACCCCGTCTGTCAGATGCTCGGCATCGCCGCGATGCTCGAAGGGTATGCCGCTCCTGGTGTAGTCGAGCGGGGAGAAAGAAGGGTCGCGTTCCCTGGCGCTGGCAAGCTGACGCCTTGCGTCCTCGATCCGGCCGAGCTGGGCATAGCAGGCGGCCAGCCGCGTCGATATCCACGGCGCCGGCCGCGTCGCCATTTCGAGCGCCTCCGCTGCCGCCCGATACTCGCCGATCAGATAGAGCGCGAGCGAGCGGTCGTACTGGCACCAGTGCGGCTGCAGCGGATCGATTCGGATCGCCCGGTCGAGCCAACCAAGCGCGTCGACGTGACGTCCTCGCATTGTCAGCACATAGCCCATCTGCTCGATCGAGTCGGCGTCGTACGGATTGAGCGTCAAGCCGATCCTGAGGTGGCGCTCCGCCGCCTCGTGTTCCCGCATGTAGAGTCTCACCAGGGATTGCACGCGTCGGCAGGGGGACTGATCCGGCGCGAGCGCCACGGCGCGCTCGACGAGATCATGCGCCTCTGCCAGCACTACCGGGCTGGCGCGCCCGAACTCGGCGATGACGATCCGCGACAGCGCCAGGTAGGCAAGGCCGAGGCCGTAATTCGGGTCCTTTTCCAAGGCTGCGAGGAAAAGGGTTTCCGCCCCCTGGAAATCGCTCTGAGCCGGATCGCGCAGCAAGGCAAAGCCACGAAGCACCAGTTCATAGGCGGCAAGGCTCGTGACGGGCTTCCGAATGGCCTGCTGCAGCCCGGCATTGTCGACGCGCGCCACCAAGCGGCCGACGATCGCTTCGACGATATCGCTTTCGGCAATAAAGAGGCCGGTCCCTTCGGTCACGTAGCGTTCGCCCCAAAGCTGGGTTCCGTTGGACGCATCGGCGAGACTGACAGCGGCGGCGATGCGGTCGCCATGTCGATTGACCGAGCCCTCGACCACATAATCAGCGCCAATGCGCGCGCGGATCTGCTGCCATTCCGGAGCGACGTAGGAAGCAAAGGAAAAACTCGAATTGCGCGCCAGCACCGTGAAGGTACCGAAGCGTGCGAGACCGTATATGATGTCCTCCGCAAAACCATCGACGAGCGCGTCGTCCGTCGGATTTCCGCTGTCATTTCGAAAGCGTAGTACGGCGACGATCGGCTGGCGTGACAGGTCCGGCATCTCCTCCGTGCCGACCGCGAGCATGTAGCCGCGTTTCGACACTGTCCGGATCATGCTTTCCCCGAGCGTCTTGCGGATTTCCCTGATCGACTGGGTCAGCGAATCCTCCGTAACATATATCCCCGGCCAGGCTGCGTCCATTAGCTCGGATTTCGGAACCAAGCGTCCTGAATTTTCCGCAAGATGGGCAAGGATCGTATAGGCTTTGGGCCGCAGGAAGACAGGGTCGGCGCCCCGCCGCAGCGTGCCTTGGGCCAGGTCCAGCGTAAAGCTGCCGAACCGGAAAACTGAGACGGTTGATTCCGGCATGCGGATCCCTCAATTGGAAGACGATACTCCGAAAAGGCAACGGATGTCAGACACAAAGCGCGTTGGTTGACCAGCCACCGCCGACGTCTTCGGTCACCGCGGGAAAATCAATGAAGTCGATGGCCCTTCGGGAGTGAGTTTCTTTACCGAGATTTGGGCCTGCGCACTGCCGCATCTGTCGACGCGGCAATATAGCAGGGTCGTCGAAAGTTGGGTGTTGAGCATCGGACTTGATCCGAAGCGCTACGGCACGCACTCGATGAGACGGACGAAGGCGGCGCACATGGCCATCTCTGAGCAGGTCGAGCTGTAGTACTTAATGGCGGCGCTTCGAAGAGAAGCGCCGCCATCTTGCTACGCGGAAGTCCAAATTCGAGCGAAGGACGAAGCCGCTCGCGCGGCACTGGCGCCTGTGGTGAGGGTGCAGCAATGAACTGAACGCCGTGCGTTTGCGGGTTTTGCGGTCCTGGCTGACGATTGGGGTGTTCTCAATCTTCAGACAGGAGGTTGCATGACGGAGGATAGGACCTCCCCGCTACGCGAGCGGATGATCGAAGACATACGCATCCGTGGACTGGGCGACAAAGCCCAGCAAGCCCATATTCGGGCGATCAAGAATGTCGCCGGGTTTCTCAAGCGATCACCAGATCCGGCGACACCCGATGACCTGAGCGCCTACCAACTGCACGGTGGTGCGCAGGAGCATCAGAAGAGCTCGAGAGGTGACCTCTGTCGCCACGATTTTCGGCCAAGCCTGTCACGCGTTCTGGGCCGAGACTTTTAGGGACACGCACGTGAGGAGCCGCCGAGTAGAAGTCGGCTGGGAAGGCTCACGATAGTCCTGGCGATATTCCGAAGCTTCCATCGGCCGTTGGCCGGTTCCACGACGCCTTCATTTAACGGTTCAGCTTGCTCGCGATGCTGGTCGCGAGACGGGATATGGATGTTGCCTTGGTCTCGGGAAAGGATCGTCAAAGTGGTAAGCATCTGCTCCGTCCTCTGTGCGGTGTGAGAGCAGGCTCGATCAACAAGGCTCTTTCTGTCCTAAATCTCCCTTCGAAAAATTCCGAAATCTTCTAAATCGTCAGCCTTCCTCGAGGCCCGCCTTCCGCAGCCCTTCGAGCAAGGCAGCCATCCTCGTCGGGTCCTTGGCAGGCTGTCCGGCCTCGATGCGGGCGATTGTAACTGCCGGAGTAATGCGCTTGAGCGCACGCAGATAGCTATGCGCTTCCTCTATGCGGCCGAGATGGGCATTGGCAGCGATCAGCACCCATAGGGTCGGGTCAAAGTTGGGATTGCTTGCGAGTGCGCGAGCAGCCCAGGATTTAGCTTCGGCGTATTCGCCGCGGATCAGGTGCACGTCCGCGATCCCGCAAAGCGAAAAATGGGCGCCCCGATCGCCGGGACTCAAACGGTTGGCCCGATGGAAGTGGGCGAGCGCCTCATCAAGGCTCCCACAATGGAGATGCGCAAGGCCGGCCCTGACCAGGACCATCAGATTGTTTGGGTTGGCTTCTGCCGCAGATTGCAGAACCGCCACAGCCCAGTCGTAGTCCTTTGCTGTCTGGAGCAACGCGACACCGCAATGCGCCATCACCATCGCGTCTCCCGCTGCATGTTCGAGGCCGCGGCGGGCGAGCGCCGCACAATCTCCCACGTCGTCCCTGCCGAGCGGTGCCCAGCCCATCGTGTGACGATGTTCGAGGGCCCAGGCCGCATGCGCGAGCAAAAGGGCATTGTCAGGCTCCGCCTCCAGGCCTTTCATGAGGAGCGCGTACGCCTCGGCGTTGTCGGTTTCGCACTCTGTCGAGATCTTTGCCAGAGCTCGCAGATAGATGTCGTAGGTCGCGATGCTTCCCGACCGAGCCAGACGCGACCGCTCGATCTCTGCCGTCTGGATATGCGGTTCGATCAACGTCGCGACGCTTTCGGTGATCCGGTCCTGGAAATCAAAAAGGTCGCCGACCAGGCCGTCGAAACTCTGCGCCCAGAGGTGTATCCCACTGCCGCCGTCGACGAGTTGCGTCGCAATCCTCAATCGATCTCCCGACCGTCTTACGCTGCCTTCGAGCAAATAGCCCACCCCGAGTTCTTTCGCGACCAAGCGCACGTCCGGGAGACTTCCATTGTATCGGAACGAGCAATGTCGGGCGACCACTGCGAAGCTCTTGAAGCGGCTCAACGCCGTAATGAGGTCGTTCACCACGCCGTCTGCGAAGTAACCCTGGTCAGGACTACCCTCGAGATTGGTGAAGGGTAGAACCGCGAGTGTTGGCCTTACCGGCATCACTGCCATGCCTCCTTCGCCCGCGGATGCGATCGCAAAGCGATAGCCAGTGCGCGGTATGGTCGCGATCCATTCCCGGCCATCAGGAGCCGTGCCGAGCACCTTGCGCAAGGCCGCGATCTGAACGGTAAGATTGCTTTCTTCGACGACCGTATTCGGCCAGCATCGCTCTATCAGGTCGGCCTTCGACAGGACCTTTCCTCGGGCCTCCAGCAGCGCCTGAAGGAGCGCAAGGCCGCGGTGACCAACAACGACGGCCTTGCCGTTCCGCTGCAGCAGAGAGCGGCCGGGATCAAGCACGAAGTCACCGAAGGCATACAGCGGCTCCACCATGCCGGGAACCATAGCCTATACACAATGCCATAGGAATGTCGTTGAAGCGACCAAGACCTTATGCGGCCGAACGAGCTCGTTCGGCATCACAGACTGTAGGACATCCAAAGGCAACACGTAAAATCGACCCTTACGCCAGGGGACGAGGACGAGCCCTAGGCATCTTCCAGGTGTCGCGTTCAGCGGCCCAGATGCGCCAACAGCGGACGAACCACGAACTGACTAGGGCGCGCCGAAACGATACAATCAGGAAATATGGGTGACATGGTTTGCCTGCCGATATGATGGCGCGCAAGCGAACCGACGGATGAAGGGCCTCCATGTCTCCGCAGATCAAGACCAACGCGCGTGACGACGCCTTTGCGGTGCGGCGCACTGTCTTCATAGAAGAGCAGGGCTATGAGAATGAGTTCGACGGCATCGACGACCACCCTTCCTGCGTGCACGTGACGCTTTATATCCATGGCGAGCTGGCCGGGTGCTCACGCCTGTTTCCCGAGCTAGTTCAGCGCGCACTCGCGCCCGAGAGCCCTCAGTCGCCCCCATGCACGTTCGATGAGGGCGTGACGGCAGGGGAGACGTACCTGCTGGGCCGCGTAGCCGTGATGCCGGCGTTTCGCCGCCGGGGTTTGGCGAGTGTGATCATTGCCGCGAGCGACGAGGCCGCGCGCGAGGCCGGCGCTAAACTGGTGAAGTTGCATGCCCAGGAATACGCGCACGATCTATACGCCAAGCAGGGCTATACGCAGATTAGCGATGTCGATTACGAGGACGAGGGCCAGCCGCACCTTTGGATGGCCAAGCGGCTGTGAATGCGGACGGTTGCGTCAGCAGCAGATGAGAGACTACGTGTTCCCCAGAGGCGAGCGAGCTTTGGAGCCCATAGCTGAAATTAGGAGCTTAGGTGACCTCTCAGTCAACCGTGAGTTTATGATGGCGGTTCAGGGACATGGAGGCAGTCGGCACGTTCCGGTCATCGAACCTGTCGCAAAAGTCCGTCGCGAGATTCCAACGTTTGCAAGGGTATTCTTGCGACAGAATTTTACTGAAAAATCAGCTCCGCGATTTTGTCGCGAAATTTAGGATCTGTGCGGCGAACCATCCTTGTGGAAGGGCAACACCGGCCTAAAGTGGCTTTCGGAAGAACACGACGCGCTCTGTCTCCTCAAATCCTAAAGCGGCATGGAGCGCATGGCTGGCTGAATTCTCAAGCAGCGCGTCAGAGCCAAACTCGACACACCCAAACGGCTTTCCCCAATCGGCAACGGCATTGCAAAGCAATCGTGCGATACCCTTTCGCCTGTCAACGGGCCGAACATAAATTCCTTCGAGGAATAGAACGGGCGAGCTGCTGCATCCATTCACATAATCATGTCGCAAAGTGGCCTCGGCAAACCCGACAGCTTCATTCTCAGCATTTCGAGCGATGAACGCGACGGCTTCTCCACTTTCTGAAAGAAACGCCCGGCTCAACTCAGCTCGATGATCTTCGAGCGAGTGATGCGGCCACAGCGCAACGCGAAGCTCCGCCCACGACTCGATATCTTTTATGGTCCCAATCTCGATAATCGTTTCCATACTGTGGTTCTCTTTGGTCGCGAAGTTCCCGATTGCAGCGACCCTTGTTTGCCTGACTTTTGCAACGTCGCAGAATAGACGGTTTTGCGACGGCCGCAATGAACGCTGTTGGCGACCAGCACAGGCTCGACAAAGACGGCCCTCTTCTTCTTCAGGTTCACCGCCGGCGAATCCGTCCGGATTGCCTCGAGCAATTCGCGCAGCTTGGCCGACTCCGCGCATGTCCAGCCGGTTGCGCAGCCGCCGACATAGACAAGCCCACCCCTCCTCCTTGCCGCCATCAGCGGCCGCCCGATCGCGCCAGGTACGGTAGACGGCTCGAACCCAACGATCACGAGCTGTCGCTGCGCACGCCCGTGATCTTCTGCCAGTCGGGCCGACGACCGGAGTGATAGGGCTTGTCACGGCGGTTGGGACGACCCCTCGAGGCCGCGCTCGCGTGCGAGCCCAGGACTGCTGCAGCATGCCGAAGTCAGAGCGGCCGTGCTCGTCGAGCACGACCGCCTCGCCGTCGAGGATTGCGGTCTTCAGCCCAAGAAGCCGCGCCTCGGCTGCGATAGCCGGGAAGCGATCGGTCCAGTCATAGCCGCCCCGCGTCATGATCCGTACCTGGCCGGACTGAACGGCTAGCCTGTACCCGTCCCACTTCACCTCAAAGGTCCAGTCCGGCCCCGGAAGGTGGTCTGTCGACAAGCGTCGCCAGGTATGGATCGACGCGTCCCGGCACGGAGCCGGGCGTAGGTGGGTCAGGCGGTTTCCTCGAGAACGCTCTTGCCATTCGTGCATTCACACGCAAACGCCCCCAATCGGATCGCCCCCTCGAAATTTCCTGGAGAAAAGATGAGCCCGATCGTTTACGGGGGACCAGCGAGCTCATCAGTCGAGACGGGAAGTGATTTTTGCTGTGGGTTCATCTTAACAGGCGCGGCAGGCTTGTCGATTAAGCCTTAGATACATACTAGGCTTCGGGACTAAGCCCTTCGTCGCTGTCGAGTAGCGCTTTCAGAAGCTGCCTTCTGTTCTTCATATCGAACTCTCGCATCAGGTACAGGACCCTCAAGCCCTCCATCACCGCCGTGTGGCTTTTCGGGTCGACCTGGTGCACTTCGCACCAGTCGGAGACGACCTGCTCAACAAGCTCGACCTCGGTCTCCATCGTCGGTGCAACTGAGCAGGCAAACGCCGAAGCAGCCGGAGCTGGTGGCAGAAACAGGGAGATTTGCGCAAGCATTCAAATTGAAGTCTTGCGATTGCTGACCGAAAAAGGCGCTGCCGGAAGTCCGTAAGGGACAACGCCGCTCGAACCATGCCCCCGCCGATCGGCAGTTTACCAATTACCTATTTGTGAGCACGTCTCGCAGGGCTTCCTCCCTCCTTATGCCCGACTGGAACAGGTCGATCAGCCTATGCGCGAGTATTTCCGCTTCTTCGCTGTCGGCCCGGAGCTTTCGAAGCTCCAATTCGCAGTCGAAAACTCTCTGCAGCAGACAGAGGTCGTCCGGTCCGAGAGGAGATTCATAAGTGACTTGGCTGGCAGGATACATGACGCGACTCCCTCAACTGAGGCGAAAGCGCAACGTCCCTTCTTCAAGCTTTTAAGCGGCGCTCTTGATCGCTTGCCGCTGATGTCTGGAAGTATACGCCACGATTGTGGCGGTGCTGCCACAAAAGGAAGGACTCCGAACCAGATGGGCATTGGCGCGTTAACAAAGCACCAACATACGGAGAACTGTGAGTGAATCAGGTACTTTTTCGCATCGCTGATTTTCTTTCTCGCCCTCCGGCTTCCATTTCGTGATCGCGGCGATGATTTGCGAGCACCGAGCTGGTGCCGTTCGGCCTCACCAACGTCATCACCTATGCGCTGTCGGTCGTGGCAATCGTGACCACGAGCGTCGTCTTGATTCAAGGCTATCGCGACACTTCGCCATCTACGCCAAGCTCGACGAAATCGTCATATCCATGCGTGAGACCCGAAACCACTCGGCGCCGTGTTCGCTCGTGCCAATACGTCTGGGTCGGCTGGCGGGGCGGGCGAGGTTCCAAGGGCGGCTTCTATCCCACCGGGATGAACGGAAAGATCAAGATCCCGACCGGGGCCGCGAGACCGTCTGCGGGCGATCGCGCCGCTAATACAGCACGCTTCCCCATCACTCCTTCAGACCAAAGACTGATGGGCGACCGGACCTCTGGCGGGGTGCCTGCAGGGTCCGAAGTCCTATGCCGGAACAGGTTGTGATCGTTCGAGTTTGAAGGGCAGGTTGCAGCCTCAAGTCTCTCAACGTGAGGAAAGGAACTCCGAATGCGGTATTTCATAAGGGCAGCCCTCGCAGCGGGCCTTCTTGCAGGCACCACTCTGGGCGCCTACGCACAGTCGAGTAGTACGGTCGGAACGGGCGGCACCAGCGCGGGCGGTGGCACCTCGAGCAGCACCGTCGGAACGGGCGGCAGCTCTGCGGGCGGCAATTGCGACCCGAACACCACCAATTGCCAATCCGGCTCCGCATCAACGCTCGGGACGGGTGGTTCTTCGGCGGGTGGCGGCACATCAAGCAGTTCTGTCGGTACGGCCGGATCCGCGGCAGGTTCAGGTAACGCCGGCTCGGCTTCCACGCTTGGTACTGGCGGTTCCTCGGCAGGTGGCGGGTCCACCAGCAGCTCGGTCGGAACTGGCGGTTCCGCCGCCGGAACGGGCGGTGCGAATTCGACGACGGGTACCGGTGGCTCAACCTCGGGCGAAACGACAGGTAACGTAACGGGCGACGACAACAGTGCCAGGGATTCCGCCCAGGACAATGAGAGCAACAAGGATTGTCCTCCCGGTCTCGCCAAGAAGGATGGTTCGAAGGGTAAGCGGCCGTCCTGCTAACTTTAAATCTGCTGGCTTGGATAGTTTTCCGAGCCAGCGCCTTTTGTGACAGGAGGAGGCCAATGACCTCCGGTTCATCAGCAATCAACCTACTCGCAGCAATGGGCGTAATGGCCATCATCGCACCAGGTGCCGTGATGGCGGAAGAAATCAAGCTGGACGATGGTTCGACCTGCACGGTTATCGAGCAGAAATCATCAGACGGTGGCGTTTCGACTTCGGTTACTGCCGGATCGGGCAGCGTATCTTCATCCACGACGGTCGGCGGAAGCACGGCAAGTGGTGGATCAGCCAGCAGCGCCGGGTCGTCGGTGACAGCAGGATCGTCCACTGGAGAGAGCTATGCCACTACAAGCGTTACTCGCCCGGATGGGACGACCGTAACGCGCAGGTCGGACGGGACCTGCGCAATCATCAAGCCGAAGAAGTGAGAGGCGCTGCCATGCTTGGGAGAACTCTGTTTAGAATTTACGTCGTTGTTGGGGTCACCGCAGCAATGCCGGTCCATGCTCAAGAATGCAACACGGCTGCGACCGTAGGATCTGGCGGGAGCGCTGCAGCCGGCGGAACTTCGGCAAGTACGGTCGGCACGGCCGGCACATGCAATACCGATAACGGCACCACCTCATCCATCGGCGTAGGTGGAAGCGCCGCTTCGGCGGACGGAAAGGCGAAAAGCCGGACGACGGTAAAGGAGAACCCAAACCAATTGCAAGGAAAGGCAAAGGCACAAGCCATGGACCAAGGCACATTTAGCAAGTCGCAGACCAAGACCACGGTCAAAGATGACGAATTGCAGAGCAGAACGAAGACCATGTCGCATGTGCCCGGCGAAAAGTCGACAAAGAGCAAGTCAAAAGTCATCATCCCTTTGCCAGAGGAGCAATGACAGCGAACTGATTCGCACTGCTCTTTTGCTATCATCGACCACGGAGCAACTGGAATGAGTTCTGACCAGCGGACCATGTTGTCAATCGCGCTTACTGCGGTGATCGCTATTTTCGCGGCGACTATGATCGGATTATTCTTGGCTTAATTAATCTGCAGGTGACCTGAAGCGACGGTAACCGCCAAGGCGAAGCCCACTCCGCCGCTGCGATGTCTACCACCAGAAGAATTACGGAAAAGCGAGAGCTGCGAGGAACCGCAGCCTCCGCCGTTGGCGCCGAATGGCGATCGTCAGGTTTCGTTTCTGCTCGGTCCTCGAGTATTCACACAAGCAAAGCGCCCGCTGATCAGCAGCACGGGCGGCTTCATCGTGCGCCCAGCCGCCCAAGATCGCGATCAGTCCAAGTACAGCCGTCGCCAGTATCGACCGCAATTCTCGCCTCCGCTCTCTGCTTCGTGTCGCGAGCACTCCTCCTGTTGGCGCCGGATGCAAGGCGCTTGTTGACCTGGATCTGCTCCACGTGCACTGCCGCCCTCGCCTGCCTGCCTTCAGTAGGGCGGACGACCAGTCCTTCCGTTGCAGCAGCCCCGACCGAGCAACTGCCACGCAGCATCGCACAACTCCCCCTGCCCTACCTGACCTCAAAGGGATTTTAGTCTGGTGCCGGCAGCATGCTGAGGCGGTCAAAGGTCTGACGCGCCACCAATTCTTTTGCTCTAAGAGAGACCGCCGTTGAGTGGCTACACTCCTAACTCCGTTTCCCGGCGAGCTGAAGCCAGCTTCGTTGAGGCGACGTGCGCAGCGCATCCAATTCACCTTGCAGGGAGAACTGATTGCTCATCCGTCCACTGGAGAACAGAAAACCAGACCCGATTGATCTTCAAGTTGGCCGAAGAATCCGAGCGCGGCGTCTCTTGACGGGCATGACACAGAGCGCGCTCGCGATGGCCGTTAGCGTGACATATCAACAGATACAGAAATACGAAAACGGCCGCAGCAAGATCGGCGCAGGTCGACTTCAGGCAATTGCCCATGCTCTCGATGCCCCGCTGTCATACTTCTTCGAAGTAGCTCTCGCAGAAGATGACAGGAGCACCCCAGATCGCCAGCCGGGCCGAGCGTTGGCCCAGTTTGTCACTAGCCCAATGGGCATTACACTCAACAGGTCCTTTCATCGAATCGGCGACGAGAGGGTGGGGATCGCGTTCCTCAACATGGTTGAACGAGTTGCTGATCGGGACGAGGTGCAAGATTTACCCGCACCCAGTGACCAACACGCACGCGGAGCAGCGAATAAGATCGGGCGATGTTGTCTATCGCAAAGGTGATCGCGATTTTCGCCGTTTGTTGCATGCTACCCTGAACGGCCGCGGGTCACCGTCTCTGCGTTGTCACGATCGTGCCCGCGCCGACTTCCGCATTGTGGCATTCAGCGGTCATTCAGTGCCATCCCAATGAATTTCGGCTCTCCACCCGAAGCGGGAGTGAACGTCATGTATCGAGCGTTGGATGTTCACTGCCGAATATAGAGGCGCGCTTTGAACCGCCCCGTTAAGTTCGGATTCAATCTTTGTTGGTAATTTCCCGTTAGCACTTCCGATCAGTCGCGACGGCACCATGCTCCCGCCGTCGACAATGTTCTGCGTACGGGTCTCCAATGCATTTGTCGGCTGCGCCAGCAATCGTCCTCACCTGCCTTGTTCTTTCGGGCTGCGCTTCCAGTTCCGGTCCGGAAACGGTCTTGTCGCCACGGCCGTCGCGGGAAGTGACGAGTTCGGTCGCTCCGCCTGCCGCGCCTGTGGTTTCGGTGCCCGGCCCGGTTCCGTCCGGCGATGTCGGCCTGGCCGAAGCGGCAAGCGAGCCGCCGGAAGAGCTCGCCTGGGCCGGCCAGGTGCCGCAGCCGGAAGCCTTCACGACGATGGAGAGCGAAGCCGGCATGCCCGTTCCGATGGAGCGGCCAATCGCAATGGTCGTTCCCGACAATCCCGCCATGGAGGAGGCGCCGCGCACCCGGTCGCGCGTCTACAGCCATCGTTTCCGCGACGCCAAGCCGATCAATTTTGGCAAGCGGTCGCCGAGGAAGATGGCCGTGCACGGCGTCGACGTGTCGCGCTGGCAGGGGAATATCGACTGGGAGAAGCTCCGGACTCAAGGCGCGAACTTCGCCTATATCAAGGCGACCGACGGCGGCGACCATCTCGACCCGATGTTCAAGAAAAACTGGCGCCGGGCCGAGCAAGCCGGGATCAAGCGCGGCGCCTACCATTTCTTCTACTGGTGCAGGACGGCCGGCGAACAGGCCGACTGGTTCATCCGCAACGTGCCGCGCGAGGCCAATGCCCTGCCGCCGGTCATCGACGTCGAATACAACGGCGAATCGAGCTGCAAGCGGCGCCTTTCACCCGAGCGGGTGCGGGAGAAGATGCAGGTCTTCATGGACAAGTTGGAGCGGCATTACGGCCAGCGCCCGGTCATCTACACCGCGCCGGATTTCTATCGCGACAATCTGAGGAACGCGTTCCCCAACCATCCCTTCTGGCTGCGCTCTGTCGCCGCCCATCCGTCGAAGGTCTATCCGGGCCGCAAGTGGCTGTTCTGGCAATATTCCGGCTCCGGCCTGTCGCACGGCGTCGACGGCCGCATCGACCTCAATGTTTTCCACGGCAGCGAGGCCGAATGGCACCGCTGGACGGCGGGGAGTTCGACCTGACGGGCGCGGGCAGCGTCCCGTATCAGGGATGCTGCACGCCTTTGCGGTTGAGCGCGATCGTATAGACGCTGGTCGTCGCCGTGATGAACAGCTGATGCTTGGCGCGGCCGCCGAAGCAGATGTTCGAGACCCGTTCCGGCACGAGGATCTTGCCCATCAGATGTCCGTCCGGGGCGATGCAATGCACGCCGTCGCCGGCCGAGGACCAGAGGTTCCCGTCGCTGTCGACGCGAATCCCGTCTGCGGCGCCGGGCGTGATCGCGTGGAACACCTCGCCGCCCGAAAGCGCGCCATCGGCGCCGACGTCGAAGGCGCGGATATGCTGCGGGTCCGAGGAGAACATGCGGCCCGTGTCGGCGACGTAGAGCCGGGTCTCGTCCGGGCTGAAGGCGAGGCCGTTCGGGCAGTTGAAATCCGTCAGGACCGCCTCGATCGAACCGGATGGGCGAACCCGGTAAACCTGGCAAGGCAGTTCCTGCTCGGCGCGGAAGCCCTCGTAGTCGGTCATGATCCCGTAATGCGGATCGGTGAACCAGATCGAACCGTCCGACGTCACCACGACATCATTGGGCGAATTCAACCGCTTGCCCTGGTAGCTGTCGGCAATGACCGTGATCGATCCGTCGAGCTCCGTCCGCGTCACGCGCCGCGTGCCGTGCTCGCAGCTGACGAGCCGCCCCTCGCGGTCGCGCGTATGGCCGTTGGCATAGTTCGAGGGGCTGCGGAACGTCGAGATGCCGACCCCCGGCAAAAAGCGGAGGATGCGGTTATTGGGGATGTCGGAGAAGAGCAGGCAGCCGGCGTCGCCGAACCAGACCGGCCCTTCGACCCAGTCGAAGCCTGTCGCGATCTGCTTGAGAGGGGCATTGCCCATGACAAAGGACTTGAAGCTGGGGTCGACCGCCTCGAAGAACGACATTCCGATTTTCCTCCCGATTTTCGCCTGCGGTTTCCTCGCAGCCGAGTGTTGCATCGATACAGAGTGCTATAGCACCTGGGTCGGCCAGCGTACGGCGCTTCACTTCAATCCTCATTCCTGTGCTTGTCACAGGTGCCAGCCAGCCAAGTCCTTGGCTGAAAGAGTCAGCCGCGCCGCAGACGCGGCGCTGCTGGATCCCTGTGACAAGCACAGGTATGAGGGCGGAGGGAATCAGCCAAGCTCCATTCCCTATGATCGTGTGCCACGACATCTGGCGGCGGCGCATCTTCCGGTTGCCCGCAGATTGCCTCGCCGTCGCGGCGACGGCAAGCGTCCGTCAGGAAAAGGCGATCTGCGCCTTCATCGCCTGGCTGCGGTCGCTCGCCAGTTCGAAGGCGCTGACTGCGTCCGCAAGCGGCACCGTGTGGGTGATCAGCGGCTTGACGTCGATCAGTCCCTTCTGCATCAGCCCGACGCCGGTCGCGAACTCCTCGTGGAAGCGGAAGGAGCCGCGCAGATCGAGCTCCTTGGCGGTGATCGCCATCATCGGCAGGCTCATGTCGCCGCCGAGCCCGAGCTGGATGATGATGCCGCGCGGGCGAAGCGCGGCGATGCCGGCGGCAAGCGCTGGTGCTGCACCGGAGCACTCATAAAGGACATCGAAACGGCCCTTGTCAGCGCCGTAGGGAGCGAGCGCATCCGGCTCGCTCTTCATGTTGATGACCCGATCGGCGCCGGCTTTCTTCGCGAGCGCCAGGGTGAAGTCGGACAGGTCGGTGGCGACGATCTCGGCCGCGCCGGCGCGGCGCGCCGCGAGGATCGCAAGCACCCCGATCGGTCCGCAGCCGGTGACGAGAACCCGCTTGCCGAGCACTTCTCCGACCCGCCGCGTCGCATGCAGCGCCACCGCCAACGGTTCGGCGAGCGCCGCCTCGCCCGGCGTCAGACCCTCGGCTGGCACGCATTGGATTGCATCGGCGACAAGCACCTCGCGGAAGGCGCCCTGGATATGCGGGAACGGCATGGCGCTGCCGTAGAAGCGCATGTTGAGGCACTGGTTGTGAAGCCCCTCCTGGCAATAGCGGCAGGTCCGGCAGGGCCGCGACGGCGATACGGCGACGAGCTGGCCTGTCTTCAGACCGTCGACGCCAGGTCCCAGCGCTTCCACATAAGCCGAGACCTCGTGGCCGAGGATCATCGGCTCGCGCAGCCGCACGGTGCCGAAACCGCCATGATTGTAATAATGCAGGTCGCTGCCGCAGACGCCGCCGACGGCAAGGCGAAGCTGGACTTCGCCCGCGCCGGGCGCCTCGACGGCCCGCTCCTCGATGCGCAGGTCCTTTGCGCCGCGAACGACGATCGCTTTCATCGGAGGCTCCTTACAATACAGGCGTCAGCAGCGGCTGGCCGGCGAAATGTGCGGCGAGATTGTCGCGCACCAGCTTACCCATGGCCTTCCGCGTCTCGATCGTACCGGAGGCATGGTGCGGCTGAAGCAGGACGTTGTCGAGGGTTAGAAAACGGGGGTTCAGCGCCGGCTCGCCTTCGAAGACATCGAGCGCCGCCGAACCGAGCGTGCGGTTTTCCAGCGCTTCCACAAGCGCCTCCTCGTCGATGTTGGAGGCGCGGGAAATATTGACCAGCATGCCCTCGGGGCCGAGCGCGGCGATTACCTCTCGGCCGACGATATGGCGGGTCGCGGCCGAGGCGGCGAGCGTCACGAACAGGAAGTCCGAGCGGGCGGCAAGCGCCACCGGGTCGGCGACAAATTCCCATTCGGATGCGTAGGACTTCGCCTCGACGTCGGAATAGGCAATGTCCATGTCGAAGCCCTTGAGGCGCTTGGCGACCTCGTAACCGATCCGGCCGAGGCCGAGCACGCCGGCGCGCCGGCCCCAGACGCGACGCTTCAGCGGATAGAGGCCCTGTGTCGCCCAGCTGCCGTCCTTCACCCAGCTTTCCGCGCCGATCATTCCGCGCGACAGGCAGAGCATCATCGCGACGCCGAGATCGGCGACGTCGTTGGTGAGCACGTCGGGCGTGTTGGTGACGCGCACACCGCGCTCGCGGCAGGCGGCAAGGTCGACCGCATCGAAGCCGACGCCATAGACGGATATCACTTCGAGCCCCGGGCAGGCCTCGATCATCGCACGGGTTGCGCCGAGTTCGCCACGGGTGGCGATCGCCTTCACGCTCGGCCCGACCTCGGCCAGGAAGCGCGTCTTGTCGACGGCATCGAAATAGCGGTGCACGGTGAAGGCGTCGTTCAGCGGCACCTCGTCCCACTCCGGATAGGGGCCGACCTGGAGAATATGCGGCTTGTTCAATTCAGAAACTCCGTCCCTTGACATTGAATGTTATCGATAACATAAACAGATGAATTCGAGTTGTCGAGACGAAATGCGGGAGGAAAAATGGCCCTTGAACTGTTCGATCTGAAAGGCCGGCGGGCGCTTGTCACCGGCTCTTCGCAGGGCATCGGCTTTGCGCTGGCCCGCGGCCTCGCCGCTGCGGGGGCAGAAGTCGTCCTCAACGGGCGGGATGAGACAAAGCTCGCCGAAGCCACCGCCTGCATTGCCGGCGCTAAAAAACTCGCCTTCGACGCCACCGACCACGGAGCCGCGCGAAGTGCCGTCGACGGTTTCGAGGCCGAGGTCGGGCCGATCGACGTCCTCGTCAACAACGCCGGCATGCAGCACCGCACGCCGCTCGAGGAATTCCCCGCCGACGCCTTCGAGAAGCTGCTCAGGACCAATATTTCAACGGTTTTTAATGTCGGCCAGGCGGTGGCGCGGCACATGATCAAGCGAGGCGCCGGCAAGATCATCAACATCGCCAGCGTCCAGACTGCCCTTGCCCGCCCGAGCATCGCCCCCTACACCGCCACCAAGGGCGCGGTCGGCAATCTCACCAAGGGCATGGCGACCGACTGGGCGAAATACGGCCTGCAGTGCAATGCGATCGCGCCGGGCTATTTCGATACGCCGCTCAACGCCGCCCTGGTCGCCGATCCGGACTTCTCGGCCTGGCTCGAAAAACGTACGCCCGCTGGCCGCTGGGGCAAGGTGGAGGAGCTGGTCGGCGCCTGCATCTTCCTCGCCTCGGATGCTTCCTCTTTCGTGAACGGACACGTGCTCTATGTCGACGGCGGCATCACCGCATCTCTCTGATATCCCGCAGCGCATGGTGCTGATGGGGGTCGCCGGCTGTGGCAAGTCCTCGGTCGGCGCCGCACTCGCCACGCGCCTCGGCGCCGTCTATTTCGACGGCGACGACCTGCATCCGGCGGCAAACATCGCCAAGATGAGCCAGGGCATCCCGCTTCAGGACGAGGACCGCTGGCCATGGCTGACCCGTGTCGGCGAGGCGCTTGCCGCCGGAACGGGCCCCACGATCATCGGCTGTTCGGCGCTGAAGCGCGCCTACCGGCAACATATTGAAAATACAGCCGGCGGGCCGGTCACCTTCATCCATCTCGCCGGAACGGTCGAGGTGATCGAGAGGCGGATGAAGGAGCGGCAGGGCCATTTCATGCCAGCGGCGCTGCTTGCCAGCCAGTTCGCGGCGCTCGAGCCGCCAGGACCGGACGAAAATGCCATCAGCGTCGATATCGACCAGCCGCTCGAGGCGGTCGTCGAGGCGATCGCTGCCCAACTGGGAGGACTGCGAGAATGACGAACAGGGTTGCGTTGATCGGTGCCGGAGCCATGGGCGGCGCCATCGGGACGAGGCTCGTCGAAACCGGCAATCAGTTGACGGTCTTCGACCTCGACCGGGCCAAAGTCCAGGAACTGGTCGACAAGGGGGCACGAGCGGCGGCGAGCGCGGCGGAAGCGGCGGCGGCATCCGATACGGTCATCCTCAGCCTCAACTCGGCGAAGATCGTCCATATCGCCGTCTTCGGCGAGACCGGCGTCGCCAAGGGCGCCAAAGCCGGAACCCTCATCATCGACATGTCCTCGATCGATCCCGAAGCCACCAAGGCGCTGGCGGCGGAAGCCGCCGAACACGGCTTGCGCTGGGTCGACAGCCCCCTTTCCGGCGGCGCGCCGAAGGCGCTCGTCGGGCAGCTGACGCTGATGGCCGGCGGCAGGGAGGAGGACGTGGCGGACGCCCATCAGGTGCTGAAGCACGTCGCCTCCAACTATACCCATATGGGGCCGTCCGGAGCCGGTCAGACCACCAAGCTGATCAACCAGGTCCTTTGCGGCCTGAATTTCCTCGCCGTCGCCGAGGCGACGCAACTGGCGCTCGACGCGGGCGTCGACGCGGCGAAGATCCCGCAGGCGCTGAAGGGCGGGAGGGCCGATAGCGCCATCCTGCAGGAATACATGCCGCGCTTCGTCGCCAGGGATTACCGGCGCACCGGCCGGATCGACAACATGGTCAAGGATCTGAACGGCGCGCAGGACCTCGCCCGCCGCACCAACACGGCCATGCCGCTCACCGCAACCTGCGCGGAAGTGCACCGGATGCTGACGGCGGCCGGCCTCGGCGGCGAGGACCAGGCTGCGCTGATGGAATATTTCAGGGGACCCAACAAGGAGACTGTCGAATGATCACCCGCTACGCGCTGTTCGAGGGAAAGGTGAAGGAGGGCGAGACAGATGCCTTCCGGGCCGCGGTGCTGGAAAACATCCTGCCGAAGTGGAAGGCCTTCCCGGGTGCGCTCGACGTGCGCGTCACCTTCGCCGAGGCGCGCGACGAAGGGGCGCCGGAGATCCCGATGATCCTGGCGATCAATTATCCGGATCTCGCAACGGTCGAGAAGGCGCTGGCGAGCCCGGCGCGGGCGGCGGCGAGAGCCGCGACCGAAGAGGTGCTGGCGCGCTTCTTCGAAGGCCGCATCCACCACCACGTCACCCAGGCGAACGAATACCGCCTCTGAGATAGTTCCGGGCGGCACCGGCGGGGCCGCCGGCACAGCGGTGCGGCGATGAAGCTCAATCGGGAAGTCTGTTGAACTTCCGAAGGCTCTTGTCGACGAAGGACTCGGGCAGGAAGCGGCGCATGAAGCGGACCTGTCCTGCCGCTTTTCCGGCGGTGTAGCGTCGTTTGGGCGATGCCGCATTAGCGGCCTTTACGACGGCTCTAGCTACCACCTCGGGTTCATCGCCCTTCGCGACGATCTCGCGCATCAGCCTCTCCGCGCCGGCGCGAGCCTTATCATAGACGGCAAGTGGCCGGTCCGGTCGCGTGATGTTCTCTTCGAAGGACGTGCGGGTCACGCCGGGCTCGACCAGCACGACGCGGATTCCCTGCGTTCGCACTTCGTGGTCGAGAGACTCCGTATAGCCTTCGATGGCGTGCTTAGTCGATGCGTAGATTGCGTTATAGGGGGCGGGGATCAGGCCGAGTATGGAACTGAGATTGACGATTCGGCCACTGCGCTGCCGCCTCATCAGGGGCAAGACCGCGTTCGTCATGCGCATGGTCCCGAATACATTCACGTCGAATACGGCCTTCGCCTGTGTCGTCGTGGATTCCTCGGCACCGCCAAGTAGCCCAATCCCGGCATTGTTGACGAGAAGATCGATCCGCCCAGCGCGGTTCAGAACCTCGTCGACGACCCGCTCTACGGATGCATCGTCGGTCACGTCGCAAACCAGCATCGTAATGCCGTCGGAGGTACCGGGCATCGGCTTTCGGCTGGTCCCGAAGACATGGTAGCCATCGCGCCGCAGCGCCTGTGCCGTCGCCAGCCCGATGCCGGAGGAAGCACCTGTAACCAGGACGATGCCGCGTTCTGTCTTCATCGGTGTCCGCTTTCATTTTGTCATGGAAGATCGATGTGCGATCAGTTACTATCAAATTCGTATCAAGTCACTACTAAAAAGATATCGACATGAAGAATTTTTCGGACCAACCTTGTCTGATCGCTCGCAGCCTGGCGCTTGTGGGGGATGCATGGAGCATGCTGATCATGCGCGATGCCCATGCCGGGCTGACCCGCTTCGATGACTTCAGAAAGAGCCTCGGCATCGCACCGACGATGCTAACGGGGCGGCTTTCGGCACTGACCGACGAGGGGCTGTTGGAGAAACGCCGCTATTCCGATCGTCCGCCACGGGACGAATATGTGCTGACGGAAGCCGGCCGCGACTTTTTGCCCGTTCTGTTTGCGATCGGCGCCTGGGGACGCAAGCACCGCGGCGGGGGTGACGTGACTCGTTTCTTCGACGCCGAGACGGGCACGGAGATCGATCCCATTACGATCGACCGCGCGACCGGAGCCCCGGTCGGAACACGTCCTATTCGCATCGCCGCACCCAGATGAGCCGCACCGCAGCAGATGATGCGCCGACCGACAACGTCTATTGAAGGCGCGCTTCCGGCGCAAAGTTGCCCCTGACGCGCCGTTGTCGAGCTGGCGGCTGCCGGCGAATTAATGCCAAATTGATTGATCCTGAACCTAGAGCGTGATGCGGACGGAATGTGGCGTGCACGAGAGGCTTGCATTCCGTCGAAAATCCGGGTGTAGTTGGATTGGTAACGATAACATGGATGTCGATGCACAATATCCGCAAGCCCCCGACGATGGCCGACGTGGCCCGGCGAACCGGTGTTTCGCCGATGACCGTTTCGCGCGCCTTCAAGCGTGACAGTTCCGTCAGCCAGGAGACCCGCGAGGCGGTGCTGCGCGCCGCGGAGGAGCTCGGCTATGTGTTCGACAGCACGGCTTCCAATCTGCGTTCGCAGCGCACCGATTTCATCGCGGTGACGATCCCGTCGATCAACAACGCCAACTTCGCCGACACGGTGCGGGCGCTTTCCGACGGGGTCTCGGAAAGAGGCCTGCAGATCCTGCTCGGCTACACCAATTACGACGTCAGTGAGGAAGAGCGGCTGATCGAGCAGCTGCTGCGGCGCAAGCCCGAAGCGATCGTGGTGACCGGCGGAAAGCATACGCCGCGGGCCCGCAAGCTTCTCTCCAATGCCGGCATCCCGGTGATCGAGACCTGGGACCTGCCCGAGGAACCGATCGGCCATGTCGTCGGCTTCTCAAACGCGCTTGCCGTCCGCGAAATGGTCGATCATTTCGTCAGCGTCGGCTATCGGAAGATCGCCTTCATCGGCGGCGACGCCGACCGAGACACGCGTGGCACCGATCGCCGCGCAGGCTTCATCGCTGCCATGAAGGATCACGGGCTCGAGGCGCCGCGCCTGATTGCCGCCGGCCCGCCGCCGATCTCCATGCGCGAAGGCGCGAACGCCATGGGGCAATTGCTCGAGCGCTTTCCGGATACCGAGGCGGTAATCTGCGTCTCCGATCTTTCCGCCTTCGGGGCGCTCACCGAATGCCAGCGTCGCGGCATCGCCGTGCCTGACAAGATCGCAATCGGCGGATTCGGTGACTACGAGATCGGCGCAATCTCCGTGCCGAGCCTCACCACGATCAACGCCTTTGCCAGCGAGATCGGCGCCAAGACGGCTGAGCTGATCCTGGATGTGCTCGACGGCAAGCTCGACCGGCCGGGCCGGGTGACGATCCGCCCCGACCTGATCCTGCGCCAGACCAGCCGGTAGCGCACAATCCTACAGCGCCGTGCGCCTTATCCGACGCACAAAAGACGCTGTAGCACTTTGGATTGCTGCATGTGTCCTCAAATGGCGTACGATTTAAGGGCACATGCAGTCGTCAGGACCTAAAGGCACAAGCGCTCAAGCATGCCATATTCCACGATCTCGATGCCGCGGGCACCGTGTAGTTTAATAATGCCCTTGTTCTTCAGTTTTGTAAGCGAACGCGAAACGGTCTCGATCGTCAACCCGAGGTAATCGGCGATGTCGACACGCGGCATGAACAATTCGAATCGATGCGAAGGACCGGAACGCTGCGACATCTCGAGCAAGAAGGCGGCGACCCTTTCGACTGCACTTTGGCGGCCGATGACGAGTTGGTGTTCCTGGGAAGATAGGAAATTCTCCAGCACCGCGGGCAAAAGCCCCTGCCAAACATGCGGATTTTTCTGGAGATTGATGCTCTTTACACCGGTGCTGCCGATCGCTTCGGCGGTGGAACGGTGCCGGCACTCGTTCTGCAGGCCAAACCAGCTCCCCCCGAAATAGAATGCAAGAATCTGTCGCCGGCCGTTCGCAAGCACACGGTACACGCGGACGGCCCCATATTCGACCCGATAGGCTTGGCCGGCAGTCTCCCCGGAAGAGTAAATGCTCTCTCCGTCTAGGAAACTGCTTAGCGGCCGCGATTCTACTTCGCCCTGATCACGAAGCCTTACGGCGACGCCACTTATTTGCCGCCCCGACGGCGCCAATACCGGACTATGCATTGTTCCACTCCCAACAATGTGCCCCTGCGCAGGACGACCTCTGCGAACGGCGAATCTTACTTGTGCTCCGCGAGCGCTGAACAACTGGACACACTGTCCCGGCTTCGGCTCTGACATCGAGGCCAAGGGCCGACCCGGAACTTAGATGAGACCCTTCGCCAGCCCGAGCGCTTGCTCGATCTCTGCCGCCAGGCTCTCTACCAGGCTCTTGAACTCCGCACGGCGTTCCTCACGAACATGGAAAGGAAGCTGGTCGGTGTGAGCAAGCGCGCTTTCAGCAGCTGCGAAGTCCTCGCACATTCCCCTGAAGCTCTCGTCACGGATCGACAACTCCCTGATCTGCAGCGAGCGCGCCGGAAATCGGCGCAGTGCCGCTGCCAGGCCGTGTTGGTCGTCGCCTTCCGCCGATCGCCTGATCATTTCGCTCCACCCCTCGAGTCCGAAATGAGATACAACTTTAATTTATCCTCTAAGTATATTGCGCTTTGCCCGGGTAAGGACGTAGAATACAGGAGCTTACAACGCCGCCGACACAATCATACGTTGTGAGCGACTTGGGGGGCGGACATGGCAATCGCGGGCCACGGTCGCGTCCGGGTCGAACCGAGTACTGCTCTACCCACTGACGCGGAAATTCGTGCACAGCTCGATCGAATTCGGCTCAGCGCCGAGTTCGATGCACCGGATCGCGCTCGAAAATTCCTTGCCTATGTCGTCGAGGAAACGGTTGCAGGCCGTTCCGACCGCATTAAGGCCTATTCGATAGCAACCGAAGTCTTTGGCCGAGACTCCTCCTTCGACGCTCAGACGGACCCGGCCGTCCGCATCGAAGCTGGCCGTATACGGCGCGCGCTCGAACGCTATTATCTGGTCGCAGGCCGCGACGATTCCATCGTTATCAAGATACCGAAGGGCGCCTATGTGCCGACATTCGAAAGGCACGTCGACGCGCATACCGAAACCTCTCTTCGCTCTTCTGCGTTTGCCGGACCGATTTCTTCAATAGAGCCCTCCCGGCAGCCATGGATGCGGGTCGGGATAGCAGCCATCGCCTTTGCCCTCGGCGGTCTTGCGGCATATGCCCTGCTTCAACCCGGCACTACAGGAAATGGCTCGAATACGGCCCGTGTCAGGCCGAACATCCCGACATTGGTCGTTCTGCCATTTGAGGATCTCTCCGCGACGCCGCAATCGGCAATGATCACGCGGGGTCTCGCCGACGAGGTCGTCGACAAGATCGCCCGGTTCAAGGAGATCGTCGTCGTCACTCGTGATAATCCGGATCACCTGCGACAAGCGACCGATGGTCCAGCTTATGCGCTGGAGGGGCGGGTCCGGCTCGATGGCGACAGGCTGCGGCTGGGGATCAGACTCATGAAGCGTTCCGACGCGTCGGTGGTGTGGGCCAACAATTACGACGAAAGCCTCGAGACGCATAAGATCATCGACCTGCAGGAGAAAGCCGCCGCTGCTGTGGCGACCGCAGTGGCACAACCATATGGCGTCGTCTTCCAGGCAAACGCCACGCAGTTCACCCAGTTCGTTCCGGACGACTGGAAAGCCTATGCCTGCACGCTCGCCTATTATGGATATCGCAGCGATTTGAACCCGCAAACGCATGCCTCGGTACAAGAATGCCTGGAGCAGGCCACCCGAGAATTCCCCAACTACGCTACGGCCTGGGCGCTTTTGTCGATGACCTACGTCGACGAGCTCCGGTTCCGCTATCGTCTCGATCGGACGTCGCCGGTCTCGCTGGAGCGGGCGATCGAGGCAGCGGTGCGCGCCGTGGAACTCGATCCGCAGGACGTGCGCGCCCTGCAGGCGCAGATGCTCACCCTCTACTTCCGGGGCGAATTCGATGCTGCCCTGGCCGTCGGAGCTCGCGCCTTTGCCATCAATCCCAACGACACCGAGCTCGCCGGCGAGTACGGTTTTCGGCTCGCCCTGTCGGGCCAATGGCGGGTCGGCTGCGCGTACCTGTCGCAAACAGTCACGAGAAATCCCGGCCCGGTCGGATATTTCGAGGCAGCCCTGGCAGTCTGCTCCTATATCGAGGGCGATTACGCGGACGCGGAGCGCTGGGCACGCTTGGCCGACCTTCGTGCCAATCCGATTTATCGGGTCATCTTGCTTGCAATTCTTGGGAAACTCGGCAAGACGGACCAGGCACACGAAGAACGAAAATGGCTCGAAGCAAACGTTCCAGGCTTCCTCGACAATATCCGAAAGGAGGTCGCCTTGCGGATTCGTCGCCCGGAGGACCAGCAGCACTTCATCGAAGGCTTGCGCGAGGCCGGCGTGTCAGTTCCGAGTAACTGACGAAAGCCGTGAAGACTCGGGCAGAGGCTTTCCTGCCGCTGAATCCGGATGCATCCACATCATCACCAGGTCGTAGAACACACTGAGAATGATCGGCCCAAGGAAGAGGCCGATCAGCCCGTAAGAGAGCGTGCCACCGAGCACCCCGAGTAGAATGACAAGCGTTGGGGTCGACAGTCCGCGCGCCACCAGGATCGGCTTCATGACGTTGTCGATGATGAGAAGCGGCATCAGCAAGAGTGTGAGCAGGATGGCCCGGCCGAAATCCATCTCCAGCCAGGCCCAGGTCATTACCGGCAGCAAGACCAGTGCGGGCCCGATTTGAACGATACAGAGGATGAGGACGACGAAGGCTATTGCGCCGGGTGCCGGAACATCGAACAGACTCAGCACCAAAGCGCAGAGAAAGGCCTGTAGCAGCGCAACGCCGATGACGCCGCGGGCGACGTTGCGGATCGTCGCCGCCGCCAGGCGCACGAAGCCGATGCCCCTGTCGCCACCCATCCTGCTGGCGAAACCCTCCGCCATTTCGGCAAGACGCTCTCCGGACCGGAAAAGAAGGCCGGCGACAAGCACTGAAATCACGAAGCCGAGCAAGTCCACGCCCAGGCTGGCGATCTTACCGAGAACTTTGCTCCCCGCGTGCAGCAGCGACGGCTCGAACTGTCTCAAAACGGTCTCGAGGTTGCCGGCCGTCATGCTCCAGGCAGCATGGATGCGCTCGCCGACGAGCGGCCAGTTGCGGACACTCTCGGGTGGTACTGGCAGTTGCAACGCACCATCGTCGAGCCTTGCGAGCAGCGCCTGGACTCCTTCCGCAAAGCTGAGGGCAATGGCCGCGAGCGGACCGACGATGATGACCAGAC
The DNA here is from genome assembly GCF_002532005.1 of Sinorhizobium sp. NG07B. Lineage (NCBI taxonomy): Bacteria > Pseudomonadati > Pseudomonadota > Alphaproteobacteria > Hyphomicrobiales > Rhizobiaceae > Sinorhizobium > Sinorhizobium sp. NG07B. The sequence continues at coordinate 137,343 of NZ_NWTD01000007.1, read as the reverse complement.
AGACCATCGTGATCAGGCCCGCCGCCAGCCGCGGCCAGTCACCGAGCATGGCCGAAATGGCGGAGTAGGCCGGATACAGTGCCACGCACAGGATCGCCGCCCAGACGAGAATAACCGCGAACGGCGCGATCAACGTTAGGGACCAATAGGCGAACAGCCCGATGATGCCGATCCTGGCGATCTCCGTGATCTTAGCCTCGACGGATGATCGTCCGACCATGTCGTCGCTGACCGGATTCACTCGGGATGGATCGACATCCATTTTCGCTTCTCACGGCTCCAACGCACTCCGGGAGATGCTACGCCGACTAGGGCGCCATGGCAGTAACATACCGTAGCATACGCCATTCGACGTTCCCCATCCGAGTCTCTGCTCTTACAGATAGCAATGAGAAGAGCCGGCTCCGCATCGATGCTGATGGAGAGGGCTGGCCACGGGGGAATATTGACTGCGATCAATGCCCAGCGGGCACATCTCGCGTATCATTATGCTTGAATAATCAAGGCCATCCGTCCCGAGCTTTCTCTATTCGTATTCGAGCGTACCGCTTTCGCGCAGCAACCGAATACATGGCCTTTCTTCAGGAGGAGCGCATAGATGGAAGAATCTTTGCATCCGGCCGCGGCTGACCATTTGCCGCCTTTCATCACCGCGCCGGGGCAGACCGACGTCCTCTTCAACGTGATGGCCGTCTTCGTCCTGCTGATGATCTTCCTTGTCGGCATTCTGTACCTCCGCCTGCACGCGCTTCCGGAGCACATGGCGCATGGTGCCAGCAAAGCGCAGTTGCAGATCGTCGGCGCCTTGGGCCTGATCGCGCTCTTCACCCACAATCATCTCTTCTGGATCGCGGCCCTGCTGCTCGCCATGATCGAGTTCCCGGATTTCTCGTCCCCGGTCAGATCGATGGCCCGTTCGCTGGCGAGGATTGCCCGTCGCGACGGGGAACTGGAAGAGGCGGAGGCAAGCCAACCCTATTCCGAGGCGGCGCCGATCGAACCCCGACCGAACAACCCGCCATCGGAGCCGCCGCAATGGGTGCCGCTCGAAATCAAGCCAGCCACGGCCGACGAAAAGGCGGAGCGGAGGGGCTGAACCATGCTCGAATTCCTGATCTGTTCGCTGCTCACCATCTTTCCGGACTTCCTGTTTCGCCGCTATGTCCAGGGCAAGCGCATCGGCCGGGAGATCAATCTTTACTCGATGTGGTTCGAGCTGCGTTACGGCATTACCGCCTGCGTGATCCTGACCGTCTCGCTGATCACGATGATCTTTTACTTCCATCCTTCGACCACCAACGTCACCGCGGTGTTCCGCACCGTTACGATCCTACCCGAATCCAACGGCCGCGTGGCGGAGGTGTTTGTCGGCACCAACGAGAAGGTGGCGTCCGGCGCGCCGCTCTTCCGCCTCGACAACAAGGAGCAGCAGGCAGCGCTCGAGACCGCACGCCGCCGCGTTGCGGAAATCGACGCCGAGATGACCGTGGCGCAGAGCGAACTTGCCTCGGCCGATGGCCTTATCGCTCAAGCCGAGGGCGCCTATCTCCAGGCGCTAAACGAACTCGAGACGCAGGTCGAACTGAACACGCGCAATCCCAATATTGTTGCTAGGCGGGAAATCGAGCGGCTGCAGGTCGCCGCGGATGGCCGCAAGGGCGGGCTTGCCGCCGCCGTCTCGAACAAGCAGACGCTGGAGACGAAGATCGCCTCGCTTCTGCCGGCGCAGAAGGCGAGCGCGGAAGCGGCACTTGCCCAGGCTCAGGTGGAACTGGACAAGACGACTGTACGTGCCGGCGTAGCCGGCACCGTGCAGCAATTTACGCTCAGGCCCGGCGACATCGTCAATCCGATGATCCGCTCGGCCGGTATCCTCGTGCCGGAGGACCGGCGCATTGGGCTAATCGCCGGCTTCGGTCAGATCGAGGCGCAGGTGATGAAAGCCGGGATGATCGCCGAGGCGACCTGCGTCGGCAAGCCGTTCACCATCATTCCGATGGTGGTCACCGAGGTTCAGGACGTCATCGCCGCCGGACAGTATCGGCCGACGGACCAGCTCGTCGACGTACAGCAGCTGGCGCGCCCCGGCACCCTGACCACCTATCTGGAGCCGCTTTATCGGGGCCAGCTTGCCGGAATCCCGCCGGGCAGCAGCTGCATCGCGAACGCCTACACCAGCAATCACGACGAATTGCATGCGCCGGGGATCAGCACGACGCGCTGGCTGTATTTGCATATCGTTGACGCGGTGGGGCTTGTGCACGCGGCCATCCTCCGCCTGCAGGCGCTGCTCTTGCCCGTCCAGACGCTGGTCCTGACGGGACATTGATGCGGAGGTGACGGGGATGCAACTCACCCTCCCTCGCCTGCCACTCATTGCCAATCTTGCTGGCTATCAGGCGAACTGGCTGCGCAGCGACCTCTCGGCCGGATTGGCGATCGCAGCGGTCGGCCTGCCGAGCGCCATCGCCTATCCGGCCATCGCCGGCCTGCCGCCGGAGACCGGCCTTTACGCAAGCATCACGCCGCTCGTCGCCTACGCCCTCTTCGGCCCGTCGCAGCGCCTGATCGTCGGGCCGGACGCGGCGACCATGACGGTGCTCGCCGCGGTGCTCACCACGGTCTACGCCACGCCCGGCGTGACCGAGGATCGGGTGACTGTCGCCGCGTTGCTGGCGCTTGCCGTTGGCGCCTTGTGCCTGATCGCACGGGTCGTGCGGCTCGGCGTGCTTGCGACGTTCCTGTCGCGCCCGATCCTGATCGGCTTTTTTGCCGGCATCTCGCTTTCGATCCTGATCGGCCAGATCGACCGGGTCACCGGCGTCGATATCGAAGCTGACGGCCTCATCGCTCCGGTCCTCGAACTGCTCGGCAAGGCCGGATCGATCCATTGGCCGTCGCTGCTGCTTGCCGCCGTGTCTTTCGCGCTGCTGCAGGCGGCACGCCTCATGCGATCGCGCATTCCCGGACCGGTGCTGGTTGTCGCGCTCGCAGTATTGGCATCGGCCCTGTTCGATTTCGAGGGGCAGGGCATCAAGGTGGTCGGAGACATCCCGCGCGAGCTGCCGTCGCTGACGCTGCCGGCGGTTTCCGGCCTCCCCTTCCAAGCGCTCCTGCTCGGCGCCGGGGCCATCTTTCTGGTGAGCTTCGGCTCAGGCATCATCGCTGCCCGCAGCTTCGGGGCCAAGGGCGGCTACCTGGTCGATCCCAATCGCGAACTCGAGGGCTTCGGTGCGGCGAACATCGCCGCCGGGCTTTTCGGGACCTTTCCCGTCACCGCTTCGGACTCGCGCACCGCAGTGAACTTCAGCGTCGGCGGCCGGTCGCAGATCGCGAGCATCGTCGCGGCGGCAGCATTGCTGGCGGTGCTCCTCTATTTCGGCGATGTCCTGCGCATCCTGCCGATCCCGACGCTCGGTGCAGTGCTGGTGGCAACCGCACTCAGCCTGATCGATATTTCCGCCTTGAAAGAGATCTGGCGCATCAGCCGCATCGAATTCGTCTTCGCGCTGATCGCCTTGTCCGGACCGATCAGCTTCGGCGTTTTGGAGGGCGTGGTGACGGCGATCGCCGCGACGCTGGTCTACGTTTTGCAGAAAACCATGTTCCCGCGCGACGCCCTGCTCGGCCGGCTTGCCGGCCATGACGGCTTCTACAAGCTCCACCGCAACCCGGCGGCGCGACCGGTGCCAGGTTTAACGCTCTTCATGGTCCAGGGCAGCCTGCTGTTCTTCAACACCGATTACGTCCAGGCGCGCCTGCGCGCGGTGATCGATACGCTGCCCGCGGACACAAGCTGGTTCGTCATGGACGCGAGCGCCATCGCCCAGATCGACAGTTCCGCAGCCGCCATGCTCGATGAGCTTTATGACGATCTCGACAGGCGCGGCATAGCACTCGCGATCGCTGAGCTGCATTTCGAAGCGCGCGCGATTCTCGAACGTGCCGGCGTGATCGCCAAGATCGGGCCCGGGATGATCTTCGAGGATCTCGATGACGCGCTTGACGCCTTCGAGAAAAGCAGTGCGGAAACGGCCGCGCAGTAGAGCTGTCCTCTACTGCGCCGGCAGGGCAGACCGTGAATTTAAGAGGCTGTGGTCAGCCTGGGAGGAGCAACATGGTCAAGAATGGCAAAAACGGAAAGAAAGGCAAGGAAAAGAACAAGGGCAGGAGGCTCGCCGAGGCGCCTGCGGTCGAGACGAGGCCGAGCGGCGACTATCCGAAGGAGCTCGCGAGATTGCAGGAGGAAATCGCCCATTTGCAGGCCTGGGTGAAGAAGACCGGAGCCCGTATCGTCGTCGTCTTCGAAGGACGCGACGCGGCGGGTAAAGGCGGGGTGATCAAACGGATCACCGAACGTGTCAGCCCGCGGGTCTTTCGCGTCGCCGCACTTCCGGCGCCGACCGACCGGGAGAAGACGCAGATCTACATGCAGCGCTATATCCAGCATCTGCCGGCGGCCGGCGAAGTCGTGATCTTCGACCGCTCCTGGTACAACAGGCCCGGCGTCGAGCGCGTCATGGGGTTCTGTTCGGAGGAAAAGGCGCGCCGCTTCCTCGAGCTCGCGCCACGCTTCGAGGCCGCCATGATCGAAAGCGGCATCGTCCTGCTCAAGTACTTTCTCGATGTCAGCGAGGAGGAGCAGGAACGCCGCTTCCGGCAGCGCATCGACGACCCGCTGCGCCAGTGGAAGCTCAGTCCGATGGATGTCGAATCCTATCGCCGTTGGTGGGACTATACGCGCGCCTATGACGAAATGATCCGCATGACCGATACGGACTATGCGCCCTGGTGGATCGTGCCGTCCAACGACAAGAAGCGCGCGCGCATCAACTGCATCTCGCATTTCCTGTCCTCTATTCCCTACGATCGGGTGAAATTTGCCGAACCTGAACTCGGCAAACGCCAGAAGCGGCCCGACGACTACGTCCCGGACAACCATATCCGCCGCACCGTGCCGAACGTGTTCTGAGGGGAGACGGCACACCGCGTCCCCTCAGCTGGCAGCAAGAGACGGCAGGTGTCTTTGACACCCGCCGTGCGCCAAATGGACTTTGAGGTTGAGGCTCAGACCTTGTCCGGAGCCCAGTTTAGAAACAGCCCGACGTCACCGGGCATGCCGCCAGGAAAGTTGATGATCATCGCCTTCAACTTGTAGCCCTGCGGCTTGCCGAAGGTCTGATAGCGTTCGAAGAATTCCTTCGCCTTGCCCTGCAGAGTTTGCGGCCAGTCGGGATCGGCGCTGTTGATCGCCCGACCGCTGTCGGTGCAGAGTTCGGACGGAAAGCTGTAGACCATCGCCTCGAACTTGCCTGCCTTGACGGCATTGGCGACGAGACGGCGCACCATGGCGATCTCTTCTTCCGTCACGTGTTTCTTCAAGAAATCGGCAGCGAAGTCAGCGTGTTTCTGCTCCTCGATCGCCTTGAGCTTCCTTTCCCTGTCCATTTCCTCCATTTCCCGTTCGAGCACCTGTTTGCGAAGCTCTTCCGCGGTTGGAGGTCTTCTATCGGCATTGAGATCCTTCTGATCCGTCATCGCTTTGCTCCACTTCAAGTCAAGACGAAGAAAGGCCAGCCTCACGCGAGGCACAAAATGTCCCATGCTTCGCACCAGGCCCACGGTCTTGCCCTCTGGCAGCCATGGAATTTCCGCCCGATGCTTACTCAAACGGGAGCCGGGCTTGTGTGCCCCGTCTCCGGCACCCTCATCCGCACCATTCGCCATCCGAGAAATCCAAATGCGATGGCGACCAAAGGATTCAGAATGTTGAAGAAGCAAAACCCGGCATAGACGGCAGTCGGAACTCCGAGAGCTGCTGCCATATACGCGCCGCAACTGTTCCACGGCACAAGGGGCGATGTCACGGTCGCCGAATCTCCCACCACTCGCGAGAGCATGACAGGTGCCATCCCGCGGTTCGCGAATGACGGCCCGAACAACCTGCCCGGCAATGCGACGGAAATATATTGATCCGACGTGACAACGTTCGAAATTATCGATGTGCCGACGACCGTCGAGATGAGGCCGGCGGCCGATTTGGTCCGCCTCACCAGTGGCTCGATCAGCCGCTTCAGCAAACCGGCATGTTCGACCACCGCGCCAAAAGCAAGGGCCGCGACGATGAGCCAGACCGTGTTCATCATGCTAGACATGCCCCCACGGGTCAGGATGAGGTCGATGGATTTCTCCCCCGTCGCGGAGACGTAGCCGTTGGCTAGCGCTGCCCAAGCACCCTTGAGCAGTGCGAGACCGAAGGGCAGATCCGGCACTGAGGCAAATGCTGCGACGCGCTCGGGATCATGCAAAACCGCGAGGACTGCACCCGCAAGAGCGCCGATGAAAATCGCCACGAAAGGTGGCAGGCGGAATAGGGAAAACAGCAGGACCAGCAACAGGGGAAGGAACGACCAGAGCGAGACGCTGAGCTTGCTGTCGATCTTTGCCAAGGCTTGCGTCGCATCGAAATCGGCCGGCTGCCCAAGGAGCCCGAAGATGAGCAGACAAACCGACAGCGTCGGTACCGACGTCCAGAGCGACTCGCGGATGTGACTGTAGATGTCCGATCCCGCCGTAGCGGTCGCCAGATTCACCGTGTCCGACAGTGGCGAGGCCTTGTCGCCGAAATAGGCGCCCGATATGACCGCTCCGGCCGTGATCGCGGGCGACAGGCCCATATTGGCGGCGACACCCATAAGCCCGATGCCGATCGTCCCTGCCACCGTCCAAGAACTGCCGATGCTGAAGGCGACCGCAGCGCATACAAGCGCGGTGGTCGCGTAGAAGTACGTCGGGCTCAGCAGCTTCAGCCCGTAATAGATCATCGCGATGATCGTGCCGCTCATCGCCCAGGTGCCGATCAGTGCCCCGACGGCGAGAAGGATGAGGATCGCCGGCAAACCGGCTGCGATGCCGTCGACAACCGCTTGGCGAATGCCTGCCCAGGGCAGGCCGTTCTTGTAGGCGACGCACGCCGCGATGATACCGCAGAAAAGCAAGGCGATCTGGTTCGGACCGGAGGATGCGTCGTCGCCAAAAAGGGAGAAGGAAAGCGATAGAAGGATCACCAGCGCGATACAGGGTATGAGTGCGTCGACCAGCGACGGCGGCCTTGCAGTGTCGTCGCGGACGATGTCATTCATGGTCAGCCCCTGACTGGCGCTGGGTCGCGCTCGTGCCAGGTCATATCCGGAAAATTCGGGTTGATAATCGTGCCCCGTTTGCCATTCAGGATTGCAGCAATGTCCTGCAGTGCCCCGATCGCGGCGGTCTTTCCGGTCTGCCTGGCGAACTCGCAGGCGGCTTCGACCTTCGGCCCCATCGAACCGGCCGGAAACGAATAGGCGCCGAGCTTGTCCGGATTGGCCTTGAAGATTGCCTTCTGATTCTCCGTTCCCCAATCGGTGAACACGGCGTCGGCGTCGGTCGCCATGATGAGCAGGTCCGCCGAAAGCTCCCGGGCAAGCAGCGCGGAGCAGAGATCCTTGTCGATAACCGCTTCGACGCCGGCGAGCGTCCGCTCCTTGTCCGGTACGTACATGGTTGGAATGCCGCCGCCGCCGGCGCAGGTCACGATGGTCCCCTTTTCGAGAAGCCAGCGGATCGGCCGGATCTCGAAAATCCGCTTGGGAACGGGAGACGGGACGACGCGACGCCATTTGTTGCCGTCCTGCTTGAAGATCCATCCCTTTTCCTGATGAACCGCCGCCGCCTCGTCAGCCTCATACACTGGCCCGACGAACTTGGTGGGGTTTTGGAAAGCCGGATCGTTGCCGTCCACCTCCACCATCGTGAGCAAAGTTGCGAACGGCACTTCAAACGGAAGCAGGTTGCCAAGCTCCTGCTCGAGCATATAGCCGATCATACCCTCCGTCTCCGCGCCAAGGACGTCGAGCGGATAGGCTTCGTCCGCCTTGTAGGCGGCGCCCTGAAGTGCAAGCAGTCCGACCTGAGGGCCGTTGCCATGCGTGATCACGAGCTGATGCTCGCCAGCGATCGGCGCTATTGCCTCGGCCGCAATCTTGATGTTGCGCCTTTGCACCTCCGCGGTCATCGGCTCTCCGCGCTTGAGGAGGGCATTGCCCCCCAATGCGATGACGACACGCATCTTCAGTCCCCCAAGGTTGCGACCAGCAGCGCCTTGATCGTGTGCATGCGATTTTCCGCCTGCTCGAAAGCGATGTTCGCCTCGGACTCGAAAACGTCGTTGGTGACTTCGAGGCCATTTTCCATTCCGTATTCGCTGGCGATCTGCTTTCCGAGGGTCGTCTCGGTGTCATGCAAGGCGGGAAGGCAATGCATGAACTTGACCTGCGGATTGCCGCTCGCCTGCATCAATCCTGCATTGACCTGGTATGGCGTAAGGAGCTGGATTCGCTCCTTCCAGACCTCCTTCGGTTCCCCCATCGACACCCAGACATCGGTATGGATGAAATCGACGCCCTCCACGGCCGCCTGCGGATCGTCGGTGATCGCCAGGCGCGCTCCCGAGCGATCCTTCAGCCTATTCGCGATGGTCTGAAATTCTTCAGACGGCCAGAGCGACTTCGGCCCGCAGATCCGCACGTCCATGCCCAGCAGGCAACCGACGATCAACAGCGAATGTCCCATGTTGGACCGCGTGTCACCGACATAGGCGTATTTGATGTCGCTGATTGGTTTGTCGCTTTGCTCACGCATCGTCATGACGTCGGCGATCATCTGAGTGGGATGATACTCATCGGTTAGGCCGTTATAGACGGGCACACCGGCATATTTGGCCAAGGTCTCAACGCCGTGCTGGGAAGCACCGCGATATTCAATTGCATCGTACATGCGTCCCAGTACGCGGGCCGTGTCCTTGAAGGACTCCTTGTGTCCAATCTGCGAGCCAGCCGGATCGAGATAGGTCACGTGCGCCCCCTGATCCGAGCAGGCCACTTCGAAGGCGCAGCGCGTCCGCGTCGAAGTCTTCTCGAAGATCAGGCAGATTTCCTTGCCCTTCAGATGCTCCTGTTCCGTGCGCGCGTATTTTGCGCGTTTCAGATCGCGCGCGAGATCAAGCAGGTAACGAAACTCGCGAGGTGTATAGTCCTGCACCGTGAGAAGCGAGCGATTGCGGAGATTGAAACTCATGATGCTGCTCCATTTGCCAATCAGGATGGGGAATTCTTCAGTGAGCCGGCTCTCTCCAGATCGGGCATGTCATGCAGTGGCCGCCGCCTCGGCCCCGACCCAATTCAGCGCCGCGGATCGTGATGACCTCGATGCCGGCCTTCCTGAGAAGCGTATTCGTGTGCGTATTGCGGTCGTAGGCAACGACCACCCCGGGCTCGAGCGCAACAACATTGTTGCCATCGTCCCATTGCTCTCGCTCCGCCTCATAGGCGTTGCCGCCGGTGGCGACGGTTCTTAGCTTCCGCAGGCCCAGAGCTTCGCTGACAACTTCGAGCATCCGACGCTCCTCGGCGCGCACCTCGAAATTGCCGTCGTCATCGACGGGGTGCATGCTGTAGCAGCGGATCTGGTCCACCACTTCGGCGAAAAGCGTCACGACGTCACGGTCGCAGAAACTGAACACCGTATCGAGATGCATCGCGGCCCGGCTCTTCGGCATCAGGCAGCCGATGACCTGGGTCGCTGCCTTGTTCCTGAACAAGGTCTTCGCCATTTGCCCGGCGGCCTGATAGGTCGTCCGCTCCCCCATCCCGACGAGCACGGTGCCGTTGCCGATCGGCATGACGTCGCCGCCCTCCATCGTCGCATTGGCAAATTGCTCGTCCGAGTCGCCCCACCAGATGTGGAAGTCGCCTCCCTTGAAGGTCGGATGGAACTTGTAGATCGCGCGCTGCACCAGTGTTTCGGCACGGCGCGCCGGCCAGAACATCGGATTGCATGTCACACCGTTATAGATCCAGCAGGATGGATCACGCTGAAAAAGCGTGTTCGGAATGGGGGGGATGACGAATTCCAGCCCCCCGAAGGCGCCAACCATCAGCTTCTTGCCCCTGCCCTCGGGGAGGTCCTCAATGGCAATTCCACCGATGAGGTAAGCGGCGAGCTGTTTCGAATCCATCTCGTCGAGCCAAGGGCGCATGGCTTCGGCAATCTGAGAGCCCAACACGTTCGGCGTGATTCGGCGATCGAGGACGAATGTGCGGGCATCCGCATCCGTAAGCGTTTCTGCCAGCAGATCATGGAGCTCGAGTACTTCGATCCCTCTTTCCTGCATCTTCAGGACAAAGTCGAAGTGATCCTTTTGAGCCTCGTGGACCCAGATGACATCATCGAACAACAGGTCGTGGCAATTGGCCGGGGTCAGTCGTTGATGCGCCAAGGATGGCCTGCACACCATCACAGTTCTGAGCTTACCGACTTCCGAATGAACACCAAAGTTGCGCATTCGCGTTTCCTCCTTGAACCGGAGTCTTTGCAACTTGACCCACCATGCTCAGAGCGGGCTTATCTTTCCGATCCACAGCAGATAGGCAGCAAGGATCGCGAGCAGGACGACCAGTCCCGCGAGCCAGATTTCGAAACCGGCGAAGGCCCGTTCACCTCGCTCCTGCCTAGCCCTCGCATAGACAAGGAGGCCGGGGGCGAACAGGATCGAGCACATCAACAGATAGCTGAGCCCGGCAGCATAGACCAACCAGATGCCATAGAGCGTTGCCAGGGCACCTATGGCGATATCCTTGCTTCGGCCGGACGCCGCCTGTTGGTAAGTCTCTCCGCTCAAAGCGAGCTTAAGCGCGTAGGCTCCGGAAAATACATAGGGCGGCAGTATGGCGACCGACGCGATGAAATAGAAGAACTGGTAGGCGCTTTTGGAAAAGAAGCTCAGAACGAGGAAAAGCTGAATCAGGATATTGGTCGCCCAAAGTGAGTTTACCGGCGAGCCGTTTTCATTGTCAGCGGCGAACCATCTCGGGAATGTTCCATCGCGGCCGCAGGTGTACGGAATTTCCGAGCAAAGCAACGTCCATGACAAGAATGCGCCGCCGACGGAGACGATCAACCCTGCATTGATCAGGGCTGCTCCCCATTGTCCGACGAGCGGCTGCAGCACCCCGGCCATTGACGGCACCTTGAGGCCGGCGAGTTCAGGCTGGCTCAATATGCCCGTCGAAAGCAAGGACACGAGGACGTAGATTCCAAGCGCTCCGATAAAACCGATTACCGTCGCCCGGCCAACGTCGGAGCGCCGGGCCGCGCGCGCCGAGTAGACGCTCGCCCCTTCTATACCAATGAAGACCCACAAGGTGACCAGCATAGTGCTTTTCACCTGCGCCATGACGCTGCCGAGGTCGGGGGCATCGAGGGCACCACCACGGCCCCAGAAGTCGAGCGTGAACCTGTCCCAATTGAACGCGACGATTGCAATCAGGACGAAAAGGAAGAGCGGCGCGAGCTTGGCGATGGTCGTCACGATGTTGACGAAGGCAGCCTGCTTGACACCTTTCAGCACGAGCCAATGAATGGCCCAGAGGCAGAACGAGGCGCCGACAATCGAAACGAGATTGTTGCCATCTTCGAACACCGGGATGAAGAAAGACAGTCCGGAAAAGATGGCCACGGCATAGGCGACATTTCCAAGGAAAGCGCTGAGCCAATATCCCCAAGCACTGATGAAGCCCACGAACGGGCCAAACCCAGCCTTGGCGTATGCATAGGGGCCGGCGTTGAGATCCGGTTTGCGGTTTGCCAGCGTCTGATAGACAAATGCGAGCATCAGCATGCCGAAACCAGTAATGATCCACCCGATGAGTATCGCCCCGGGGGCCGCGGCGCGCGACATATCAGACGGCAAATTGAAAACGCCGCCCCCGATCATCGACCCCACCACAAGCGCGGTAAGCGGCAGGAGCGTCAGCTTGTCGGAATGCGCCTCGGATTTGAAGGTGCCCTCTTGCGCTATCGTCATGTCTCCCTCCAAGTCGCATGCGGTCGTTCATGCGATTCTGCTCGTCGGGCATTGCGGCTTTGCGCGCTCGGTGAGACGCGCCCGTTCCACTTCGTCAACTTTAGGAATGGACCGTCGGCATGTCATTGATTTGAGACAAATGGCGGCTGGCCCACGTCGGTTTTCCTTCGAACCTCAGCGGTTTTGCCAGGAGGCGCAGGGGTAATTTTGTCCCCTGTTGATTGCGATCAACGACTGGCCCTCCGGTTACATAATAAAAGGAAGAATTGCCTGCACGCAGGAGGGATTTGACAATGTACAAGACTCCGACAAATCGAGCGGCGGTGATTGTCTTTTCGCTGGTGCTAGGTGCCGCGGCGCCCACGGCCGCAGACGAGTACTATGATGGCATCGACATAAACCAGCGCATCATCGACGGTCAGCGAGAGCCCATCAACAAGTATCTCCTCAAACGAAGAGACGCGGCACAAAGGCCGGATCCGGGCGCCACGGGTACAATCAACAGACCGGTAAAGCCGCCCCCGAAAAATCCTGCAACCAACGCTCAGCCATGAGCAAAGCCCGGCGCGACGGTGCACCCACCCGTCGCACCGCGCATCCGTTCGAAAGCTCTTGCCCCGGGGGTAGGAAAATGGACAAACAGCGGATTCTCGTGCTTTGCCGCGCCACGGCAGTTGCTCTGGCGCTCCTGACACCCGGCGGTCTCGTTCTGGCCCAGCAGAAGGAAACCCCTGCACCGGCTGCGCCGGCCGAGGCGGCGCCCGAGCCGCTCAGCGACGAGGAGCTCGAAGTCCTGGTCGCGCCGATCGCCCTCTATCCGGACGAGCTGGTGGCGCTGGTCTCGGCCGCCTCGCTCTATCCGCTGCAGATCGTCGAAGCCGAGCGGTTCCTCGAGGCCCGCAAGAAGAAGCCCGAGCTGAAACCGAAGGAAAGCTGGGACGGCAGCGTCATCTCGCTGCTCAACTATCCCGAGATCGTCAAGATGATGAGCGAGGATCTCGAATGGACACAGAGCTTCGGCGAGGCGATCGCCAACCAGCAGAAGGACGTGCTGATCGCCATTCAGCAGTTGCGGGACGAGGCCGTCGCCAAGGACATCATCAAGACCGACGACAAGATCAAGGTGGTCGAGGAGGGTGACAACATCATCATCCAGTCGGCGAGCCCGGAAACCATTTATGTGCCGCAGTACCCGCCGGAGATGCTCTACGAGCCGGACTATGCGCCGGTGCCGATCGACTATTATGACGAGCCCTATCCGGCCTACTGGTATCCGGGCGCCGCCTTCTTCGCCGGTGCCGTCACCGGAGCGATCTTCGGCGCCATCGTCGATTGGGACGATTGGGGTGTCTGGGGCGGCGACTGGGACGGCGACATCGACGTCGACTGCAACAAGTGCTTCAACAACATCGACTTCGACGGCAAGCTCAACTTCAACGACATCGACTGGAAGAATGTCGACCGCAGTAAGCTCAGCTTCGACCGCGACCAGCTAAACAAGTTCGACCGGACGAACATCAAGAACAACATCAAGGCCAGGGGCGACAACAACCTGCGCAACCGCGCCGCCGAGATCAACCGAAACCGGCCGCAGGCGCGACCGGGCGGCGGCGGCGGTGGGCTCAAGGATGTGCGCAAGAGCACGCTCGAGGGACTTAAGGCGCAGCCGAGACGGGAAGCGTCCGCGCGGCCCTCAACACGCCCCGGCGGCGGGCAGGCGGTGGCGAAGGCGAGAGCCGACGGCGGCAAGCCGAGCGTCAACCGGCCGAAGGGCAAGAAGTCCTCGGTGAACCGGCCGGCCGGCAAGAAGAAGATGGCCTCGAAGGCGCAGAACCGGCCAAGGAAGCCGTCGGGCCTCGGCAACGTCAATCACGGCCGGCGCGAGATGGCTTCGTCGCGGCGCGGCGGCCATAGCATGGGTGGCGGCCATCGTGGCGGCGGGCGGCCGCAAATGAGCCGCGGAGGCGGCAGGCCGCCGATGGGCCGCGGCGGGGGTGGCCGCGGTGGCGGACGCGGCGGCAGACGTTAAGCGGACGAGGGAGAACGATCATGAGCAAGCTCTTTCATTCTCTTCTTATCGGAACGGCGATCGGGGTCACGCTCGCGGTGGCATCCATCGATTTGAGCTTCGCGCAGGTGAAGCCGCCGGAAAATATCGAAGACTATGCCGCGCAGGAGGATCCGCCGGCCTTCGACGATCCGGCCAAGGCGGTGGAGGCGCTCAAATCGGCGCTTGCCGCCAATGACTTCGACGGGGTCGCCAAGCTGCTCGGCCTCGACGCGGCGAAGCTCAGGACCGGCGAAGGGGCGATGGACACCTTCGCGCAGATTCGCGAGGGCGCGGCCCGCAACATGCGAGTGCGCGATCTCGAGGGCCGCAAGATCATCGAGATCGGCGACCGGCTCTGGCCGCTGCCCTTCCCGGTCAGCAAAGGCGAGGACGGCAAATGGGCCTTCGACACCTATATCGGGCTTGAGGAGATCGTCAACCGACGCGTCGGCGAGAACGAGCTCGAGGCGATCGAGACGGTGCGCGCCTATGTCGAGGCGCAGAAGGACTATGCCAGTCGGGATCGCGACGCTGACGGCGTCCTCGAATACGCCCAGAAGCTGATCAGCACCGCCGGCCAGACCGACGGCCTCTACTGGCCGGCGGAGCAGGGCGATGGCGAGAGCCCGGTCGGTGACGCCATCAGCGAGGCGGCGCTGGAAAAGGCCAAGGCCGGCGAAGGCTATTTCGGCTATCGCTACCGCATCCTTACGTCACAAGGCGACAACATCGCCGGCGGCCGGTACGACTATGTCATCAACGACAACATGATCGCCGGCTTCGCGCTGATCGCCTGGCCGGTCCGCTATGCCGAGACGGGCGTCAAGACCTTCCTCGTCAATCAGCAGGGCATTGTCTACGAGCGCGATCTCGGGGCTAGCACCGAAGCGATCGTGCCGTTCATCGACCGTTTCAACCCGGACGACACTTGGAGCGTCGTGGCGGATTAAATGCATGTCGGCGAGAAATGCGCCGACATGCGCTTCCGGAGGGCCCCGACCGAAGCGGCAACCCTCACTTGACGTCGGATTTGACGAACTGGCGCAGTTCCGGCGTTTGCGGATCGGCGAAGAGAGCCGCTGACGGCCCCTGTTCCCAGATCTTTCCCTTGTGCATGAAGATGGTCTGAGTGGCGACGCGGCGGGCGAAACCCATTTCGTGCGTCACCAGGATCATGGTCATGCCGTCGCGGGCGAGCTGTTCCATCACCATCAGCACCTCTTCGGTGAGTTCCGGGTCGAGCGCCGAGGTCACCTCGTCGAAAAGCATCACCTTCGGCCGCATGGCGAGCGAGCGGGCGATGGCGACGCGTTGCTGCTGACCGCCGGAAAGCTGGTCCGGATAGGAATCGAACTTTTCCGACAGCCCGACGAGTTGCAGCACTTCGCGGGCAACGTCCCACGCCTTCGCCTTCGCCACGTCCTTGACGATCCGCGGCGCCAACATGATGTTCTCGCCGACCGTCAGATGCGGGAAGAGATTGTAGCTCTGGAAGACGATGCCGACATCGGTGCGCAGCTTGCGCAGCGCCTTGGCATCGCCCCCGAGCGCGTGACCGGCGATCTCGATCTTGCCCGAATTGATCTTCTCGAGCCCGTTCATGCAGCGCAGCAGCGTGCTCTTGCCCGAGCCCGAACGTCCGATCAGCGCAAAGACTTCGCCGCGCCCCACCGACAGCGACACGCCCTTGAGGACTTCGAGAGCGCCAAAGCTCTTGTGGACGTTTTCAACGACTACTTCCGGCATGAAGCCTCCTTTCCAGCAAGCGCGAGAGCTGGGACAATGGGTAACAGACGACGAAATAGAGGGCGGCCACCGCCAGGAAGACGCGGAACGGCTGGAACGTCGCATTGTTGATGAGCTGCCCGGCCCGGGCGAGTTCGACAAAGCCGATGATCGAGGTGATCGAGGTGTTCTTCACCACCTGGACGGCAAAGCCGACCGTCGGCGGCAGAGAGATGTGGATCGCCTGCGGCAGGACCACATAGCGATATTGCTGCAGCCGGGTCATGGCGAGGGATTCCGATGCCTCCCATTGCTGCTTCGGCACGGCCTGGATGCAGCCCCGCCAGATCTCCGCCAGATAGCCAGAGGCGTAGATCGTCATCGAGGCGCCTGCGGCAATGAGCGGCGGCAGTTCGAAGCCGGCGAGACTGAGGCCGTAGTAGGAGAGGAACAGGATCATCAGCACCGGGATGCCCTGGATCACCTGGATATAGGTGGCGGCGGCAAGCCGCAGCGGCTTCAGCTGCGACGTGCGGGCGAGCGCCATGGCGAAGCCGAGGAGACCGCCGCCGATCAGCGCGATCACCGTCAGCAGGAGCGTCCATTGCAGCGAAAACAGCAGAAAGCCGAACTGGTCGAGGCCGAAGGTCTTGAAGGTCATGCCTGCACCTCCGGGAGGGCCGTCATCGTTCGCCGGGCGATGCGGCGGCCGAAGAGCCACATGCCGCCAGCCGCAAGGGCGGCGCGCAGCGCCAGCGCCAGGACGAGATAGATCAGCGTCACGGCGATATAAATTTCGAAGGACCTATAGGTCTGGGATTCGACGAAAGCGGCCGAGGCGGCGAGTTCCTGGGTCGAGATCGTCGAGCAGATGCTGGAGGCCAGCATCATCAGCACGAATTGGCTGCAGAGCGCCGGATAGACCTTGGCGATCGCCGGCACGATGATGACGTGGCGGTAGATCTGGAAGCGGGTGAACCCGAGCGCCTCGCCGGCCTCGATCTGAGACTTGTGCACCGCCTCGATGCCGGCGCGGATGATCTCGGTCGAATAGGCGGCAAGATTGATCGTCATGCCGATCAGCGCGGCCGTGTCGGCCCCGACGCGCAGGCCGAGCCCCGGAAGGCCGAAATAGACGATGAACAACTGGACCAGGAAGGGCGTGTTGCGGATGATCTCGACATAAGCATCCACGAGAAAGCGGACCGCACCGCCCCAGATGGATCGGACAGAGGCAAGCAGGATGCCGGCGGCGCAGCCGAGGATGATCGACAGCACCGAAATCTTGATCGTCAGCCAGATGCCGCTGAGGAGCTGGTCGTGGTATTCGGCCAGCACGCCGAACTGAAACGTATAGGACATGAAGACTCCGTCGACGTTGAAAGATTCGCCGGATGTATCGCCGGCGAATCTTTGAGAGACGCAATCAGAAGGTCGGCAGCGCCGGCATCGGCCGGCCGGTCCACTTCGTGGCGATCTTGTCGAGATCGCCGGAGATCTTCATCAGGTAGATGGCGGTGTTGAGCCACTGGCGGATCTCATAGTCCTCCATCCGGGTCGCCATCGAATTGCCCTGCTGGAAGAAGGTGAAGCCGACCTGCAGGCCGGCATCCGGGCGCTGCTTGATGATCGCCTCGCCGACCGTCGAGGGCAGCGCGACCGCATCGACCTGTCCGGCGATCAGCGCCTGGGCGCTGGTGGAATCATCCTCGTAGACAACGATTTCCAGGCTTGGGACCGCCGCCTTGCGCAGCGCCGTTTCCTGCGACGAGCCGCCGTTGACGGCGACGCGCTTGCCTTCGAGATCGGCCAACTTGGCGAATTTCTGGTCGGCACCGGAGATGATGTCCATGTTGAAGGCGCTGTAGGGCTGGGTGAACATCACCGTCTTGGCGCGCTCGCCGGTCGGCGCCAGCGTGGCGACGAGGAAATCGACCTTGCCGGTCTGCAGCGCCGGGATTCGCGCCGGCGGCGTCAGCGGGACGAGTTCGACCGGAAGCGACAAATAGCCGGCGATCAGATTCGCCACGTCGACGTCGTAGCCGGTGGGATTGCCCTGGTCGTCGACCATGCCCATCGGCGGCGCGCCCGTCAGCACGCCGATGCGGACGGTGCCGCGCGAGATGATGTCATTGAGCGTGGCTGCTTGCGCCTCGGCGACCGAAGCGAGCCCGGCCGCGGCTATGCCGACGGCTGCCACCATTGTGCGCAGAAAATTTGAAATCGTCATGGTTTCTCCTCCACTTGGTAAATCGTCATTGCCGGACTCTGCCCGCTCCTCGCGGGCTCTCGAAGTCCGAACATCGCCCTCTTGCCGCCGGGCCTTCGCAGGCGCAGCGGCACCATCTCGCCGCGAGCGCCGATGCGACGCCCGCAGGCAAACAACTCATTCTTTCCGGCTGTTTTCCCTTGAAGGCGCCGAAGGTTATCGTTAACTTAGGCTGATGTTATCGATAACAAAGCCGCTCGTCAATCGGCGAAGCGATATTTGGCGAAAAGGAGGATCGAGTGAACCTGCGCGGAAAGGTGATCACGCTTCACGACGTGGCGGTCAGGGCCGGCGTCAGCCGGATGACCGTCTCAAAGGTGCTGCGCGGCGCCGGAAACATTTCGGCGGAAACGCGCCGGCGGGTGAAGCAAGCCGCCGACGAGCTCGGCTATCTGCCAAACCATCTTGCCGGGACGCTGAGTTCCCGCAAGAGCCGAATGGTGGCGGTGATCATTCCGTCGATCAGCGACATCGTCTTTTCGGAGGTCCTGAGCGGCATCAATGCGGCGCTTCGGCCAGAGGGCTTTCAGACCTTCATCGGCGAATCGCTGTTCGACCCGCAGACCGAAACCGAGCTCATCCGCGCCATGCTGTCGTTCCGTCCGGCCGGCCTCCTCTTGAACGGCGGCATGGCGCGGAGCGCGGAGGCGGAAAAGCTGCTAGCCCGGCGAAACTGCCCGGCGATCCAGCTTTGGGATTGCGACGCCGGGGCGTTGGATTTCAGCGCCGGCCCGTCGCACGAGGAGGCCGGACTGCTTGTGGCAAAGCATTTCCTTGAGCGCGGCCTACGCCGCATTGCCTATGTGGGCGCCGAGCTCGACAAGGATCTCTGCGCCCGCCGCCGCTATCTTTCTCTCAAGTCGGCTCTTGCCGCGGCAGGCATCGATCTCCTGAGCGTGACTTGCGACGACCGGCCACGCCAGGCCGTCACCGGACGCTTTCTGACGGAAGAGCTGATGCGGGCGCACCCCGACGTCGATGCCATCCACTTTCTCAACGACGCCATGGCGCTCGGCGGTCTTTCCTACCTGCACCAGACCGGGATTTCGGTGCCCGACCGGATTTCCGTTGTCGGCTTCAACGGCACATCGCTGGCCAACGCCGTCCGAACGCGGCTCACGACGATCGACATGGCGCGAACGGAGATCGGCGAGAAGGCGGCACAGGCGCTGCTGCAGATGATCGCGGCGAAGGAGGTGCCGGGGGCCTGGCAGGCGACGCTCAAGGTGGTGCAGGGCAATACCACCGTAGCCGCATAGCAAAAAAAGGGGCACCATTCGCGGTGCCCCAGTCCTGGGAGATTACATCTTGCCCCAGAGCTTCTTGTAATGGTTACGATAGCCGTTGTCGGGATCGAAGGTGTTCTTCGGGCCGCCGTCGAATTCGACATTGTCGGCGGTCACCACATGCAGCGGCGACAGGTAGCCCGACCATTTTTCGCCGGCGAAGGCGCGGTTCAGTTCGTCGACCAGCTGCCAGCCCTGCAGGTTGAGCGGCTCGGCAACCGTGACCTTCTGAAATTGGCCGGCGCGGATGCGCTGATAGGCGGATTCCGAACCGTCGCCGGCGGCGACGTTGATCGGCGCGTCGGTGCCGCCCTTGCCGGCGGCGGCAAGCGACGGTCCCATGAAATCGAAATAGAGGTCGTTGATCGCCAGCGAATGGGTCCATTGGGCGCCGTATTTCTGCAGGAGCGAGGTGGTCAATTGCGGCATGCGCTGCGACGTCTCCGCGATCGGCGTGTCGACATATTCGAGCACCTTGCCGCCGAGCGCTTCGATTTCGGTCTTCATCTTGTCGGCCTTGGCAATGGCGATCGCATAGGTCGAGTCGGTGAAGATCACCACGCCGGGCTTGCCCTTGGCGTCGACGAAGGCCCAGTTGGCGGCAGCCTTCGACACTTCCATCGCGTCGGTGCTGACATTGGCGAAGAGCCCGGTCTTATCGTCCGGCCCGATCACCGGCCCGGCATGCCAGGCGACGAGCGGAATGCCGGCGGCCTTGGCCTGTTCGAGGGCCGGCGCCTGCTCGACGGCGTCGAAGCCGTTGATGATGATGCCGGCCGGCTTCAGCGCCATGGCCTGGCCGAAAGCCGCCGTGCGGCCGCCGATCGAGCCGGCGCCGTCGATCACCTTTACCTCCCAGCCGATCGCGGCCGCAGCCTCCTCGACGCCGGTGGTGACGCCGAGGATGCCGCCGTTTTTGAGGTCGCCGGCGAGCACGACGATGGTCTTGCCCTCCTGAGCCTTCGGCCCCGCCGTCGGCCCGTCCCAGACGGTCACCTGGTTGGCATATTTCGTGACGATTGCCTGAGCATCGGCCATCGGATCGGCAAAGGCGACATTGGCGCCCATCAGTGCGATTGCCACCACCGTGCCTGTCATGAAAGTCCTGCGTTTCATATACCCGTCCTCCCTTGGGTTCGTTATTCGATGCAGATTTTTGAGTTCACTTCGTTCCAGCCGGCTCCGGGACGGCCGCCGACGGCTTGCGCGTCACCGTTCCCCTCCTGCGCTGCGCGTAGCCGGCGATGCCGATCGCGACGAGCAAGGTGACGCCGTTGAAGAGCGGTTCGACGAAGAACGAGCCGCCGAATTGCTGGATGCCGGAGATGCCGACGGCGAGGATGATCACGCCGATCATCGTGCCCCAGACATTGACACGGCCGGGCCTGATGGTGGTCGAGCCGAGGAAGGCCCCGACCAGTGCCGGCAGCAGATATTCGAGGCCGACGCTCGCTTGGCCGATCCTAAGCTTCGAGGCGAGCAGCACGCCGGCAAGCGCGGCGAGCGTGCCGGAGGAGACGAAGGCGCCGATGACGAAGCGGCGCACCGGAATGCCGTTCAGCGCCGCCGCCTTTGGGTTCGCACCGATCGCGTAGACATAGCGGCCGATCGGCAGATATTCGAGCACCAGCCACAGCGCCAGCGCCAGGACGAGCACATAGAAGCCGGTGATCGGCAGGCCGAGCAGCATCGTCCCGTTCATGGAATAGAAGCCCTCCGGCAGGACGCCGACGACCTGTCGGCCGCCGGTGTGCCAGAGCGCCAGCGCATAGAGGATGGTTCCGGTGCCGAGCGTGGCGATGAAGGAGTCGATCCGCGCCACCTCGACGAGCAGGCCGTTGAGGAAACCGGTCAGCGCGCCGAGCAGCAGCACGATGACGACGGCGACCGGCCAGGGCACGCCGAACATCGTCTGCAGGCTGATTGCCAGGATGTGCCAGAGGACGATGCCGTAGCCGACCGTCAGGTCGATGCGGCCGGAGGCCATCGGGATCATCGCCGCCAGCGACAGGATCGCGATGATCGCCTTGTCGGAGATGATCGAGCGGACATTGAGCACCGTCGGAAAGGTCTGCGGCAGGAGCAGCGAGAACAGCACGATCAGCAGCAGCGTCAAGATGACGAGGCCATAGACCGGCAGGAAGCGGATCAGCTTCTGCGCCAGGCTGAGGCCGGCAAGCTCGCCTCTTGTCGGTTCAAGAGCGGTGGATTCAATCGACTGCATTTTCTTCTCCCTGAACTCAGGCGGCTTCGGAGGCCGAGGCGGCGGCGATCACCGCCGAGGTCGTCAGTTCTTCGCCCTTCAGCTCCCGGACGATGCGTCCGCGCGAGAAGACCAGGGCGCGATGGCAGATATGGGCGATTTCCTCGAAATCGGTCGAAACCACGACGACCGCGAGCCCAGCCTCGAGGGCGCGAGCGATCAGCCGGTAGATGTCGGCCTTGGCGCCGACATCTACGCCCGCCGTCGGATCTTCGGCGACGAGCAGCTTGCGGCCGGTCGCGAGCCAGCGCCCGACCACGACCTTCTGCTGATTGCCGCCGGACAGCGCCTCAATCGGCAAGCTTTGGTCGTTCGGCCTCAGCCCGACGCTGTCGCCGATCGCTTTCGCCAGGGCGGCCTCCTTGGCGGGGGCGAGAACCGAAAGCAGCCCCCGGCCCGAGGCCCCAGGATTGAGAAAGGTGTTCTCGCGCAGCGACAGCGACATGGCGACCGATTCCTCCGTGCGGTCGCGGGCAATCAGCCCGACGCCGGAGCGCATAGCCGCCACCGGGCTCGTCAGATCGGGGGTCTCGCCGCCGATCGTCACCGTTCCCGAAAAGGGCTGGCAGCCGAACAGCGCGCGGCCGACCAGTTCCTGGCCCGCGCCGCGCAGGCCGACGAGGCCGATGAGTTCGCCCTTCAACACATCGAAGGAGACCGGCCCGACGCCCTGGCAGGCGAGCTGCCGGACGCTGACCACCGCTTCGCCCGGCCGGCTCTCCGCCTTGACGAAGAGCTGGTCGGCCTTGCGTCCGACGATCATCTCGATGAGCTCGTCCGGCGTCGTCTGGGCAACCGGCTTCTGGCCGACGA
Organism: Sinorhizobium sp. NG07B; assembly: GCF_002532005.1. Classification (NCBI taxonomy): domain Bacteria; kingdom Pseudomonadati; phylum Pseudomonadota; class Alphaproteobacteria; order Hyphomicrobiales; family Rhizobiaceae; genus Sinorhizobium; species Sinorhizobium sp. NG07B. Next base: position 115,035 of record NZ_NWTD01000007.1, on the reverse strand, counting down.
GGCGGCCGTCGCGCAGCACCGCGACCCGGTCGGCGATGCGGAAGATCTCGTCGAGCCGATGCGAGACGTAGATCATCGCGACGCCGCGCTCCTTCAGGGGCCGGATGGCATCGAAGAGCCGCTCCACTTCGTCGGCCGGAAGGCTCGCCGTCGGTTCGTCGAGCACCAGCACGTCCGCCTCCACAGCCAAGGCGCGGGCGATCGCCACCAGCGATTTTTCCGTGCGGGTCAGGGATTGGATGCGCGTCGAGGGATCGAAATCGCAGCCGACGAGACGCAGCGCCTCGCGTGCCCGCTCCTCCGTTCGGCGCCAGTCGATCAGCCGCGTCCGCATCGAGAAGCCCTGCGCCAGACCGACATTCTCGGCGACCGTCATCCATTCGATGAGGCCGAGGTCCTGATGGATGAAGGCTACTGGCTGGCGCTTGTTCGGCTTCGGCGGCTGGTTGACATAGGGCTCGCCGCGGAACCGGATTTCGCCGCCATCCGGCCGGTAGATGCCGGCGAGCGTCTTGATCAGCGTCGACTTGCCGGCGCCGTTCTCTCCGAGAAGCGCGAGGATTTCGCCAGCTTCGAGATCGAGCGAGACCTGGGTGAGCGCCTTGGTGCCGCCGAACTCCTTGGTGATGGAGCGGAACTCCAGCAGCTTTTGCCCATCCATGCGCTCCTCCCAAAGCCAATTGAGGCGGAGCTTATGTTATCGATAACATGATGGTCAAGAGGGATATTGAGGGAACGCGACATGCGGTGCGGGCCGGAGATCATGACACGCCGGCGCGTCTCACCCTTATGTTGTTCTGCACATAAGAAACGCCGGAAACGGCTTCGGCGCAGTCCTCCGCCTGCCATTTGTCTTTTCGGCTGGAAACGAACCCGCCGAGGGTCACCTCGCCGCTCGAAACCGAGACTTCGATGTCGGAAGGGTCGAGCCATGGATCTTCGGTCAGCCGGTCGTTGACGTCTTCCGCGATCCGCGCATCTGGTCGCTTGTAGCCGCGGGGGCCCTTTCCCCGGAAGCTCCCCACTTCATAGTGGGTCCTGCGGCCGCCGGGCCAGCCCTCCTGACCGGAACGGTCCCGGAAGGGCGGCACGTTCTCATAGGGGTCGAAGGAACCGAGTTCCTCGATGCGGTGCGCCAGATCTCGACCCGAGAGGCCATAGGGATCGCCTCCGCCGCGGTCCGAGCGTCGCAACGCGTCCGCGAACCATTCGCCGTTGTAGCGCCGGTCGCCGCGGCGACCCCGCCGCTCCTCGTCAGATCCCCTCTCGCGGAACGATCCGCCATGCCATGCATAGTCGCGCCGCGGCTCGGGGCGGGCCGGAATTCGTCTCTGGTCCTGCCAATTGTCTTTCATCCACCCTCCTCCATCCTTCCCTGGAAGGGATGCCCGCTGGTCGATCCGGCGAGCATCGATATGTGCCGATTGCTACGCCAGGATGATGACGATCTTCAGCGACGAGGGTTCGACGATGACGATCCGGCCGTCCGCCAGGACGAAGAACAGATAGCCCTCGTATCTCGGCACAATCTTGACGATGCGCGCCGGAACCGGCTTCAGCTTGACCTTGACGGTTTCCGGAACGGCGACGCCGACGGATACGTCGAAGTCGAGGTCGATGGGCTCGACCTTTTCTTCCTTGATGATCTGGGTGATCTCGGTCTTCTGCTCCACCGTCACGTTGACATCCGTGGACGAGCCGGAGGCCTGACCCTCCTGGGTTTTCTGCTGCTCACCTCCGCCGGACTGCTGCTGCTGCTCGGTCTCGCCCTCGGCCGGCTTCTGCTCGGTGCCGGACTGGGAGGCGCCGCCCTCGGTCTCTTGCTGCTGATCGGAGCTGTCCTGGCCTTGCTGCTGCTGTTGTTGCTGCTGCGTGTCGGTTTCCGTTTGCTGCTGCTGGTCGGTGCCGCCCTGCTCGGGCTGCGCCTGCTGCTCGCCCGACTGGCCCTGCTGGCCCTCGCCGGTCGCTTCGCCGCCCTGTTGGGTCGCTCCACCCTCAGCATCGGGTTGCTGGCCCTGTTCGGCGCCGCCCTGCGGACATTCCGTGCCCTCCGGGCACGTGGTCGTTTGCCCCTGCGCCGGCTGCTCTGTCTGCGCGAGCGCCGGCCCGTATGCGACGCCCAGGCTCAAGGCAAGAGCGCTCTTGATAAGAATGCCTTTCATCGACTGTTCTCCAGATTCACAGTCCCTTCCGCTGGCCAACCGCGAGGCGAAAAGTTTGTTCCCTGGAGGTTCTTGCCCGGCCGGCGTTTGCCCTAATCCATAAGGAGTAAGCCATGACACTTCGTTCCCGAACCGTTGCTCTGCTGTTCGTACTTACTTCAGCCATTGATTGTGGAGGCGACGGGCGGCGTAGAAGCGCGGCTTCGCCCGATGGAACAACTTGCCGCGGACCGGGTTGAAGGCTGCCGGACGGAAGGCGGGAGTGAAAATGAAGGAGCATCTGGAGGCCATTGCCTCGGCGTTGAACGGGCGGCATGCGGTGTTGTTCGTGGGCGCCGGCGTGTCGATGAGCGTCGGCTTGCCATCCTGGAGACGCTGATCGAACATATGCTGGATGACCTCCATCTCGACTGCTCCGTGATGAACGATCAGGACGTCACCTATCAAACGATTGCCGAGTGTTACCGGCTGGACCATGGGAATATAGATGCACTCTGCACATGGATGCGTGAGAATTGGCACGTCTCTCCAGAAAGCATCAGGAAATCCGACTTGCATCGGCTGATTGTCAGCCTCGATTTCCCGATCATCTACACCACCAACTACGACAGCAATCTCGAGGTGGCCTACGAGGTCCACGGCAAGCCCATCCTAAGGTCAGCCACGCGAGAGACATGGCCACCGCTCCTGCGGGGGTGACTCAGATCATCAAATATCACGGCGACTTCGACGATGTCGAAACGCTCGTCCTGACCGAGACCGACTATTTCGACCGGCTGTCCTTCGACTCGCCGCTCGATGTGCGCTTCCGCAGTGATGCCCTCGGGGCGACGGTGCTCTTCATCGGATACAGCATGTCGGATCTCAATATCAGGCTGCTCCTGCACCGAATCTGGAGCACCTGGCGGGGATCCGGCTATGAGAGAGATCGGCCGCGATCGTACGTCTTCATGTATAAGCCCAATCCGGTGCAGAAGGCGGTCCTGAGCCATTGGGGCGTAACGGTGCTCGACGGAGAAGGGTCAAACCCGCAGGAGGCGCTGCTTGCTTTCATTCGCGCCCTTTGCTCGGAGGCGGGCTGTCGTGAAGACTAGGCGCTCGACCTTGTGGATGGAGCCAATGTTTGGGCATGATTACGGGCGTGCCGACGCCGTTGGCAGACAAAGGCCAAAAACTCGGCGCGCGTTAGACTCGCGAGCGCACTGTCAGGTGGGACCCGGTAGCTCTGGCAAGGCGTCCGGCACCCGATCCCAAGGAGCATGGCTGTGCGGAAAGAATGACCAGGTCGGCTTGAACACCGAGGGATCGTCGAGCGTGCCCGCGTAGATGTTTACGAAGTCGGGAATTACCTCGGGCGTGCTGAAGAGAAGACTACCACAGGTGGGGCAAAAGTGGCGGACCGTCATCTTTCCGCTCCCTCCGGGAGCCGCGTAGCCTCTTGTCTCGCCGCTAATCGTTACCCTCTCGCGTGGCATGCTCATCGCCGGGACATGGCCCGAACCGGAAGCCCTTTGGCAATCCCGACAATAGCAGACCAATGAACAATCCGGATCACCCTCGCACTCGTAGCGCACGGCACCGCACAAACAGCCACCTGCTATCATCACCATCTCCTGGATCGCGCCGGACTCCCTCGAGAGCCGAAATCCCAATTCTGGCTCTTACGTCAGGATCACTCGATCTACACCGAGCGGGTAAGCCCGCCATCCACCCGGATATTCTGGCCTGTGATATAGCTGGCGCCCTCGGAAGCAAGGAAGGCGACGGTGGCGGCGATCTCTTCGCTCGTGCCGTAGCGCTTCATCGGCACGCTGTCGCGGCGGGCATCGGTCGCCGGCAGGCTGTCGATCCACCCCGGCAGAATGTTGTTCATGCGGATATTGTCCTTGGCATAGCTGTCCGCATAGATCTTCGTATAGGCGGCGAGCCCGGCGCGGAAGACCGCGGAGGTCGGAAACATCTCCGAGGGCTCAAAGGCCCAAGCCGTCGAGATGTTAATGATCGAGCCGCAGCCCTGGCCCTGCATGATCGGCGTCACCAGCCGCACGGCGCGGATGACGTTCATCAGGTACGTGTCGAGGCCCCTGTGCCAATCCTCGTCGCTGATTTCGATAATCGGCGCGCGCGGCCCGTGACCGGCGCTGTTGACGAGCACATCGATACGCCCCCAGGTCGAGAAGGCAAGATCAACGAGCGTCTTCAGGTCCTCGTTCGACTGGTTCGAGCCGGTTACCCCGACGCCGCCAAGTTCATTGGCGAGCGCCTCACCCTTGCCGGAGGAGGACAGAACTGCGACCTTATAGCCGTCCGCAGCCAGTCGCCGCGCCGCCGCCGCCCCCATGCCGCTGCCGCCTGCCGTTACAAGCGCCACTTTTTCCTGTGCCATGTGCTGTCCTTTCGCCTGTCGATTCGGCTGAGTTTGACATGGCGCGCGGTGCGCGCAAAGCCGAGCATGTCCAGTCGATGCTGGGCCGGACGCCGCACAAAGCCGCCCCGGCCGCCATCCGGCGTCGAGAATCCAGCACGATTTCGATAATACGCCCCCGACATCTGCGCAATTCGGATATTCCAGCGCGATTGGGCTAGCGGCGAGGCGCATTATTTACGGAAGTCTAATGTTTTCAATGGACCATGGGCCCGGTTCGTTCTCGGTTGCAGGGCTGACGGGTCGGCGACGGAGCGCTTCGGCGCCTGCCGCAGAGCGGAGATCGGACCGGGAATGGGCAAGGCCGCGGTGCACCTCGCGTCGGCCTTCGATGCGGTGTGGTCCTGGGCATTGAGATGAATACGCATTCGGTAGAGAGCCGCTTCATACTGATCGTTTCCAGCGCTCTCCTGCTGTTGATCGCCCCGCTATTCGCGCTTTTCTTCTATCTCTCGAACGAGCGCGCCTATCGCGACGTCATTGACCATGGCCAGGTCCTGCTCAAGGCCAACTCGCTGGCGCTCGGCAAGCCGCTCTGGGATTTCGACGAGGAAAGCGTCCGGCAGATCGCCGGCACGATCCTCGCGGACCGTTCCGTGGTCTCGGTCCGGGTCCACGAGGTCGCCGGCGGGCTCGACGTCAGGCTGCCGGAGCGCTCCCGCGACAGGGATCCGCCCGGTGAGATCCTGTCCACCGCCGTCCATTACCGCTCGGTCGATGGCACCAAGACGGTCGGCAGCCTGGAAATCGCGCTGCGCCAGCGCGACCTGCGCTCCGATTTCGAGTTCGACGATGCCGTCTATGTCGGCATCTTTCTATTTGCGATCGTGATCATCACCGCGGCGGCCATCCTGGGCAACCGTCTGATGGTGACGCGGCCGCTGCTCCGCCTGACGCACGCCATCGAGGCGACGCGCCGGCTCGGGTCCCGCCATATGGTCGACTGGGTATCGGCGGACGAAATGGGCATGCTGGCCGCCAACTTCAACGAGATGCAGGCGCGCCTCGCCCAGGAGGAAAACGATCTCAAACGCGCCCATCAGAAGACGACACGCCTCTACAACCTCACGCCGGCGAAGCTCTATTCCATCGACGACGACGATCGCCTGACGGCGGTCAGCGACTATTGGCTGCTCGCCACCGGCTACGATCGCGAAAGTGTCATCGGCCAAACCTTCGCCGATTTTCTCGACCCGGCGACGCGGCCCGCCTACGAAAACCGCAAACGCCAGGCGAGTGAAGACGTGCAAGGCGCCTCAGTCACCGTCAAGTTCAGATGCGCCGACGGACGGCTGATCGACGTGCTGATCAAGGAGGTGCAGGCCCTTGAGGCGGGCGACACGCTGTCGCTGGCCGTCATGACCGATGTCACGGAATTGAAAACCGCCGAACAGCGCAACCATGTGCAGGCGATCACCGATCATCTGACCGGCCTCCTCAACCGCCCCGGCTTCGAGACGGCGCTCGACGCGGCGATCCGCCAGGCGGCCGCGGACGGCGGAGAACTCGCCTGCCTGCTGATCGACCTCGACCGCTTCAAGCCGATCAACGACAATCTCGGCCATGCCGCCGGCGACGAGGTGCTGCGCCAGATCGCCTGCCGCATCCGCGCGCAACTGCGCGGCAAGGACAAGGTCGGGCGCCTCGGCGGCGACGAATTCGTCGTGCTGATCTCCGCACCGAAGGCTGAGAACGCCGCGCTGCAGATCTCCGAGCGCATCGCCGCCGCCTGCGCTGAGCCGGTCGTCGTCGACGGCAAGGCGCTATCGCTGAGTGCCAGCATCGGCATCGCGCTCTATCCGGCTCAGGCGAAGCGCGCCGCCGAGCTGCTGCAGAAGTCGGACATGGCTATGTATGCCCGCAAGCACAATGGCAAGAACGGCGCGAAACTCTTCGATCCGCTGATCGCGAGCCTTGCGCAGGAAAGACTGAAGATCGAGACCTATATCGAGGACGGGCTCAGGCAGGACTGGTTCGACGTCCATCTGCAGCCGATCGTCGACCTCAAACTCGGGAAGGTCGCCGGCTTCGAAGCGCTGATGCGCCTCAACCATCCGGAACACGGCGTCCTGCCGCCGGCGGACATCATTCGGGTCGCCGAAGAAACCGGCGCGATTCTGCGGATCGGCGAGCGCATATTCGAAAAGGCCGTGGCCCATCTCGCCCGCCTTTCCTCCATTCCGGGCCTGGAAACCAGCTATCTGGCGGTCAATTTCTCGCCGCTGCAATTCTCCCCGAGACTGCCGGCCGCCGCAGGTTCCATACTGATGAAATGGGGGATTCCGCCCACCCGCATCGTCGTCGAGATCACCGAAGCGGTGCTGATGCATCACAGCCCCGACATTCGCGACGTCCTCGGCGCGCTGAGCGGCGCCGGGATGAGAATCGCTCTCGACGATTTCGGTACCGGCTATTCCTCGCTCAGCTATCTCGTCCATTTCCCGGTCAGCATCATCAAGATCGACCAGGCCTTCACCCGCTCGCTGACCGATGACAGTGACACCGTCCGCCGGCGGGTGCGAAAGCTCATTGCCGGCATTCAAATGGTCGCCAAGGAACTGAATTGCCAGGTCGTCGCCGAAGGCATCGAGACCGACGAGCAGCTGAACACGCTCCTTTCCATGGACGTGAACTGCGGGCAAGGATATTTCCTCGGGCGTCCCCAGCCCGTCGCCGACATTCTTTCCGGACACCAAACAGGGCACCGGCTGCTGCTCGCCGTGCCAGGGAACTGACGATGAAACAGATCTTTTTCCTGATGACCCTTCTCTTTCCGCTCGCCGCCCAGTCGGCGGACGTGAAATTCGTCACCGAATCCTACCCACCCTTTAATTTCCGCGAAGGCGAGGTCTACAAGGGCGCTTCGGTCGAGCAGGTCCGTCTTCTCATGGACGATGCAGGCCTGAAATACACGATGGAGATGATGCCCTGGGCCCGGGCGCTCTTCCTGGCCGAGAGCCAGGAGATGCATTGCGTCTTCACCACCGTCCACAACAAGGAGCGCCACGGCCGCTTCAAATGGGTCGAGCCTCTCCTGAAAAGCCGCACGGTGCTGATCCGCAAGGCCGGCTCGCCCGTCGATCCGAAGACGCTCGACGAGGCGAAAGCCTTCAAGGTCGGCACCCAACGCGACGACTTCACCCAGACGATCCTCGAGGAAAACGGCTTCCCGCGCATCGATCTCGCCACCGACCTGGAACTAACGCTCAAGAAGCTGCTCACCGGACGCATCGACCTGATGCCGATCTCGGAGAAATATTTCGACAAGCTGAAGCGCGACGGAGCGCCCATCGAATCGACGGTCGTCCTTGCCGAGGACATCTACTCGATCGCCTGCAATCCTTCCGTACCGGACGAGCTGATCGGCCGCATGCAGAAGAGCCTCGACAAGGTCATCGCCGACGGCACCCAGTCGCGCCTGTTCGAGAAATACGGGCTGGCGAGCGAAGAGCAGAAGTAGACCGCTATTGCACGTCCACTGACACAGGCGCGTGGGTTGCAGTAAGGCAGGGCTCTCCTCTCCCATCATTCCTGTGCTCGTCACAGGAATCCCAGCCCATGCCTTTGGGCTGAAAGACTCTTCCGCGTCGCGGACGCGGCACTGCTGGATCCCTGTGACAAGCAGGGATGACGGCAAAAACGTGGTCCGCCGGCGGCTAGCCTTGTATGATCCGCGAAGGCTACACACTCGGAAAGAGGCAGGGACAGATGTCCCGTGTCCTGATCATCATCGGCCTCGTCATCGTGGCCGTCGGCATCCTCTGGCCCTGGCTGACGCGCATCGGCTTCGGCAGGTTGCCGGGCGACATTCTGATCGTGCGCGAAAATTTCTCGATCTATATCCCGATCACGAGCGGCCTCATCGTCAGCATCCTGCTCACCGCTATCCTCTGGCTGGCTAACCGCTAGACGCTTGCCGGCAATCGGCTGTGAACGGAAGGGAACGAATTGGGTTTCGACAGGTTAGTTGCTGGAGTGATAACACCCTGAAACACAAGGGAGCTTTTTCATGAGCGACCCACTCTACACGAGTCCCGCAACGGCGCCTGCCGAGTCCTTGGTTGCCATAGCGCCCAGCAAGCTCGATTGGGCGGCAATATTCGCCGGCGTCGCCCTGGCACTGGCAGTCCAGCTTCTCCTCAACCTGCTCGGCGTCGGCCTCGGCGCGGCGGCCTTCGATCCCGGCAGCGGCGACAATCCCGGTCCCGGCACCTTCTCGATCGCGAGCGGCATCTGGTTCGCTCTTTCCGGCATCATTTCGGCCTTTGCCGGCGGCTATCTGGCCAGCCGGCTGTCGGGGCGGTCCGGCACGACGACCGGGGCCTATCACGGGCTGACGACCTGGGCGGTGACCACCCTGATCGTCGTCTATCTGCTGACGACCTCGGTCGGCGCGCTGCTTGGGGGCGCACTGAGCGGCCTCTCCTCGGTGGTCGGCGGCGCCGGGCGCACCGTTGCGACGGTTGCCACGACGGCGGCACCAGCGCTTTCAGGGGCGGACGATCCCTTCGCCGACATCGAGGGGCAGATCCGCGAGACGATCGGCGGCGATGATCCGGCTGCCATGCGCGATGCGGCCGTTGCGTCGATCCGCGCCCTCGTCACCGGCGACGAGACACAGGCGGAGGAAGCCCGCAACCGTGCTGCCGATGCCCTTGCGCGGGCCCAGAACATCCCGCCGGATCAGGCCCGCGCCCGCGTCCAGGAATACGAGCAGACCTACCGTTCGGCCGTCGAGGATGCGCGGAGGAAGGCCTCCGATGCGGCGGACACGGCCGCGACCGTCGTCTCCAGCGGGGCATTTCTCGGCTTCTTCTCGCTGCTGCTCGGCGCCGCCGCCGCCTGGCTCGGTGGCTGGTACGGCACGCGTCGCCTGGACGGGCTGACGGACGTCTCATGATCGGGGTAAGCCGGTCCTCAGCTTGCCCCCCGCATCGATCCGAGGGGCGGGCTGAAGCAAGGCCCGATACGCTAACCAGCTGCGGCGGTCGCAGGCACCCCCTCTGCCCTGCCGGACATCTCCCCCACAGGTGGGGAGATCAGCAAGTGGGAACCTCCCGCCATCGATAGCCAATGCATGCGCTTGCAGGTGCCTTGAGTTCGGCATAGGCGCGCTGGCTTGGGGCAGAGCGGCGTTTCCAGCCAATCTCCCTCCTTGTGGGGGAGATGCCCCGTCACACCTTCCCCCCAGATCTCCCGTTCCCACCAGATTCCGCTTTAACAGGCCATTCAGACGATCGCTCGATCCCAGCCTCCGTAATGTTCCTCGCTGCGCGTTCCGCGCGGCAGGCTGAGGGCGATCAGGCCAAGGCCGAGCAAGAAATCCGCGACGCTTGCAACCATGCCGCCGCCCGAAAGCACGAACGGCGAGGCGGCCACCCAGGCGCCGAGCGCGACATTGAGGAAACGTACCGGACGCGCCACCTCGGCCATTGCCGTGACGGCGACCAGGATGACGAGGCAGCCGACCACATGATCGCTGTAATAGAGCGGCGGAGAGCTGCCGAAGATCAGCGGCGTTGTCATCAGCATCGCGCCGAGACCCACGCCTGCTACCAGCGTCCACGGGAAGTTCACCCCGCCGGTAATGAACTCCTTGATGAGCTCGGAGGCCGGTCGGTCGAGATCGGGCGCCGGCGACTGGTTTTCTGACAGGGCGGGGCCGCCCATCCAGAAGGTGCGCCAGAACGGCTCGCCAGACTTTGTCGCCCGCCAGAGATATTGAACGGCCGCCAGCACCTCGTCGATCGAATAAGGGATCAGCACCACGGTGACCGCCGCTTGGACGATGCAGAGCGTGCAGAGCGCGCCGATCAGCGGCGGCTGGATGATGATGAAAGAGACGCTGACCACGCCAAGCGGGATAATCAGCAGGCCGAAGAGCAGCACCATCCATGGCATCGTGCGCCAGCGGCGCCGGTCGCCGATCGCGCCGGCGAGGATGTCGAGCCCATAGGCAAAGGCGCCGAAGCCGGCGTCGGCGATCGGGAAGCCCTTCGAGACCCAGGACGTCACCACCGCTTCGCTGCCGTTGCGGACGGGAGCTCCGCCCGCGCCGAAAAACGGGTCCCAAAGGCCATCGATATGCCCCATCTGATAGGCGGCGAGGTAGCGTGAGACGAACAGGCCGACGAAGGCAAGCGCGACGATGGGAATGCGCTGCGTGAAGGCGGAAGGCGAATAGCTCCAGCCGAGCGGTCGGTCGTCATCCGCCGCCAGCGCCCGGCTGCTGATGCCGGGCGTTGGCGGGATCATCACGGCGAGGACCGGGATCAGCAGCCCGACCAGCGTGTCGATGCCATAGGCGGCAGCGCTGGTGGTCCAGAAGACGAGTGGCGCCAGCATGATCCAGACGCCGAGTGCGGCGGTGATCCATTGTGTCCAGGACCAGCGGCGATACATCCCGAGTAGCGCAAAGAAAACGACCAGCAGTCCTGACATTATCTCGCTGATGCCAAGCCGCGCATTGCGGATAGCTGCCGCCGCGATCTCGTGCCCGAGGGCGGGCGGTGACGGAACGGTGACGGGATCGAAAAGGCCGAGCGTCATCGGCGAGGCGACGAGCCACAGACCCAGCGCGACATTCGCCATCGGCGCCCAGAGGGTGAAAAGCCGCTGCCGCTCGACGGCGGCCTCGACCTCAGCGTGACTGCGCTCCAGCGGCCTATCGAGCCTTCGTTTCGCCTGCTCGATCTCTGGCTCCGACGCGGCGACGGTGGAGGGCTCGAGCTTGTTTTTCTTGTACCAGTCAGTCGGGTCACGCTTGAGCCGCCGGATCATCTCCGGCAGCGTGCGGGAGAGGCGGTGTTTCGGCTCCCAGCCGATGAGGTTGCGGGCGCGGGATATGTCGATCTCGAAATGGTCGTCGGAGTTCTCGATCATCCACGGCCTGATGTCGCTCTCCTGATCGAGCACCTCCGTCTGCACCCATGACCCGGTCTTGGCGAGCCCCTTGGGGAGCACGAAGGTGCGCCAGTCCTCGCCGTGGAGAAGCCGGCCGATGCTCTTCTGCAATTCCCCATAGGAAAGCGTTTCCTCCTCGCCGATCAGCATCACGCTTTCGGCGGGCAATTCGCAGCGCCGGTCGACGGTGCGCACGACGGCCTCGACCAAGTCGTCCTTGTGGAGATAGGGCTGCCCCGCCCGAAGATCGCCGGTGAACAGATAGGCGGTCGGCAGCCGCTCGAAGATGCGGGCGATCTGCTGGGCGATGAAGGTGGCCCTGCAATCCTCGTCATAAACGCCGGCAAGCCTGAGGATCACCGTCTTGATCTGCCCGCGCTCCCCAGCGATCACAGCTTCCGTCTCGGCCTTCGACTGTGGATAGGCCCAGGAAGGCTCGAGAGGCGCATCCTCGTTGATCCTTGCGCCCTTCGCCGGGCTCGGCGCGTGTACCAGCAGCGTGCTGGAAAAGACGAACTGCTCGGTCTCCAGTTCCTTCAGCGCCGCAAGCAGCCGGCGCGTCCCCTGGACGTTGACCGCGTCATATTTCGGGTCGGTCTTGCCGGTCGTATCGTAATAGGCGGCGAGGTGGATCACCGAGGCGACGCGGCCGCCGCTCCGCTTACCGATTTCCTGTACGGCCTTCCTGATGCTGACGTCGGAGGTGAGGTCTATCTCGATCGTCTCGAGACGGTCCGCCGCGCCTTTCGGGGCTGCCACGTCCAGGCCGATGACGCGGTAGCGATCCTTGAGGCCGTGAGCGATCGCCTGTCCGAGAAAGCCACTCGAGCCAGTGATGAGAACGGTCGGTCGATCTGTCTCGTTCGGCATTCTTGAAACCTTCGCGGGAGTTTCGTTGCAAACGTCCCTTCGATGGGGAAGGTTCCGATTGCGGCGGTCCGGGCCGCTCGACGTACCTCACATGCCTGAAGCCGATCGCCGATCGCCCGCGGGCGGCGCGCAGTCCTCTGGGCGCTCGGCACAACTCACCTGCGAGGCGAAGGCGGCGTCTGCAGCCGCAGGCAGCCGGCGGCTGCCCTTCGGGAACAAGAGCCGCTTTCGGCAATTGTTGCAGGAGATTGACCTTGCCCTTTTCGAGCGAACGCCCCCACCCCCGCCTTCGCTCCGTTACAGGAGTTCAGCAATGAGAATTGCCCAGATCGCCCCGCTTGCAGAACGTGTTCCGCCGAAGCTTTACGGCGGAACGGAGCGGATTGTTCATTGCCTTACCGAAGAACTCGTCAGGCTTGGCCACGACGTCACGCTCTTTGCGAGCGGCGACTCGCTCACCTCCGCCGAGTTGGTGCCCTGCTCGGAGGTCGCCCTCAGGCTCAACCCGGACGTGACCGATTTCCTTCCCCATCACGTCGTCATGCTCGAGGAGGTGCGCCGCCGCGCGCAGGAGTTCGACGTCCTGCACTTCCATATCGATTTGCTGCATTTTCCCCTTGTCAGGGATTTCGCCGACCGCACCGTGACGACGCTGCACACGCGCCTCGACTTATCCGATCTCCAGCCCTTCTATCGGCTGTTCACTGATATACCCCTCGTCTCCATATCCGACGACCAACGCCGGCCCATCCCGCCGGTGAACTGGAGGGGCACCGTCTATCATGGCCTCGACGCCGCGGTGCTGCCGTTCACCGAGAAGCCGGCCGGCAACTACCTGGCTTTTTTGGGCAGGATCTCACCCGAGAAGGGCCCGGAGAGGGCCATCGAGATCGCCACCCGGGCCGGCATGCCGCTGAAGATCGCGGCAAAGGTCGACAAGGCGGATCGCGCCTACTGGGAACGTGTGGTCGAGCCGATGGTGGCAAGCCATGCCAATGTCGAGTTCATCGGCGAGATCGACGAACGCCGGAAGCCGGAGTTCCTGGGCAATGCCGCGGCCCTTCTCTTCCCGATCAACTGGCCGGAGCCCTTCGGCTTGGTGATGATTGAGGCCATGGCCTGCGGCACGCCGGTGCTCGGCTTCCGCTACGGCTCCGCCCCGGAAGTCATCGAAGACGGCCTGTCGGGAATTCTCGTCGACTGGGTGGAGGACGCCGTCGCGAGGATGGACGAGGTCCTGAGCCTCGACCGGCGGAGGGTGCGGGGAGCGTTCGAGCGCCGCTTCACGGCGGAGCGGATGACGCGCGACTATCTGGAAATCTACCGCAATCTTCCCGGCGTCCGGAGCGACGCGCCGCGCGCGGCGGCGGGCGATCGGATCGGCCTCGAGGTCGCCCACCAACCCTGGCGAAGCGCGGTCGAAAGCGCTTTGCCGCTCGCCGAGGCCGGCACGAGCCGAGGGGCGATCCCGGTGGTCCTCGATGGCCCCAAGACCCTTGGAACGGAAGAGCCCCGCGGCGGGCGGCCCGGTCAGTAAGATTTCTTGAGGTGCGAGGATGCGGCCGCCTGTTGGCCGCCCTTCTCCGCCTGCCGCAACGCTTGGTACTCGGCAACCGCCGCCAGACCGGCATCGCGCAGCAGCGCCACGTCGTGGGGCCCGGCGATGATGCGATAGCCGCGGTCGATCAGTTCGCCGACGGAGGCACCGGCGTTCGGCACCGTGCCCATGATCTTGCCTGAGGCGAGGATCGCCCTCTCGGCTCGGGCAACCAGTTCGCGCACCTCCGGATGGCCGGTCTGCTCGAGGCGGCCGATCGAGCCAGCGAGATCGTTGACGCCGATGAAGATGATGTCGGCGCCCTCGGTCGCCGCGATCGCCTCGGCGTTGTCGACCGCCGTGAAGGACTCGATCTGCACGGCGATCAGCATGTTGTCGTTGGCCTTGTGGATATAGCCGGGCTCCAGCCCGAAGGTTGAGGCGCGCACCACACCGGCCGCATAGCCGCGGATCCCTTGCGGCGGATAGCGGCAAGCGCGGACCGCCGCAAGTGCGGCTTCCGCCGTGTCGACCGAGGGGATCATCACCGACTGCACGCCGGCGTCGAGCACCCGCTTCAAAAAGACATGATCGTTCCAGGGGACCCGCACCAGCGCCGGCGAGGGCGTCGTCTCGATGGCGCGGAGCGTGTCGATGATCTCGCTGGTCTCGCCGACGCCATGCTCATGATCGACGAGAAGGAAGTCGAAGCCGGCATGGCCGAGGATTTCAGCATTGGTCGGCGAGCCGCCGCCGACCCAGCATCCGAACGCGACGTGACCGGCGGAAAGGTGGGCCTTCAGGCGGTTTTGTGTGTACATGGACAGAGAGCCTCGAATTATTCGGAAGGGACAGCATGGGGCGCGCCTTCACGCCCCATGCGATGGCAGGAGTTCAATTGGCGGAGCGCACCCGCTCGATCGTCTCGTTGAGCGCCTTGACGAGGTCCGGATTGGCGGAGGCGGCGAATTTCTCCGCGACCGGCTTGGTCTTCTCGCGGAAGCGGGCGATTTCCTCGGGCGGCAGCTTGGTGACCGTCATGCCCGAGGCGGCAAGCGCGTCGACCGCCTTCTGGTCGGCATTGCGGGAGAGCTGGCGCTGGAAGGCGGCAGCCTCGGTGGCGGCGGCCTGCAACAAATCCTTCTCCTCCTGGTCGAGCTTTTCCCACAGCGGCTTCGAGAACAGCAGCACCATCGGATTATAGGTGTGGCGCGTCAGCGTGATGTACTTCTGCACCTCGTTGAGCTTGGCCGTCAGAATGCTCGGCGCCGGGTTTTCCTGGCCGTCCACCGTGCCGGTCTCGAGCGCCGTATAGACTTCCGGGAACGGCATCGGCACCGCATTGGCGCCGAGCGCCTGGAACATTTCCAGGTAGATCGGCGACTGCACGACGCGGATCTTCAGTCCCTCGATGTCGTCGACCTTCTCGACGGGGCGGCGGCTGTTGGTGAGGTTGCGGAAGCCGAGCTCCCAATAGGCGAGCACGACGAGGTTCTTGTCGTCGAGTTCCTTGGCGAAGGTCTTGCCGACCTCGCCGTCCATCACCGCGTCGGCTTCCTTGGTCGATTCGAACAGGAAGGGCAGGTCGAGGATGGCGAAGTCGGGCGCAAGGCTTGCCATCAGGCCGGCATTCATCACGGACATCTGCAGGAGCCCGCCTTGCAGCGCCGTCACCGACTGGAGGTCGCCGCCGAGCATGCCGGCCGGGAAGACCTTGACGTCGATCTTGCCGCCGCTTTTTTCCTTGACGATCTCGGCGAACTTGCGCTGGCCGATGACGAGCGGCGAGCCTTCGGCGCCGGCGCTGGCGAAGCGGATGGTCTGCTCGTTGATCTCGGCGCTTGCCGAGAGCGGCGCTACGGATGCCAGCATCAGGCCGGTCATCAAGGCCATCAAAGTCTTACGCATGTCGTTTCCTCCTTGATACAATGCGATTTTCTGGAATTCAGCGTCCCAGCCAGGCGGCGGGCCAAGTGACGAGTTCGGGGAAGGCGATCATCAGCCCCAGCACGACGAGCTGGGCGACCATGAAGGGCGTGACGCCGCGGATCACCGTTTCCATGTTGAGACGGGAGACGCCGGCGACGACGTTCAGCACCGTGCCGACCGGCGGGGTGACGAGGCCGATGGAATTGTTGATGATGAACAGCACGCCGAAATAGATCGGGTCGATGCCGGCTGCCTGCACCACCGGCACCAGCACCGGCGCGAGGATCAGGATGGTCGGAGCCATGTCCATCGCCGTGCCGACGATGACGACGAGGATCATGATCGCCAGCATCAGCAGCTTCGGGCTGTCCATCAGCGGCGACAGGAGCTCGATTACCTGCCCCGGCAGGTCGGCGATGGTGATGAGCCAGGCCGAGACGAGGGCGGCCGCTACGAGGAAGATGACAACGCTCGTGACCTTGGCGGAGGAGACGAAAACGGCATAGAGCTGGGAGAGGCTGAGCTCGCGGTAGATGCAGGTGGCGACCAGGATCGAATAGACGGCAGCGACGACGGCGGCCTCGGTCGGGGTGAAGAGGCCGAATTTCAGGCCGAAGATGATGATCACCGGCAAGCCCAGCGCCCAGAGGCTTTCGCGCAGCGCCTTCAGCCGCTCCGCACCGCTGGCGCGCGGCCGGAGTTCGATCTCCTCCTTGCGCACCATAAGCCACCAGGCGACCGCAAGCCCGACGCCGATCATCAGGCCCGGCGCGATGCCGGCCATGAAGAGCTTCGAGATCGACAGGTTGGCGGTGACGCCGAACAGGATGAAGGCGATCGACGGGGGGATGATCGGTCCGATGACTGAGGCCGAGGCGACAAGGCCGGCGGAGCGCGCCTTGTCGTGGCCGGCCTTGACCATCATCGGCACGAGCAGCGCGCCGAGCGCAGCCGCATCGGCGACCGCCGAGCCGGAGAGCGCCGAGAGCACGCAAGCGGCGATGATCGCCACATAGCCGAGCCCGCCGCGCACATGCCCGACCAGCGCCAGCGCCAGCGCCACGATTCGCTTCGACAGCCCGCCGGCATTCATCACCTCTCCCGCCAGCATGAAGAAGGGCACGGCGAGCAGCGTGAAGCTGTCCGTGCCGCCGACGAGGTTCTGCGCGAGGATCTGCGGATCGAACATGGCGAGCTGCACCATCAGCGCCACGCCGCAGATCAGTAGCGCATAGGCAATCGGCATCCCGATCGCCATGGCGGCGAGAAGGGCGGTGATGAAGACCAGAATTGTCATCGCGGACCAACCTTTACCGCCTATTGCTCGGGGATCACGTCCCTCCGATTCAGGCTGCAGACCTTCGGAAGCGCCAGCGCCGGCGCGTTGAAACGGCTACCGGCGAACCCTCAGCGCGGCGGCGCGCTGCCGGGCGGCAATTGCGCGATGTCGAAATCCTCTTCCGATTCCTTGACGCCGATCAGTTCCTCGTCGCTGATCCGGCCGGTGAGCGAACGCAGCAGCGAGAGGCAGAACCAGGCGGCCGCAAAACCCGTGAAGATCAGCACCGGCACGAAGAACCAGGCTTGCGAGATGCCCATGACGGGCGTCGTCATGCCGAGATTGATGCCGAACTGCTGCCAGGTGCCGGAGAAGACCAGCCAGGTCGTATAGAGCATCAGCAGGTTGGAGAGGACGAAGCAGACGAGCCGGCCCTTGCGGGAGAGCCGGCGGATGAGCGTATCGACGCCGAGATGCGCCTGCTCGAACAGCGTCACCGCGGCGCCGAGAAAGACCACCCAGACAAACAGCAGGCGCGACAGCTCTTCCGACACGGAAATGCCGGTGTTGAAGGCATAGCGCAGCACGACATTGCCGAAGACGAGAACCAGCATCGCCGCCAGGCAAAGGGCGAGCAGGAACTCCACGGGATTCAGCAGGAATTTGCGGATCGCGAACAAGATGGCCCCTCCTCCGATGAAGTCTCTCCCGGTTATGCGCCTCCGCACATCACCGCCTCCGAACAGCCGATCAGAATGTAAGCGCTTACATAGCAGTTTTAGACGACCTGTCAAATGGAAAGTAAATGGGTTGGAAAAGGGCATGTAACCGTATACATAGCTAATCGATTGAGGAGAGACCGATTCCCATGGGACGTGGAGGAAGAGAGCGGAACGGACAGACGGGCGCCCGGGCTCTCGACGTTGCGGCGCGGGCGGGCGTTTCTACCGCCACGGTGTCCCGCGCCTTCAATGCGCCGGAAAAGGTCGCGCCGGACATCCGCGAAAAGGTGCTGAAGGCCGCGGCCGAGCTTGGCTGGATGCCGCATCCGGCCGGCGCGGCGCTCGCCAGCCGCCGCACCTGGCTCGCCGGGGTGCTTATTCCGACCCTCGACAACGACGTCTTTGCTTCGCAGGTGGGCGCCCTGCAGACGCGCCTGTCCGCAGACGGCGTCACGGTGCTGATCGGCTGTTCGAACTACGACGCCGACCAGGCCGCCAACCAGGTCCGCACCATGCTGGCGCGCGGTGTGGAGGCGCTGGCCGTCGTCGGCGAGTCCCACCGCCCCGGCCTGTTCGAAACGATCGCGGCGCGCGGCATCCCCTATGTGGTCACCTATTCACATCGGCCCGGCTCCCCTCACCCGAGCGTCGGCTTCGACAACGCCGCCGCCTTCCGGCGGATCGCCCGCCACCTGCTCGAGCTCGGCCATCGCGATTTCGCGCTGATCCATCAGCCGTCGATCGACAACGACCGGGTCGTGGCGCGCGTCGAAGGCCTGCGCGCGGCGCTCGCCGAGGAAGGCGTGGCGCTCAGGCCGCAGCATGTGCGCGAGGGGCCGGCGAGCATCGCCTTCGGCCGCGAGAGCCTGCGCTCGATTATGGAAGCGGCGGGTCCACGGCCGACGGCGGTCGTCTGCGGCAACGACGCGCTGGCGATCGGCGCGCTCATAGAGGCGCGCGCGCTCGGCATGAGCGTGCCGGAAGAGCTCTCCATCACGGGGTTCGACGACGTGGCGATGGCAGAACAGACCGATCCGCCGCTCACGACGATGCGCGTCGACAATGCCGAAATCGGCCGGCGGGCTGCGGACTATCTGCTCGCCTGCCTTGCCGGCCGGCAGCCGCCGCCGCCGCCGCCGCTCGAAAGCCGCCTGATTCTCCGGGCATCGACCGGCGTCCCTGCCCGTTCCGCCTGACCATTCCCCCCAAAACGGATGCCCGCATGACCCACGCTACACTTTTCGATGCCGCCGATCTCGCCCACCGCTTTGCGACCGCAAAGGACCGCATCGCGGCCGCAGAGTTACCGGTGCCCGCGACCATTGCCGAGGCTATCGCCGTCCAGGCCGCGTTCGCCGCGCCCGAGGACGTCGCCGTCGCGGGATACAAGGTGGCCCGCTCGCCGGAAGACAAAGGCGTTGCCGGCCGCCTCTCGCCGATTGCGGTCGCCGTGCCCGAGGCTCAGCCGGGTACCTTTCGCTGGCGCAACGGCCTGCGCGTCGAGGCGGAGATCGCCTTCCGCCTTGCCGCGAGCCTGCCGCCCCGGGAAGGCGGCTATAGCCGGGACGCGGTGATCGCCGCCATCGGCTCCATCCATCTCGGCGTCGAGGTGCTCGACAGCCGCATCGAGGAGGGCGGCAAGGCGCCATTCCTGCTCTTCCTCGCCGACCGGCTCGGCAATGCGGGCTATGCGATCGGGCCCGAGCTGCCGCGCGAATTTCTCGACGGCGCGGAGGGGCGGCCGCTGGAAGTGAGCCTCGACGGAGCCCCGCTGTTCGCAGGCGAGGCCCACCACCCGGCAAGCGATGTGCTCGCCTGGCTGGTCGGCTGGGCAAATGAGACAGAAAGGGCGGAAGACACGCTTTCCGCCGGGGAGATCGTCACCACCGGCAGTCTCTGCGGCGCCCTCGATGTCGCAGCACCCGGCCGCATCGACGTGAGGCTCGACGGCAGATGGAGCCTGCCGGTTAGGGTCGCATAGCGAAAAGGGCTGGCTCGCGAACGCCGAAATAGCACCCCCTCTGCCCTGCCGGGCATCTCTCCCCACAAGGGGCCCACAAAGGGAGAGATCGGCGACTGGCAACGCCTCGCTCAAACCAATTCGGTGACTTCAGCGTTCACGAGCTTAGTGCCGGGCAGGGCCTCGCCTTTGTCCAATTCCCTCCTTGTGGGGGAGATGCCCGGCAGGGCAGAGGGGTGTACCGCTTGGGGCAGTTCGGCGCCGCTCCCTCCCTCTCAGAACTCCTGCCATTCCTCCGCCACGGCGGCGTTTCCGCGGAAGGACTGCGCCACCTTGGCGACCATCTGGCGCGCCGGTGAAGCAGCCGTGCCTCCGCTTGCAGCCGGCGCTGGGCGCTTTGATGCGGCGCCGGCGCCGATGTCGAACTGGCGCAAGAGCTGGAACAGCGCGTCCGCCTCCTTGGCAAGACCATGGGCGGCGGCTGTCGCTTCCTCGACCATCGCGGCGTTCTTCTGCGTCCCCTGGTCCATGGTGTTGACCGCCGTGCTGATCTCCTTCAAGCCTGTTGCCTGTTCCCTGGAGGCCTCGACGATCGCCCCGACATTGCCGTCGACCTGCTGGACCTGCTCGACGATTTCCTCGAGCGCCTTGCCGGTTTCGCCGACGAGGGCGACGCCGTTCTTGACGTGGTCATTCGAGGTGTTGATCAGTTCCTTGATCTCCTTGGCGGCCTTGGCGGAACGCTGCGCCAATTCGCGCACTTCCTGGGCGACGACGGCAAAGCCCTTGCCGGCCTCGCCGGCCCGCGCCGCCTCGACGCCGGCATTCAGCGCGAGAAGGTTGGTCTGGAAGGCGATCTCGTCGATGACGCCGATGATATTGCCGATCTCGACTGCCGAGGTTTCGATCTTGCCCATGGCGCCGACCGCGTCGCGCACGACGCGTCCGGAGCGCTCCGCATTGTCCTTCGTCTTGCGAACGAGCTGGCCCGCCACCTGGGCACGATTGCTGGAGTCGGCGACCGTTGTGGTGATCTCGTCGAGCGCCGCCGCCGTCTCCTCGACGGAAGCCGCCTGCTGTTCTGTCCGCTTGGCGAGATCGTCGGAGGCCGAGCGTATCTCCTGGGCGCCGGCTGCGATCGCGCTTGCATTCTCGGCAACCGCCTGCATCGCCTGGCGCAGCTTTTCGACCGCTCCGTTGAAGTCGAGCCTCAGCTTGTCGAGCGACGGAATGAACGGCGTGTCGATGCGCTGGGTGAGGTCGCCCGAGGCGAGATTCTGCAGTGCGGCGGCGAGCTGATGGACGGCCTGGCCGGTCTGCTCCGCCAAGGCATTGCGCTGCTTTGCATCCTCTTCAAGCCGCTGGCGCTCCGTCATCGTGCGCGTCGTCTCCGCATTCGCCTCGCGTTCCGCCTTTGCGGAGATCGCATCCCTGAGCGCCGCAACGGCACGCGCCAGCATGCCGATCTCGTCGCGGCGTGCTTCGAGGCGACGATCCCCCGTCAGGTCGCCCTCGGCCATCGCCTTCAACGACAGCTGCAGCCTGGACAGCGGTGCGATGATCGAGCGCGCCGACAGCGCCGCAGCGATGATCGAAAGCAGGGCAGCGATACCCAGCGCCGTGAATGCCAGTGATTCGAACCCGCTCACGGCATCGCGCACGTGGCTGCCGATCGATTTGTTCAGCGCCTCCTGATAGTCGATGAACTTGTTGATGGCGCCGAGCCAGGCGTCGAACAGGGGGCGGGCCTGCTCCAGCAGGATCCTGCGCGCGCCGTCGCCATTTCCCTTCTCCTGGAAGGCGATGATGTCGGCGACGAGCGGATTGGTCTTCGCTTGAATGTCGGCGATTTCGGCCAGAATGGTTTTTTCCTGATCGCTCGCGCCGGCAGCGATCATCTCGGCCATCCGCTTCTCGTTCTCGGCATAGGTGGCGGCGAGCTTTTCGATCAGCGCCACCGCTTTCCTGCGCTCCTCTTGGGAGGTCACCAGAGTGACGTCGCGGATGGCGATTGCCCGATCATGAACGCTACCGCGATAGTTGATCGCAAAGCGTTGCTTGGCACTGTTCACGTCGTTGATGGTAGCGAGATTGCCATTGATCTCTTCGACCTGAACGGCCGAATAGATGGTCAAGCCGACCATCATGAGAAGCAGGAAGCCGAAGCCGATGGCGAGGCGCGCGCCAATCCCGAAGCTCTTGAAATAGCTCATCGATGTTTCCTTGTCCCTTTGACGCATTGCCGCGCCTCGACCGCTCTCTGGCCGGACCGTCGCTTGCGTCCTTCAGAATCAACGTATCAAGGAGGCGCGAGCGGGCGCATGCCGCAGCCCGCGTCAAAACCGTCCCAATGCAGTGAAAACCAGTCCCAGCGGCGGCTTGCGCCGCGAAGGCCACCCGCCCTCATGGCGGTTGAGACGAGCGTACATCGCTTCGCTTTGCCTCAAGAAATGGCACCTGTTGGTTGCGAAATGGTGAATAATTAGCTTTGCTATAAAAGTAATTTCTAAAATTTGATAATCAGGCCGCCTGGCCGGCCGCGAGCAGGCGGACGAGCATCATCCCGGCGAGCAAGCCGAGAAGTGAAAAGATCACGGAAGAAGCGGCGTAGATTGCCGCGGCGGCCCACTCGCCGCGCTCATAAAGGCCGATCGTGTCGAGCGAGAAGCTTGAAAAGGTGGTGAATCCGCCGAGCACGCCGGTCGCCAGGAACAGCCGCACATCCTGAGGCAGATGGACGCGCAATGCGAAATACTCGGCGATGAGCCCCATCGCGAAAGAACCGGCGATGTTGACTGCCAGGGTACCAAAGGGAAAGGCAGCCCCCAAGAGCTGCGCGGCAAACTGATTGACGCCATGGCGCATGGCGCCGCCCAATCCGGCACCAAGGAATACCAACAGATAGGCCATTACCGTCCTTTTTTCCTCTCGCGGCCGAAGTTCGGGACAATAGGACGGAGAGCCGCCGCCGGCAATCGCCGAAGCGGCGATGTCCGCTGTGGCATCGGAGGCCGCCTCTAAGCGCAGCCCATCCGTTTCAGATCGGAGCACTGGACCTATCCACTTTCTGCATCGGCCTGTCCACTTTCCGCTGCCAACTGCCCGAGCCGCACCCTATTTAAGCGTTTGTTTACTCAGGAACGCTTGGGTGGTGATTGCGATAGTAATCGCCTCCACAACCGCCGGGCGGTGTCCGACAGGTTCCTGGGTGGCGATTCATAGGGGCGACCGGTGTATCCGTTCGCTCCAGCGGGATGAGCCCGCGGGATTTCCAAGACGCATGATTTTCGAGGAGAGGCTGGCCGCGCTCGGCACGGAGCGCGGAAGGAAAGTCGCGTGCTCGTTCCCCGCCGCCAACGTCACCGGACGATCCTCCCCATCGTCCGGCCGGCGAACCGGGAGCAAGCAGGCGATCGCGGCCAAATCTCGACCAACGGAGACCTCGGTCTCTCGAATACAGTTCCGAGGTAGTGATAGTGAAACGACCAAGCGTGAAATTGTCCCTGATCGGCTCGATTGCCGGCATGGTGCTGACAACCGCCGCCATCTCCTGGGTATCGATCAGTTGCCTCTCCGACATTGACGCCAAGAGCGACCAGATCGTCGACAACTGGCTGCCGAGCGTCGAGCGATCCAAGGAGATCGATACCGCTCTCTCCGACCTGAGGGTAGCCTTTAATCGCCATGTCCTGGCGACCACGGAGGATGAAGAACATGCGGCCGAAACCGCGATCGAGGCGGAAAAGACTCGATTTTTCAGGTCGATAGACGACTACGCGGCGCTCGTGACCGAGGCAGACGAACAGACCGAACTCGCGAAGATCAAGAATACGGCCAGCCAGCTGTTCGACGCGAGCCGCCGGATGATCGTTGCCTCGGCCGCAGCCAAGGACGATGAGGCCAAGCAGATCATTTCCAAGGAAAAGGCGCCGCGCTTCAGCGATGTTGCCAAGTCGATCGACGTGATCGTCGGCCTCAACAAGGAGGGTGCCGCCCGGTCCGGTGCGGAAATCCAGGGGCTCCTCGAAAATACGCTGAAGCTTATCTCCATCCTCTGCGCGATTGCGGTCGCTGCTGGCGCCGGCGTCATCGTCTTTGCCGTTGCCGGTATCGCCAACCCGATCACCCGCATTACCGGCGCGATGCGCAATCTCGCCTCCGGCGACGCAAAGTCGCCGATACCCTTTGCCGGCCGCGCCGACGAGATCAGCGCGATGGCCGAGGCCGTCGAAGTGTTCCGTCAGAATGCATTTGCCAATGCGCGTCTCGAAGAGGAGGCCGCCGACACCCGCAGCCGTCAGGAGGCCGAACGGGCCGAGGTGCAGCGCCGAACGACGCGCGAAGCGGAAGCGCTGCGCTTCGCCTCGGACAATCTCGCCGCCGGCCTGAAGCGGCTTGCGGCAGGCGACCTCGCCTTCCAGCTCAACGAAGCCTTCGCGGCGGACTTCGAGCCGCTCCGGCAGGATTTCAACCAGTCGGTCCGCCAGCTCGGCGCGGCGCTCGCGTCGATCTCCGAAAGCATCGGCACGATGGACAACGGCACCCGCGAGATCGCGTCGGGCGCCCAGGACCTCGCCAAGCGCACCGAACAGCAGGCGGCTTCGCTGGAAGAGACCGCCGCCGCCCTCGACGAGATCACTGCCAATGTCGGCTCCTCGACGAAGCTCACCGAGGAAGCCCGCACGGTCGCCACCCAGGCCAATCACAGCGCCGCCAAGTCCGCCGAGGTCGTGTCGCGTGCCGAAGAAGCGATGCGCCGCATCGAGGGGAGCTCGCAGCAGATCTCCAACATCATCGGCGTGATCGACGAGATCGCCTTCCAGACCAACCTGCTGGCGCGAGGCGGCGCGCGCCGGTGACGCCGGCAAGGGCTTCGCGGTCGTTGCCCAGGAGGTGCGCGAGCTCGCCCAGCGCTCGGCGCAAGCCGCCAAGGAGATCAAGGCACTGATCCAGAACTCGACGACCGAGGTCGAAAGCGGCGTCAGACTGGTGCGCGATACCGGCGAGGCGCTGAACGTGATCGGCGGCTTCATCGGCCGGATCAACAGCCACATGAAACGCGATCGCCGTCTCCGCCAAGGAGCAGTCCACCGGGCTTGCCGAGATCAACACCGCGGTCCTGTTTTCCCCCGCAGCAATCCCGAGGACCGCCTCCGCTGGAAAGCGCCAGGGACCGCCTGTTCGGGGTCGCCGCCCAGCTTGACCGCGTCCTGGCGGAATTGTCGCGCGAAGGCTTACGGCCTGCCGGCGAACAACTGCCAAATACCGGAACCTGATCGCGGTAAAGGCGGAGGAGGAACAAGGTGCGAGCGGAGCGGGCTGACGAGATGACTGGACGATCGAAACCGCTGAGCAGGCCTCGGCAATCGGTGGAGACATACATTCGGTCGATCGGCCGGCACTACGTGAATGCCGTCATTGTGATGACGCTGCTGATCGCCGCCACCTATCTGACCATGCTTGTCGCCCTTGACCGTCATTCGCTGCAGCAGAAGATCAGCTTCCTGACCAGCAACCAGTTCATCCGCTTCCAGCAGCTCGCCAACCAGACGCGGGCGCTGATGCGGGCTTCGGCCGACCCCAACCTGCCGGAATACATCATCAGTCCGATGCGCGACGACATCCATCGGGCGATAGGCGATATCCGGGCAATGAGCGGAGAATTGCACGCGCTGGACCAAAGCATCGGCGGCAATCTCCTTGAGCGCTTCAATCCGCGCGACGAGATTGCGGTGCAATTGCGTCGCGATCTCAATGGCCGGCTCGAGGACTTTCTCGAGCGGGCGGTGCGCATTGCCGATACCAGCAACGAGGACCGGCGGCAGCGCTACTCCTTCTGGGGCCCGATCGACTTCGCCGTAGCCTCCGACAGCATGCTGATGCACCAGTTTTCCGACCTGATCCGCCACGCCCATGACCGCAGCGGCGTCAGCATCGACAACGCCAAGCTGATCGGCACGGGGCTGCTGGCGCTGATCGCGGCCACCGTCATTCTGGCAAGCGTCCTTCTGTTCAGCCCGCTCCTCAAGAAGCTGCGCAACGAGCATCGCCTGACAATGGCTTTCGAGCAGCGGCTGACGCTTCTGGCCCACACCGACGCTCTCACCGGTCTCAACAACCGCTCGTCCTTCAATACCGCTCTCAGCAATCTCTTTGGCGAGCTGGAAAGGACAGGGGCCGGCTTCTCCATGCTGCTTCTCGATCTCGACCGGTTTAAAGCCATCAATGACGGCCTCGGCCATCCCGCGGGCGATGCGGTGCTGCGTCACGTCGCCCGCACCCTGCAGAAGACCTTGCGCGCAAGCGATGTGATCGCCCGGCTCGGCGGCGACGAATTCGCCGTGCTGCTGCCAGGGATCGGCGAGGCTGCCGCACTCGAAGCGGTCGCCGAACGGGCGATCGAGGCGATCGCCGCAGACTTTGCCTTCGAAGGACGCAACCTGCAGGTATCGGCCAGCATCGGCGGCGCCATCGTGCCCGATCACGCCTCGGACGAGGCCGGATTGATGCGCATCGTCGACCTCGCTCTCTATACGGCGAAGGCCGGGCGCAACACCACGGTCATATTCGACGAAGCGGCGCTGGCCCGGCGGCTAGAGCAGAACCAGCTCTCTCTCGCCCTTGTGCTTGCCGCCGACCGCAATGAATTCGTCGTGCACTACCAGCCGAAGGTCGACCTCATGACCGGTGCCCATCTGGGCTTCGAGGCGCTGGTGCGCTGGCAGCATCCGGAGCTGGGGCTTTTGCCGCCCGGCCGTTTCATGCCCCTGATGGAAGGAACGCAGCTCATCCGCGGCATGACCCGCGCAGTTGTCGCCGCCGTCGGCCGCGACCTCAAGGCCTGGAGGGCGTCCGGGCTCGCTCCCGGTCCCGTGTCGATCAACCTGCCCGAGGTCCTGCTCGTCGGCGAGGAAGGTTACGCGTTCTTCGCCGCCGCGGTTCGTGAGAACGGCCTGGAATGGCAGGATTTCGCGGTGGAGATCACCGAGGACGTCTTCCTCAATCGCTCGGCCGACCAGATTCTTGCAACGGTGGCGCGCTTCCGTCAGCACGGCCTGTCGATCTCGCTCGACGACTTCGGCACCGGTTTCGCCTCGCTCGTGCACTTACGCGATTTTCCCTTCGACGAGTTGAAGATCGACCGAAGCTTCGTCGACGGCATAGGCAAGGACGCCCGCAGCGAGCAGATCATCCGCGCCATGATCCAACTTGCCCGGAACCTCGGCAAGCGCTGCGTCGCCGAGGGGATCGAGACGGAAGCGCAACGACGCTTCCTGATCGAGGCCGGCTGCGACATCGGCCAGGGATACCATTTCGCCCGGCCCGAGCCAGCCGCCCTCGCCGGCGCGCGGCTGCCGCAACGGGCCGCCGACGACCGGCGCCCGGCGTCGAAGGCTTCGGCAGCGCTGCGGCGGATCGCCCGGCGGTGACTATCGTAAGTTGGAGGAGATGATGAGACGAAAAATCAAAAGGGCCTGCCTGGCCGCGGCGCTGCTGCTGGC
The DNA here is from genome assembly GCF_002532005.1 of Sinorhizobium sp. NG07B. Lineage (NCBI taxonomy): Bacteria > Pseudomonadati > Pseudomonadota > Alphaproteobacteria > Hyphomicrobiales > Rhizobiaceae > Sinorhizobium > Sinorhizobium sp. NG07B. Next base: position 87,746 of record NZ_NWTD01000007.1, on the reverse strand, counting down.
AAGCTCCCAGCCACCTGCAGCCGCCGATCAGCGCGGCGCAGTCGATGTCGTGCATTTCTGGATTTCGCAGAGCGAGGCGGCGGCACTGGACGTGTTGCGCAAGGCATGGGCCGATGCCGGCCACCAATGGATCGACCTGCCGGCGGAAAACAAGGTGGCCGTCCAGAGGATCGTCAGCGATCGCATCGCCAACGGCTATGCGCCCGCCGTCATGGAATGGAATGCGAACGAGGGTTCACGCGAGCTGCCGGAAATGGGTATCGTGCTTGACATCGACGAGGTCGCCAGGGCGGAGGACTGGCGCCGCGTCCTGCCGGCAACCGTGCTCGAGCGCATCACCTACAAGGACAAGGTGTTCTTTGCGCCGACCAACGTCCACGCGGAAAACTGGCTCTGGACCAGCGAGCCCATCTTCCGCCAACTCGGCCTGAAGGCTCCCGAGACATGGGACGAAATCTTCGCCGCCGCCGAGAAGATCAAGGCGGCGGGCCACCTGCCCGTCGCGCTGGGCGACGGTCCCTGGGAAATCTCCCTCGTCTTCAACGGCATCATGTATTCCAAGCTCGGCGCCGAGGGCTATGCCCGGATCATCCGCGGCGACCCGGCGCTGGTTAGCGATCCGCGCATGACCGAGTCGCTCGACATGCTGCGGCGCCTCTCCCGCTATGCGGAACCGGCCGCAGCGCGCCGGCGCAAGACCTGGGCCGACGCCACCGCCGCAGTCGGTGGCGGCAAGGCGGGCATGCAGTTCATGGGCGACTGGGCGAAGGGCGAGCTGGTGGCCCGTGGCTACTCTGTCGACAAGGATTTCGGCTGCAGCCTGATGCCCGGCACGGAGATCGCCTATTTCATGGTCATCGACGCTTTCGCCTTTCCGCTGACCAACCGCGAAGACGCCGCCGACGCGCAGCGCGCCTTCGCGCGCATGGTGCTGGATCGCGACAACCAAGTGGCCTTCAGCCGTCTCAAGGGCTCCCTGCCGGTGCGCACCGACGTCGATCCCAGCGGGCTCGACGCTGCGGCCGGCTCGGCCTCGAGAAGATCGTCCAGAACAGCGGCGTCAGCGCCCAGTCGATGGCCATGCCGACGCAGATGTCGGAGGGCTGGATCGGCGTGCTGGCGGAATTCTTCAACGACGAAAGAATGTCGACCAAAACTGCCCAGCGCCGCCTCTACGACATCGTCAAGCGGCAGTGAGTAGCACCAAACTTAATCGCTTGTGTCCACGGCGCCTGAAAATTACCAATAGGTGCCGTTGGAGGCGTTGGGAGGCGTCATGCTGACTTTGCGACAGATCGAGGTGATCCGCGCGATCATGGTCACCGGCACGATCGCCGGCGCCGCGAAGCTCCTCGGCGTCGCGGCGCCCGGCGTCAGCCGGCTGATGAAGTATACGGAAGACAGCCTTCGGGTCCGTCTCTTCAACCGCAGCCATGGGCGCTATGTGCCGACACCGGAGGCCCGGCACATCTTCGGATTGCTCGACACCGTCTACCGGCAGGTCGAGGACCTGCAGTTTGCCGTGCAGCGGCTGGAAAAGGGTGACGGGCTGGAACTCAGCGTCGGCTCGGTTCCCAGCATCGCCAATGTGATGGTGCCGCGGGCGATCGCCAAGCTGCGCCAGCAGTATCCGTCGCTTTATATCGACATCAACATTCTGAAGATCGAGGAGGCGATCGACTATCTGCTCGTCGGTCGCGGCGAGGTGGTGGCGATCAGCTCCTATCTCGAACACTCGATCATCCATTTCGAGCCGCTCGCCACCGGGCGGCTGCTCTGCATCGTGCCGCAGGACAGCGAGCTCGCCGGCAAGGACGCCATCGCGCCGGACGAAATCGTCCGCCATACCTTGATCGGCATCGATCCGAACGATCCCTACGGGCGGGTGATGACCGAGATTTTCCGTCGTCAGAACCTCGCCTATGATATGAAAATCAAGGCGCGTTTCGGCACGACCGTCTGCGCCCTCGTCGCCGCCGAGCTCGGCATTGCCATCATCGACGAGTTCACCGTCGCCGCCGGCCGGGTGCCGGGAATCAAATGCCTGGAAATCGAAGCGGACACGACCTTCCCGACCTTCGTCGCCTATCGGCGCGACGTTCCGCTGTCGATCTTTTCGGAGCGCTTCATCGACACGCTGAGAATCGAAATGAACCGCGCCAAAAGATAACATCAAGTTATTGACTCTGCATATCTTGGTATTTGCCGTTACGTAGGAGATGGGACAGTATCACGCAGCTGGGCGGAGGAGGATCGCCGCCCATGGAAGAACGACATAGGAGGAGAACATGACGAAGAGAGCACTTGCGTCGATCGCAATTGCCGTGGCGCTATCGGCCGGCCTGCCGAACATATCCTGGGCGGACACGATAAAGATCGCCAACGTGATCGAGCTTTCGGGCGCCGGCGCCACCGTGGGAAGCAACTGGCGCGACGCGCTGAAGCTCGCCTTCGAGGAGATCAATGCTGCCGGCGGCATTCTCGGCGAACAGGTCGAGGTGACGGATTACGACACGCAGACCGACCCGACGACCTCGCGCGCCATGGTGCAGAAGGCGATCGACGACGGCGCCTATGTCATCATGGGGCCGATCTATTCCGGCTCGGTCAAGGTCAACATGATGGTCGCCCAGCAGAACGGCGTGCCGCAGCTGACCGGCGCCGAAGCGCCGTTCATCACCGACATGGGCAATCCCTACATCTTCCGCACCTCTTTCGGCGCACAACAGTCGATGCCGAAACTGGTCAAGTACCTCACCGAGGAAATGAAGGTGAAGTCGGTCGCCGTCGCCTGGGTCAATGACGACTTCGGTAAGGGTGGACGCGATTCCTTCGTGGCCGAGCTGGAGAAGAACGGCATCGCCGTCAACGCCGACGTGTCGAGCGAAGTGGGCCAGGCCGATTTCGCAGCCGACGTCATCAAGCTGAAGTCGAGCAATGCGGACGCGATCTTCGCCTATCTGCATGAAGAGGAAAGCGCGCGGCTGCTCAAGGAAATCCGCAAGCAGGGCGTCACCCAGCCGATCTTCGGCGAAACGACGCTGATGAACCAGAAGGTCGTCGACCTTGCCGGCGAAGCGGTCAACGGCGTGCGCGGGCATGTCGGCCTCAGCGCCAATGCGCCGATCCCCGGCATCGAGGAATTCGCCAAGAAGTTCGAGGCGAAGTACAGCTACAAGCCCGACCACAACGCCATCAAGGCCTATATGGGCGCCTATGTGGTGAAATACGTCACCACCAAGAACGGCAAGGTCGACCGCCAGGCCTTCGCGGATGCGCTGCATGGCCTGACCATCACGCCTGCCGACGAACCCGGCATCCTGATGGAGACCAGCTGGGACGACAAGGGCGAGGTCAACCGCGAAAGCTTCCTCGTCGAGGTCAAGGACGGCAAGCAGACCGTCGTGACCACGCTGCCGAAACTCTAAAAACGGTGAGGCTTCCGGCCCGCCGGGCCTGAAGCCCCCTTTCTTGGGGACATCTTCCATGAATACGTTTTTCCAGTTGTTCGTCTCCGGACTGGCAACGGGGTCGATCTATGCGCTCGCGGCGATCGGCTTCACCCTGCTCTGGCAGGCGTCGCAGACGATCAATTTCGCCCAGGGCGAGTTCATCATGCTGCCCGCCTTCTTCGTTCTGGCCGGAACACAGTTCCTCGGTCTGAGCTTTCCGGTGGCGATGGCGATCGCGGTGGTGCTCTCGCTGCTGCTGCTCGGCCTCGGTTTCAAGCGCATCATCATCGATCCGCTGCTGCCGCACGGCGTCCTACCGATCGTCATCGCCACGATCGCCCTCGGCATCCTGATGAAGGAAGGCGTCAAGCAGTTCTACACGGCCGAGGCGCTGCCGTTCCCGGCCCTGTTCTCCGACCGCACCCTCAACGTGCTGGGCGCCGCCATCTCGGTGCAGGACATAGCCGTTCTGCTGATCGCGCTCGGCGCCGTAGCGCTGCTGCAGCTCTTCCTGAACGGCACGAAGATCGGCCGCTGCATGCAGGCGACCGCGCAGAATCCGAACGTGGCCGAAATCCTCGGCGTGCCGGTGCGCCGTATGATCCTCTACACGTTCCTGATCAATGCCGGCCTCGCTTTTCTCGCCTCCATCCTGATCTCGCCGATCTACCTGGCGAAGTTCTCGAACGGCGAGACGCTCGGCCTGATCGCCTTCATCGCGGCGATCGTCGGCGGCTTCAACCAGATCCGCGGCGCGCTGGCCGGCGGTCTCCTGCTCGGCGTTATCGACAATCTCTCGGCAGCCTACGTTTCCGCGTCGTATCGCTCCGCGGTGCCGCTGATCCTGCTCATCATCATCATTCTCGTGCGGCCGCAGGGCCTGCTCGGAAAGGCGGAAGGACGCACCGTATGAGCAAGCACATTCTCGCTACACTGGTCGCGGGTCTCGCGATCCTGATCCTGCTCCCCTTCACGCAGTCGAATTACGGCGTGTTCGTGCTGTGCTCATGGCTGGTCTATTCGATCTCCGCCATGGGGCTCAACCTGACGCTCGGCTATGCCGGCCAGGTGTCGCTCGCCCAGGCCTCCTTCATGGGCATCGGCGCCTACACGACGGCGCTCATGACCATGGCGGGCGTGCCGTGGCCGGCGGCAATGATCGCCGCGATGGTTCTCTGCTTCGTCATCGGATTTCTGCTCGGCTACCCGGCGCTCCGCGTCCAGCATCACTTCCTGGCCTTCATCACGCTCGCCTTCAACGCGCTGGTGGTGCTGATGCTGCGCAACGAGGAATGGCTGACCGGCGGCACGTATGGCATTGTGGGCATCCCGCGGCCGGAACTCTTCGGCTTGCAGACGCAGAAGCCGCTCGCCTTCTATTTCTTCGTGCTGGCGCTGTTCGTGCTGATGGCTGTCGCCCTCTACGCCATCATCCGTTCGCCCTGGGGCCGCGCCTTCAAGGCGCTCCGGGAAAATCCGATCCGCGCCAACAGCCTCGGCGTCGACATCCGTAAGACGACGCTGCTCGCCTTCGCCATTGGCTCTTCCTATGGCGGGCTTGCCGGCAGCCTGCTGGCCCAGCTCACCCAGTTCATCGATCCGCATTCCTTCGGCCTGACCATCTCGCTCAAGGTCCTGCTGATGGTCATCGTCGGCGGCGCCGGCTTCTTCTTCGGCCCGATACTGGGCGCGCTGCTGATCGTTCTGGCGCCGGAATTCCTGCGCTTCACCGAGGGATATTACCTGATGATCTATGCCACGCTGGTCATCGTGCTGATGGTCTTCTGCCCGACCGGCCTGCTCGGCCTCGTCGAGCGTGGCCGCACGGCGCTGAAGCTCAGGCAGAACCCCAATGCCACGACCTGGGAGGCAGGACGATGACGCCGGTCCTTTCCGTACGCAATGTCAGCAAATCCTTCGGCGGACTCAGGGCGGTGGACAATGTCTCCTTCGATGTCCACCAGGGTGAGATCCTGGGCCTGATCGGCCCGAACGGCAGCGGCAAGTCGACGCTCTTCAACTGCGTCCTCGGGCAGCTGCCGGCCTCGACTGGCACCGTGCTGGTCGACGGCAAGGAGGTCGCGGGCAAGCGCCCCTGCGATCTCAACAAGCTCGGCGTCGGCCGCACCTTCCAGATGCTGCAGGTCTTCCCCGAGATGACCGTGCTCGACAACATCATTTTGGCCGGTCAGGAGCACAAAGGCACGATGCTGTCGCGTCTCTTCGGCAAACCGGATGCGGGCCTCACCGAAGAGGCCCTGCGGATGATCGACTTCTTCCGGCTCGGGCACCAGACCCACGAGAAGGCGGGATCGCTTTCCTACGGCCAGCAGAAGCTGCTCGACGCCGCGATGGCCTTCATGGCGGGACCGAAGCTGGTGATGCTCGACGAGCCGGCCGGCGGCGTCAACCTCACCATGCTCGCCGACCTCAAGGAGCGGCTGAAGGCCTTCAACCAGGAACGCGGCGCCACCTTCGTGGTCATCGAGCACAACATGGAATTCGTGATGTCGCTCTGCACGCGCATCATCGTTCTGGCGAACGGCAGGATCATTGCCGAAGGCGACCCGGAGACGGTGCGCAACGATCCCACCGTCATCGAAGCCTATCTCGGAGGTTGAGCCATGCTGGAACTCAAGCAGGTCTATGGCGGCTACGGCAAAATGACGATCCTGAACGGCACGTCCTTCAAGATCGACAAGGGCACGATCACCACGGTGATCGGCCCGAACGGGGCAGGCAAGTCGACGGTCTTCAAGGCGATCTTCGGGCTCCTGAAAATCCGTTCGGGAAACGTGATCCTCAACGGCGAGGACGTGACCTCGCTGGCGCCGGCGAAGATGCTCGGCAAGGGCGTCACCTATGTGCCGCAGGGCCGCAACCTCTTCCCGATGCTCTCGGTGCGCCACAATCTCGAGATCGGCGGCATCTCCTCCGGCGATCAGGCGAAGATCGCCAAGCGCATCGACGAGGTGATGGAGCAGTTCCCGATCCTCAAGGAGAAGGCGAAGGAACAGGCGATCACCCTTTCGGGCGGTCAGCAGAAGCAGCTCGAGATCGCGCGCGCCTTGCTGCTCGATCCGTCGCTGATCCTCATCGACGAACCGTCTATCGGCCTTTCGCCGCAGATGATCAACGAGACCTTCCGCACGCTGATCCGGCTGCGCGACCAGGGCGTCACCATTCTGATGGTCGAGCAGAACGCCAAGGCGGCGCTCGCCATGTCCGATTTCGGCCTGGTGCTCGAACAGGGCCGCAGCCGGATGTACGACAGGGCCGACAAGCTGCTTGCCGATCCGCGCGTCGGCCAGCTCTTCCTCGGTGCCCATCTCGAGGAGGCATGAATGCAGCCCGTCCCGGAGATCACCGGAAAGACCGTCTTCATTCCGCTCATCGGTCATCCGGTCGAGCAGGTGAAATCGCCGGGACCGGTGAACGCGTGGTTCTCCGACAATGATGTCGGGGCCGTCCTCATCCCGGTGGATATCTTCCCCGAGAAGGTGGCGGCGTTCCTCGATGCCATTCGAGGAACACCCAATTGCCCCGGCGTTTCGGTGACGATGCCGCACAAGCAGGCGGCATGTGCCGGGGTCGACGACCTGACGGATCGCGCTCGCCGGGCCGGTGCCGTCAACATCATCCGCCGAAGGCCGGACGGCACGCTCCTCGGTGACATGGTCGACGGCGACGCCATGGTGGCGGCGCTCGCCAAGAACGGCGTGACCGTCACGGGCAAGACCGCCTTGGTCGTCGGTGCCGGCGGCGCCGGAACGGCGATCATCTATGCGCTTGCCGAGGCGGGTGCGGCGACCATCGTCGTCATCGAACGTGACCGGGCGAAGGCGGACCGCCTGACCGGCCAGTTGCGCCGCGACTATCCTGAGCTTCACGCCCATGACGTTCTGCCGGACGGCATCGATGTCGACATCGCCGTCAATGCCTCGCCGGCCGGCATGAATCCTGCCGACCCCTATCCCTTTCCGCTGGAGCGGCTGACAAGGGCGGAAATCATCGCCGACGCGGTGACGAAGCCGCCGGTGACACCCTGGCTCGAGGAAGCCCGGCGCCGCGGCATCGCCATCCAGGCCGGCGCCGAGATGACGCTCGCGCAGCTGCCGACGCAGATCGCCTTCTGGGGCCTCGACAAGGGCGATCGCGACGAAGGTGAGCGGCGATGAAGACTTCGATCGCAACGGTTTCGATCAGCGGCGCGTTGCCGGACAAGCTCGCGGCGATCGCCGCCGCCGGCTTCGACGGCGTGGAAATCTTCGAGAACGACTTCCTCGCCTTCGACGGCAGCCCTGCGGATGTCGGGCGGATGGTGCGCGACCATGGTCTCGAAATCACGCTTTTCCAGCCGTTCCGCGACTTCGAGGGCATGCCGGAGCCGCACCGCAGCCGCACCTTCGACCGGGCCGAGCGCAAGTTCGACGTCATGCAGCAGCTCGGTACCGACCTCCTGCTGGTCTGCTCCAACGCCTCGCCGATCTCGCTCGGCGGCATCGATCGGGCGGCGGCCGATTTTCGCGAGCTCGGCGAGCGCGCCGCCAGGCGCGGATTGAAGGTGGGCTTCGAGGCCCTCGCCTGGGGCCGGCACATCAATGACCATCGCGATGCCTGGGAGATCGTCCGGCGCGCCGATCATCCTAATATCGGCCTCATCCTCGACAGCTTCCACACGCTGTCGCGCAGGATCGAGGTCAACTCGATCCGCTCGATCCCGAAGGAGAAGATCTTCATCGTCCAGCTGGCCGACGCACCGCTGATCGACATGGACCTGCTCTATTGGAGCCGGCACTTCCGCAACATGCCCGGCGAAGGCGACCTGCCGGTGGCCGAGTTCACCCGGGCGATCGCCGAAACCGGCTATGACGGCTACTTCTCGCTGGAAATCTTCAACGACCAGTTCCGCGGCGGCGCGGCCAAGCCGCTCGCCGCCGACGGACATCGCTCACTGATCTATCTCGGTGACCAGGTGCGGCGGCATCCGAACGGCGGCTCTCTCACCGTGGCGCCGATGCCGGAGCGTGCGCCGGTCCAGCGGGTCGGCTTCGTCGAGTTCACGGCCGCCCCCGAGGACGCCGCCGAGCTGACCGCCATCCTAAGGACGCTGGGCTTCCGCAAGGCAGCCGGCCACCGCTCGAAAAAAGTCGACCTCTACCAACAGGGCGACATCCGTGTTCTGGTCAATACCGACGAGAGCGGATTTGCGAGCTCCTCCTATGCCGTTCACGGCAGCTCCGCCTATGCCGTCGCACTTGTCGTCGACGACGCGACACAAGCCATGAAGCGGGCGCTGGCGCTCGATGCCGAGCCCTTCAGCCAGCCGGTCGCCGCCGGGGAAGTCGAGCTGCCCGCGATCCGCGGCGTCGGCGGCGGGCTCCTCTATCTGCTCGACGACAAGAGCGATCTCGGCCGCATCTGGGACATCGACTTCGAGCCGTCCGACGAGGGTGGCGAGGTGGAAGAGGCCGGGCTCCGCTGCGTCGACCATATCGCCCAGACGGTCGCCTACGAGGAAATGCCGAGCTGGCTGCTGTTCTATACGTCGATCTTTGCGGCCGGGAAGACGCCGATGGTCGATATCATCGACCCGGCCGGGGTGGTGCGCAGCCAGGTGGTCGAAAATGCCACCGGGTCGTTGCGCCTGACGCTCAACGGTGCGGAGAACCGCCGGACGCTCGCCGGCCACTTCATCGCCGAGACTTTCGGCTCCGGCATCCAGCATCTCGCCTTCCACACCGACGACATTTTCGCAACCGCGGCCGCACTCCGCCGCAACGGCTTCCGCCCGCTGCAGATTTCGCCCAACTACTACGACGACGTCGAGGCGCGCTTCGGCCTCGAGCCGGCTTTGACGGAGCGGCTGCGGGCTGCGAACATCCTCTACGACCGCGACGAGCACGGCGAATACTTCCAGCTCTACAGCCCCACCTACGGGGAAGGCTTCTTCTTCGAGATCGTCGAGCGGCGCGGCTATCGCGGCTATGGCGCCGCCAACGCCATCTTCCGCATCGCCGCGCTGAAGAAGCACCTCAGGCCGGAAGGATTGCCGAAACTGTAGAGGTTGGAGGATTTAGTCCAACACGGCTGAGAACGGCCTAACCCGCATCGCGGGGGCTCGCCGACAGCAACCGTTCGCACAGCACCGCCGCCTGGGTGCGGCTGACGACGCCGAGCTTCTTGAGGATCGCCGAAACGTGCACTTTGACGGTCTGCTCGGCAATGTCCATCTCGCCGGCGATCTGCTTGTTGAGCTTGCCTTCGATGACCTTCGTCAGGATGCGCAATTGCTGCGACGACAGCGAAGCGAGGCGGGCGCTCATTGCCGCATCCGGATCGGAGGCTTCGCTGTCGAAACGCGGCGGCGTCCAGATTTCGCCCTCGAGAATGGCGCGTATCGCACTCGCCATCTCCGGCAGGTCCAGCGACTTCGGAATATAGCCGGAAGCGCCGAAGGTGATCGCCTTGCGGATCGTCGCCGCATCCTGCCGGGCCGAGACGATCGCCACCGGCAGGGTCGGGTAATGCGCATGCAGCAGGAACAGGCCAGCAAACCCGTCCGTGCCGGGCATGCTCAGGTCGAGCAGCACGAGGTCCACCTCCTGCCGATCGCCCGCCAGCACCTCCAGGACCTCGTCGACCGAGCGGCAGGCGATCAGATCGAGATCCGGCAGCACCGCGACGAGAGCGCTGCGCAGAGCTGCCTGGACCATCGGATGGTCATCCGCGATGACGATGCGCGTGCTCATGGTCTTCCTCCCCCTTTAAAGTTCTACAGCGACCTTTGCGTTTCTAATGAGACGCGCCGCGCTGCAGCCCGGCGCCCTTTTCGAGGGCGACGGCATCCAGATATCGTCTCAAGGCCGCCGGCTTCACCGGCTTCGCCATGACTTCGCAGCCGAGCGCCTTCGCCTCGGCGCCGACCGCCTCGCCGCGGTCCGCGGTGATCACCAGGCCCCTGACCTCCCGGCCCCAGTGTTTGCGCAGCCGGCCGAGCACCTCGACGCCGGTCGTGCCGTCGAGATGATAATCGACGAGCGCCAGATCTGGCACTTGCCCGTTGCAATTGGCAAGCGCCGTCCTCTCGTCGCTGGCCACAATCGGCCTATGTCCCCAGCGCGATAGCAAGGCGGCGAGGCCATCCCGTATCGCCCCGTCATTGTCGACGCAGAGCACAGACAGCGCGCGCTGGCTCGCCGCCGAGGCCGCCGGAGTCTTTTCCGCAGCCGCGACCGCGGCACCTGCCGCCGCGCGGGGCACGGTGACGGCGAAGCAGGTTCCCTGGCCGGGCCGCGAGCGCATCTCCAGCGGAAGGTCGAGCAGCCGGCAGATGCGCTCGACGATCGCCAGGCCGAGGCCGCTCCCCTTCTCCCGCTCCTCGCCCGTATCGAGCCGGCGAAACTCCTCGAAAATCTCCTTCTGCCGCTCCGGCGCGATGCCGATGCCGGTGTCGCGGACCTCGATCCTCAGGCCATCCTTCCGCCGCCGGCATCCCAGCAGAACCTTTCCCTTGGGCGTGTAGCGGATGGCGTTCGAGAGCAGGTTCTGCAGCACGCGACGCAGGAGCTGCGGGTCGGTCCGGACCGAAAGCCTCGAGGCCACGACCTTCAGCGTCAATCCGCGCTGGCGCGCCATGGCGGAGAATTCCAGCTCGAGCTGTGCCAGGAGCGAGCCGATGGAAAAATCGACCGGCTGTGCCCGCACCGCACCGGAATCGTAGGACGAAATGTCGAGCAGCTCGTCGAGCAGACGCTCCGTCGAGGAAAGTGCCGCCGCCGCGTTCCTCGCAAGCGCCCGCTCCTCGGTCAGCAGGCCCTTTCCCGCTTCGTCGGGTTTCAGGCTTTCGTCGAGCGCCGCCAGATAGAGCCGCGCCGCGTTCAGCGGCTGCAGCAGATCGTGGCTTGCCGCGGCCAGAAAGCGCGTCTTGCCCATATTGGCCCGCTCGGCCTCGGCCTTGGCCTGCTCGAGCGCCTGGGTGCGCTCCTGGACGCGCCGCTCCAGCTCCTCGTTGGCGCGCCGCAGGCCGGCCGCGGCCCGGTGCCGCTCGGTCACGTCGGTATAGGTCGAGATATAGCCGCCCTCGGCCATCCGGTCATAAGCAATCTCCAGCACCATCCCGTCCGGCCGCTGGCGCTCGTAGACATAGGGCCAGGATTGCGTCGCGAGATCCCGGTTGACGAGCAGCGCCTTGAGGTCCTCGGCGTCGTATTCGCCGCGCTCGCGGTTGAAGTCGACGAGTTCGGCGAGCGGCAGGCCGACGCGGATCAGGTCCCTCGGCAGGTCGAGCAGGGTCAGGAAGCGGGCGTTCCACGCCTCGATGGCGAGGTTCGCGTCGAAAACACAGATCCCCTGCGGCACGCTTTCGAGCGCGCCTTGCAGGAGCTTCCGGTTGAAATGCAGCGCCTGCGACGCCTCGTCGAGCATCACCACGGCGGCCTTGCGTGACAGCGAGCGGCTTTCGAGCGCCGCGGCCATCACCACGCGAGCCGAGGCCGCACCGAGCGCCCCGGCGATCAGGTTCTCGGTGAAACGCATCGCCTCCATGTCGGCGAGCCCGTCCTGCCGCGAGCGGCGCTGTTCGACGAAGTCGTCGAAGGCGGATGCGCTGCGCTCGGCTCCGACGAAACGCGCCGCAAGCGTCTTCAGGTCGTCGAGCCGCGTGACGAGCGGCAGGGAGGCAAGCGGCGGCGACTGCGCCGGCACTCCCTCGGCAAAGGCCTCCGCCTGGAGCCGCTCGAGCGGCGAGCGATCCGCCAGCAGCGACACGGCTGCAAAGACGGCGAGATTGGCGCCGAGGCTCCAGAGCGTCGCATGCGAAATCGGATCCAGGCCGGCAACGCCGAAGAGCGCTTGCGGCTTCAGCCAGGCGAACCCGAACGGCCCGTTGGCGACGAGGGCGTCGACGGCGGGGACGAGCGGCGCGATCGAGGGAACGAGCAGCGTGTAGATCCAGAGGGCGAAGCCGACGACGATGCCGGCCACCGCTCCCGCTCCCTTGGCGCGCCGCCACAGCAGGCCGCCCAGGAGGGCCGGGCCGAACTGGGCGATCGCCACGAAGGAGAGCAGCCCGATGACAGTCAGCGGATAGGCCTGGTCCACCAGACGGTTCATCATGTAAGCGAGCAGCAGGATGCCTGCGACGGAGACCCGCCGCACCAGAAGCAACGCCGCAGGCGACGGCCAGATCGCGCCGCTGCGGCCGACGAGGCGCGAGCGCAGGAGAAGCGGGACGATGACGTCGTTGCAGAGCATCGTGCTCAGTGCCACCGAGGCGACGATCACCATGCCGGTCGCCGCCGAGAAGCCGCCGAGAAAGGCGACCAGCGCCATCACGGGCGCATCGGCGGCGAGCGGCAGCGAGATCACGAAGGTGTCGGGGTTCACCGTATCGGCGAAGGTCGCGAGCCCGGCAATGGCGATCGGCACCATCAGCACGCTGAAGACGAGGAGATAGGCGGGGTAGAGCCAGGCGGCGGCGCGCGCCTGCGACAGCGACTGGTTCTCGACCACCGCGACATGGAACATGTGCGGCAGGCAGAGGAAGGAGATCGCCGCGATGATGGTGTTCGAGATCCAGGTCGGATCGGAAAAGTCCGGCGCCAGCAGGGACGCCATGCGCGGATCAGCCTGCGTGCGGGCGGCGAGGTCGCCGAGACCGTCGAACATCCCGAAGACGATGAACAGCGCGACGACGACGAAGGCGGAAAGCTTGACCAGGCTCTCGAAGGCGATCGCCGCCATCAGCCCGCGGTGATGCTCGCTCGCATGGATGTGCCTGACGCCGAACATGATGGCGAAGAGCGCCATCGACGCGGCGACGGCAAAGGTGCTGTCGCCGCGGATCGGCCGGGCGCCGTCCGCAGCGACGGCCGGCGAGGTCAGGATGTCGAAGCTGGTGCCGACCGCCTTCAGCTGCAGCGCGATATAGGGCAGGACGGCAAGCAGCGCCGCCATGGTGACGAGCGCGGCAAGCATCTGGCTCTTGCCGTAGCGGGCGGCGATGAAGTCGGCGATCGAGGTGATGTTCTGGCTTTTGGCGACCGTGACGATCCTGGCGATAAGCCGCTGCCCAAAGACGAGCACCAGGGTCGGGCCGATATAGATCGCCAGGTAGTCGAAGCCGCTCAAGGCCCGGCCGACCGAGCCGTAGAAGCTCCAGGAAGTATTGTAGACGGCAAGCGTCAGTGCGTAGCCGAGCGCCGCCATCCACGCGGTGGGCACCGACAAACGGCGGCCTGCACCTTGCCGATCCGTCCACCAGGCGATCAGGAACAGGATGACGACATAGGCTGTGGAAACGGAGAGGACGACCCAACCGGGCATGGCACCTCGCTGCCCAACTGCAGCAATTTCAAAGTGCTATAGCGACCTTGCAAATCTCGTCGGACGCGGCGCCGTAGCAGCGGCATTTCCAGGAGGCCGCCATCGGTTCATTGCCATATCGGCCGGCGAATGGCAACGCGCGCGGCGCGGAGGGCCGGCCTGAGGCGGCCGGCCCTCTGAACTTAGCTGCGCGATTCCGCCTCGGCGACAGTCAGGTCATCGTCGGCGATCTCTTTGGCCGGCGCCACGAGGTTGACGACCACCGCCACGGTGACGTTGAGCGCCAGCGCCAGCAGGCCGGTATAGACCGAGACGGTGATGCCGTCGAAGGCGAGCGCGTGCAGCGGTTTCAGTCCGTCCGACCAGACGAGAGCCGAGCCGCCGATGAAGCCGGCCGCCCAGCCGGCGAGCAGCGCCGGTGCCCGGAACCAGCGGGTATAGAGACCGAAGACGAGGGCCGGCAGCGTCTGCAGGATCCACAGGCCGCCGAGCAGCTGCAGGTCGAGCGCGAACTGGGTCGGCAGCATGAGGATGGCGAGTAGCGCCCCCACCTTGACCAGCATCGAGGTGATCTTGGCGACCTGCGCCTCGCCGGCGGGGGTGACCTCAGGGTTGATCCAGACCTTCCAGAAGTTGCGGGTGAAGAGGTTCGCAGCGCCGATGCTCATGACCGCCGCCGGAACGAGCGCGCCGATGGCGATCGCCGAGAAGGCGAAGCCCGCGAACCAGCCCGGGAACAGCGTCTTGAACAGCGTCGGGACGACGTCGTTGTTGCTTTCGAGCTGCAGGCCGGCGGCGTGGCCCATGTAGCCGAGCAAAGCCAGAAGACCGAGCAGCAGCGTATAGGCGGGCAAAAGCACCGCATTCTTGCGGATCGTGTTGGCGCCGGACGAGGCGAAAATGCCGGTCAGCGTATGCGGATACATGAAGGCGGCGAGCGCCGAGCCGAGAGCGAGCGTCACATAGGGGACGAGCTGCGCCGGATCGAGCAGGATGCCGCCCTTGCCCTTCGCCTCGAAGGCAGCGTCGGCCGCCGAGAAGACGGCGCTGTAGCCGCCGAGCTTGGAGGGGACGACGATGATCGCCGCGAGCACCACGATATAGATCATGATGTCCTTTACGAAGGCGATCAGGGCCGGCGCGCGAAGGCCGGACGAATAGGTGTAGAGGGCCAGCACCAGGAAGGCGAGGATAATCGGCATTTCGCCGGTCAAGCCCAGTGCCTTGATCGCCACTTCCATGCCGATAAGTTGCAGGGCGATGTAAGGCATCGTCGCGATCACGCCGGTGGAGGCGACCGCAAGCTCCAAAGCACGCGAGCCGTAGGTGCCGCGCACCACGTCCCCGGCGGTCACATAGCCGCGCTCCTTTGCCGCCTTCCACAAGAGCGGCATGATGGCGAAGACCAGCGGATAGACGATGATCGTGTAAGGCAGCGCGAAGAAGCCGTAGGCGCCGATCGCATAGACCAGCGCCGGCACGGCGATGACCGTATAGGCCGTGTAGAAATCGCCGCCGACCAGAAACCAGGTGATCCAGGTACCGAACTTGCGGCCGCCGAGGCCCCATTCGTCCAGATGATCGAGCGATTCCGCCCGGCGCCAGCGCGATGCGAAAAAGCCCATCGCAGTGACGAGCACGAAGAAGAAGATGAAGACGGCGAGCGCCGACATGTCGATATTAGCCGTCATGACGCACGCTCCTGTAGACGAAATATGTGATGAGCGAGGTCAGCGGTACCCAGGCGAGCTGGTACCAGTAGAAGAAGGGGAAGCCGAAGAGCTTCGGCTCCTCGAAATTATAGAAGGGAACCCAGAGCAGCCCAATATAGGGCGCCAGCAGCAACAGGCGTATCACGTTTTCCTCCCGCGATGTCTGGACTTGAACGGGATGAGGAAAATATGCGCGGCTCTCCGCCCGCCTCCCGCTCTTGACTGATCGATGGCACGTGATCCTCGGCACGTGTGCTCATCGAATAGCCCCAAAAGCCGCGCCGCGGCCTCCCTACTTTCGCTCCGGCGTCCCCCTACTTTCGCTCATTCCCTGACCATTCCCTGACCGCAGAGCGGAGCCAGGGCAATTTCTTTCAATAACGCCGGCCGGCCGGTGCTTACCTTCCGGGCGTCTGAACCCACGCTTGAGGAAACCCGTGACACGCTGCGCATTCGTCATCGACCACGGCTTGCCGCGAGGCCTGATCGCCAACACCGCCGCCGTGCTAGCCATGACTCTCGGCAAGGAGCGCCCGGATCTGGTCGGCCATCCAGTTCACGACGCGGACGGCAATCGTCATCAAGGCATCACCACTATCGTCATGCCCATGCTGATGTCGGATGCCGCCGGGCTGATGGAACTGAAGCTGCGGGCTGCGGCGCGGGAAGCATCCGGGCTCAGCGTGATCGGCGTCACCGAGTCGGCGCAGCGCGCCAAGAGCTACGAGGCCTACGAGCTCGGTATCGGCGAGACGCGGCATGACGATCTGCGCTATCTCGGCCTTTGTCTCCATGGCCCCGCCAAGCTGGTCCGCTCGCTGACCGGCGACCTGCCGCTGATGAAAGAGGCACCCATGTCGCTGGCACTCTTTCGATGAGTTCCTTCACCTTTGCCGCATCGCACCTTGGAGGAACGGTCAACATCGACGGCCTCACCACCGGCCTGCGCCGCAGCTTCCGTGCCAGCATGAGTCACGCGGCCGCCGCAACGGTCGATTTCACGGGGCAGGCCTTGCATATTGGCGCGGCGTCGCCGCCACATGCCGCTTGAACACCCGCTGGAAATGGGCCTGATCGGCAAAACCGGCCGAGAGCGCCACATCAACGATCGGCCGGCCGCGACGCAGCTCGCTTTGCCCGAACTGGATGCGGCGGTTCAGCTGGTAGGCGTGCGGCGTCAAGCCGTAGCGCGCCCGGAAGGCCCGCACCAGATAGGAGGGCGACAACCCCGAGACGTCGGCGATCTCATGGAGCCGCAGGCGGCGCGTGCAATACTCGGTGATGAAATCCGCGGCCCGGTTGAGGCTGGGCGCGGCCGGCGCAGCCGGCGCCTCGATCCTTTCGAGGCGACGGTCGAGTTCGCCGAAGAAGGCGGCCGCCGCGCATTCCTTGGCAAGCGACTCGATTTTCGTGTCGAACAGCATGTCGAACAATCGCTCGAGGCGGCGATAGAGATTGGGATCTGCGCTCACCACGGCGGCATAGGGTCTGAAGTCGGCCGCGTCTTGCATCTCATGCAACCACGCCAGATCCACGTAGAGCATGCGGTAGCTCCAGGGGACGTTTTGAAGCGGATTGCAGGCATGCGCCTCTTCCGGGTTCATCAGCACGACTGAACCGGCCGACACGTCGTGCCGGTGGCGGCCGTTGCGGTAGCTGCTGCGGCCGCCGGTGACCGTGCCGATCGAAAAGGTCGGGTGGCTGTGAAGCCCGTAGCAGACGTCGCGCCCGTCGGCGACCTGGCGCCCCTCAAGAAAGGGGAGCGCCGGATCGCGCCAGAAGGAGTGGGCGTCGACGGGGCGGTGAGCCATGCGGGCCTCGCAAAAACTGTTTCGGTCGCCACTGTCATAGGACGGTTTGCCGACCGAAACAAATGCCGCTGGAACGATGAATCGCAGGCCAGGACCGGCAGTGCCGGGACCGAAAGCAACCTCGGCGCGGCCGCCTTACGGCGCTCCGCGCAGATCATGCGCAACGGGAATAATCTGCAAAAACCGCTAATTGCAGGATTTCTTGAATTCGGTACGATTTCAGGATAAAATTACGCCAGCAATTCAAGGCGTTACGGCAACCGTGCAAACGGCCTGCGCTGGGACGTGTGTTGCACGAGAGTGGTGACGCTTTGATCAAGCTTCATACGTGGAGGTTGTCATGCCCAACACTCTCATGGCAGGAAGAAGAAGCCAGGATTGGGCCAATCTGGTCCTGGCAGTCTGCCTGTTCCTCTCTCCCTGGGTCATCGGCTTCGCCTCGGATACGACGGCGACCTGGAACGCCTGGATCGCCGCGATCGTGCTCGGCGCCCTGGCGGTCGCGACCCTTTCGGCCTTCGCCGAGTGGGAGGAATGGGCCAATATGGTGATCGGCCTGTGGTTGATCGTTTCTCCCTGGTTGCTCGGCTTCATGGCGAATGTGAACGCGATGTGGACTCACGTCATCCTCGGCGTGCTCGTCGCGGCAATCGCCGCCTGGGCGGTCTGGGATTATCGTCACCATTCGCACGCCTGAAACGCGACGGCTTCGGTTCAAACCGAAGCCGTCATCGTTTCAATGGAGCGGCGTTCCTGTGAACGCCGATCGCGATGCCTGTCTCCCGCCTTTGGAATGACCTGAAGGCGGGAGCAGTTTTGTGTCACCCGCCGACGGCGAGCCGCCCGTCCTGGACCCATTCCATCTCGGCGACGCCGAGTTCCCGCCGTTCGCGCTCGGTTTCGATCGCCAGATCAAGCACCTTCTGCAGGTCGGCGGCATGGCGGAAGCCGGGCTCGGCCATCTGCCCCGTCCGAACCGCGGCGACGAAACGCTCATAATTGGTCGGCACCGTCCCCGCATCGACCTCGCGCCAGATGGCCTTTTCGACGTCGGCACCGAGGCACGCCCGCAGGCTCGAGCCGTCCGGCGTGTGGATCACCTCCAGCGCACCTCTGTCGCCATGCAGCCTCAGCCGCAGCTCGTTCAAGTGTCCGGTCGCCCAGCGGCTCGCATGGATGACGCCCATGGCGCCGCTGTCGAACTCCACCGTCATCGCGAAACTGTCATTGGCATCGAGGTCATATTCGCCGATGCGGTTGCCGGGTGCCTTGTCGAAGGCCTTCAGTCGGGCGAACACCCGCTCGACCGAAATCCCGGCGCCGTAGCCGGCGAAATCCAGAATGTGGATGCCGACGTCGCCGAGCACGCCGTTCGAGCCGTGCTTGGTCGAGAGCCGCCACAGCCATTTCGATTCGCTTGCCCAGTCGCCCCACGCCTTCGAGACCAGCCAACTCTGCAGGTAGGAGGCCTCCAGATGCCTGACTTCGCCGATCGCGCCGGAAAGCACCAGTTCGCGCGCCTTCTGCAGCGGCGCCACATTGCGGTAGGTGAGGTTGACCATGGCGACGAGACCGGAGCGTTCCGCCGCCGCGGCCATTTCCGCGGCCTTCTCGTAATTCTCCGCCAGCGGTTTCTCGCAAAGCACGTGCTTGCCGGCGGCAATCAGCGCCAGCGTTGTCGGATGGTGCGCCTTATCTGGCGTGACATTCGTCGCGGCGTCGAACTCACCCCAAGCGATCGCCTCCTCCAGCGATGTGAAGGTGTGCTCGATGCCGTGCTGCTCGGCAAAGGCCTTGGCGCGGTTCGGGTCGACATCGACGGCGCCGACCATCTCGACGCCGTCTATCTTGGCGAAGGCGTTTGCATGGCTGTTCGCCATGCCGCCGGTTCCAACGATCAAGAGACGCATAGGCCCCCTCCTCATCTGTAACCGGCTTCGCCGGCGCGGTGCAACTTCGGGCCGCGCTCGACGATTGGCTCCAGCGCCTTTTCCACCGGCACGTTCGGCGCCTCGTGGATCGCCTTGTAGGTGCCTTGCGGGTTGTAGGCCCATTTCACCGAATTGCGCAACACGTGCTGAACCGTCTCATCATGATAGGTCGGGTAGGTCTCGTGACCTGGGCGGAAATAGAAGATACTGCCGGCGCCGCGCCGCCAGGTCAGCCCCGAGCGGAACACCTCGCCGCCGGCGAACCAGGAGATGAACACCGTCTCCAGCGGCTCTGGCACGGAGAACTGCTCGCCATACATCTCCTCGTGCTCGATGACGAAATTGTCGCCGAGGCCTTCGGCAATCGGATGGCGCGGGTTGACCACCCAAACGCGCTCGCGCTCGCCCGCTTCGCGCCATTTCAGCGCGCAGGGCGTGCCCATCAGCCGCTTGAAGACCTTCGAGAAATGACCGGAATGCAGCACGATCAGCCCCATCCCCTCCCAGACCCGCTTGGCGACCCGATCGACGATCCTGTCGTCGACGGCGCCGTGATCCTTGTGGCCCCACCACAGAAGCACGTCGGCCGATGCCAGCCGCTCTTCGCTCAGCCCGTGCTCCGGCTCCTGCAGCGTCGCCGTCGTCGCCTTGATCGCCGGATCGCTGTTGAGCGCCTTAGCGATCGTGTTGTGCATGCCGTCCGGATAGATTTCCCTGACGACGGCATTCGTCTGCTCATGGATGTTCTCACCCCATACAATGGCGTTGATAGACAAGGTCGTTCTCCTGCTGGTTGGGGCATCCGCCGCGGGTGCCCGCTGTCCGTGAATTGAATCAGTCGACCGAGGTCGGGCTGGGATTTCGCCCTACCGGGTCTAACGTCTGGCTTTTGGAAATGATCCGAAATCGATGCGATCTAAATCAGGCGGCACCTCGCATGATCTGCCGGCCGATCGACCGCCCCGCCGCATCGAAGCGGTGGATCTGTCCGGCCTGCGGCGAGATCGGCAGCGTCTCCCCGGGCTGATGCCGGGACGTGCCGTTCTCGCGGACGATCACCGGTTCGCCGGTGCCGATGTCGAGATAGATATAGCTGTCCGATCCGAGCATTTCGGAGTGGACGACGGTTCCTGTCCATTGCCCGTCCTCGGCGATCTCAAGGTGCTCGGCCCGAATGCCGATCGTCGCAGCCTGGTAGAGCTCGGCAAAGGCGCCCGAGAGGAAGTTCATCTTCGGCGAGCCGATGAAGCCGGCGACAAACACCGAGTTCGGGTTTTCATAAAGCTCGAGCGGCGTGCCGATCTGCTCGACGCGCCCGTCGCGCATCACGCAGATGCGATCGGCGAGCGTCATCGCCTCGACCTGGTCGTGGGTGACATAGATCATCGTCGTCTTGTGCATGCTGCGATGTAGCTTGGCGATCTCGATGCGGGTCGCAACCCGCAGAGCCGCATCGAGGTTGGAAAGCGGCTCGTCGAACAGGAAGACCTTCGGATCGCGCACGATCGCCCGGCCAATGGCGACGCGCTGCCGCTGGCCGCCGGAGAGCTGGCGCGGCAGGCGCTGGAGGTAGGGGGCGAGCTGAAGCATCTCCGCCGCCGCCTCAACCCGCTTTCGGCACTGCTCCTTGTCCTTGCCGGCAAGCTGCATGCCGAAGGCCATGTTCTCGAAGACCGTCATGTGCGGATAGAGCGCATAGGACTGGAACACCATGGCGATGCCGCGTTTCGACGGGACGAGATGATTGACCACCTTCCCGTCGAAGGCGAGTGTGCCGGAGGTGATCTCCTCCAGACCGGCGATCAATCTTAGCAGAGTCGATTTCCCGCAGCCGGAAGGGCCGACGAAAACCATGAACTCCCCTGCCCTTATGTCCATGCTGACGCCCTTGATCACCTCATAGGCGCCGAAGGCCTTGCGAATGTTGCGCAATTGCAGCTCTGCCATCTCTCTTAACTCCCTAAATCACGCGGGATGCGGGCGGAAAACCGCGCACACTTTTCCTCATCCCGCGCTAGCCTTTGACGCCACCGGCCGTCAGGCCGGAAATGATCCGCCGCTGGAAGATCAGCACCAGCACCACGAGCGGTACCGTGACGATCACCGATGCGGCCATGATGTTGCCCCAGGGGATTTCGAAGTTGCTGCTGCCCGAAAGCAGCGCGATCGCTACCGGCACGGTGCGCTGCACGTCCGACGAAGTAAACGTCAGGGCGAACAGGAATTCGTTCCAGGCGGCGATGAAGGCGAGCAGGCCGGTGGTGACCAAGGCTGGCCACATTAGCGGCATGAACACCCGCGTGATGATCACCCAGGGCGAAGCGCCGTCGACGATCGCCGCCTCCTCGATCTCCACCGGCAGGTCGCGCATGAAGGTGGTCAGCACCCAGACGGTGAAGGGCAGGGTGAAGATCATGTAGGAAAAGATCAGCGCCAGCGGCGTGTTGAAGATGCCGATGCCACGGATGAGCTCGAAGAGACCGGCAAGAACGGCGATCTGCGGGAACATCGACACCGACAGAATGGTCAAGAGCAGCAGCCACCGGCCGCGGAAGCGCACCCGGCCGAGCGCGTAAGCGGCGGTGACCGCGAACAGCAGCGAGATGGCGACGACCAAGGTCGCGACGAGCAGCGAATTCCCGAGATTGCGGATGAAACTGCCGCTCGAGATGACGCTGGTGTAATTCGCCAGCGACAGTTCGCTCGGCCAGTAATCGACGCGGAACAGGGCGGTGCCGGATTTGAGGCTGGTCAGGATCGCGTAATAGAAGGGAAAGACTGCGATCAGGATGATCGTGGCGACGAGCAGGTAGAATGCGGTGCGCTTTGCGAGCGTGGCGGTCATCAGCGTTCCCCTCCATCGAAATTGACGCGCCCGAACCACATATAGAGGACGGTGATTGAGGCGATGATCAAAAACAGCATCGTCGAGGCGGCCGCCCCATAGGCGAACTTGTCGAAGTCGAAGAGGTTCTCGCGGGCGAGCACCGACATGGTCTTGGTCTGCGCATTGTTGGGCGTCAGGACATAGATCAGGTCGAAGATGCGCAGCGCGTCGAGCATGCGGAAGATCACCGCCACCATCAGCGCCGGCCGGATAAGCGGCAATGTTATCCGCCAGAAGACACGGAACGGATGCACCCCGTCGATCTTCGCCGCCTCATATATGTCGATCGGCACCATCTGCAGGCCGGCGAGGATCAGCAGTGCCATGAACGGCGTCGTCTTCCAGACGTCGACGATGAGCACCGCCACCATCGCGGTGTCGGGACTGGCGGTCCAGGCGATCTTCTGGCTGATCAGGCCGAGCCCGAGCAATATCTCGTTCAGGATGCCGAACTGGTCGTTGAGCATCCAGGCCCACATCTTGGCCGAGACGATCGTCGGGATCGCCCAGGGAATGAGGATCGCCGCGCGAACGAGGCCGCGGCCGGGGAAATGGGCGTTCAGCACCAGCGCCACGACGAGCCCCAGCGCCGTCTCGATGCTGACCGAGACGACGGTGAATTTCAGCGTGTTCCAGACCGCGTTCCACCAGGCCGGATCGGCGAGCAGGCCCTTGTAGATTGTGCGGCCGCTCTTCAGCGTGATCCAGGAAAGATAGTTCTGCAGGCCGACGAACTCGGCGCCGGAAAGGTTGGTCAGCGACGCATTGGTGAAGCTGAAATAGATGGTCCTGACGAGCGGCCAGCCGGCGACCAGCGCCAAGACCAGGAGCGTCGGCGCCAGGAACACCCAGGCGGAGCGGACCCGCTGGGCCTTCAGGTCCGACTTGATATGTCTCGCATGCGCAAGCGCGGCCGGCGGGTCCGCGACAGTGAGATCGGTCATGGATTGGCTCCCCTTTGCCGTTCGGCTTTCGCCAGAGCATTTTGCAGTCAGGTGAAGTCACCCGACCTCGCACAAATGCGGCAAAAACAGACAGATAGAGCGGCGGCGCGATTTTAGGTGAGCGCATCTCGCTCCAGGTTCTAAGGGGATGGCGGCCGGAGTGGCCGCCATCCCCGGCGACGGCTGCAAGGCGGGGAGAGAGGTACAGAGTTTTACAGTGCCTCCCCGCCCGGGGAGGTTTACCAGCTGTCGCCTTTGAGCTCGGTCAGCTCTACCTCCAAGAGTTCGAGATTTTCGGCGGCGGTTCCGTCGCCGGAGAGCGTGTTGTGGACGGCGCTCCAGAGCTTCGAGGACACCTCGTTATACTTGACCTTGGTCACTGCGGAGGGACGCGGCACGGCGCTCTGGAAGATCGGCTTCCAGTTCGGCATGAAGGGCTGGGTGGCGGCAATTTCCGGATCGTCGTAAAGGGCGGCGATCGTCGGCAGCTGTGACAGCTGGAGCGCCCGCGCCTTCTGCACTTCCTTGGACGAGAGGAACTTGACGAGCTCGATCGCGGCTTGCTGCTCGTCGGAATATTTCGACACCGCGAGGTTCCAGCCGCCAAGCGTCGAGGAGGGCTTTTCGCCATCGGTCGCGGTCGGCAGCGGCATGACGTCGAACTTGCCCTTGACGGCACTGTCATCGCCGTTGCCGAGCGCATAGGCATAGGGCCAGTTGCGCATGAAGACGGCATTGCCGGTCTGCCAGACGCCGCGCGACTCTTCTTCCTGATAGGCAAGCACGCCCTCAGGCGAGATCGTGCCGATCCATGCCTTGGCGCGCTCGATGGCCGCGGCCGCCTTCTCGTTGTTGACGGAAATCGTCCCGTCGGGCTCGACGATCTGGCCGCCGCCGGAGGACTTGATCCATTCGAGCGCATTGCAGGTCAGCCCCTCATAGGCGTTGCCCTGGAATACGAAGCCCCAGATGTCCGCCTTTCCGGCGGCACGCTCCTTCTCCTGGATCTCCTTGGCGGTCGACGCCAATTCGTCCCAGGTCTTCGGCGGCGCCTTGCCGTATTGCTCCAGCAGATCCTTGCGGTAGTAGAGCGCCGGCGCGTCGGTGAAAATCGGCAGCGCCACCAGCTTGCCGTTGACGGTCTGCGACTGGATGATCGACGGGAAATGTTCACCGGCGACGTCTTTCGCGGCCTTGGTCAGATCGACGAATTGATCGGCGAGCTGCGGCGCCCAGATGAAGTCCGTCTGATAGACGTCGACATCCTTGTTCCCGGCGGCCAGCCACAGCCGGTACTGGCTGAACTGCTCGCTGCTCGATGGCGGCATGGTGACGAGACTGACCTTGTGGCCGGTCTTCTTCTCGAAGGCGTCGAGCTGCTCGCGCATGAAATTCACGTTCTTGCCGGTGGTGTTGGCAGCGAGCGAGAGCTCGGCGGCGGCGGCAAGATCAGCGGCGCCGAGAGCGGCGCAGAAAGTCAAGGTCCTCAGAAGCAGTGTCATGGTCGATGGCTCCTCCAAATCCCCCACCGCTCGAAAGCTCCTCAGCAAATTCGAAAACGGTTTGGCTGGAAAAAACTGTCAGAAGGCCAGATTGTTGTCAATACGCCGCTGCACATACCGGCATTCGCCAGATGCGAAGGAACTTAACGCCGTTGTTTCAGCGCCTTACGCTGTTTACAACTCCTCTTTGAAAATCCTGCCCCGAAAATTTATCGGTCGTGCAACACGCACAATTTTAAAACGATTTGGCTAAATGTCACGCCATCGGGTGGGCAAGTACGAGGAGCGCCGATCGGTTGTCCCTGGTGTAAAAGGCGTATATTCCTCATCGAGGCAAAGGGGTTAAGGAATAGATCGGCCGCATGAAGCTCAAGGAGTTCGCCCGCCAACTGGGGCTTTCGCCGACGACGGTCAGCCGCGCGCTCAGCGGCTATCCGGAGGTCAGCGAGAAGACCCGTAAACGCGTCGCGGAAGAGGCCGTGCGGCTCGGCTATCGCCCGAATATCAACGCTGTGCGCCTGGTTACTGGACGCGCCGGGGCGATCGGCGTCGTCATGGGCCGCACAGGGGAATTTCAGTTTGCCGAATTCATGAGCGGTATGGCCGAGAGGCTCGACGGAGAGGACATCGACATTCTCGTCAGCCCGACGGCGGACCGGGGTTTGACCGACGAGATTCCGCTCTTCAGCCGGCTCGTCACCAGCGGCCGGGTTGATGCGGTGATCGTCCATTCGCCGGAGCCGAACGACGAGCGCATCGCCTTTCTTCGTGAGCTCGGCTTTCCTTTCCTGGTGCACGGCCGCTCCGAGACTGACGTGCCGCACGCGTGGCTCGACATCGACAACGAAGGTGCGATCCGGCGGGCGACATCGCATCTCATCGATCTCGGTCACCGGCGCATCGCGATGATCAATGGCCGTGCCGGCCGAACCTTTTCCCTGCACCGCGACAAGGGCTATCGCGACGCCCTCGAGGAGCGGGGCCTTCCCTTCGATCCGCGCCTCGTCGCCCACGGCCATTTCACCGACGAACTCGGCTTCCGCTTCGCCCGGTCCTTTCTCGAGCAATCGCCGCGGCCGACGGCATTCGTCGCCGGCTCGATGATGACGGCACTTGGGATCTACCGCGCCGTGCGTTCCCGCGGGCTGGTCGTCGGACGGGACATATCGGTGATCGCCCATGACGACGTCTTTCCCTATCTGACGGCCGACAACATGGTGCCGTCGCTGTCGGCGACCCGCTCCTCGATCCGCGCGGCTGGGGCACGAGCGGCGGACCTCGTGCTGCAACTCCTCGGCGGGCGGACGGCGGAAGAGATCCATGAGCTCTGGCCCGTCGAACTCATCCTGCGCGAGTCGACCGCTCCGCCGCCGCAGACCGAACCACGCTCCTGACTGCAGCTCGAATGGACGGAGTATTGATGGAAGGGAGAGAAATCGCGATCATCGGCGGCGGGCCGGCCGGCCTGATGGCCGCCGAGGTGCTATCCACGGCCGATTATGCGGTGACGATCTACGAGGCGATGCCGACCGCCGCCCGCAAGTTCCTGCTCGCCGGCAAGTCCGGCCTCAACATCACCCATGGCGAAGACTATCGCCGTTTCGCCACCCGCTTCGGCGCCGCCTCCGATCGCCTGCGCCCGGCCCTCGACGCCTTCACTCCGGACGACGTGCGGGCCTGGGCGGAAGGTCTCGGCACCGAGACCTTCGTCGGCTCCTCCGGCCGCGTCTTTCCGAAGGCGATGAAGGCCTCGCCGCTCTTGCGCGCCTGGCTGCGCCGGCTGGAGGGCCAGGGGGTCACGCTGCTGACCCGCCATCGCTGGCTGGGCTTTGCCGAAGACGGCTATCTCTTCGAGGCGCCGGAAGGGCGCAAGATCGTCCGCTGCGATGCCGCCCTGCTGGCGCTCGGCGGCGCAAGCTGGCCACGGCTCGGCTCGGATGCCGCCTGGGTGCCGTGGCTCAGCGAAAGAGGCGTGGACGTCCGCACCTTTCGCCCCGCCAATTGCGGCTTCGACGTCGCCTGGAGCGCGGCCTTCCGCGAGCGCTTTGCCGGCGAACCGCTGAAATCCGTCGTCGCCTCGTCCGAGGCCGGCGCCCTTCAGGGCGAATTCGTGGTCAGCCGCCACGGCATCGAAGGCAGCCTCGTCTATGCCCATGCCGCAAGCCTGCGCGACCGGCTCGAACGAGATGGTAAGAGTTTCCTTACGCTGGATCTGGCGCCGGGCCGGACCGCGGAGCGCCTGACGCGCGACCTCGCTCGGCAGGACGGCAAGGCAAGCTTTTCCAATCGCCTCAGAAAGGCCGCCGGACTCGAAGGTGTCAAGGCGGCGCTCCTGCGCGAACTCATGCCGGAGGCGCCCAAGGCCGACCCGACGTGGCTTGCGGCCGCGATCAAGGCTGTGCCCATCCCCCTCCTGCGGCCGCGGCCGATCGCCGAGGCAATTTCCTCGGCGGGCGGCATCGGCCTCGATCAGATCCACGACCACTACATGCTGAAGGCGCTTCCCGGCCTCTTCGCCGCCGGCGAGATGCTCGACTGGGAGGCCCCGACCGGCGGCTATCTGCTGACCGCCTGCCTTGCGACCGGACGCGCCGCAGCCCGCGGCATCGAGAGGTGGCTGGCAGGCGGTTAGTGCATCGGAGGCACCCCCCTCTGCCCTGCCGGGCATCTCCCCCACAAGGGGGGAGATTGGCTGGAAGCGCCGCTCTGCCCCACGCCAACCTGTCCATGCCGAAAGGCACATCCATGTATTGGATATTTGATGGGGCGGGACATTGCCACTCGCCGATCTCCACCCTTGTGGGGGAGATGCCCGGCAGGGCAGAGGGGGGTATCAAGCGCTCCCGACTGACACCGTTTCCCATCCGATCGAAATCCGCTCCAAGCCCGGCCGGCCCATGATCCGCAAGCCCATCTGACCTTCATTCGTGAATCTCATTCACAGGCATTTCGACCCGCCAGCGCCTTATCGAAGCGGCGCCCCGCCCGCATATTGCACTGCGAAAGACTCATCGCGTCAACGCCCCTCGAGCCTCCCTTCCCTTTCCGAACGGGAGGCGGAAACGGACTTGCCATGCCTTTAGCCATCTTCGCCCTGACGATCGCGGCCTACGCGATCGGCACCACAGAATTCGTCATTGTCGGCCTGCTGCCAACGGTCGCGGCCGACCTCGGCATCACCCTGCCGCTCGCCGGCCTGATCGTCAGCGTCTATGCGCTCGGCGTCACCTTCGGCGCACCGGTCCTCACGGCCCTCACCGGCCGGATCGGGCGCAAGCCGCTGCTTCTCGGCCTGATGGCGCTGTTCATCGCCGGCAACACGGCCGCGGCGCTATCGCCAAACTATGAAATGCTGCTTGCCGCGCGCGTGCTCTCGGCCTTCGCCCACGGCGTCTTCTTCTCCGTCGGCTCGACGATCGCCGCCGATCTCGTGCCGGAAAACCGCCGCGCCTCGGCGATCGCCATGATGTTCATGGGGCTCACCGTGGCGATCGTCACCGGCGTGCCGATCGGCACCCATATTGGCCAGATCTTCGGCTGGCGCACCACCTTCTGGGCGGTCGCGGCGCTCGGCGTTATCGCCTTTATCGGCATCGCGGCGCTGTTGCCGAAGAGGCTCTCCAAGGCCACCCCGGCAAGGCTTGCCGACCAGCTCCGCGTGCTTTCTTCCGGCCGCCTGCTGATCGTCTTCGCCATGACCGCACTCGGCTATGGCGGCACCTTCGTCGCTTTCACCTATCTGGCGCCGATCCTTGAACAGATCACCGGCTTTTCTGCCGAAAGCGTCAGCCTGATCCTAGTGCTCTACGGCATAGCCATTGCCGTCGGCAATCTCGCCGGCGGGCGGATCGCCAATGCCAATCCGGTGAAGGCGCTTGCTGGCCTGTTTCTCCTCCAGGCGCTGGTGCTCTTCACCTTCTCCTTCACGGCGGCTTCGCCAGTGCCGACGCTCGCCACGCTGGCTGCCCTCGGCTTCCTCTCCTTCGCCAATGTCCCGGGGCTGCAGCTCTATGTCGTCCAGCTCGCCAAGGAGCACCGCCCCCGCGCCGTCGACGTCGCCTCGGCACTCAACATCGCCGCCTTCAACCTCGGCATCGCCCTCGGCGCCTGGCTCGGCGGGCGGGTGGTCGATTCCGCCCTTGGGCTCGGCGCAACGCCCTGGGTCGGTGCCGTCCTCGTCTCCTTCGCCTTGCTGCTGACGCTCTGGAGCGGGGCACTGGATCGGCGTTCTACCGCCGCCCTGCAGGGCGCCTGAGCCTTAGCGTCAGAACACCGGTGGGCCGAACGAAACGGCCGGCCCACCGGCAAACTTCCCTCTCCCGCGCCGTTCAGTCGTCGATCCGGAAGCCTACCTTCATCACCACCTGATAATGGGCCACCTCGCCATTGACGATCTGCCCGCGGACCTGGTCCACCTCGAACCAGTCGAGGTTCCGCATGGTTTTCGAAGCCCGCGAAATCGCCGTTTCGATGGCTTCGTCGATCGAGTTCGGAGAACTTCCGATCAGTTCGACTTTCTTGTAGACGTGCCCGCTCACCGTATCCTCCTCAAGGGGTTTTCCGATCTGGCATCTTGGCATGGTCGTGCGGAGCGGCATGCGTCGCCGCTACCTTGACGATCATGCCCCCGTTATGTCCCGGCCGCCAGCAAAAGCTCGGAACTTCCGGTCGGCCGGCCGGCAAAGCGCACCGACAAGGCGAAAATCAATTCACCCCGGCAGCCGGAAAGGCTATAGCGGTTGCCATTCGATGCCTCCCTGGAGCTCGCCATGGCCGACACTGTCACCGACCGTTTCCTGCGCTACGTCGTCATCGATACCCAGTCGGACCCGAAGTCGCCGACGCAGCCCTCCACCGAAAAACAGAAGAACCTCGGCCGCCTGCTGGTCGAGGAGCTGCTGGCGATCGGGCTTGCCGACGCCCATCTCGACGAGCACGGCTACGTCTACGCGACCATCCCGTCCAATATGGACAAGCCGGTGCCGGTGATCTGCTTCTGCTCGCATATGGATACGGCGCCGGATTTCACCGGCACCAACGTCAAGCCGCAGATCGTCCGCAACTATGGCGGCGGCGATATCAGGCTTCCGGGCGATCCGCAGCAGGTGATCCGCGCCAGCGACAATCCCGCACTTGCCGACCAGATCGGCAACGACATCATCACCACCGACGGCACGACGCTGCTCGGCGCTGACGACAAGGCCGGCCTCGCCGAGATCGTCACGGCCGCCCAGCAGCTCATCGACAATCCGAACATCCGCCACGGAACGATCAAGCTCCTGTTCACGACCGACGAGGAGATCGGCCGCGGCGTCGACAAGGTCAACCTTGAAAAACTCGGTGCCGAGTTCGCCTATACTGTCGACGGCGAGACCGCCGGCCATATCGAGGACGAAACCTTTTCGGCCGACAGCGTCGACATCACCATCCACGGCGTCGCCATCCATCCGGGATTCGCCAAGGGCAAGATGGAAAACGCCATTAAGATCGCGTCGGCTATCGTCGCGGGGCTGCCGAAGGACGTGGCGCCGGAAACGACGGCCGGCCGCGAGGGCTTCGTCCATCCGACCGGGCTCACCGGTTCGATGGAAAGGGCAACCTTGAGCTTCATCGTCCGGGACTTCGAAGAGGCCGGCCTCGCCGCCAAGGAAGCGATGCTCGATCAGCTGGTCCGGTGCGTCCTCGAGGATTATCCCGGCTCCGGCTACAGATTCGAGGTCAAGGAGCAGTATCGCAACATGAAGGCGATCCTCGACCGCCACCCAGAGATCGTCGAGAATGCACTGGAAGCGATCCGCCGCGCCGGCATGACCCCGGTGCGCGGCAGCATCCGCGGCGGCACCGACGGGTCGCGCCTGTCCTTCATGGGCTTGCCTTCCGCCAACCTCTTCGCCGGCGGCCACGCCTTCCACTCGCCGCTGGAATGGGTGAGCCGCCAGGACATGGAACGGGCGGTGAAGACGATCGTCGAACTGGCGAAGGTCTGGGCAGAGCGGAGCTAGCGCATATTGACGTCAGGTGGAATTGGCGCGCTCAGTTCACAACAGGCGCGGCCGGCTTGCCCCAGCTGGAAATGGGCTGGCCGGCCTTGGTCCTCACCCGCAGGTCGTAGAGCGCGAGCGAGGCCTGCAGCTGCCGCATGTCGTTGCAGCGGTTGACGATGCCGCCGATATATTGGACGCAGTCGCTGGCGCTGCCCTGAACCGGACCTGTCGCCCAGTCCTTGACGATGCCGTCGGTGCCGACCAGGAAGTAGGAAAGCCGATTGTTCTGCGAAACCGCGGAGCTGCCAACCAGGCCGGCGAAATTCCTGCCCGTCTGGGTCTCGGCGCCGGGCGCCATATGCCGGTAGATCGTCATGCCGTCCGCAAGCCGCGTTTCACCGATCAGGGGCCCGAAGGTCGCATCCGAGCCGGAAAGCTGCGCCATCGGCGATTGGCCGAGATTGACGACTTCCGCATAAGGCTTGCCCAGTGCAAAGCTGGTGAACGACCGGTTGGCGGCGTTCTCCGCCTTTTCCGCCACCTGAGAGCACCCCGCCAAAGCGATGGCGAAACCAATCGAAAGAACTGCCGTGAAGCGCATGCAGACCCCTTGCCGGCAGCCGTACGCTTCGGAAGCCCAAGGCTTGCCGATAGCAGTGCGTCCCGCCGTCTGTCCCTCTAACCCGCCCTCTTCCTAGCAGATTCTCGGGCATTGCGAAGCGGGCCTTTGTCAGCCGGCCCATGCGGTGAAAACCGCCAACTGAGCGGCGAAAGCCCGCTTGTATGCGGGCCGCGCTTCGCCTCGGGCGACATAGGCGGAGAGGTCCGGATATTCCTCAAGTAATTCCGATCCCTTCAACCTGAGCAGCACCGACACCATCAAGAGGTCACCGGCGCTGAACGCGCCGTCGAGCCAGTCGGCATTGCTAAGGTGCCTGGAAAGGTCGCCGAGCCGCTTCCGGATGCTTCCCTCGAGGGCACGCAGGCGCTCTTCGTACCAGGGCTCATCGCGCTCGAGGATCTTGGCGAGGGCACGGTCGAAGATCGGCGGCTCCACCGTGTTGAGCGCGGCAAACATCCAGGTGATCGCGCGCGCCCGGGCGTTCGCATCGTCCGGCAGCAGGCCGGCATGGCCCTCGGCGATATGGAACACGATCGCCCCTGACTCGAACAGGACGAGATCGCCTTCCTCATAGGTCGGAATTTGTCCGAAAGGCTGAAGTGCCCGATGCGCGGGTTCCTTCATCGCCTTAAACGAAAGCAGACGAACCTCGTAAGGCTCACCCACTTCTTCAAGCGCCCAGCGAACGCGCATGTCGCGCGCCAGACCCTGGCCGCGATCGGGCGAGCGTTCAAAGGCGGTAATGGTGATAGCCATTGTTGTTCTCCATAGCTTGTCCGTATTGAAGACGACCGGCCAAACGAGAATCCGACATTGCATGCTCGACATAGTCCTAAATTAGGTCGGCATGCGCCGCTTGTGGGCGTGAGTTTGCGCTCATCAAGTCGGTTTACTCAAAGCGACGTGCCAACGCTCGACCAAAATACCTTTTTAAAGATGGGAACGCGCCAAGCGTGGAAGTTTGCGGCTGACCGGTGAATTTCGGCCTTCGGCCCAATGCGGACATCACGTGCAACGAGGCGCTATGTTGCTTTTGTCTCCAACGAAGAAACGAAGCGATCAAATACGTTGATGTCGTAGCGGAGTTCACTGGCCAAAGTAGCGTCGGCCGGCAGCCCATCGTCTGGCAACCTCCAAAGCACTCGGCCTCCCAAAGCCTTTTCCAGAAGTTCGTACCAGCGGATGAGGAATGGCTGTAAGCGAAAGTGCAGTTCGAAGCGATCCCGCACGCGAGAGGTGTCTCCCTGACATTGTTGTTTAGCTGTCAGGTAGTCGATGACCTTGACGAAATATGCATCGGCGAATCCCAGCCGTTCCTCCTGCAGCGCGGTTCTAGTTGTCTGAAGTTGAAGTTCCCACTGGCGTTTCGGGAGTGCGTCGATTTGGCAAAGGCACCAGGAATAGTGCAGCTTCAAAGGGTCAGTGTCGCATATAGCACGACCCTTCTCCCGTTCTATCTGGAGCGCATCGCCCCATCTTCTGGCATTCCAGTCGGTCCAGTATTGAGCGGTTGCTATGCCAGTAAGGGGTTGAGCTTTTCGATCAGCCGGGAACGTCTCGGGGATCAGGTATGATCGGCCGTGAGATCTGCACCAGGTAGTCTTACCAGCCGCACTGATGCCTTCCACAACAACAATCATCATGTACCTCCAGGGCGCCGCCCCAACCATATCGTCTTCAACCGCAACGCCGCGATGTCCGGTGTTGGGCGCAAACCAGGCCTCACCGAGGCCCCCCAAACTTCCGCTTTCCATTTCAGACGGTCGGCCGATGCCCTTCCAGACTCCTGCCACAGCCAGGTCGCAGCGGCCTACCCCCCGCCGCCTGTCGGCTGCCCCTCCACGATATCGCTGGCTTCGGCTCTGATGGGCTTGTACTTGAAGGCGGCAACGATCACGCCGTGGTCGTTGGTGCCGCTCTCCGCGTGGTCGTCGAAGTTGAGGTGGTCATTGTTGACGGTCATGCCGTCGAACATCCATAGGCGCCGTCGGCTGTTGTCATAGAATTCCTCGCTGACGAGAATGTGGTCGAGCGACTCCATGATGTCCTGGTGGATGTGGGTGTAGTAAACGTCCCGCGTGCTGCGGTATTCCTGTAGCGTCTGCGCCGTATAGAGGCTGATGTCGCCGCCGCCGGTCGAATCGCCGACGAGATAGCGCGGTTGCGCAGTCAGGATATTGGCGGTGTTGCTGTGCTGGCCGTCATTGATGTCGCCGAGGACAATGACCGGTGTGCGGTTGCCCTTCATCTGTTCGGTCAGCATGAAGCGCAATGCCGCCGCTTCGGCTGTGCGGCGCACGGTGGAGATCGCGGCGCCGAGGCTCGCCGCATGTTTGCCGTAGGTCTCTTCCTCGGCCCTGAACCAGCCCTCCCGAAAGACCTGGGTGGGCGCCTTCGACTTGAAGTGACAGACATAGACATGCACGGGCTCGTGGTCCTCGCGCGGCCGGACCCTGAAATGCAGCACTGGCCTCGAGAAGCTCGGGATGTCGACGCGGATGGCGGGCGTCTGAGGATCGTCGCCGGAACTGCGCAGCACGAACTTGTCGGGAAACTCGACGATCCATTCGGGGTCGCCGACCAGCAGGCCCTTGCGGACGATCGCCGCGCAGACGATG
The DNA here is from genome assembly GCF_002532005.1 of Sinorhizobium sp. NG07B. NCBI lineage: Bacteria > Pseudomonadati > Pseudomonadota > Alphaproteobacteria > Hyphomicrobiales > Rhizobiaceae > Sinorhizobium > Sinorhizobium sp. NG07B. The sequence continues at coordinate 53,957 of NZ_NWTD01000007.1, read as the reverse complement.
CCGGAGCCGTTGGCGTCCTGTGGAGCCAACAGGTCGTAGTCCTGGTCAAGTCCGGACGCGGCAAGCGCGCGCCACAGCGAATTCGCGTGCCAAAGCTCCTGGAAGCCGAAGATGTCGGGGTGGAGCAGCCGGATGGTGCGCTGGGTCCAGTCGATTTTGCGGCCGTATTCCTCTTCCGACCAGCCGTCGGCGTTCGTATAGATCGGCAGGCCGGGCTCATTCAGATTGTAGAGGTTGAAGGTGCCTATGGTTAGCCGCTTGAGCTTCATCGCTTCCCCCGGTCGCTATCGCAATCATGCCGAGTATAGCAGGAATCTTGCGACTCGAGGGTGACATGGCTCTCAGGGGCTATGACGCCCACGATGCCCGTCCTCGATCTTCCGATCGGCGACATTGCGCGTACATCTTGGCCGAGGGCGTCGGGGCGCGTTGCAGTCCGCTTCGCCCAAAAAGTCTCGGGTCATACGGTACCGCGAGCTTCCGCATCGACCAATCGGCCCCAGTTCGGATCGCCGGTAACAACGTCGAGGAGCGTGCGCACCAGCGTCATGGTTCGCCGCGGGTCAACGCCATGATGGCCTCCGTACTCAGTCCTTCGCCGGCATGTCCGCGCAGCCGGGCAAAGCGGCTCCGCTTCTTGTCGGCCCGGACGAGCAACACGCTGCCGTCGGCCGCGCGGTGGAATTCAACCTTGCTGCCGGGGCCTATTCCCATCAGTTCGCGGACCTGTTTGGGAATAGTGATCTGTCCCTTGGCAGTGACGGTCGTTGCCCTTCTTCTCATAGTCATTCCCCGCAAGGACGCATTTCAAGTGCGGAGGTTGCAGATCTGCCCACTATCCTCCTCCCCGCATCTCGTCAATGCTCGTTCGCATGCGTCCCATGCGCATGGACGATCGCCTGCGCCTCCTTGCCGTAGAGCTCCTCGAAGTGATCGAAGCTCTTCGAGAAATAGCCGATGCCCTGCGTCGCCGATCGGAGCGACCGGGCCAGTTCCTCGAAGGCGCTGCCGGGGATGAGCGCGCGGAAGATGTCCCATCCCTTCGCCGCCTCGTCGCGATCGAAGCCGAGCACCTGGCCCTTGAGGGTTGCGACGACCGGCACGAGGGCGCCGGAATAGATCGACGGCACATGGACCTCCACCCGGAAGATCGGCTGCAGCAGCACGGCCCCGGCCTGTGAAAGCGCCTGGCGGACGCCGAGCTTGCCGGCCGTGCGGAAGGCATATTCGGAGCTGTCGACGGAGTGGTGCTGGCCGTCGGTCAAAAGCACGCCGACGTCGATCGCCTTGAAGCCGAGCGGGCCCTTGTCCATCGCCTCGCGGGCGCCCGCCTCGACCGCCGGGATGAAATTCCTCGGCACCGCGCCGCCCTTGACGGTTTCGGCAAAGGAGAACCCCTCGCCGCGTCCGTTCGGATGAACGCTCAATTTCACGTCGGCGAACTGGCCGGCGCCACCGGTCTGCTTGCGGTGGCGGTAGTGAACCTCCGCCGATTTCGAGATTGTCTCCCGATAGACTGGGCTCGGCGGCCGCTCGCCGACGGCCACATGGAAGACGTCGGAAAGAGTCCGGCAGATATCGCGCAGGTGCACCGGCCCCTGGACGCTGACCAGCTGCGCGCCGGTCCCCTCCTCCTGCGTGACGTTCAGGCCGCGATCGGTTTCGGCGAGTTTCGCCAGCGTTTCGGAAAGCTTGTTCTCGTCGCGCTCGCTTTCCGGCACCAGGATCCGCTCGAGGATCGGGGTCGGCGGTGCCGTCCATTCCGGCGGCGCGACCGTCGTATGGGGGGTCAACAAGGCCGGAACGCTGAGGTGATCCGATTTCACCGCGGCAAAAATCTGACCGGCGACGGTGATGCCGCTCGCCATCGCCCGGCCGCCCGCCGGGTCCTGAATCGCGCCGAGCCCGGCGCCGCCGAGCACCGCTCCCTGCTTGACGCCGTTCTGCAGCGCCCGGGCGACGACCGTCTTGCCGACGCTCTGCCGGTGATAGGCGTGGAAGCTGACCGCCGTCAGCGCCGCCTCGTCGATGCCGGCGGCCGCGGCCAGGCGCTTGCGCAGCGCGTCGGCGCGCGGCGCCTCGTGGCGTAGCGCCTTCATCAGCCGCATGATGCCGTTGCTGTGGCTCGCCGCACCGAGCAGCACCGGAATGATCCTGTTCTCGGTCAAGACCCGTGTCGAGATCGCGTAGATCGTGTCGCTCGCCGGCTCGCGGTCCTCGATCAATTCCTCGAGCAGCCAGTCGTCGAACTCGGACAGATGCTCCAGCAGCTCGACGCGCGCCTCGTGTTCGCGCTCGATCGCGTTCTCCGGCAACTCGAAGAGCGAAGATGTCTGCCCCTCACGATAGCGCCAGGCGCGCTCCGAGATGAGATCGCAGCTGCCGATGATCTTGTCGCCGTCGCGGATCGGAATTTGCCGCAGCACGAGCGGGCGGCTGCAATAGTCCTGCAGCGCGGCGACCACATCCCGAATTCGCCCGCGCGGCTCGTCCATGCGGTTGACGAAGAGGATGCAGGGCGTGCCCGAGGCCTCGATCGCCCTCAGATACGGGGCGGCGAGCACCGCCTCGTCGACCACGGGCGAAACGCACAGAACGCAGGCGTCGCTCGTCAGCAGCGCATCCTGCGCATGGGCAAGCGCCTCGTTGTTTCCCGGCACGTCGAGAGCACACCAGGCGTCGCCGCCAAAATCGAATTCAGTGATGGATAGACCGTAAGGGGAAACTGACTTTTTCGGCTCGCCTTCCAGCGAGCCCAACCTTTCCACGAGCGTGGATTTTCCGATCTGCGAAGGACCGAGTACCGTAAAGCAGCGCATCCGCGTTCCTCCCTCTGCCAGGATGACACTTCTATGAAGATAGGATGCCCGTCTCGGAGGCAAAGTACCAGAGATTGCTGTTTTTTTGGCGGGTGGCGTCGGGGGGGATGCCTGTGCTCGAGCCGGAGCAGTTGTGAAGGCTGTGGACCGGGGCCGTGCTTGCCATTGGCGGTCGACAGAGCGCCAAGCCAGAGGCGACATTGAACGACGGTTGCGGAGCTCCTTACCGGATAGGCAACCGGAGGCGAAATTTGATGTAACGCTTATCTATTTGAAACAACGTTGTTTTTTAATTCTGCTGTTGACGAACTGATGACGCGGATGGGGCCGGTAACATGTCTCTGATAAGTGCGGCCGGGGGTGTCAGCCGGTGACTAAAGCGCGTCGCGTTCAAACTTATTCACGCGGCGCGCTTTAGGTCTTTGTTTTGTGCATTATCCCAAAACCGCTGCACACTTTGGGGACATGCATTAACCGTTCGCGCCGGGAGCGAATTCGGCGAAGAGCTCGTGCCGATCGCCGGGATAGGTGAGCCTGACACTGGTGACGGGGGCGCCGCCGCTCCAGGTGCGCCGCTCGATCACCAGGCAGGGCGCGCCGGGCGCGATGTCGAGCGCCTGGGCCGCCGGCCGGCCGGCCGCCACCGCTCGGATGCGATGCTCGGCGGTGCTCCAGGGTATCTGGCCGAGCAGCCACGAGCCCGGCGCGACCGCATCGAAGGGCTCGGCTTCCGCCTCCGGAACGGCCCCAAGATTGATCAGCCGCTCTTCGAGGCAGAAGGGCCGTCCGCCGGCGAAATGCCGGCAGGTGATGTCGATGAGGCGGCCCGAGCCGGGCAGGTCAATCCGTGCCGCATCGCCGGTCGTCACCTTGCGCAGCACGCGCTCGTCGAGACGGTAGGCATAGTCGAGGCCGAGCGATTCGACCTCGAGCCTGACGTCATGGATCTCCATGACGGCCGATTGGACATGCGGAAAGGTGACGTAGCTGCCGGATTTGCGCCGGCGCTCGATCAGGCCGCGCTTGACGAGGTCGCTCAGCGCCTTGTTCACCGTCATCCGCGAGCAGCCATATTGCTCCGTCAACTCGTGCTCGAACGGTATCCGGTGTCCCGGCGGCCAGAGGCCCGAGAGGATATTCCCCTCGACGTCGTTCAGGATCCTCTGGTGCAGCGACAACTGCTCGGAGCGGTCTCTGTCTTCTGAAGGATGATCGTTGGAAATGGCCGGAACCTCGCTGATGACCAGTCCCGCACCTTAGCCGTTTCCGCCGCCGGCGACAGCCTCGGCCTGGCGATTTTCCACCGGGCTTCGCGCATGCGGCGCGATGACCTAGTAAGAGTAAGGCAACGTTGTCCGCGGACAACTTGACCGACGAGATTGGTGAAAACAGCCGGCCGCACAGCAAAAAGCGGCCATTTGCTAAGCGTTTGTCATTCGGCAACGAATCGGCGCATAGTATATCTGCGCAGATTCGCTCCTATTGCCGAATTTTGCGCAGTTTTCGGAGATCATCATGTTGCAGCCGAGAGTCCAGAGTGTCGACGAGCAGGAGCACTTGCCCTCCTTGCTGGCGGCCGACGCTCAGGAACTCGCTCATCAGCTGCAGGAACATCAAAGGAAGATCTTCTCTCCGACGGCACAGAAGTCGATGCGGCTCTTCAGCCCGGCGGAGGCCGCCGCCTTCATCGGAATCGGTGAAGGCTACCTGCGCCAGATCGCCTCAGAAGGGCACGGCCCGCAGCCGCTGTCAAACGGCCGGCGCATGTATGCGGTCGAGGATATCGAGCGGATCCGCCGCGTCCTCGACGAGGGCAGCAAGACGGGCAAATACATTCCGCACCGGCGGCCGGGCGAAAAGCTCCAGGTCATCTCGGTGATGAATTTCAAGGGCGGCTCGGGCAAGACGACGACGTCGGCGCATCTGTCGCAATATCTGGCGCTGCGCGGCTATCGCGTGCTGGCGATCGATCTCGACCCGCAGGCATCGCTTTCCGCACTCTTCGGCCACCAGCCCGAACTCGACGTCGGCGAAGCCGAGACGCTTTATGGCGCCATCCGCTACGAGGCCCCTCGCCCGATCGCCGAGGTGGTGCGCTCGACCTATACGACCAATCTGCATCTGATCCCCGGCAATCTCGAATTGATGGAGTTCGAGCACGAAACCCCGAAGGCGATGATCGGCGGCTCCGCCGAGACGCTGTTTTTCGCGCGGATCGGCGAGGTGCTGACGGAAATCGAGAGCTTCTACGATGTCGTCGTCATCGATTGCCCGCCGCAGCTCGGCTTCCTGACGATGTCGGCGCTCTGCGCCGCAACCTCCGTCCTCATCACCGTGCACCCGCAAATGCTCGACGTCATGTCGATGTCCCAGTTCCTGTCGATGACCAGCGAACTCATGGCGGTCGTCGAGAAGGCGGGCGGCCGCACCAGCTATGATTGGATGCGCTATCTCGTCACCCGTTTCGAGCCTAATGACGGTCCGCAGAGCCAGATGACCGGCTTCATGCGGGCGATCTTCGGCAACCGTATGCTGCAGAATGCCATGGTGAAGTCGACCGCGATCTCCGACGCCGGCGTTACGAAGCAGACGCTTTACGAGGTCGAGCGGTCGCAATTCATTCGCGGTACCTATGATCGGGCGATGGATTCCCTTTCGCTCGTCAATGCGGAGATCGAAGAGATGATCCGCAGCGTCTGGGGAAGGAAGTAATCGATGGCCCGCAAGAACCTGATCGGCATCTCCGACAGCCCGGCCGCTCCGCTCGACGCGGAACGGCCGGCGGTCGAGCGACCGATCGCCGGGCTTGCGCCGGGGAAGAGAACCAATGCGCTGGTCGGCGGCATCACGAGGTCGCTCACCAACATCACCCAGAAGGTCGAGCGGGCCGAGGAGCTGGAGCGCCAGCTGGCGCAGGGTCACGCGATCGTCGAGCTCGATCCGGACCTGATCGACGCCTCCTTCGTCGTCGACCGGCTGGGCGTCACGCCGGAAGTGCAGGCCGCGCTGGTCGAGCAGATCCGCGACCATGGACAACAGGTGCCGATCCTGGTGCGGCCGCACCCGGAGGCGGAAAACCGCTATCAGGTCGCCTATGGCCACCGGCGCCTGGCGGCGCTGCGCGAAATCGGCGGCAAGGTGAAAGCCGTCGTTCGCGCGCTGAGCGACGAGCAGCTCGTCATTTCGCAAGGGCAGGAGAACAACGCCCGCACGGACCTCTCCTTCATCGAGCGGTCGCTGTTTGCGGCCAGGCTCGAGGACCGCGGCTTTTCGCGGGAGACCATCATGTCAGCGATCGGCGTCGACAAGGCGGCGCTGTCGAAGATGATCACCGTCGTGCGGCGCCTGCCGGTGGAGATCATCGAGGCGATCGGTGCCGCACCCTCCTTCGGGCGGCGGCGCTGGATGGAACTGGCCGATCGGCTTGAAAACAGCGGACGGCGCGCCAAGGCGCTCTCACACATTCGCCAAAGCGTGTTCACGGAAATGGACAGCGACCGGCGCTTCGAAAAGCTCTTCGCGTTGCTCGCCGAAACCAGGACGCGGGCTCGGTCCGAAGCCTGGCTGGCTCCCGACCGGACGCGTCCGGTGCGCATCCGCGATACCGATACGGAAACGACGCTTGCTTTCAGCAAGAAGGCGGCGCCGGGCTTCGCAGAATTCGTGAGGCAGAGGCTCGATGCTCTCTACCTCGAATACCAACAGGAAACAGGAGATTAAGCAGAGCAAAAGAAAAAGGCTTCCGAACGACTAGCGCTGCGGAAACCCTTCTCTCGTGTAGCAACTAGAGATTCCCATTTCCGCGAATCAGTGTCAAGCATTTTTGACGTCGTTTCGGCGAACGGTTTTCTTTTGCCTTGGAAAAGGTGAAGAAAAATGGAGCGTGGGAATGTGACGACGCCTTTCGGGCGCCGGGCGATGACGCTTGGCATGCTCGCAAGGCAGATCGCTGCTGGCGATATTCCGCCGAAGCAGTCGGTCGACAAATGGAAATTGTTTCGCACGGTTTGTGAGGCGAAGGCCGAGATCGGCATCTCGGATCGATCGCTTGCCGTGCTCAATGCTCTCTTGAGCTTCTCTCCCGGTGCCGAACTATCGAGCGAAAACGGCTTGGTCGTGTTTCCCTCGAATGCGCAGCTTTCGCTCCGCGCCCACGGCATGGCCGGTACGACGCTCCGCCGGCATCTCGCCTGCCTAGTCGAAGCCGGGCTGATCGTCCGGCGCGACAGCCCGAACGGCAAGCGCTACGCCCGCAAGAACCGCAATGGCGCGATCGGCGAAGCCTTCGGTTTCGACCTCGCACCGCTGCTTGCCCGGGCCGAAGAATTCAAGGCCGCCGCGGCCAAGCTTGCCGCCGAACAGCAGCATCTCCGGCTCGTTCGTGAGCGCCTGAGCCTCTGCCGGCGCGACATAACCAAGCTGCTCGAACTCAGCCGCGAGATCGGTCCTGACGCTGATCTGGACGCACTCGAGTCCGAGATTCAGCACCTGATCACCGGCCTGCCGCGCAAGGCTCCCGCCGGAGTCGTCGAAGCCATCCTCGAAAAACTCGCAAAACTCCGCGACGATCTGACCAATCGATTGGAAATATGGCTGAATTCGCAAAAAACGGCCGCCAATGATCACCAGAATGGATGGCACAAACAGAATTCAGATCCAGATTCCCAATTTGAATCTGAACCGGGCATGGGAAAAGGCCGGGAGATCAGCTTTACCGCCGACGCCCGCCGAACGGAAAGCGATGGGCGGACGAGAAAACCGGAACAGCGGCGGCGAGATGAGGCCTCTCCCCGACTGCCGGCCAGCCTCGTTCCACCCACCGCCCCTGTCGAACGGCTTTCCCGCCAAATCCCCCTGCCAGCGGTTCTTCAGGCCTGCCCGCAAATTGCCGACTATGCGCCATCCGGCCGCGTGGCGAACTGGAAAGACCTGATTACCGCGGCGATCGTGGTCCGCACCATGCTCGAGGTGAGCGCCGACGCCTATGAGGATGCCTGCTCGGTGCTCGGCTACGAGAATGCCGCGACCGTCATGGCCTGCATTCTCGAAAGAGCCGATCGGATCAACTCACCGGGCGGCTATCTCAGGGATCTCACCCGACGCGCAAGGCAGCAGACCTTTTCGTTGGCACCGATGATCGGCGCCCTGTCCCAGGCAAGCAGGGCGAGTGCGACGATGGCCAGCTAGCGCCGGATGAGAGGACAGGACAGGCAAGCTCGTTGTTTGGAAGACTTGGGAAGCCGCGCCACTTCGTGCGCGGTGCCCTGACGGCATTGTTTTGCCGTTGCAGGTGTCGGAGCCTCCGCGCAACCGGAATCGTCGTTGGTGATCCGACAACCTGTTCTTAACGAAATTGCGGTTATCGTAACGCATTGACAGAAAAGCTTCGCCACTCGCCACACGGAAGCTAACTCGCCAATCGTTTCCGCTACTTGGATTCACGTTGGTCACTCACCCCTCGGAGTCGGCCGCCTGTCGATACACGTGGACGTGTTTTCGATCCGTCTTGCGGAAGGCGCGACGTGAGACCGAGATCGAAGTTTTCGTCGGGGTCTTTGGCATTGGCGAATTGATAGCCGTCAGCTTGGTGTATGGGGCCGAACTCAAGTCCCAATGCCGCGGATCGCCGGCAGAAGGCCTCGACATTCTCCGCGTCGAAGACGAGCTTGATAGCCGATCGACCGCCGCGCTGCCCTTTTGCTGCCGGATGCAGCAGGAGATTTGCGCCGCCGTCCCGGGAGCACAGTTCTACGATTCGGTCGCCAGGCCGACGGCTTACCTCGAAGCCAAAGTGCTTCTCGTAAAAGCGGGCTGTTTCTTCGACATCTTTGGCATAGATAACCAGCCTATTGAGCGGCACATCGCTTTCCTTCTCGCTATGGTCAAGCAGCGCCGAACTTCAAACCCTGTTGACAGCTGTCAACTCCGCCCGGCAATCACTCGCGCCAGTGTTCGGCCACCCACTGGGTCGGTCGAATATAGTGGCGCAGATAGCGGAACGGGTTTCTTTCCCTTCGCTCGGGAGAAAACAGACCACAGACGTGGCCGAGCGGCGTGGAGGCGCGGCCCTTGTAGCCGAACTGGCCGTCGATCGCGTGCTGCGGCAACAGCCCGCGCGGGAAGAGGACGATCCGGGCGTCGGCGGGAAGGCGCGGGGAGAGATAATAGTTCAGCGGAAACGGCCAGCGGCAATCCTGGCGGAAATGCAGGACATGCCGGCGCGGGAAGAATTTTGCCCCGCCTGGGGCGTTGCGCGTCACGAAGCGCTGTTCGAACCGATATTCGTCCGCCACCCCTTGCGGATCGGCCCGGAATTTCTCCTGCAACGGCACGAGCTTGCCGACCGGGAAGCGGAACACCGACGTCTGGCCGAGCCGTTCGAAAGGCGTCGTCTGGTTGACTGCCAGGACGACGTCATCCGGTCCGCCGACCTCGAAGAAGCTGTCGAGCGAGCCGACGATCACCACGTCGAGGTCAAGGAACAGCACCGGCCCTTTGAGGCTGCCGAGCTTCGGTCCCCAGAGACGCGCCTTCGGCCAGATGCCTTTGGTGTTCTTCGGCATCTCGACATCGAGCGGCGGCAGGTCTTCGCAGAGAATTTCCGGCCGCAGGTTGTCGCGGCTGTCGGTGAAGCAGGTGAAGGTGAAGGGCGGGGTGATGTTGCGCGCCACCATGGCATAGAGCCGGTTGATGAAGGGAGGGCCGTATTTGGTGCCCCAACTGATGCAGATCACCTGCTTGACGCCGCCGCTTGCTGCCAGAACGCTTGTCATGAATGCCGCTTCTTTCGTGTCTGTGCCTGCGGAAAATGCGTACCGCTGGAACTTGCCCCGCGCGTCTTAAAGCAGGAATTGTCGACCACTGGCAAGATGCGGGCTTGAGGCCGACAGTTGGCGACGCAAGTCCGAACGAGGGACCGGGGCAGGGGCATGCCGCCGACACCGGTCGGGCACGGAGTTGACAGCTGTCAACTCTAGGGAGGAGGGCCGGGACCTGCGAAGAATGCCTTGGCGGTGCGCCGCGTCTCACGTCGGAACAGGTTTGCCTTGATCCGAGTCGGATGCTGTTGACAGCTGTCAACTCGATCGGCGGCCGGTGTTTGCCGCCGGTGGCCGGTGATTAGTCGTTTGGCTAGCTGGCGGTGCCGACCGGCAAAATTCCAGTGGGCAACGTTGCCTCACCCTGTGACGGAACAAAAACTCGTGTTAGCTTCCGTTTCAGCAAAAGGCTACGTCTTTTTAATGAGATATGAAACACCCGATCCGCTTCATCCAGCGCTGCTTCCGGGCCTGATCGCCGCGGAGGACGGGCTTGCCCGGCTCGATGAACGCGCCGCCCGCCATGCCATTGCCGAGGGGTTTCGCGAACGCGGACAGTTCTTCGACGCGGCGGCGGCTCTCTGGGTAGCAGGCGAACTCGTCCATGTCGAGGATCTCGTATTACACGATTCGCACATGGATGCGCGAGCGCCTTCTCACGAATTGACGATCGCCCATGGCGTGTTGCGGGCCCGGCGCCGCCTGGAACTGGCCGAGCCCGGCTGGGCGTTGACCTTGCCGGGGATGAATGCGCTGAGGGGAGACCAGGGCGCTGCCGCCGCGAATGAAGCAATCGCACGGGATGCCCGGCCGAGCCCCGACGGGGCATCGGAAGCGGCGGACGATGCCGACGACAACCCGCTCGCCGGCGAATTCGCCGAGCTCGACGCGGCCATTGCCCGGTCGCAGCGGCTCCTCGAATTTCACTCCGGCAGCCTAGCCGAAGGCGGTCCCGCATTGTCCCCGCAGCGGGCGGCTGAGCCTCGAGGCCAGCTCGGCCTGCTCTTCGATGAGGATTGGGACGAGACGGCGCGGCTCGATGCGTGGCGGAAGATCCTCGCCGCCGCCGACCCCTTGCCCGCCTGCCTCGGCGCCGCGGTGCTCTTCGACGCCTGGGAAAGGATCGAGCCGCTGCGCCGCCAGCATTGGCTCGGCGCGCTGCTCGTCGGCGCCTATCTTCGCTCGCGCGGCAAGGTCGCCTCGCACGTGCTTGCCTTCAACACCGGGCTGAAGACGATCCGCCACGAGCGGCGCCGCTCGAAGGACCGGCTGACGCGCCTCAATGCCTTTCTCGAGGCTATGGCGATGACGGCCGATCTCGGCCTCAAGGAGCTCGACCGGCTGTCGCTCGCCAGGACGCAGATGGAGATGCGGATCAAGGACAGGCGCTCCAACAGCAACCTCCCCCGGCTGATCGATCTCGTCCTTTCCCGGCCGGTCGTCTCGACGGCGATGATCGCCCGGCATCTCGGCGTCACCCCGCGCGGCGCGCTCAATCTGGTGCGCGAGCTCGGAGTGCGCGAGATCACCGGCAGGGGACGCTATCGCGGCTGGGGCGTGATCTGACGCCTCGCGTAAAGCGCCGGCTACTTTCGCTGCAGATTGATTTCGCTGGTGACCACCCGATTGCCGGATCGCGGATCGACGTCGACGGTCACGAGCTTCATGCCGTTCTCGCCCACCTTCTGCAGCGTCAGGTTGGCGCGGCGGTCGCCGTTCACCTCCCGCGCCCAATGGATAGTGAGGTTGATGGCGCTGCCGCGGCGCTTGCCGGTGAGCGTTGATTTGCGGCCGCTCGGCCCGACATAGGTGCCGCTGTAGTTGACACCTGTAAACTGAAGGTCGGCGCCGATCGAGCGCGAGACGACGATCAGGCCGCGACAGGTGCCCCGCATCGACAGCGCGGCCTCGCTCGCTTGCGAATCGAAGTTGCAGGAGACGTTGATCGGCGTCCTGTCGACGCGAACCCTGACCATACCGCCCCCGGTCCATTGCCCCTCCAGCGACCCGAGAAAGGCCGATTCATCGGCCTGAACCGTGCCCGCAAGAAGCGACAGCATGGCTGCGACGAGAAGATGCCTGTTCACCGGTGAGTGCCTCCCCCAATCGTCCGAGGCCGGACGCGTTTTGCCATCTGCCCCAACGCACCGCCCGCCTGGAAGTTCCCCTTGTGCCGATACTAACATCGACCACCCTCGGGCAGGGACACAGCTTTAGGGAGATGGTCGGGGCGGCGCGTCCGCAACCGCGGCTAACTCGCGAACTTCTTCGCGCCGGCAACACAGGCGACGATCGCCAGTGTGGCGGCAAGCATCGTCCAGCTCACCGTCTCGCCGAGCAGGGTCGCCGCCAAGGCGAGCCCGAAGAAGGGCTGCAGCAATTGCAACTGGCCGACGGCGACGATGCCGCCCTGGGCGAGGCCGCGATACCAGAAGATGAAGCCGACCAGCATTGAGAAGACGGAGACATAGCCGAGGCCGAGCCAGGAGGCGGCGCGCAAGTTCCCGAAGTCTGCCGGCATGGTGGCGAGCGCCAGCCCGACCATCACGGGCAACGACAGCACAAGCGCCCAGGAAATGACCTGCCAGCCGCCGAGCTTGCGTGACAGCTTCGCCCCTTCGGCATAGCCGAGGCCGCAGGCGAGAATGGCGGCAAGCATCAGCAGGTCGCCGAGCGGCGAGGCGGAAAACCCCTGGCGCAACGCAAAGCCGACGACGATGGCGCTGCCGAGCCCGGAAAACAGCCAGAAGGCCGGACGCGGCCGCTCGCCGCCGCGCAGCACGCCGAAGATCGCGGTGGCGAGCGGCAGCAGCCCGACGAACACGATCGAGCGGGCGGAGGTCACGTGCCGGAGCGCCAGCGCCGTCAGCAGCGGGAAGCCGACGACGACGCCGAGCGAGACGATGCCGAGCGGCAGCAGATCGCCGCGCTCGGGCCGCCTCTCGCGGAAGGCGACGAGCAGCCCGAAGGCGAGCAGCCCGGCGATCGTCGCGCGCGCCAGCGTCAGGAAAATCGGATCGAAATCCATCACCGCGATCCGCGTCGCCGGCAGCGAGCCCGAGAAAATCAATACGCCCGCCATGCCGTTCATCCAGCCGCTCGTGGTTCTGTCCATGCCATGCTCCTTTTGCCCCTGTCGGCGCCATCTCTATCGGCTGAGGCGGCTGGCGCTTCCAGAGACGGTGAAGTACAGTTTCGCCGAACTGTCATGCAAAAGGAACCGGTACAGATGAGGCCGCAGACTGTCGACGCCGATGGCGAGACGCTGATCGCAAGGGTGATGGCGACGGTAAGGAACCGGATTGCCGGGCGCAGCCTGACACCCGGCGCCCGGCTGCCGTCGATCCGTGCCTTCGCGACGAGCTTGAAAGTTTCCAAGTCGACCGTGGTGGAGGCCTATGAGCGGCTGGCGGCGGAGGGGCTGATCCGCTCGCGGCCGGGCTCCGGCTTCTTCGTCGCCGCGCCGCTGGCGCCCTTGTCGCTTGCTGAACTCGGCCCGCGGGTGGAGCGCGAGGTGGATCCCCTGTGGATCTCGCGGCAGGCGCTCGAGGCGGATGTCAATGTGCTGAAGCCGGGCTGCGGCTGGCTGCCGGCTGAATGGATGCCGGAAGAGGGGCTGCGCCGGGCTTTGCGGTCGGTCGCGCGGGCAAGTGCCTCGACGCTCGTCGACTACGGCCCGCCGTTCGGGCTCTTGCCGCTCCGCGCGCTCCTTGCCCGCCGTCTGGCGCAGCACGGCATCGAAGCCTCGCCGGAGCAGATCATGCTGACGGAGTCCGGCACCCAGGCGATCGACCTCCTCTGCCGCTTCCTCGTCGAGCCGGGCGAAACCGTGCTCGTCGACGATCCGTGCTACTTCAACTTTCATGCGCTGCTCCGGGCGCATCAGGCAAAAATCGTCGGCATTCCCTATACGCCGGCCGGGCCGGACATCGAGCGCTTTGCCGCGGCGCTCGAAGAACACCGGCCGCGCCTCTACATCACCAATTCCGCCCTCCACAATCCGACCGGCGCGACGCTCACGCCGCTTATCGCCCACCGCCTCTTGAAGCTCGCCGACCAGGCGGGACTGACGATCGTCGAGGACGACATTTTTGCCGATTTCGAAGAGGCGCCGGCGCCGCGGCTTGCCGCCTTCGACGGGCTCGAGCGGGTGGTGCATATCGGCAGCTTTTCGAAGTCGCTGTCGGCGGCGGTGCGGTGCGGCTTCATCGTCGCGCCCCGCCAATGGATCGAGCCGCTCGCCGACCTGAAGATCGCAACCAGTTTCGGCGGTCCCGGATTTGCCGCCGAGCTGGTGCTGACGCTGTTGAAGGACGGCAGCTATCGCAGGCACATGGAGACGGTGCGGCAGCGATTGTCGCGGGCAATGGCCGAGACGATCGGAAAGCTCCGGGCGATCGGCATTCAGCCCTGGATCGAGCCGCAGGCGGGCATGTTCGTCTGGTGCCGCCTGCCGGACGGCATCGACGCGGCGGAGCTCGCCCGAAGGGCGCTTGCCAGAAACATCGTGCTCGCCCCCGGCAATGTCTTCAGCCAGGCGCAGACGGCCGGCAATTTTCTGCGCTTCAACGTGGCACAGTCCGAGGACGAGCGGCTGTTTCGCGAGCTGTCGGCTCTTCTGCGCCGGTGATTTCGACCGGCGTCTTCATGATGATCTCGCGCGGGTCGGGCGTCGCAATGCCGGCTGCCTGGAAGGCGTCCCAGAGCGCCATGAACACCTGGCCGCGGATGTTCGTCAGGCCGTTGGCCGGATCGGAAATCCAGAATCTCAGCTTGAAGGTAAGCGACGAGCCGCCGAAACCGGTCAACCAGCAGACCGGCTCGGCATAGGCGCTGGCGACCCGCGGCACGGTCTTGGCGGTTTCGATCGCAAGCCGGGCGACCTCGTGCGGATCGCTCTTCGGCGACGTTTCGAAGGCCACGTCGATGCGGACATAGTCGCTGGAAAACGACCAGTTCACCACCTGCTCGGAGATGAAGTCCTCGTTCGGGATCAGATACTCCTTGCCGTCGCGGGTGATGACGGAGACGAAGCGGGAGCGCAGGTCGCGGATCGAGCCGAAGGTTTCCCCGAGCGTGATCGTGTCGCCCGGCTTGATCGACTTGTCGAGCAGGATGATGATCCCGGAGATGAAGTTGGAGACCACCTTCTGCAGGCCGAAGCCGATGCCGACGCCGACGGCGCCGGAAAAGACGGTGAGCGCCGTCAGATCAATGCCGGTCGCCGACAGCGCGATCGTGCCGGCAAGCACGATGAGCCCGATCTTGATCAGCTTGCTGATCAGCACCTTCAGCGACGGCGTCAGGTCGGCGGATTTCTGAATCCAGTTCGACGACATGTTGCCGGTGAGAACGGCGAGCCAGATCATTGCGGCGGAGAGCACGATCGCCTTCAGTACGAGCAGCAGCGAAAGACGAACGGCACCGAGATTGACGGCGGCATTGTCGAGCGCTGTCAGCACCGGGCGATCCAGCCCGAGCGCGTAAAGCGCGAAGTAGAGCCAGCCGAGGACGGCGACGACGCGCGCCAGCGTCTGGTTGCGGATAATCCGGGTCAGGACCGCGATGATGAACCAGGCGGCGACCAGCGTCAGCACCGTGCCCACCAGCCAGCGATAGGACGGCCAGCCGTAGCGCGACAGCACGACGTCGGCGATCCACAGCCAGACGATCAGGAACAGCCATTTGAGCCGCCGCATGAAGGCGATGATGACGCGCAGCAGGTCCGGATTTCCCCTGATCATCCGGGCGCGGGCTTCGAGCGCCGGCTCCAGGCGCTTAGCGGCGAGGCCGCAAGCGAAATAGCCGACGACGATCACGGCGCACTGATAGAGCGTCCATTCGTTGAGCACAAACCGCTCGAGCCACGCCGCGGTGGCATTGATGGTCTCGACGAAATCCATCGTCTCTGTCTTCGCAATTCTTGTGCTGCCTGTTCCGGTACGAGGACGGGGCATGGAACAAGCGGCGGCCGTCGGGCGCCCTGAAAAGGCGCACTGCGCAGACATATAATTAACCGGGCAGGGAATTTGTTCAATTCGTCCCACGCAGCAAGGGCTCGAATGCGGATGGCCACCCCCTCTAGCCTGCCGGCCATCTCCCCCCACAAGGGGGGAGATTGGATGTGGCACGCTTTGCACCTCGAGCGAAGCGTTCCGCTTACAGAAGCGGCAAGGTCGGAGCGAGGGGCCGGCCGCAAATGATCTCCCTCCTTTTGGGGGAGATGGCCGGCAGGCCAGAGGGGGGTGCTTCAGCCACGGCCCCGAGAGCGCCCAACTGTCATTCGCCTGTCAT
This sequence comes from Sinorhizobium sp. NG07B, assembly GCF_002532005.1. Taxonomy (NCBI): domain Bacteria; kingdom Pseudomonadati; phylum Pseudomonadota; class Alphaproteobacteria; order Hyphomicrobiales; family Rhizobiaceae; genus Sinorhizobium; species Sinorhizobium sp. NG07B. The sequence continues at coordinate 38,026 of NZ_NWTD01000007.1, read as the reverse complement.
CTTGCGATGATGTTTATCCGGAACTCAACTTCGTCGGAATCGCGGTTCGTTGCCCGGGTAAATGATGCTCATCTTGTTCGTCGCCGGTGCCTTCCTAGCCATCAATCTGTTGAGCCTGATGATAGCGGGCTGGCGGATCTGGCCGCGTCTCGGCCCGCAGCCGCGGACGACCTATCGACCGCCGGTCTCCCTCGTCATCCCGCTCTGCGGAATCGAAGAATTTTCCCGGGAAACGCTTGAAAGCGCGTTTCGCCTGGATTGGCCGGAATACGAAGTCATCTTCTGCGTCGCCGATGCCAAGGATCCGTTGATTCCGCTGATCGAGGCCGCGCGCCGGCGCCACCCGGGCATTCCCGCGGCGATCCTCATCGGCGACGACCGGATCAGCGCCAATCCGAAGCTCAACAACTGCGTAAAGGGCTGGAATGCGGCCGCGCATGAATGGGTGGTTCTCGCCGATTCGAACGTGCTGATGCCAGCCGACTATCTCGTTCGGCTGATGGCGGCGTGGCGGCCCGAGTGCGGGCTCGTCTGCTCGACCCCGCTCGGCTCACGCCCGAACGGCTTTTGGGCCGAGGTCGAGTGCGCCTTCCTCAACGCCCACCAGGCGCGCTGGCAATATGCCGGCGAGGCCCTCGGCTTCGGCTTCGCCCAGGGCAAGAGCATGCTCTGGCGCAAGAGCCTGCTGGATGCCAATGGCGGCATCCAGGCGCTGGCGGCGGAGATCGCCGAGGATGCGGCCGCAACCAAGCTGGTGAGAAGCCTCGGCCTGAAGGTGCACCTCGTTTCCGCGCCGTTCGACCAGCCGCTCGGCACAAGGACGTTCCGCGAGGTCTGGGCCCGGCAGTGCCGCTGGGCGCGGTTGCGGCGCGTCACCTTTCCGCAGTTCTTCGCGCCGGAAATTCTGGCCGGCGTCGTGCCGCCGCTCCTGCTGTCGGCGATCGCCGCTGTCGCTGCGGGTCACAGCGTGCCCGCCGTCGCCGCTCTTGTCGCAACCGCCGCCTACCTGCCGGAATTTTTGCTCGTCCATCGCAAGAACTGGCATCTCTCCCGCTGGTCGCTCGTCGCCATGCTCACCCGCGACCTGCTGCTGCCGGTCATCTGGGTCCGCAGCTGGTTCGCCGGCAGCGCCGACTGGCGCGGCAACAGAATGTCGATCGGCTCGCAGGAGTCGCGGCTGGAAACGGGTGAGCTGCCGCTGGTGGTGAGTACGTCGTAGGGAGCTGGCGCTGGTCAGAAACGCCCGGGAAATATGCTCATTCGGGCGCAGAGCGCGTGCAATTCCCGGTCCGTTCTTTTTTCAATGTCGCGCATTGCGAGGCTGAACGGTTGCTGCGGAGCTTTGCCGGAAAGCAGCGGCAGCTTGCGGCCCTGAGCCGACTTTCGGCGTCACGGTGTCGAATGTCCGAAAGTTGCCAGGACAGTCATTGCCCAGGCAGGACGTCTGCGTCATTGGCACCGGGTTGCGAGTGCTCGACATTGTGAGCATTCACGATTGCCGGCGAACAAATGGCGAGCGATGATCTCACCCAAAGTCGCTCTGAACGGGACCCCGAAAATTTCCTCTTCCCTGTGTCTTCCTGTTATTGTGGAGACGAGGAGATGGCCTGTGAGCGAGAACCGCAAGCTAGCGGCGATCCTGGCTGCCGACGTGGTCGGGTACAGCCGGCTGGCCGGCGCAGACGAAGACCGTACTTTGGCCAGGTTGCGGGCGCTGCGCAGCGACCTGATCGATCCGACCATCGCCGTGCACAACGGACGCGTGATCAAGCGCACAGGCGATGGGGCGCTGGTCGAGTTCCGCAGTGTAGTAGACGCCGTGCGCTGCGCCATTGAGGTGCAGAACGGTATGGTCGAGCGCAATGCCGGCGTGCCGCAGGACCGCCGCATCGAGTTCCGGATCGGAATTCATCTCGGCGACGTGGTCGAGGAAAGCGACGGCGACCTGATGGGCGACGGCGTCAACATCGCCTCGCGTCTGGAGGGCGTCGCTGCGCCAGGGGCCATCTGCCTATCCGAGGATGCCTATCGCCAGGTCAAGGCGCGGCTTGACCTCTCAGTCAGCGATCTCGGCAACACGCAGCTCAAGAACATCGCCGAGCCGATCCGGGTGTATTCGCTGCGTGTCGGCACCACCGAGGCAAAGGCAACCGCGACCTCACAGCCGGTGACAAGCCGTCCGACGACGGAACTGCCGCCGAAACTGTCGATCGCCGTGCTGCCCTTCGCCAACATGAGCGGTGATGCCGAGCAGGAATATTTCGCCGACGGAATCTCCGAAGACATCATCACATCTCTCTCAAAGCTGCCGCAGCTCTTCGTCATCGCCCGCAATTCGTCGTTCACGTTCAAGGGCAAGAACGTTCACGTGCAGGAGGTCGGCAGAAACCTCGGCGTACGCTACGTGCTGGAAGGCAGCGTCCGCAAATCGGGAAACAGGGTGCGCATCACGGCGCAGCTTATCGACGCAGCCTCGAGCGGACATCTGTGGGCGGAGCGCTTCGATCGCGACCTCACCGACATATTCGCGGTGCAGGACGACGTCACGCAGCAGATCGTTGGCGCACTAGCGATCAACCTGACGGAGGGCGACCGGCAGCGGCTGGCGCCCGAGCACACCGGCAACATTGAGGCGTATGACTATTTCCTGCGTGGCCGAGAGCTGTGGCACCGGCTGACGAAGGAGACGAACGTCGCCGCCCGGGACCTTTTGCAACGTGCAATCAAACTGGACTCGAATTTCGCCTCGGCCCACGCGTTCCTGGCCCTCACCCACGTACTCGACTATTTGAATGGATGGAGCCCGTCACCGCCGAATTCGCGCGAGCAAGCGGAAGAGCTTGCGACGCGGGCGGTAGCGCTGGATGATCGCGATCCCAGGGCGCACTGGGCGCTGAGCATCGTCGAATTGTATTCGCGACGGCACGACGTGGCCATCAGCGAGGCCCAGCGTGCGATAGTCCTCAATCCGAACTTCGCTGAAGGGCACGTCAGCCTGGGCGAGGCACTGAATTACTCGGCCAGGGCCGACGAGGCACTCAAGCATTTCGATCGGGCGAAGGTCTTGAACCCATATTTTCCGGATGTGCTATTGCACTTCCAAGCCTTGGCGTCGTTTCACCTGGGAAGGTACGAACAGGCGGTTGGCTTGCTAAAAGAGCGGCTGACCCGCAATCCCGTTACCGATGTCTCGCGCGCGCTCCTGGCAGCGAGCTACGGCCATCTGGGCCGTTTCGACGATGCCCGCGCGGCTTGGCAGGAGGTGTTCCGGGTCAATCCCGACTACTCCCTCGAATACCGTCGCAAAGTGTTGCCCTACAAGAACCCCGACGATTTCGAGCTAGTCGTGGACGGGCTTCGCAAGGCCGGCCTGGTGTAATTTCAAGCCGGGCGAGTGTCCGGTCTTGCACCTTCTGCAGCCACTCGCTCAAGGAGGAGCAATGACCGGTGCTGGCGCAAAGGGGAGAGAGGCCGCAATGGCCAACCCAAAAATCCCCCATCCCCTCAATCCTTCGGCAACCCCTCAGGCCTCAAATACTTCTTCAGCGCCGCAATCCTGAAGATCGCATTTGCCGCACCGTAGCCGCGATAACCCCTCCGTTCGATGATTTCGAAGAAGAAGCCTTCGCCATAGGTGGGGCTGTAGAGCTGGAAGAACTCGCCGTGGTCGTCGCGGTCGTAGAGGATGTTTTCGGCCTTCAGCCGCTCGACCAACTCGGCATCGAGGCCGAAGCGGGCCTCGACGTCGTCATAGTAGTTGGGCGAGATCGGTAGGGACTTGAAGCCGTTGGCGCGCAGGGCCTGAGCAGTCGCGAAGATGTCGTCGGTGGCGAAGGCGAGGTGCTGGACGCCGGAGCCGAAGGTTTCGGCGATGAAGCGGCCGGCGAGCGTGTTGCGGTTCTCGGCGCCGTTCAGCGTCAGGCGCAGCGTGCCGGCGTTGTTTTCGACCACTTGGCTGCGGACGATCCCGGCCGGATCGATGATGTCGACCATCGGCGTCTTCTTGGTGTCGAGCAACGAGGTGTAGAACAGTAGCCAGGTCAGCAATTCCTCGTATTTGACGGTCTGGGCGACGTGGTCGATCACGGTGAGGCCGGCCGGCGCCGCCGGGGCGCCGTCGGTCACCGGCTCGAATTCGATCTCCCAGATTTTCGCGAGCTCGGATTTGTCGTCGAGGAAATAGATCAGGCCGCCGCCGACGCCGCGGATCGCCGGCACCTTGAGCTCGCCCGGCCCGACGGCCTGCTCGAAGGGCTCGGCGCCGAGGGCGCGGGCGCGTTCGGCGGTCGCCGCGGCATCGTCGACCGAAAGGCCGAAGGCATAGGCCGAGGTGCCGTGCACCAGATAGGAGGCGTTGGCAAAACCCTCGCGCTCGGTGTTGATCACCAGGTTGACGGCGCCCTGGCGGTAGACCAGCACCTGTTTCGTCCGGTGCCGCGCCGCCTTCCGGAAGCCGAATGTGCGGATCAGCGCTTCGAGCTCGCCCGCCTCCTCTTCGGAAGCGGTGAACTCGACGAAGGCGACGCCCTTCACGTCGACGCGCGGCGGCATGTCCGGGACCGGCAGCCGGATATCCGGCTCGGCGCGCTTCACCTGGTCGCCGAGATAGATCAGCGAGCGGTAGCCGTCGACGGCGATCGCATTGGCATTGCCGCCGCGAAACTGGTCGTTGAAGATTTCCAGCGACAGATAGCCGTCATAGCCGGTCGCCGCCACCGCGCGGGTAAACTCGGTCACCGGCAGGTCGCCTTCGCCGGGCATGTTGCGGAAGTGCCGGCTCCAGTAGAGAAGATCCATGTCGATCAGCGGCGCATCGGCAAGCTGGACGATGAAGATCTTTTCCTTGGGAATCGAGCGGATCGAATTAACCTCGATCTTGCGCGACAGCGTGTGGAAGCTGTCGAGGATCAGCCCGATATTCGGATGATCGGCCCGCCGGACGATCTCCCAGGCGTCGCGGTGATCATGGATGTGGCGGCCCCAGGCGAGCGCCTCGTAGCCGACGCGCAAACCGCGTCTGGCGGCGCGCTCGCCAAGCTCGCGGAAATCGGCCGCGGCTCGGTCGATGCCGCCGAGTGCGGCCGGCGAGACGTTGGAGCAGACGAGCACGAGGTCGGTGCCGAGCTCCTGCATCAGGTCGAACTTGCGCTCGGCGCGGTCGAAGGTGCGGGTTCTGAGCGGTTCCGGCATGCCCTCGAAGTCGCGGAAGGGCTGGAACAGGCTGATCTCCAGGCCGAAGTCGCGCACCATCCGGCCGACCTCGCGCGGGCTCTCGTCGAAGGCGAGGAAGTCGTTCTCGAAAATCTCGACGCCGTCGAAGCCGGCCTTGGCGATGGCGCGCAGCTTGTCGCTGAGGTCGCCGCTTAAGGAAACTGTCGCTATCGAGGTCTTCATCGTCCTGTCCTCGCGGTTAGAATCGAAATGCGAAAAATGGGAGGCGGGCGACACCCCCCTGTGCCCTGCCGGGCATCTCCCCCGCAAGGGGGAGATCGACTAGATGCAGGCGCCCCGCTCCTCTCATCGACGGCGCCAACCTCCTTGCCGCGTGGCCGTGGCCGACGACGGTGCCTCCTGCCCATCTCCACCCTTGCGGGGGAGATGCCCGGCAGGGCAGAGGGGGGTGTCGCCCGGCAGTTCAGTAGATGCTCCTCGCGCCACAGCCCCCGAAACCCTCACCCCGTCATCGCCCGGAAATGCTCGAGCATCCGCGCCGCATCCGGCTCAAGCCCGGTGAACAGCCGGAAGGCGCCGACGGCCTGGAACACGGCCATGCCGCCGCCGTCGAGCGTGCGGCAGCCGCGGCGCCTGGCTTCCTTCAGCAGCGCCGTTTCCAGCGGGAAATAGACGATCTCGGCGACCCAGTGGCCGGACTCAAGCAGCGCAGCATCGAGCGGCAGCCCCGGATATTTCGCCATGCCGGTCGGCGTCGCATGGATCAGCCCGGCCGCCTCGGCCATCGCCGCGGCGAGATCGGCGCCTGCCGCGATCTCCGCCTCGGGGAAGAGCGGCGAGAGCATGTCGGCGAGTGCTTCGGCCCGTTCCGGCTCGCGGTCGAAGACGGTAAGCTGCCGCAAGCCGAGCGACAGCGCCGCATAGGCCGTCGCGACGCCAGCGCCGCCGGCGCCGAGCTGGACGGCGGAGGAGAGGTCCGCGTCGGGGAGGCCGCGCCGGAATGCCTCGGCAAAGCCCCACCAGTCGGTGTTGTGGCCATAGCGCCGGCCGCCCTTGAGCACCACGGTGTTGACGGCGCCGAGCCGGCGGGCGTCGGGGGCGAGCTCGTCGAGATGGACGATCACCGCCTGCTTGCAGGGATGGGTGATGTTGAGGCCGGCAAGCCCGCGGGCTTCCGCTTCGGCGATGAGACGCGGCAGGTCGTCCTCCGTGGCGCCGAGCGCCTGCAGGTCGATCAGCTCGTAGTGATAGCTGAGCCCCTGGGCGGCACCCTCGGCCATGTGCATCGCCGGGGTCAGCGAGGCCTGGATGCCGGCGCCGATCAGGCCGGCCTTCAAGGGTCTTACAAGCGTCTCGGTCATGCTTTCCGCTCTCACTTTATCCGTCCCGTCGCGAGGGTCTTCCGGTCCGCCGCTTGGGATCGGGCGGACCGGACGATTGGCCGGCCGCTACTGGCCGCGTGCGGCGCCGATCTCCTTGAACAGCGCCTCGACCGTCTCACTGCCGATCTCGGCCTTGAACTTCTCGATCACCGGCTTAACGGCATCGCGCAGCTTCTGCGTTTCCTCGGGGCTGAGTTCGCTCACCTCCATGCCGGTCTTCTTGATCTCCTCGAGCGCCTCGGCATCCTTCTCGCGCGAAACCTTGCGCTGGAAGTCGCGCGCCTCGGTCGCGGCCGCCTGCAGCACGGCCTTTTCCTCGTCATTCAGCCCGTCCCAGAACTTCTTGCTGACGAGCACGATCTGCGGGTTGTACTGGTGACGGGTGAGCGTCATGTACTTCTGCACCTCGTAGAACTTGGCGTTGAGGATGTTTGCCGCCGGATTCTCCTGGCCGTCGACCGTTCCGGTCTCGAGCGCGGTATAGAGTTCGGTGTAGGGGAGCGGCACGGCATTGGCGCCGAGCGTGTTGAAGAGTTCGAGCGGGATCGGCGACTGGATGGTGCGGATCTTCAGCCCCTTGATGTCCTCGAGCTTGGTCACCGGATGGCGGTTGTTGGTGAGGTTGCGGAAGCCGAGCTCCCAATAGCCGAGCCCGACGAGGCCGGTATCGGGCAGCAGCTTCGTGAGGCTCTCGCCGAACGGGCCGTCCATCACCTTGTCGGCTTCCTCGCCGCTGTTGAAGAGGAAGGGCAGGTCGACGGCGCCGAACTGCTTGACGTTGTTGGCGAGGATGCCGGCGTTCAGCACCGTCATTTCGACCACGCCGCCCTGCAGCGCCGAGATCGTCTGCACATCGCCGCCGAGCGTGCCGCCCGGGAAGAGCTTGACCTCGATCTTGCCGCCGCTCTTTTCCTTCACCAGCTCGGCGAATTTCTCCATGCCGGTCACCTGCGGGTGACCCTTGTTGTTGGCCGAGGCGAATTTCAGCGTGTGTTCGCCGATCTCCGCGTTGGTCGGCCCGGCAGCCATCAAGGCGAGCGGCAGGGTGAGGCCCAGCGCCAGTTTGGTCAGTCCGTTTAACATGTTTTCCTCCCAGGGTTGGACCGGTACTCCCACCGGCCGTGTTGAATGCGTAAAAATCTGTGTCAGTGCCCGAACCAGGAGACCGGCACGGTTACCAGTTCGGGGAACAGAACGAGCAGGAACAGGACGATCAGCTCGGCGATCAGGAAGGGCATCACGCCCTTCATCAACTCTTCCATCGACAGCTTCGAGACGCCGCAGATGACGTTGAGCACGGTGCCGACCGGCGGCGTGATCAGGCCGATCGAGTTGTTGATGATGAACAGCACGCCGAAATAGACCGGGTCGATGCCCGCCTGCTTGATGATCGGCATCAGCACCGGCGTCATCACCAGGATGGTCGGCGTCATGTCCATGGCGGTGCCGACGACGACGATCAGCGCCATGATGGCGATGAGCAGCGCCGTCTGGTTGTCCATCAGCGGCTCGACCAGGGCGGCAAGCGCGCCGGGCACGTCGGCCACGGTGATCAGCCAGGCGGAGACCGCGGCGCAGGCGACCAGGAACATGACGACGGCGGTGATCTTGGCGGCCGAGACGAAGACGTGGAAGAGCTGGGCCGGCGGCAGCTCGCGATAGAGGACCATGGCGACGAAGAGCGAATAGACGGCGGCGACGACGCCCGCTTCCGTCGGCGTGAAGACGCCGAATTTCAGCCCGACGATGATGATCACCGGCAGCATGAGCGCCCAGATGCTGTCGGCCAACGCCTTGAGGCGCACCGCGCCCGTCTCCCGCGGCGGCAGCTCGAACTGTTCCTTGCGGGCGACGAGAAACCAGGTGATGCAGAGTGCGGCGGCGATCATCAGGCCGGGAAAGATGCCGGCGAGGAACAGCTTGGTGATCGAGACGCCGCCGACGACGCCGTAGAGGATAAAGCCGATCGACGGCGGAATGATCGGGCCGATGATCGAGGCCGACGCAAGCAGGCCGCCGGCGCGCGCCGCGTCATGGCCGCTCTTCAGCATCATCGGCAGCAGCAGCGCGCCGAGCGCCGCCGCATCGGCAACCGCCGAGCCCGAGAGGCTCGAAAGGATGCAGGCGGCGAAGATCGCCACGAAGCCGAGACCGCCGCGGATATGGCCGACCATCGCCATCGCCAGCGCGATGATGCGGCGCGAAAGGCCGCCGGTGTTCATCACCTCGCCGGCAAGCAGGAAGAAAGGCACCGCCATCAGCGGAAAGCTATCGGCGCCGTTCAGAACGTTCTGCGCGACGATCTGCGCGTCGAAGAGGCCGAGATAGAGCATCAGCGCTACGCCGCTGAGGACCAAGGCGAAGGCGATGGGCACGCCGAGCGCCATCGGACCGAGCAGAGCGCCGATAAAGATAGATACGGTCATGCTCGCCTCCTCAGTGCTTCGCGGAGACCGGCCCGAGCGCGGGCTCTGGCAGATCGTCGAGGATCACCTCGTCCTCGCTGTCGCGCACGAGTTCGACGGTCGCTATGTCGATACGGCCGGTGGCGATGGCGAAGGCGTCGGAAAGGAGGATCAGGAAGGCGGGAATGCCGAAGGCAAGACCGGCGCCATAGAAGAAGCCCATGGAAAGGCCGGTGGCCGGCGCGTCGACATGAAGATTGATCAGCGTCTGCGCCCAGCTGCCGCTGATCATCAGCCAGGTGGCATAGAGCATCAGCGCATGGCCGATGAGCACGGCGATCTTCGCGCCGAGCGTCGGCAGCCGCTTGATGAGTGTATCGACGCCGAGATGGCCATGCTCGCGCATGGCGACGACGGCGCCAAGGAAGGTCAGCCAGACGAAGAAGATGCGCGACAGCTCCTCTGAAACCGTGATTCCCTGGTTCAAGGCATAGCGCAGAACGACATTGCCGAAGACGAGCACGACCATGCCGGCGAGCAGCAGGGCGATCGTCACCTTCAGCGCGAAGAAATAGAAATCGATGATGCGGGTCATGCGCTCCTCCCAGGCGACAGGCGAGCCCTGGCGGACGCGCTTGCGCGAGCTTGTCTCCCAATGCCGGAGGGTTCCGGCCGCCAGAACCCCGCGCTCCTCCGCGGGTTCGGCCCTCTTCCGTTAAAATGTACTAACTAGTTCGGATGTCAAGTGGCTTGCTATTGAAACGAAGCGGCAAGGTAGAATATGTCTTGATGCATCGCTTGGGAGAGGGGCCTCCGGCTCGATCTGGAGAAGCGGGCAATAAGGTCAACGGAACAAGGGCTCGTGGAAGATGGGGGCGACGCGCGACGATGGCCGAACGGCAGATGAACGGCAGGAAGAACGATCCGGCGAGAACACAGGAAGACATTCTGGAGGTGGCGACAGAGGAGTTTTCCACCCACGGGCTGGCGGGCGCCCGGGTGGATCAGATCGCCGAACGCACCCGCACCTCGAAGCGGATGATCTATTATTATTTCGGCAGCAAGGAAGCGCTCTATCTCGCCGTGCTGGAGCGCTCCTATCGCAAGATCCGCACGCTCGAAGCCGATCTGGAGCTTGCCAACCTGCCGCCCGAACAGGCGCTCCGCACGCTGATCGCCACCACCTTCGACCACGACGAGGCCAATCCCGACTTCGTCCGCCTGGTCAGCATCGAGAACATCCACCACGCCGTCCACATGCTGCGCTCGGAGGCTATTCGCGAGCTGAACGTCTCGGTGATCCAGACGATCGACGCGATCGTCGAGCGCGGCCTCGCCGACGGCACCTTCCGCCGCAAGGCCGATCCGATCGACATCCACATGCTGATCAGCGCCTTCTGCTTCTTCCGCGTCTCGAACCGCTACACCTTCGGCACGATCTTCCGCCGCGACCTATCCGAACCTGCGACGATCGGCCGCCACCGCACGATGATCGCCGACGCAGTGGTGAGCTATCTGAAGGGCGGGGAGGGGGTCGGGGCGGCCCATCCATGACTGGACGCGCGTGCCGGCCGGCAGCGATTTCCACCCTAAATCAGGTCCGGCCTCATGCTCAGCCGCGGCGCAGGCTCAATTCCATGTGTGGAGACAAGCTTTCCAGGATCCGTCGCCTTGGCGTCGGAAGACCGTAACGACAGTCCCCTCGTAGCGCTGCGTTTCACCGTCTTCGCCGGGAGCATTGGCCGACCACTTCCCTATTGCATAGGCGATGTCGGCACCTGACTGGGCATCGATCATCTCGATTCGATGATCCTTCACTCCAGCCGAGATCAAGCCATTCCAAAAGTCTTCGATTGCGCTTGTTCCCCTGACAACTGCGTGTGTAGACGGCAAAACGACCGCATCCGGCGCATAGAGTGCGGCTACCGCGTCAGCTTTGCCGCTGTTGAAGGCTGCATTCCATTCATCGTTTGCCCGCTGAATTTCGCCGCGGATATTTTCAGACGCCTTTGTCATCGCATCCTCCCTGGCCGGATCAATCAGTTGGCCGCCCGAAGCCCTTCAGCTGTTGCCGTGAGCGCATGTGCGGCTTGCAGGTCAGGCAACGTCAGGCCCTCGGTAAACCCGGAAAAAATCAGTGCGAGCTGCTCGCGAGCGCCTGGTGCGGGAAGGCCGGCTCGAACGAGGACCAGCGCCGCACGCAGTTCCCAGAAGCGCGCGCGCTGAGCCCGTGCCGTCGCCATTGCCTCCACAAGAAGATCCCCGGAATTTCTGGCTCTGTCCTCTCCAAGTTGCAGCAGTACCTCCCCGTGGAGGCGAAGTATCTCGGCCGCAAACCAACGCTCCTTGGTACGTTCCATCTTTGCCTCGGCTGTTTCGAGCAAAACGAGTGCAGCACCCGGGTCGCCCGCTCTCAGTTCGATCTGCGCCTGAAGAGCGATGAAATAGGGAACCATGTAATCTGCGCCGGTATCGCGCCATTCAGCAAGACCTCGTTGGAGTTCGAGGCGTCCACGATCGAAATCGCCTGCGTCGGCGATTGTCCAAGCGTTCAGCATTGTGGCACCGGCAAGCCAGAAGCGGAATCCGGCTTCCGTGGCAATGCGGGTCAGTTCCGAGCACCGCTCCTGGACGCCTTGGTGGTCGCCGAGAATCTGGCGGATGACTCCGCCAAAGAACAGTGGCAGGGCGAGGCTGTTGCGATGACCCACACGATGCGCTTCAGCAAGCGCTTCGTCGTTTGCTGCCAATGCCTGATCGGGAAAGCCGAGTGGCAGCAATGTGCGGGCGAGATAATCCAGGCACACCACGCGCGGATCAAAGGCGTAGACAAATGCCGGCGATCGGTGCTCTCGAGGATTGTAAAGTGCAAGAGCCTCCTCCAGATGTGCCCGGGCGCTGACGAACTCACCGGCAGGCAATGAGCTGACGCCGGCGGCCCGGTGAGCAAAGAAGGAAAGTCCGCGATCATTGCTCGGTTCCGCCAATTCAAGCAGCCGGTTGGCCGCACTGCGTGCTTCCGCCAGTTCGGCAGCATAGAGGTGGTAGAGGCATAGTCCGTAAAGCACCGGGAAGAGCAGACGCGTCTCGCCCAGCTCTTCACAAAGCTGGCGCGCTCGACCATAGGCATCTGCTGTGGGAGGCGCGGCGAAGCCGTGCGCAGCAACATGCGTGCTGCCGAGCGCCAGTTGGATTGAAAGTTCTCGGCGCGAACGCTCTTCGGACGGAGGTATCGCCGAAAGCCCGCTAAGGGCGTTGTCGAAACGCGTACGCGCTTCCGTCAAAGCGGAGCGTGAAAGCGCCCGGCGACCAGCGAGTTCATTGTACTCGACAGCCCTGTCCAAAAGGCCCGCTTGACCAAAGTGGTGCGCAAGCAGTTCGGGCTCTGTCGTCACGATTTCGGGGAAGCGTTCCTCGAGTATCAAAGCGATCCGGGCGTGCAGCTGCTGACGACGGCTGTGCAGCAAACTGCTGTACGCGGCATCCTGGACCAGTGCATGCTTGAAGGCATAGGTTGCTTGACCGTCACTGCCGCGGCGGAAAACAAGGCCGGCTGCTACTAGCTGGCTCGTTGCGCGCTCAAGCTCCAATTCGGGCAGGCCCGTTGCTGCCGCCAGCAGCTCGTGCGTGAACTCGCGTCCGATCACCGCCCCGACTTGCGCCACGTCTCTTATGGAATCCAAGCGATCGAGGCGGGCCATCAGCGAGTCGTGCAACGTCGCGGGAACCGCGAGCGGCGGTAACGGGCCAGCCAGAACCAGCTCGCCATCTCGTACTTCAAGCAGGCCCGATTCCAGGACGACCTTGGTCAATTCTTCCACGAACAGCGGAACGCCTTCGGTCTTCGAGAGTATCTGGTCCAGCACTTCGGCCGGTAGCTGTTTGCCGCCGGTCATCGCTGCAATGATAGAGGCCGCTTGGGCACGGCTGAGCCGGTTCAGCGTCAAGAACGTCGCGTGCGGAAGACCGCTCCAGCGGGCCGCGCCTTCCGGTCGCGATGTTGCAATCAGCATTACAGGTAGTCGCTGAATCCGACCTGCGATCTGGTCAAATAGCTCGGCCGATGTCGGATCCAGGAAATGCGCGTCTTCAAGCAGCATCAGCACTGGTTGGCTGCGTGCAAGGGCCTCTAGTTGCTCGAACAGCACCTCGAACGTGCGCGTCTTTTGCTTCTGCGCCATAAGGTCGATCTTAGGGTAGCGCCCCTCGGTGGGGATGGACAGCAATGCCGCGATCAGCGGTATGGCGTCGTTTGGGTGCCTGGTCGAACCGGCGAGGAGTTGCTCAAGCAAGTCAAGCTGACGCTCGGGAGGGTCGGTCCGCCTTATGCCTCCAGCTCGGAGCAGCTGATCCGCGACAGGATAGAGGGCGCTTTCCACGTGATAGGGCGAGCAGTAGTATCGCAGTCGCGTATGTGGCTCGTCTTTCATGTGCTCCCGCAATTCCTGCAGAATACGGGACTTGCCAATACCGGCCTCGCCGAACAGTTCGACCACTTGTCCTTCACCGGACGCCGCCAGCCGCCACCGATCGAGCAGCAAGGCGATATCGTGGTCGCGCCCGGCAAGCGGCGCAGATTCGTTTGCATGAAGCGCGTCGAACCGACTCTCCGCGCCACCCTCTCCAATCACTTTGAATGCGCTGACGGGGGTGTCGAACCCTGCTAGCTTCTGTGGCCGAATGCTGGTTATCTCGAACATATTTCCGATAAGGCGGTAGGTAAGCTCGGAAATGACGACCGTTCCAGGCTCGGCAATTGCCTGGAGGCGCGCGGCAAGATTGGGAGTCTCTCCGACAACTGCGTTCTCCTGTGCTGACCCGATGCCGATGAGGTCACCAACAACCACCACCCCGGTGGCGATTCCGATCCGGACCGAGAGTTGCTGACCGTCCTTGACGGGCAGACCATTCACGGCACTGACGACCGCAAGCGCCGCACGAACGGCGCGTTCCGCTTCGTCTTCGTGTGCCTGCGGCCAACCGAAATAGGCCAACACGCCGTCGCCCATGAGTTTCGCGACGTATCCCGCGAAGCGAAGGACTTCGCCAGCCGTGGTATTCTGGAACTGCCTCAGGAGGTCGCGCATGTCCTCCGGGTCAAGCCGCGTGGCAAGCGCGGTAGAACCGACGAGATCCACAAACATGACCGTCAGTTGCCGCCGTTCTGCCTCGCGCGGGCGTCCAGGTTCGCCGCGCTGTTCTACCGACGGCGACATTGGAATTGGTGAGACCGAATCTGGCTTCCTCGACGCCGTCTCAGGCTGTCCTTGCAACTCGGCTATCGCCTCGAGGATGCGCTTGCGGTGGCCCAGCGCGCCTACGCCGATTTCTTTCAAGTCATCGGCCGTCAGGCGGGGTAGGATATCGGCATCAATTGCGTTGTCGTCGAAGGCCGGAACATACTGCTCCAGGCCCAAGCTCTTGAGCCAAGTTGCAATATTCATATGGCCTCTCCTCGACCACTCCTTCCGGGAGGAACGAGTTTATCACACCGGCCTTGGGTTATCACGATTCCCGGTGCGGCGACGGCGCTGCCGCTTGAGGCCTCCCGGGGTGGTTGAGCAGGACCGAAAGGTCGGGGAATTTATGGGCAGAATGCCTGCCCAATCGGAAATACCTCGGCCGACCCTGCCTGCCCAACTGCGCCGGCGGGTCGTGACGGCGCACGCGCGATGCACCGTTGCGGCAGGCAAGGCACAGTGCCGCATGACATCCGGTGCGCTTGCATGTTTCGCGCGCGAGCACCGTTCAGGTGCCGGCGGGGCGATCCGCCAGCAGACGGTGGCGCTGCTAGCTGGCGCGCAGGGCGAGCTTCCATCCGCGAGAGGCTGATCTCGTCTATGATGATGCGCGGAATAATCCCTCCAGTTCCGCAAAGCCCATGGCTTTCTCCGAGAACCGGAAGGTCCCCTGCGACCGCATCTCCCGCGCAGCGTCCACCATTGCACCGTAAGCAAGGCGCGCCAGGGCGGAACCGACACTGATGCGCTTCGCTCCGGCCTCGGCCAGATCCGCCAGGCTGAACGTCGCCCCCGGCATGCCCATCACGACGTTGACCGGCTTCGTGAGGGCATCGCACACAGCTCGGATCGAATTGAGGTCGGCCAGGCCGGGCGCGTAGAGCACATCGGCCCCGGCCCGCTCGAAAGCTTGCAGCCGCCTGATCGTGTCGTCGAGATCGGCGCGTCCCCAGAGGAAATTCTCGCACCGAGCCGTCAGAACGAAATCGTGAGGAAGGGACCGAGAGGCCTCGGCGGCCGCCTCGATCCGCTCGACCGCCAGAGCGAAGTCGAAGATCGGACGGCTCCGATCTCCCGTGTGGTCTTCGAGGGAACAGCCGGCCAAGCCGATGCCGGCCGCCGCCGCGACGGTCTCCGCAGCACTCTTGGGATCGTCTCCGAAGCCTTTTTCGAGATCGGCCGAAACCGGCAGTGGCGTCGCATCGACGATCGCCCCGCAGTGGGCAAGCGTCTGTTCGCGCGAGGCGGAACCCTCTGGCAAGCCGAGCGAGAACGCCATGCCGGCGCTGGTCGTGGCAAGAGCTGGGAAACCCATGGCCGCCAGGATTCTGGCGGTGCCGATGTCCCAGGGATTGGGAATGATGAAGGCTTCGGGGCCCTCATGCAACTTCCGAAACAATGCGCGCTTGTCGTCCATTTGCGACCTCGTCGGATATCCCGGAACGAGCATTGCACACCGGCTGGAACAAATAAAGAACAAAGATGCGCGTAGGGGATCGGATCGAGCATCACCTGCCTGATGAGCGGACTTTCGCCCTGCCGGAAGCCCTGCCGGCGGCCTGATGCGGCTGGCATCGCGGCTCTGGCGGGAGCCGGCCGGTCAGCCAAGCACGCGATCAAGGGCGTTCTTCACTCCTGCCATTTCGGATTGCGGCAATGGCAAAATCGGGCACGGCGGGTCGGCCCGGCAAAGGCCGAGCGCTTCCGCGATCGCGTACATGACGCGGAAGCTGCCGAACGCCTTGAACAGGCTCCACAAGGGTTGAAATGCCTGGTCGAGCCGCTCGACCTCGGCAACATCGCTGGCTTGCGCGGCCCGGGTAAGCGCCAAGGCTTCCGAGGGCAAGAGGCCGGCGATCACGCTGTACCAGGCGTCGCAGCCTGCCAGCAGCGCCGCCGCCGCTCCCCAATCGCCACTGTAGCCGATCGAGAAACCTCGCGGTGTTTCGCCGCGAAGGCGCGCCATTTCGCCCTCGAAGGCGTCGTCCTGCGGCAATGGCATCTTCACCGCCGCGATGTGCGCGACCTTCGCGAGCCGCGCAATCAACGCGTCGCTGAAGTTAAATCTTGTGGTGCCCGGATTGTTGTAGATGCAGAGCGGCAATTGCCCCGCATCGGCGACAGCGGCGAAGTGCTGGTAGACCTCTTCTTCGAAGAGCGGCGTATAGGACATGGGCGCCAGCAGCAAGCCGTCAGCGCCGGCGGACCTGGCATCCCGCGCCAATGCCTGCGCCTCGTCGGTTCGAAGCGCCCCGACGCCGACGATGACAGGCGTCTTTCCGCCGACGCAATCCATCGCCGCCTCGACGGCGCGTCGCCGCTCGCCACGTGAGAGAAAGGCGTAGCCGCCCGTGCTGCCAAGCAGCCCGATCGAGTCGACCCCGGCGAGATGAATACGCTCGAGCAAACGCGCAAGTGCGCCCGTGTCGACATTGCCGGCAGCATCGGTCGGGGTCATGGAAAAGGCCGAAAGGCCGGTGAAGAGCGTCACGATCGTTTTCCTCTTCAAGCGCGAGACAGCAACAGCCGCAGGCCGGCCACGCCGAAAAACACGGCCAACAGACCTTCGATCCAGCGCCGCGCGCGGCGATAGAGGCGCACCATCGGCGCGGTCGAAAATACAACGGCATAGCCGCAAAAGATGGTGACGCTCAGAGCCGCGCAGCCGCCGAGGATCGCGCCGAGCCTGTGCCACGACGTTTCCGGTCCGAGACCGAGCGTCACCAAGGCGATCCATGCGAGCACGGATTTCGGATTGGTGAGATGCATCAGCAATCCCCGCCGATAGAGAGCCGATCCGCAGAGGGCATCACCGCCCGACGGCTGTACCGCCTTGTCGCCGGAAGATAGAGCCGCCCTTGCAGCCTTGAAGGCGAGATAGAGGAGATAGAGGCCGCCGAAGATTTTGAGTACGATCAGGGCTTCGGCGTAGCGGGTCAGCAGGGCCGAGATGCCGGTGGCGGCCATCATGCCCCAGAAGATCGATCCGCTGACGACGCCGGCTGCCAGGAGGAGTGCTGCCCGTCTGCCGTTATTCATCGCAACGCCCATGATCTGCATGTTGCTGGGGCCCGGACTGGCGGCGGCGATCACATAGGCGGCGTAGACAAGCAGAAGCTGGTGGACGGAGGTGGACAAGCTTTTGGGACCTTATGAGCCGAGGAAATCTGCGAGGCGCGGCGGAATCACATTCCGGTCAAGAGTTTAGAGGCGATCATCCACATTGTAAAAGCAATGAGCGTTTCCAGGATTCGCCAGGACAGCGGGTTTGAGAAGATCGGTCGCAGCCATGTGGCGCCATAGCCGAGCGAAAAGAAGAACAGGAAGGAGGCGGTGACGGCGCCTGTCGTGAACGAAAGCTCGCCACTCGGAAATCGGGTCGAGATCGTGCCGAGCAACACGACCGTGTCGAGATAGACATGCGGATTGAGCCAGGTGAGCGCCAGGCATGTCAGAACGGTCTGCCGAAAGCTCGACGCTCTCTCCTCTCCGGCCGCCAAGGCTCCGGACGACCGCAGGGCGGAATAGAGGTTCTTGGCGCCGTACCAGATCAGGAACGCCGCCCCGCCATAGCGCATGGCCGTGTCGAGCCAAGGCAGAAGCGTGGCAATCTGCCGGAAGCTGGTCACCCCCAGGACGATCAGCAAGGTATCGGACAGGGCGCAGGCAAGGCAGACGGCGAACACGTGCTCGTTGCGCAGCCCCTGGCGCAGCACAAAGGCATTCTGCGCGCCGATCGCCACAATCAGGCTGAGCCCCATCATCAGGCCTGTGACATAAACCGAAAAATTCATACCTGCGAAGCGCTCCAGAAACGAGATGAGCGTTTCCGGTATCGCGACGGAAGAATTCAGGCTAGTTAATGTTGCTAACTTCAATTAAGTAAAACTAAGCCATGCTCGATTATTCCGCTCTCCGTGCCGTCACGGCCGTCGTCCAGACGGGCAGCTTCGAAAAGGCCGCCGGCGTCCTCAACGTGACGCCCTCGGCCGTCTCCCAGCGGGTGAAGCAGCTCGAGGAACGGCTCGGCGTCGTCCTGATCGCCAGGGGAAATCCCTGCACCGCGACGGAGAAGGGAGAATGGCTCTGCCGTCATATGGAGAATGTCGGCATGCTCGAAGGCGAGTTGCTCGCGCACCTGCCTGCCCTCGTCGGTCCGGGCGAACGGCGGCAAAGGGTGACACTGAACATTGCGACAAGCGCCGACAGCCTCGGAACCTGGTTCGTCGCGGCGGTCTCGAACTTCGCCAAGCGCTCGCCCTACCTGCTGAACATCGCCCTCGACGACGAGGACCATACCGCCGAATGGCTGCAAAAGGGGCGAGTGATTGCCGCCGTCACCAGTCTGGAAAAGCCGATCCAAGGGTGCCGGCGTGTGTCTCTCGGCACGCTCCGCTATCATGCGACGGCGAGCCCCGACTTCGTTGCCCGGCACTTTACTGAGGGCGTCACGCCGGAAGCGATAACCAGTGCGCCGGCCCTTACGTTCAATCAGAAGGACAGGCTGCAAAGCCGGTGGATCCGCCAGGCGCTCGGGGAAGAGCTGACCTATCCGACCCACTGGCTGCCGTCGACGCAAGGCTTCCTCGAGGCGAGTCTTGCGGGCATGGGCTGGGCGATGAATCCGATACAGCTTGCGCGCGACCATCTGGAGTCCGGCCGACTGGTCGAGCTGATCCCCGGCACGCCGTTGGACGTTCCCTTGTACTGGCAGATCAACCGCCTTGCCGCCGACCGGCTGACCGAGCTCACGCGCGAGGTCACTCTGGTCGCCAAGCACAGCCTACTGCATTGAGGAGTGGCGCGGCGCGCGGGCTGCCGAGACTGCGGCGGCCAGCATCAGCCCCGCCGCGGCCAGCGGCAGAACGTAAAAATCCGTCCCGGCATAGGCGGCGCCGAAGCCGAGCGTGCCGGCAAAGAGGGCGAGATAGGTGACGCCGCTGTTCAGCCCCAAGATCGCACCGCGTCGGGCGGGATCGAGCGCCGTCAGCCGCACGATGAGGACGTTCAGCCCGAAATGGTTGGCGAGCCCCCAGAGAAAGACGACGGCGAGCAGCGCCGGATAGGAGCCGCTTGCTGCCGACATCGCGACATAGACGCCGGCGACCGCGAGAAAAATTAGCGGCAGCAGCCTCGCCGCACCGAAGCGATCGATCAGACGGTCGAGGAAGGCCGCGCCACCGAAGCCTAAGCCGTAGGAGGCCGCAAGGAGGCCGTTGGAACTGACGGGCAGGCCGAGGGCGCCATGCAAATGGTCGCCGATATAGGCATAGACCCCATAGAAAGCCGCCATGAAGGCCGCGCAGGCGACAAGAAGCGAGGCCGCGCCGGGCACGCCGAGCGCCGCTAGCGGCGAGGTCGTCCTGCCGGCGGGTCCTTCCCGCACCGCCGCGCGCCGAACGCCGGCGCAGGCCGTCAGCGCTGCTCCGGCGACGACGAGATAGACCGCCCGCCAGCCGGCGAAATCGGCGATCGCCGCCGACAGCGGCACCCCGGCCACCATGCTCAGCGTCCAGCCGGTCAGCACCAGGCCGATCGTCTCGCTCTCGCGCCCGGCCGGGGCGATCACCGAGGCCAGCGTATAGATGGCGGGAAGCGCAATGCCCGCGGCAATCCCGACGACGAGCTGGGCTGCGACCAACAGCGGCAACGCCGGCGCGGCGGCGCTTGTGGCAAGTCCGCCGGCTAAAAGTAGCAGCGCTGCCGCGAGCATGCGGCGCGGGCCGTGCCGATCGATGAGGCGGCCGAGGAAGACGGCGCTCGCCGCGGTGCCGAGTCCGAAAGCGGCGGAAGCCGTCATCACCGCTGGCACGCCGGTGCCGAGGCTTAGCGACACCTCCGGCGCGATCGGTCCGAGCGCCAGCGAATTGGAGCCGATGACGCCGATCGAGGCGGTCAGCAGCAGGGCAAAGGGCGGAATGCGAGCCCGGTCGGCGGATGAGGAAGCGGATTGATCGATGTTCGTCATTGCCGCATAATCTCAGAACGAAGTTCGGCATCAAGGAGAAATAGCGGAATGGATCAAAATACAGACGACGTTCGGCGGAAGCGCCTGCCGGAGCGCGACCTCGATGCAATGGACCGAAAACTATTAGGCGTGCTGGTCGAGGACGCGACGACGAGCTACGCCGAGCTCGGCGACCGCGTCGGGCTTTCGCCGCCGGCCGCGCATGAGCGTGTGAAGCGCCTTCGGCGTTCCGGGGCGATCCGGCGCGTGGCGGCGCTGATCGATCCCGAGGCCGTCGGCAAGACGCTGCTCGCCTTCGTCCATGTGGATACGACCGGCTGGGGCAAGACTCAGGCGCTGCTGGCGATCGAGGAATATCCGGAGGTGGAGGAGATCCACTCGGTCGCAGGCGACACCTGCATGCTGCTCAAGGTGAGAACCGAAAGCACCCATGCGCTCGAAGGCCTGCTGGCGCGCCTTTACGACACACCCGGCGTCAAGGCGACGCGGAGCTATGTCGTGTTGTCGACCTATCTGGAGCGGCCGGTGCAGCCCGGCACGACGAGCGAATGGCCGGCCGTGGTGAAGAGCTGACGGCCGCCTCCGCGTCGCGCACGCTGAGGCCCGTGCCAGGTCAAAGCTCGGATCGGCCATGAGCCCGAGAAGACGGTGGCCCGCGCCAAACGCGGGCCGTCCTTGCCACAGCTCCGGATCAGAACGGCGAGTCCGGGAAGTAGAAGTCCTTCGCGTTGTCCTTGGTCACCAGCGTCGCGTCAATCGTGTAGACGCCGCGGACCGGAACCTGGCCGTAGAAATGGGCGACGGTCATTTCGAGGGCGGTGCCGATCATTGCAGGCGGATAGAGCACGTCGACGGGGACCATTTTGTCGCCGTCCATGACCTTCTTGATCATTTCCTTTGAGCCGGCGCCGGCGACGATGTACTGGATGTCGGTTCGCTTTGCCTGCTCGATGGCCTGCAGTACGCCGACGGCCATGTCGTCGTCCTGGCACCAGACGACGTCGATCTTCGGGTATTTGGTTAGGTAGTCCTGCATGACCTTGAAGGCATCGTCACGGTTCCAATTGCCGTACTGGCGGTCGAGAACCTTGACGTTTGAGCCTTCGATGCCCTTGTCGAAACCGTCCTGTCGCTGCTGGTCGATCGGGATCGGAAGGCCGCGGATGACGACGACTTCGGCCTCCGGCGTCGTTGTCTTGATGTATTCGCCGGCGACCTGGCCGAGGGCGGGGTTGTTGCCCGCGACATAGAGATCACGCACCGAATTGTCGTTGACGCTTGGCGCGCGGTCGACAAGCGCGACGAAAGTACCCTTGCCCTTCACCTCCTTGATGGCGTTGACCAGCGGATCTGGATCGGTGGGCAGGATAACAAGCGCATCGATGCCCTGTGTCTCTAGATCCTGCACGGCGTTGGCCTGGCTTGCCGGATCGGGCGATGTCTTGACGATCACGTTCAGGCCCGGATTGTGCTCCATCAGGAGCTTGGCGACGCGCTCGGCATGGAAGACCACGCCGGCCGTCCAGCCATGGTCGGCCGCCGGGATAGACACGCCCACCGTCACTTTCTTTTCCTCCTGAGCGTGCGTCACGCCAGCCAGCGCTGTCATGGCTGCGAGGGTAAGGCCGAATAGCTTCTTGCGCATTAACTTCCTCCCAAAAACAGGTCAGTCTATTGCAGGCCGGGAGACCTGTGGACCCGGCCGTCTCACGGTTTGCGTACCAGCGAGCGCTGTACGAGCATCGCAATAATGATGATCGCACCCTGAATGGCACCGATCAGGTATTCGCTGATGAAGTTGGACAGCAGCATGATGTTGCCGACCAGTTCGAGGATGAACGCTCCACAGATGGTGCCCCACACGCGGCCCGCGCCGCCCTTGAGCGCCGTGCCGCCGACGACGACGGCGGTGATCGCCTGCAGCTCCCAGAGAATGCCCGTCGTCGCCGAGGTCGAGCCAAGGCGCGGCACATAAAGCAGCACGGCTGCGGCCACGCATAGGCCTTGGATTACGAAAGCGACGGTGCGGACGCGGTTGACGGAGATGCCGGAATATCGCGCGACATCGCGATTGGAGCCGACGGCAACGACGTGCCGCCCGTAACGGGTGCGATAGAGGATGAAGGCGGCAACTGCGGTCACGGCGAGGATCACGACGATCGGAACCGGCACGCCGAGGATCGTGCCGAAATAGGCGGGACGGTACATCTCTTGGAGTTGCGGCTCCTTGAGGGTGATCGCTCCGCCCTGCGAAAGCCAGGTCGTCAATCCGCGATAGATACCCATGGTGCCGAGCGTGGCGATGAAGGGCTCGATCTTGCCCACCGTGGTAATCAGCCCGTTGGTGAGACCGCAGAGCGCGCCGGCAGCTATGGTGAACAGGATCGCTGCCAGCAACATGAGCACGGGGTCGGCGACGACACCGGAATTCATGAACAGGATCATCAGGCTGGCGATGAAGGCGACCATGGCCCCGACGGAGAGGTCCAGATCCCCCGACGAAATCACGAAGGTCGCGCCGACTGCGATGATGGCGATGAAGGCGCTTCGGGTGGCGACATTGGCGAGGTTGTTGATGCTGATGAAGTTGGGATTGACCAGCGCGCCCACCAGCAGCAGCAAGGCCAGGGCAACGAATGGCGCCACGGCTCTCAGATCTATGTCACGCCAGCTGCGTCGGCGGATCGCCTCCTGGCTGCGTTCCTGGTTCACGCTCATATCCAATCGAACCTCCATCCCACCTGTCGGGAATCTCTTTGTTGTCGGCGCCGGCGCAACCCACGCGACTCAAGCCGCCGTCTTCTTCTTCAGGCCGGCCGCATAGCGCATGATCTCCTGCTCAGAGATCTCGTCTCCCTCGAGAATGCCGGCGATATGGCCCTCGCGCATGACCGCCACGCGACTGCAGAGGCCGATGATCTCGGGCATCTCGGACGAGACGACGATGATCGAGCGACCGTCCCGGGCCAGCGCCGAGATGAAGTGATAGATCTGCTGCTTGGTGCCGACATCGATGCCGCGAGTCGGCTCGTCGATGATGATGATGCCCGGGTCGGTCTCCATGACCTTGGCGAGCAGCAATTTTTGCTGGTTGCCGCCGGACATGCGACCGACGACGACGCTGTCATCCCTGACACGGATATCGAAGCGGCGGCGCGCCTTGACGAGAGCCGCCTGCTCGCTTCCCGGGTCGAGATAACCCAGGCGAGCATGGCGGCCGAGCGACTGCAGCGTCAGGTTCGCCATCATGCCGGCGTTGAGCAACAGACCCTTGGCCTTCCGATCCTTGGTCATATAGGCTAGCCCGGCCTTGTTGGCCGCATGCACGTCGCCCGACGGCACTGGCTGGCCACGAACCAGGACCTCGCCCGCAGCGCGCGAGCGAAGCCCGACGACCGCCTCCATCAATTCGGTGCGACCAGAGCCGATCAGCCCGGAAAAGCCGAGAATCTCGCCGCGACGGACCTCAAAGCTGGCATCGCGGACATAGCCTGTTGATATCGAATCGACCCGAAGCACGACCTCCTCGTCGACGTCGGGTTCGGGCTTGGCCGGATAGAGGCTCGACAGTTCTCGGCCAACCATCAGTTGCGCAATCGCCTCGCCATCGAGAATGGAGGTCGGCGCCGTCTTGATCCACTGGCCGTCGCGCAACACCGTCACGCGGTCGGTGAGTTCCATGACTTCATTGAGCTTGTGCGATACGAAGACGAAACTCGTTCCCTTGTCGCGCAGTTTGCGCACCAGCCGGAACAGGAAGTTCGTCTCCTCACGCGACAGCACTGCGGTCGGCTCGTCCATGAAGACGACACGGGCGTCGCGGCTGATGGCCTTGGCGATCTCGACCATTTGCTTTTCTGCAATAGAAAGGGAGCCGATCATCGCGTTCTCGTCGACCTGCGAGCCGAGGAGTTCGAGCACACGGCGCGTCTCCGCGCGCATGAACCTGCGGTCGAGCACACCGAAACGCGTTACCTCGCGGCCGAGAAACAGGCTCTCGGTGACGGTTAGGTGTTCGGCGAGATTAAACTCCTGGTGGATGATAACGATGCCGAGCGCTTCGGCAGCGCCATTGGGAGGAAGCTTCACCGACCTGCCGTCCAGCAGGATCTCGCCCGAAGTCGGCTGTTCGAAGCCGGAGAGAATCTTGACGAGCGTGGACTTGCCGGCGCCATTCTCCCCCATGAGCGCATGGATCTCGCCCTGGCGCAGCTCAAAATCGACGCTGAACAGCACCTGCACGCCGCTGAACGACTTGCTGATGCGGCGCGCGGACAGCACGACGGGAGCACCGCCGTCAACCTCCGTGGTCATATTCCCCTCCCTGCGGCCTCCACCGCCCGTTGCGCAGATGTAAACCTTTACACTGACTGATGTAAAGGTTTACATCGAGCATGATCGACAATTTTCTTGCCCTGTGCGTTTGACCCTCGGGCAAGTCTGTGTAGTGTCTCGCAACAAAGTCCGAGGCCCAATCGAGTGTCCAATTCCCCGCCCGCAACCATTGAAGACGTCGCACGGATCGCCGAAGTGTCGATCGCGACGGTTTCAAGGGCCATTCACATGCCGGAAAAGGTTGCCAAATCAACGCGGCTCAAGGTCAATCAGGCGATCGCGATTACCGGCTACACGACCAACGCCATGGCGCGCAGCCTGAGGCTGGGGCGATCAAACATGATCCTTGTGGTCGCACCCGATATCGGCGACCCGAATTTCTCCAGCATTCTGGTTGGCCTCGAAAACGAAGCTCGCGCGCACGGCTACGGCGTGCTGATCGGCCATACTCAAAACGATGCGCAGCGTGGATTGGAGTATCTGAAGTTCTTCAATTCCTACCAAGCCGCAGGTCTGATCCTGTTTACCGGCATCCTTCCCTTCGGCCATCAGGCCGCGACCGATAGTCTACCGCCGAGCGTCGGCGTTTTCGAACCCGTCTTCAACGGAGGCATCCCCTATGTCGGAGTTGATGACGTCGAAGGGGCACGAAAGGCCGTTGATTTGCTCATTTCCGAAGGCCATCGCCGCATCGCGTTCATCGGCGACTCCAACACGCGTCTTGCCTATCGCCGGCGCCGGTCGGGATACGAGGCCGGACTTGCCGCGGCCGGCATCCCGCTGAACCGCCAACTGGTCCTCGACGGCGATGGCACAGTCGAAAGCGGTAGATTGGCGCTGGAACAGTTCTTCATGCGCGATGACCTGCCGACGGCCTTCATGTGCGTCAACGACCAGACGGCGCTCGGCGTTTCGATCGGCCTCAAGGCTCGCGGCTACGATATTCCGGACCACTTTTCGGTCACCGGCTTCGACGACGTCCCACAAGCAAGTTTCATGACGCCGTCGCTGACCACAATCCGCCAACCACGCACCGCGATCGGAAAACAGGCGATGGTATTGTTGCTCGACATGCTCTCGGACCGAGCTGCCTCCGAAACTGAAATCCTGCTGAGGCCAGACCTTGTAGTGCGCAATTCCGTCGGGCCACCCCCGGCCCGGCGATAGAGAGTGGAAGAATGAAGATGCCTGTGTCTGCGAAAGCTGCTGGGCGTGCGCGTGTCCGCGCACTCCGGAGCGGATTGAGGACTTTCCAGGCCAAATTCGAAGTCTTTGGGATTCGAGCGTTCCGCAGCTCGTGGCGATCGTCAACGGCTACCCGAAGGCCCAGCAGGCGACGCCCCGTACCACGGTGCAGAGCGCCTTTTGGGGTGGCGACATCGTGCCCGAAGGCAGGTGCGATGTATTCATATAACTTGCTGCCGTGACCAGGGGCGTGCATCATCGGACATCCCGAGCGCGGGGCATTGGAATTTGGCACGGACGAGGTCAAGCCTATGCACAAGTTCACAGTCGTCGTCATGAAGGAGTTCGAGGCCGACACCGCCGAGGAGGCCGCCTTGCTCATGTATCAGGAACTGGCCAGGGGGCCGGCACCTCTGCAATATTCAGTCACGGACGAGGCGAGGAATGCAAGGGATCTGACGCTCGACCGGGCAAGGGCCGATGAGTTCGCCGCTGTCGATCACACGGCCGATCCCGGCAACTGGTGAGGCTCGAAGGAATTACGAACCCGCGCTCCAGCGGACGAACATTCCGGGGTGGAGAAAAACGGTTGCCTCCTTATTTCGCAGGGGGAACGCGTCGAACGCTTTCAAAGCGAAAGGAACTGGCAATGGAGAAGAACACGATTTGCCTCTGGTACGACAAGGACGCCGAGGCTGCCGCTC
Organism: Sinorhizobium sp. NG07B; assembly: GCF_002532005.1. Classification (NCBI taxonomy): domain Bacteria; kingdom Pseudomonadati; phylum Pseudomonadota; class Alphaproteobacteria; order Hyphomicrobiales; family Rhizobiaceae; genus Sinorhizobium; species Sinorhizobium sp. NG07B. The sequence goes on along the minus strand of NZ_NWTD01000007.1, from coordinate 11,635 downwards.
GATTCTACGCGGAGGTCTTTCCCGACAGCAGCGTGGGGGCCGTGCAACGTGCACCCAGTGACTTCCCGTCCGGCAAGGAGGGCGACGTGTTGACGGTCGAATTCACGGTCGCGGGCATTCCTTGTCTCGGCCTCAACGGAGGCCCGACCTTCAAGCACAACGAAGCCTTCTCGTTCCAGATCGCCACCGACGATCAGGAGGAGACCGACCGCTACTGGAACGCCATTGTCGGCAATGGCGGCCAGGAGAGCGCCTGCGGCTGGTGCAAGGACAAGTGGGGGATCTCCTGGCAAATCACCCCGCGCGTATTGACCGACGCGCTGTCGGCCGGCGGCGGCGAGGCAAAGCGCGCCTTCGAGGCGATGATGACGATGGGGAAGATCGACGTCGCCGCGATCGAGGCGGCCCGGCGCGGCTGACGCTCACCGGGTGTATTGCCGGCACGGGTGCCGGTTCGCCGCTCGCCGATGGCTCTATGCAAAGCGGCCCCGCGCTTGGAGAGGCGCGGGGCCGCGGGGCCGCAAAGCTAAACCCTTCTCAATCCTCCTCGACGAAAACCTCCTCGCGCTTCGCCTTGACCGCGGGCAGGAAGACGACGACGAGCACGATTGCGGCCATCAGCAAGAGGCCGGCGCTGATCGGCCGAGTGACGAAGGTGGTCGGGTCGCCGCGCGAGAGAATCATCGCGCGCCTCAGGTTCTCCTCGAGCAGCGGCCCGAGCACGAAGCCAAGCAGCAGCGGCGCCGGCTCGCAGCGCAGCTTCAAGAGCAGGTAGCCGATGAGGCCGAAGAACGCGACGGCATAGAGGTCGAAGACGTTGGAGTTGACGCTGTAGACCCCGATCGAGCAGAAGGCCATGATGATCGGGAAGAGCACGAAATAGGGGATCTTCAGGAGCTTTACCCAGAGCCCGATCAACGGCAGGTTGAGCACGACGAGCATCAGGTTGCCGATCCACATCGAGGCGATGATGCCCCAAAAGAGCGCCGGCTGCTCCGTCGCCACGTTCGGGCCGGGCACGATGCCCTGGATGATCATCGCGCCGATCATCAGCGCCATCACCGGGTTCGCCGGAATGCCGAGGGTGAGCAGCGGGATGAACGAGGTCTGCGCACCGGCATTGTTGGCGCTTTCCGGCCCGGCGACGCCGGCAATCGCGCCGCGGCCGAATTCCTCCGGCCGGTCGGAGAGCCGCTTTTCCACCGTATAGGAGGCGAAGGCGGCGAGGATGGCGCCGCCGCCCGGCAGCACGCCGAGCGCCGACCCAATCGCCGTGCCGCGGATCACCGGCGCGAACATCCGCTTGAAATCCTCTTTCGTTGGCAACAGCTCGCTGACCCGTGCCATCAGCACTTCGCGGGTCTTCTCGCTTTCGAGGTTGCGCAGGATCTCGGCGATGCCGAAGACGCCGACCGCCAGCGCCACGAAGTTGAGGCCGTCGGCATATTCGCGGATGCCGAGGGTGAAGCGCGGCGTACCGGTATAGATGTCGGTGCCCACAAGACCCAAAAGCAGGCCGAGCGCTACCATGGCGAGTGCCTTGACGACGGAGCCGTGCGCCAGCGCAACGGAGGAGACGAGACCGACGATCATCAGCGAGAAATATTCGGCGGCGCCGAACTCGAGCGCGATCTCGGTCAAGGGCGGCGCGAAGAGGGCGACGAGGAAGGTCGATACGGTGCCGGCGAAGAAGGAGCCGAGCGCGGCGATCGCCAGCGCCGTTCCGGCGCGGCCGTTGCGGGCCATCTGGTAGCCGTCGATGGCGGTGACGGCGGAGGAGGATTCGCCCGGCATGTTGATGAGGATCGCCGTCGTCGAGCCGCCATATTGGGCGCCGTAATAGATGCCGGCGAGCATGATCAGCGACGAGACCGGCTCAAGCTGGAAGGTGATCGGCAGCAGCATGGCGATCGTCGCCGTGGCGCCGATCCCGGGCAGCACGCCGATCAGCGTGCCGAGCAGGACGCCTATCAGGCAGAAGAGAAGGTTTGCCGGCGAGGCGGCGGTGGCGAAGCCGAGGGCAAGGTTGCTGAAGAGATCCATCGTCGCCTCCTAGAACCGGACCCAGGGGCCGAAACGCTCGAACGGCAGGTTGAGGCCGTAGCTGAAGACGGCGACCGAGAAGATCGCGAGCCCCAGCGAGACCGCCACCGCCCAGAGCGGCTTCATCCGATGCGAGGCGAAACAGGCGATCAGCGCCGTCAGGAAGACTGCCGGCACGAAGCCCAGTCCGCGGACCGTCAGGCCGAAGAAGATCGGCGCCGGCAGGATGAAGAGCATGCCGCGGATGGCGATCGGTCCCATAGGCTCGTGGTTCACCCGGGCCGACTGCACCAGGATGATGACGCCGAGCAGCGTCAGGACGACGGAAAGCAGCAGCGGGAAATAGCCCGGGCCCATGCGGAAGGCGGTGCCGAGCTCGAGCCCGAAGGACTGCCAGGCGAAAAAAAGACCGACGGCCGTCAGGATACTCCCGCACAGCGCGTTGGTGGTATCGAAGGAGATGGCTTTCATCTTGTCCCCATGTTCTCGTTCGGACGCGGCCGCGGACGTCCTGATCTTGGCGATGTCCTCGCTTCTTGTCCGGCTGTGCTCAGCGTCCCCCGCAAGTTGACGGCTGTCAACTTTTCCGGAAGCCCGCCGATTTCTCCGGCCAGCCGTTGCCCCACAGCACGGCCGGCCGGAGGCGATGCCGTCGCCGTACCGCTCTAATCGGAGAACAGGATCGGCGGCGGCTCGCGGGAGCCGATTAGTCGGCGTACTGGCCGGCGGCCTCGATCACTGGCTTCCAGCGGGCGATCTCGCTTTCAAGCTTGGCCTTCAGCGCCGCCGGGGTGGCGTCCGCCTCGCTCGACGGTTCGGTGCCGAGTTCGCCGAAGCGGGCCGCGACGTTCTCGTCCTTGAGCGCCTTCTGCAGCGACTTCGACAGCCGGTCCGTCACCTCGGCAGGGGTTCCCTTCGGCGCATAGATGCCGTGCCAGATGCCGACCTGGAAGCCGGCAAGACCGGCTTCTTCAGCCGTCGGCAGCTCGGGGAAGATCTTCAGGCGCTTCGGCGAAGTGACGGCATAGGCCTTGATCGTGCCGCCCTGGATCTGCTTGGTGGTGTTGGTCGTCTGGTCGCACATTATGTCGACCTGGCCGCCGAGCAGATCGGTCATCGCCGGGCCGGTGCCCTTATAGGGGACGGTGGTCAGCTGGGTGTCGATCGCGTCCATGAACATCATGCCGCAGAGATGCGAGGCGGCGCCGATGCCGGCATTGGCGACCGTCACCGTGTCCTTGTTGGCCTTGGCGTATTCGATCAGCCCCTTGAGATCGGTCGGCTCGAAATCCTTGCGGGCGACGATGGTCATCGGTACTTCGGTGACGAGGCCGACATATTCGAAGGCGTTCAGCGTGTCATAGGCAAGCTTGCGATAGAGCGTCGCGCTGGTTGCCATGCCGATATGGTGAAGCAGGACCGTATAGCCGTCCGGATCGGCCTGGGCGACGCGGCCCGCACCGAGCGTGCCGCCGGCGCCGCCGACATTCTCGACGATGATCTGCTGACCGAGGTCCTTCGACATGGACTCGGCGACGAGACGGGCAACCGTATCGGTCGGGCCCCCGGCCGAGAAGGGCACCACCATGGTGATCGTGCGCTCCGGATAGGTTTGGGCGCTGGCCGAAGCGGCAAACAGGGAAACGGCGGCGACGGCGCCAAGAAGCGCGTTCAATATTTTCATCTTTTTCCTCCCGGATGACTTTGTCCACCAGCCGGCACGGTTCCTCCCGCCGGTCCTGGTTGCAGCCATTAACAAACGGGATTTTAGCACAGACAACCGCCTAGCGCGGCGGTTTCGCGCATTTGTCGTGCCAGTCGCCGGGTGATGGGTGGAATTGGAAACAAAGCCGTTCCGTGATGGGTGGATTCCCACCCATCGGCACAGTTCAACCGCCCGTGCGTCGTCTCAGATACTGGACCTCCGCGTCCGTCAGCAGCCGGCTTCGCCCCTTCGGCAGGTCGCCGAGATTGATCTCGCCGATTGCGACGCGGATGAGCCGCAGGCATTCGAAGCCAAGCGCGTCCAGCATGCGGCGGATCTGGCGGTTGCGGCCCTCCTGCAGTTCGACCTCGATCCAGGAGTTCCTGTCGCCGCTCCTCAAGCCCCGGACATGCGTTGCCGTCAAAAACTCGCCGCCCTCGCTCACGCCGCCGAGCATCGCCTGCATCGAGGCCTCATCGAAGAGGCCGCGGACCTGGACGTGGTAGATCTTGCCGAGATGGGTGGCGGGATCGAGAAGGCGCTGCGCCAGCACCGTGTCGTTGGTGAAGAGCAGCAGCCCCTCGCTCGCCTTGTCGAGTCGGCCGACCGGCGAGAGGAAGCGCGCATCGACCTCGCCGAGGCAATCGAACACCGTCGGCCGCCCGTCCGGATCGTCGCGCGTCGTCACCAGCCCGCGCGGCTTGTTCAGCATCAGGTAAATCTTTTCCTCGGCAGCGATCATGGTTCCGTCGACGGCGATCCGGTCTCTGTCGATGTCGACCCAGTGGGAAAGATCGGTGGTCCTGCGGCCGCCGACGCTGACGCGGCCCTCGGCAATCAGCTTCTCGGCCTGGGTGCGGGAGCAATAGCCGAGCTTGGAGAGCGCACGGGCGAGCGTAACGCGTCTTCCTGCGTGTAAGCCATGTTTCCCGCCATTGCCGTCCCTGTGCGGCGAGGGGCGCTGCTTCACCTGCGCAATCTCCTGCTGTTGAGGCTTTTCCGTCTGGCATAGGCGGCGCCGTCGGGACAGATACCACAAATCCGACCGCATTGGCCGCCGCTCAATTCGGTCCGTTGACCCGGATCAATGCTCTTCGATTGATCAAGGCGCAGACTATGCTGCGAACCGTTCGACGGCTGGCGCACTGCCAGATGGCGCCGTTGAAGGTTGAAGCAATGCGAACACTCGACGATAGAAACTCCGCTTCGCATGGTTCCGCTGTAGCGGCAACCTTCGCGGAATTGCGGCGAACGCCGCTCCTCGCGCTCGTCGTCTTCGTACCGATCGTCATTCTGCTGGAGCGGGTATCGCCGCAGGCACATACTTGGCTGTTCCTCCTGTCGGTCGCGGCGATTGTCCCGCTCGCGGCTCTTCTGAGCCGCGCGACGGAATCGGTGGCGGCGAAGACCGGGGATGCGGTCGGAGGCCTGCTCAACGCCACACTCGGAAACCTGACCGAGCTCGTGATCTCGCTCGCGGCGCTTCAGGCCGGGCAATATCTTCTGGTCAAGGCCTCGATCGCGGGCGCGATCGTCACCAATACACTTTTCATGCTGGGCGGCGCCTTTCTCCTTGGCGGACTGAAGCATCACCTGCAGGAATTCAACAGGGTGAACGCACGGTTTCAGGCGAGCCTCCTGTTTCTGGCGACGATCGCCATCCTGGTCCCGTCGCTCATCAGCGAGGTGGACCGCGCGCCGGCAGCCGCGTTTTCCCGACAGTTGAGCCTCGGCCTGGCGATCCTGCTCATCTCCGTCTACGGACTCGGCATGTTGTTTTCGCTGAAAACCCACAAGGAACTGTTTGCAAGCGTCGGCCACGCCGAAGAGGAAGAGAAACCGTGGCCGCTTCCGGTCGGAATTGTCGTGCTGGTTATTGTCACGCTCTTCGTCGCGATGGTCAGCGAGATCTTCGTCGGCTCGGTGCAAGTCGCGGCGCAACATCTCGGGATGACGCCGGCTTTCGTCGGCTTCATTGTCGTTGCTCTGGTCGGCGGAGCCGCAGAAATGACGACGGCGTTCTCCGCGGCGCGCGCAAATCGCCTCGACCTCAGCGTCGGCATCGCATTGGGCAGTGCCGCGCAGATAGCGCTCTTCGTTGCCCCCGTCCTCGTGCTCGTCAGCTATTTTGTCGGTCCCGAGCCGATGTCCCTGCAATTCTGGCCGGGGGCTGTGGCAATGATGCTGATCGCAACGATGGCCGCGACGCTTCTGTCCAATGGCGGGCACGCAGCATGGTATGCGGGTGTGATGGCACTGGCAGTTTACGCCGTCTTCGGGCTCACGCTGTTTTTGTTGCCGCCACCGGCGTGAATTACACAGGCCCTTTCATTCACCGTGAGCTCCTGGCCGTGCCTCATTGTCGGCGCGAAAATAGAGGCGCTGGATCACCGCCATCATCAGAGCCGTTGCCCAGCCGAAGATGATCCAGCCATTGACCGCCTCGAAGGTGGCGACCTGACGCCAGTCCTTGCCGAGAACGATGTCGCCATAACCGACAGTGGTAAAGGTGACGGTCGAGAAGTAGAGCGCATCCTCAAGGCTCGGGAGCGCCTGCGAAAAGTAGTAGAAAGCCGCCCACAGACCGACATCGACGATGATCGGGATGATCAGATAGATGACCCAGGCCACGGTGACGAATGTCGGGTAGCGGACCAACACGTCTTCACGCCGCTTTTCCGCCTGCCGGAAGGCGCTGAGGCCAGCGGACATGAAAAACGCCTGGATGGCGACTGTTGCCGCAATGAGGCCGCAGGCGAGAGCAAGCCGAACGATCACCGACACCTCCACCGGATTGCGGGCCGATCGGAAAGCGCTTCTGCCCTCCCGTCAGCTTGCGGTTGTCAGTGTAGCAAAGGCCTTGCTGTCGGGGAACATGGGTCAGCGGGCGGCTCAGGTCGGACGATCTATAGCGTAGTCGCGGCGCGGGCCGATTGTTCGTAGGCGCCGGAGAGGAAGCGCAGCACGGCGGCGATCTCCGAAAGGGTCTCCTCCGCGGGACGGGCCCTGGCGGTCGAGGCGACGAGCAGGCGCTCGCGGATCTGGGCGTAACGGGCACAGGCCCCCGCGCCCTTCTCGGTGATGTGGATCGTCTTCTCCTTGCCCTGCCGGCCGGTCGCCACAAGGCCCGCACCCTCGAGCTTGCGGATCGCATAGGTCGCCACATGAGTGTCCTCGATGTCGAGAACGAGGCAGATGTCGGCGAGCCTCTTGCCACGGTCGCGATGGCGGATCGTATGCAGGATCATGATTTCCATCCCCGAGAGGCCGGGAACGCCGGCGGCGGCCATGCAGCGCACCATCCAGCGCTGGAAGGCATGCGAGGCGAGGATCAGGCCGTACTCCATTTCGGAAAGCCCCGGCGAACCGCCTTCGGCAAGGTGAGCCGACGACACGATCGGGCCGATAGCGGAGACGGGTTCCGGATGGTCGGGCGGGGCCGCCCCGGCCCGCTTTTCGCGCTCCCGCTTCTTGGTCATCGGTACACTCCTTATCTGCTCGACGAGAACATTTTATCGACAAATTGTCAATAAAATGCTTTTGTTTGCCTTACGCGGATCGGGCATTCCAGCGAGGAGAAACGACGATGGCGATGGCTGCGAGGTGGGATTTCTGGGTGGATCGCGGCGGCACCTTTACCGACGTGATCGGCCGCGACCCGGAAGGCCGGCTGCATGCGCTGAAGGTGCTTTCGGAAAATCCCGGCGCCTATCGCGACGCCGCCGTCCACGGCATCCGCCTGCACCTCGGCCTTGCCGCCGGCGAGCCGGTGCCGGCCGGACTGATCGGCGAGGTGAGGATGGGCACCACCGTCGCCACCAATGCGCTGCTGGAGCGCAAGGGGGAGCGGCTGGCGCTGATCACCACGCGCGGCTTTCGCGATGCGCTGCGGATCGGCTACCAGGAGCGCAAGAAAATCTTCGCGACCGAAATCATCAAGCCGGAGGCGCTCTATTCGGAGGTCGTCGAGCTCGACGAACGCGTGCTCGCCGACGGGACGATTGAAAAGGGGCTCGACGAAACGGAAGCGCGGCGGGCGCTGGAAGCGCTGAAGGCGAGCGGCTACCGATCGGTCGCCATCGTCTTCATGCATGCCTACCGCTTTCCCGAGCATGAGGCGGCCGTTGCGCGGCTTGCCCGCGAGACCGGCTTTGCGCAGGTTTCTGCAAGCCACGAGGTCTCACCGCTCGTCAAATATGTCGGCCGCGGCGACACGACGGTCATCGACGCCTACCTCTCGCCGGTGCTCGGCCGCTATGTGGCACAGGTTTCGGAAGAACTGGACGTTGCCCGGGCGGGCGCCCGGCTGATGTTCATGATGTCGTCCGGCGGATTGACGGCGGCGGACCTGTTCCAGGGCAAGGACGCGATCCTTTCCGGGCCGGCGGGAGGCGTCGTAGGGCTTGCGAGGACCGGCGAGGCGGCGGGCTTCGACCGCGTCATCGGCTTCGATATGGGCGGCACCTCGACCGACGTCGCCCATTTCGACGGCGAATACGAACGCGCCTTCGAGACGGAAGTCGCGGGTGTGCGCGTCCGGGCGCCGATGATGTTGATCCATACGGTCGCGGCCGGCGGCGGCTCGATCCTCCATTTTGACGGCGAGCGCTTCCGCGTCGGGCCGGGTTCGGCCGGCGCCAATCCGGGCCCGGCCTGCTACCGCAACGGCGGGCCGCTCGCCGTCACCGACGCCAATGTCATGCTTGGCAAGCTGATGCCGGAATTTTTCCCGGCGATCTTCGGGCCGGAGCAGAACCTGCCGCTCGATGTCGAAACGGTTCGGGCCCGGTTCGCGGCGCTTGCGGCCGAGATCGGCGACGGCCGCACCCCGCAAGACGTCGCCGACGGCTTCATCCGCATTGCGGTTGCCAACATGGTCGAGGCGATCAAGAAGATTTCCGTGCAGCGCGGTTACGACGTGACCCGCTACGCGCTGAACTGCTTCGGCGGCGCGGGCGGCCAGCACGCCTGCCTCGTCGCAGATGCGCTCGGCATGACGAGCATCCTGCTGCATCCGATGTCGGGCCTGCTTTCCGCCTACGGCATGGGCCTCGCCGATATCCGCGCGACGCGGCAGAAGGCGCTTGGCGTCGCGCTCGACGATGTCGGGCCGCAGGCGCTCGCCGGGCTCGGTGCGGACCTGCAGGTCGAATGCCTGGCGGAACTCGACGCGCAAGGGATTGGCCGCGACCGCATTCGCACGCATCTTCGCGCCCATATCCGCTATGCCGGGACCGACACGGTGCTCGCCGTCGAGGCGCGCTTTCCCGAGATTGACGATGCGGCCCGTCTGCGCGCCGGATTCGAGACGCTGCATAGGCGCCGCTTCGGCTTCATCGCCGAGAACAAGCCGCTGGTGATCGATGCCGCCGAGGTCGAGACGGTCGGCGGCGGGGCGGTGCAGATGGAAACGGACGGTCTGGCGACAGCTTCAGGCGAGGCGGTCGTTAGCCGACAAACCCGTTTCTATTCGCAAGGCCAGTTCCACGACGCGCCGGTGGCGCTGCGCTCGGAAATCAAGCCCGGCGAGACGCTGACCGGCCCGGCGATCGTCATCGAGGCGAACCAGACGATCGTCGTCGAGGACGGCTGGCAGGCGAAACTGACCGCCAGGGACCATATCGTGCTCACGCGCATCAAGCCGCTGCCGGCGCGAACGGCGATCGGCACCAGGGCCGATCCGGTGATGCTGGAAATCTTCAACAACCTCTTCATGTCGATCGCCGAGCAGATGGGCGTAACGCTGCAGAACACCGCCTATTCGGTGAACATCAAGGAGCGTCTCGATTTCTCCTGCGCGGTCTTCGACAACAGAGGCAATCTCGTCGCCAATGCGCCGCACATGCCGGTGCATCTTGGCTCGATGGATGCGTCCGTCGCCACCGCGATCCGCGAAAACCCGGTCACCCATCCGGGCGACGTGTACCTGATCAACGCCCCCTATAACGGCGGCACGCATCTGCCGGACCTGACGGTCTGCACGCCGGTCTTCGACAATGAGGGCCGGGCGACCCGCTTCTGGGTGGCAAGCCGCGGCCACCACGCCGACATCGGCGGCATCTCGCCGGGCTCGATGTCGCCGCTCGCCGCCAATATCGAGGAGGAGGGCGTCTATATCGACAATTTCAAGCTGATCGACCGGGGCCGCTTCTCAGAAGCGGAACTGGAAAGGCTGCTCACCGGCGCGCGCTATCCGGTGCGCAACATCCTGCAGAACGTCAACGATCTGAAGGCGCAGGTCGCCGCCAACGAGAAGGGCGTGGCGGAACTCAAGAAGATGATCGCCCAGTTCGGCGAAGAGGTTGTCGAGGCCTATATGGGCCATGTACAGGACAATGCTGCCGAAAGCGTCCGCCGCGTCCTCGACCAGTTGAGCGAGGGCGAATTCTCCTACGAGATGGACCAGGGCTGCCGGATCGTCGCGAAGATCACCGTCGACCGCGAGAGGCGTGAGGCGACGGTCGACTTCACCGGCACTTCCGAGCAGCGCGCCGACAATTTCAACGCGCCGGAGCCGGTGACGCGTGCGGCGGTGCTTTACGTCTTCCGGGTGCTGGTCGAGGCGGATATCCCGATGAATGCCGGCTGCCTGAGGCCGATCCGCATCGTCATCCCGGAGGGCACGATGCTTTCGCCGCGCTATCCGGCGGCCGTCGTCGCCGGCAATGTCGAGGTCAGCCAGGCGGTCACCAATTGCCTGTTCGGCGCCGTCGAGGCGCAGGCGGCGGCGCAAGGGACGATGAACAATCTGACCTTCGGCAATGCCAGCTACCAGTATTACGAGACGATCTGCTCCGGCGCGCCGGCCGGTCCCGGATACAACGGTGCCGACGCCGTCCACACCCATATGACCAATTCGCGGCTTACCGATCCGGAGATCCTCGAGACGCGCTTTCCGGTGGTGCTCGAGGATTTCCATATCCGCAAGGGCTCCGGCGGCCGCGGCAAGTGGTCGGCCGGCGATGGCACGCAGCGAACGATCCGTGCCCGGGAGCGGCTGGATTTCGCCATCCTTTCCGGCCACCGGCGAATCCGTCCCTTCGGGCTGAAGGGCGGAGAACCCGGCGAACTCGGCCGCAACTATGTCCGCCGCAATGACGGCCGGATCGAGGAATTCGCCGGCTCGGCGCATACGGTGCTCGAGCCGGGCGAGGCCTTCACGGTGGTGACGCCGACGGGAGGCGGCTACGGGAAGGCGTGAAGTTGCGGGTTCGGACAGCACCACCGGCAACTTACCACTTTGCGTCAACAGCAGCCGCACGACCCGCTCCGTCAGTGGCCGCGGTCGCTCCCTCCGCGGGCATGGGCGAGTGCCACCGTAAATGGCTCAGTTGAGCCCTGATCAAAGTCGGGGATTCCTCGTCCGTCACGGCGACTTAATGAATTTGACACCACCCGATAGTGAAAAAGGCTGAATTGCAATCGACCCCAAAATGGCGCCTCATTGAGCGGCGGGAAGTCTAGCTTATGAGCTAAAAGTATGCGCCCGTGCCGGGCGCGCGTACCATTTGCGATGGTCCTGGGATATGCGCCTTATAGTCATAAATGACGTATCGGTCGTGCGCGGCGGCGCAACAAAGGTCGCAGTCCAGTGCCTGCAAGCATGCCGAAATGCCGGCATCGACTGCACGTTTTTTGTCGGGGATGACGGCGTCGGTGTGAAGGAACTGGACGTTGCCGTGCGCACGATCGCGTTGGGCGAAAGACCGTTGAGAGACGGACACAGCATCGCCGATATATTCGACAAGCATTTCAACAAACGTGCCTATGAAATGCTTTCAGCATTGTTGTCCGAAAGCCAGGAAGAGACTGTTGTCCACGTCCATGGATGGAACCAGATATTGTCGCCGTCCATCTTCCATGCTCTCGCAGCGAGCAAGGCGAGGG
>NZ_NWTD01000006.1:0-280567 GCF_002532005.1 Sinorhizobium sp. NG07B | reverse complement strand
CGGGGTGGAGCAGCCCGGTAGCTCGTCAGGCTCATAACCTGAAGGCCGCAGGTTCAAATCCTGCCCCCGCAACCAAATAGTCCTCAAAACGGCCCGCCAAGCGCGGGCCTTTTTGCGTTCGCCTCCCCGCGCAACCCCCGCTACAGCCGGCACAAGCCTCGCCGACGCGCGGATTTCTACCTCTCGCAGCAGGCAAGCCGTGTCGCCGTCACGAGCTGCAGGTCTTCCAAAAAACCTTCGATCTCCAGGATTGAAACGCTTTCCGCAGCAAGTGCCGAAGCCTTCCCACTTGTAGGCAAGGGCGATGCTCCGGCTCGAAATGGTCAGTCCGGCTCTGGCGCGCCGGCGATCTCCGGATCCCAGGTGAACAGTTCCTTCGCTCTTGCGACGCCGCGAAGCGCGAAGCGGCCGAGCGAAACGGCGTTGGCGCGATGGGCGGCCGGAGAGGCCTCGATGAACTCCGAAGACATGATGAGGTGCCGTTCCACCGAGCGACACATCGAAACAATGCGGCTCACCTCGTTGACGGCCGGGCCGACCACGGTGAAGTCGAGCCTGTTCCGGCTGCCGATGTTTCCGTAGAAGACCTCGCCGATATGCAGGCCGAGATACACGTCGGTGGTCGGCTTTCCTTCCCCGAGCCGTTGCTCGTTCAGCTCGGCGAGCATGACGCGCAGTTGCCGCTCGGCGGCGATCGCCGCATTGCAGGCATCGGCCGGCTGGCGGCCGTTGAAAATCGCGAGGACGCCGTCGCCGATCAGTTTCAGTACGCTGCCGCCATGCTCCTCGATTGCCGTGATCACCGTACCGGAATAGTCGTTGAGGAAGGGAATGACCTCCTCCGGCGCAATGCTCTCGGCGATGCGCGTGTAGTTGCGCAGGTCCGAGAACCACATGACCGCCTCGATGCGCTCGGCCGCCCCCCGTTCGATGCTGCCCTCGACCACGCGCCGCCCGGCGTCCTGGCCGAGATAGACGTCTGCGAGCGTGCCGATGATGCGGACGCAGGAGGCCGCCTTCACGGCGAGCGCAAGCGTCGGCACCAGCGTCCGGAGCACGTCAAGGTCCTCGTCGCTGAAGCCTGCACGTCTCTTCGTCGCCCAGTGGGAGTAAAAGCAATCCATCTGGCCTACCCGGCCGCGGTCGGTGAAGCGGTGGATGAAGCCGACACAGTCGGTGTGTCCCTCGGACTTGAGCGTGTCGAGGGTGGTGAAGGGGATGTCTCGCTCCTGCGCAAGGCGAATGCGGCGTTCTGTTTCGTCTGCCTGGAGCATGTGGAAGAAGAGAGAGCGCTGCCAGTTCGCCAGTGCCTCGCCGCTGGTCGTCGAGCCGTAGTGCAGAACGTCCGGCACTTCATCGCTTTCTCTGTTCCACTGGAAGGCGCGACCCTCGAATTCCGGGTGGAGCGTGTCGATCAGCCCGAGCGCGCGGTCGACGTGAACGCCGGCAGCATGGCAACGGTCGCAGAAGCCCGCAAGAAGGTCCTGTTCCTTGAGCCCGCGAATTGCCTCGTCCGACATCCATAGAACGATGTCGCGGATTGCCTGGTCCTTCATCCTCTATCCCGTCGTACTGTCGCGCCGGTTTCGCCCGGCGATCAGCAGCACAGTGGCGCGCCTTGCCGTCGCGCGCAAGTCGGCGGGGGTTTCAGTCGAGGGGGCTGCGGGAGGCGTGAACCTGCTGGGGGCCCGCGACGGGCCCCCAGCAGTATCTGGGTGTTCGGTCAGCCCGCCGGCGCCAAAATCAGATGATCAATGCCAAGCGCGACGTTCAGGCCCTCCTGGACCTGGACATTGATCGGCTGCAGCATGAAGGCCTTGTTGGTGCCGCCGGCGATAACCTTTGCGCCGCCGCCGACGGCGAAGCTCGCATCGGCACCGAGACCGGTATATTCGCCGGCCAGCGCATACTCGGTGAAAGGCGTGCCGGTCTTCGCCAGCACGTCCCAGACCATGACGGTCTTGCCGGTCGAGCCAATGTCGATGCCGATCTTGGTGATCCTGCCGGCATAGACGGCTCCTGGCGATCCATCCGCAGGCTTGAAGGTGCACATCAGGTTTTTGGTGGAGGTGACGATGAGCCCCGTGCCGCCCTCGGAGCCGCAGGTCAGGCGACCGAGCGCCATATAGTTCTGGGCGGGCGCCGTTCCTGAAAGGGCCGCAAGGGCGGCCGCCGCGATGACAATGTGTCTGATCATGGCTCAGATCTCCGTTTGGAAGCTCTGGTCAAACGGATAGAACCCCTGATGGTTCCGCAATCTGCCGGTGCTACCCAGATCGGCATTCCACAAAGAAAACGCCCGCGGCATCGCCACGGGCGTCTGAAATTAGCGAGGGAGCGACCTCAGGACATTGCCTTGACGCGCTCCAGCCCGGCGCGGGCCGGCTCATATTTCGGATCGAGCTGCAGCGCGTGCGAATAGGACTTCTGCGCCTTGGCCTTCTCGCCGCGACGCTCGTAGATCAGCGCCTGGTTTGCCCAGGATTCTGCGAGCTTGCCGTTGAGGTTGATGGCTGTGTTGAAATCCGAGAAGGCGTTGTCGTCGTCGCCTTGCGCCGCATAGGAAATGCCGCGGCCGTTATAGGGCTCGGCCGAGCTCGGCGACAGCGAGATCGCCGTCGAGAAATCCTCGATCGCCTTGGCGTGATCATTGCGCGCCTGATAGATCAGGCCGCGATTGTGGTAGGCGCGGGGATCGGTGGTGTCGAGCTGGATCGCCTTGCTGAAATCGTTGAGGGCAGGGTCCAACTGGTTGGCCTGGCGATAGAGATTGCCGCGGCCGATATAGGCGACGTCGTAATTCGGATTGAGCTGGAGCGCCGCATTGTAGTCGGCAAGCGCCGCCTGCTGGTCGCCCATGTTGCGATGGACGAGCCCGCGGTTGGCATAGGCCTGGTAGAAGCTCGGGTTGAGCTTGATCGCCTGGTCGAAATCGGCAAGCGCCCGGCGGAATTCGCCGGCGCGGCCATAGGCCGAACCACGCACATTATAGGCTTCCGGGTCGCTCGGATTGGAGGCGATGACGCTCGACAGCGACGCGATGTTTTCTTCCGAGCCCTGCTTCCGCTCGACGCGGATCATCGATTCGGAGGCGTTGTCGGTCTGGCATCCGGCAAGCAGCAGAGCCGAGCCGAGTATCAGCATGGCAGCAAGCTTCGGATTGCGCTGGCGGCGGCGGTGCGCCTCTTGAAAGGTGAAACCGGAGACGTCCGCAGTCATGGCAGCAAGTGTCAAAGTCGATCCCTCAAGCGACAGGTCCCAGTGCTTTCCTTTACGGAGAGCGGCGAAGGCGCGGGGCTCCGGGGCTCAATGAGCGCCTCGGATGAACCGACCGGCCTATTTCCGGGCGGCTGACCGTCGCCAACTGATGCGGCAGTCACGCTAAACTGCCGACGGACAGGGTGTCCATATCAAAATGGCGGCGGCGATGCCTCGCCCCCGCCACGATTTACATTGGAAAGCGTCGAAAAAACGACCAATCAGCGGGCCAGGAGGCCTTCACGCTGCGCGCGCTTGCGAGCCAGCTTGCGAACGCGGCGGACAGCCTCGGCCTTTTCGCGCGCACGCTTCTGGGACGGCTTTTCGTAGAAGTCACGCATCTTCATTTCGCGGAAAATGCCTTCGCGCTGCATCTTCTTCTTGAGTGCGCGAAGCGCCTGATCGACATTGTTATCGCGGACAAGTACCTGCACGTGAATCCCGTTCCTTTGTTCGAGTTGGCAGCCTCACCATCAGGTTTGGGAGGCAATAAGTCTACGTTCGCCGAGCCGAAAGCTCTACGATTAGAGGAGCGGATACCAGATGACGGGCCGAAAGTCCAGCGGCGAGAGCATCGCTGCCGGCAAAAATGCGCCACAGCGGGACAGAAGGAGGGCTTGCGCCTCGAATGCTTGTCGCCCATGTCGCAAGTCCGACCAAGTCCGCCGGATCGCGTCGCAAAAGAAACGTTGCGCCGTCACCGGATTTGCGATTTCTAACGCCGACAGAACGTATTTTCGGGGTTCATGGAGTAGCAGGCGGATGCGCAAATATTCTGTTTTCGCCGTGGCGCGTGAGGCACTGCGCGGCCACAAGGGCTGGGGCCCCCACTGGGCCTCGCCGGAGCCACGCCCGCACTATGATGTGATCATCATCGGCGGCGGGGGGCATGGCCTTGGGGCAGCCTATTATCTCGCCAAGGAGCACGGCATCACCAATGTCGCCGTGCTTGAAAAGGGATGGATCGGCGGCGGCAATACCGGCCGCAACACGACGATCATCCGGTCCAACTATCTCTATGAAGAGAGCATGGATATCTACGAGCATTCGTTGAAGCTCTGGGAGAACCTGTCGCAGGACCTGAACTATAACGTCATGTACTCGCCGCGCGGCGTGATGATGCTGTCGCACAACATCCACGACCAGCAGTCCTTCAAGCGGCATATCAATGCCAACCGGCTCTACGGCATCGACAACGAGTGGCTGACGCCGGAACAGGCAAAGGCCTATTGTCCGCCGCTCGATATTGCCAAGACCGCCCGCTACCCGATCAACGGTGCGGCACTGCAGCGCCGCGGAGGCACGGCGCGTCACGATGCGGTCGCCTGGGGCTATGCGCGTGGAGCGTCCGACCGGGGCGTGCACATCATCCAGAATTGCGAAGTGACCGGCATCCGCCGCGACGAAACCGGCCGCGTTACCGGCGTCGACACCAATCGCGGCTTCATCGGCGCGAAGAAGATCGGCATTTCCGCCGCCGGCCACAGTTCGGTGCTGATGCAGATGGCGGATGTGCGCGTGCCGCTGCAGAGCCAGCCGCTGCAGGCGCTGGTCTCCGAGCCGCTGAAGCCGATCTTCCCCTGCGTGGTGATGTCGAACTCGGTGCATGCCTATATTTCGCAGTCCGACAAGGGCGAGTTCGTCATCGGCGCCGGTACCGACCAGTACAATTCCTATTCGCAGACCGGCGGCCTGCAGATCATCACCCATACGCTCGACGCGATCTGCGAGCTCTTCCCGATGTTCCGCCGCGTCAAGATGATGCGGCAATGGGGCGGCATCGTCGACGTGACCCAGGACCGCTCGCCGATTCAGGGGGTGACGCCGGTGCCGGGGCTTTACCTCAATGCCGGCTGGGGCACGGGCGGCTTCAAAGCGACGCCGGGTTCGGCCAATCTCTTCGCCCATCTGATCGCACGCGGGGAGCCGCACCGGCTCGCCGCCGGGCTGACGCTCGAGCGCTTCCGCACCGGGCGGCTCATCGACGAGGCGGCTGCCGCCGCCGTTGCGCACTAGAGTTGAAGGATAGAGCGACCTTTGCGCCTTCCCGGGAAGACGCGGCGCTCTAACGCGAGGAATTACCAGATGCTTCTGATTTACTGCCCCTATTGCGAGGAAGAGCGCTCGGAGCTCGAATTCCGCAACGGCGGTGATGCCCACATCGCCCGTCCGACCAACATCGCCGAGATCAGCGACGAAGAATTCGAGGCCTATTTCTTCCTGCGCGACAACCCGAAGGGCGTGATCTTCGAGAGATGGCGCCACATCCACGGCTGCGGCCGGTTTTTCAACGCCGCCCGCGATACGGTCAGCGACCGGTTCCTGACGACCTACAAGGCCGGCGAGCCGAAGCCCAATCTCGACGCGGCGCCCGAGACGAGCGCGACGGTCGAAACCTACGAGGCCCTGGAAGGAGCAGCCCAATGAGCGGGGTCAATCGCATTTCCGGTGCGGGGCGCCTGACGCCGGCCCGCACCGCACGCTTCAGCTTCGACGGTCGCACGCTGACGGCGCTCGAGGGCGATACGGTCGCCTCGGCGCTGATCGCCAACGACATCCATCTCGTCGGCCGTTCGTTCAAGTATCACCGCCCGCGCGGCATCCTTTCGGCCGGCGCCGAGGAGCCGAATGCGCTTCTCGACGTCTCGCGCGATGCGGCCCGCCGCCAGCCGAACGTGCGCGCCACCGTGCAGGAAGTGTTCGACGGCATGAAGGTCGCGTCGCAGAACCGCTGGCCGTCTCTTGCCTTCGACGTCGGCGGCTTCAACGATCTCCTGTCGCCCTTCTTCGCCGCCGGCTTCTACTACAAGACCTTCATGTGGCCGAAGGCGGCGTGGCACGCGCTCTACGAGCCCTTCATCCGCCGGGCAGCCGGCCTCGGCGTGGCGCCGACCGAGCCCGATCCGGATCATTATGCGAGCCGCTATGCCCATTGCGACGTGCTGGTGGTCGGCGCCGGCGTTGCCGGTCTCGCGGCCGCGCTCGCCGCGGCAAAGGCGGGGGCGAAAGTGATCCTCTGCGACGAGCAGCCGGATGTAGGCGGCGCGCTACGTTATGACAGCGGCACGACCATCGACGGCAAACCCGGTTACAACTGGGCCCAGGAGACCGGCAGGGCGCTTGCCGGCATGGACAACGTCACCGTGCTGGCGCGCACGACGGCCTTCGGTTACTACAACCACAATTTCGTCGGACTGGTCGAGCGGGTGACCGACCATCTCGCCTCGCCTGACAAGGCGCTGCCGCGGGAGCGGCTCTGGCAGGTGCGCGCCAAGAAGGTGATCCTCGCCAACGGCGCGATCGAGCGCCACATGGTGTTCGCCAACAATGACCGGCCGGGCATCCTGCTGGCCTCGGCCGGCCGCACCTTCCTCAACCATTTCGGCGTTGCCGTCGGCAAGAAGGTCGGCATTTACACCGCGCATGATTCCGCCTACGAGGCCGCCTTCGACCTCAAGAAGGCCGGCGTCGCGGTTCCGGTCCTCGTCGATTGCCGCGAAAAACCGGGCGAAGCGGTGCTGGAAAAGGCGAGAGAGCTCGGCATCGAGGTGCTCAAGGGGCACTCCGTCGTCAACACGACGGGGAAGCTGCGGATCGCCTCGATCGCCGTCGCCCGCAATGGCGGCAGCGGGGCACGCAAGATCGCCGTCGATGCGCTGCTCGTCTCGGCCGGCTGGACACCCTCGGTGCACCTCTTCTCGCAGTCGCGCGGCAAGGTGAAGTTTGATGCGGAGACCGAGCGCTTCCTGCCGGGCACTTATGCGCAGGACTGCCTGTCGATCGGCGCATGCAACGGCACCGACGATCTCCAGGCGACGATCGACGAGGCGCTTGCCGCCGGCGAGCTGGCGGCGCGGGCCTCCGGCGCAGAAGGTGGTGCGCAGGTAACGCTCACCGGTCAGAACGCCTTCGAATGGACCGGTGGCATGATCGGGGCGGCCGAAGGGGCGGGGCCCGATACGACGGTCAAGGCCTTCATCGATTTCCAGCACGACGTCTGCGCCAAGGACATTCGCCTGGCCGTGCGCGAGGGCATGCACTCTGTCGAGCATATCAAGCGCTTCACCACGAACGGCATGGCCTCCGACCAGGGCAAGCTCTCCAACATGCACGGGCTCGCGATCGCCGCGGAAGCGCTCGGCAAGGGGATCCCCGAGGTGGGGCTGACGACCTTCCGCCAGCCCTATACTCCGGTTACCTTCGGCGCGATCGTAAACCATTCGCGCGGCAGCCTGTTCGATCCGGCCCGCAAGACGCCGATGCATGCCTGGGAGGAGGCGCAGGGCGCCGAGTTCGAGGATGTCGGCAACTGGAAGCGCGCCTGGTTCTATCCGAAAGCCGGTGAGAGCATGCATGACGCCGTCGCCCGCGAGTGCAAGACCGTCCGCGACGTTGCCGGCGTCTTCGACGCCTCGACGCTCGGCAAGATCGAGGTCGTCGGCCCCGATGCAGCCCAGTTCCTGAACCTGATGTATACCAACGCGTGGGACAACCTGAAGCCCGGCCGGTGCCGCTACGGCATCATGCTGCGCGACGATGGCTTCGTCTATGACGACGGCGTGGTGGGCCGGCTCGCCGAGGATCGCTTCCACGTGACGACGACGACCGGCGGCGCGCCGCGCGTCCTGCAGCACATGGAAGACTATCTCCAGACGGAGTTCCCGCATCTCAAGGTGTGGCTGACCTCGACGACGGAGCAATGGGCCGTCATCGCCGTGCAGGGACCGAAGGCGCGCGAGATCATCGCGCCGCTCGTCGAGGGCATCGATCTTTCGAACGAAGCCTTCCCGCATATGAGCGTCGCCGAAGGGCGGATCTGCGGTGTTCCGACCAGGCTCTTCCGCATGTCGTTCACCGGCGAGCTCGGCTTCGAGGTCAACGTCCCGGCGGATTACGGCCAGGCGGTTTGGGAGGCGATCTGGGCCCGGGCCGAGCCGATGGGCGCCTGCGCCTACGGGACGGAGACGATGCACGTTCTGCGCGCCGAGAAGGGCTACATCATCGTCGGCCAGGACACCGACGGCACCCTCACGCCGCATGACGCCGGTGTTTCCTGGGCGGTGTCGAAGAAGAAGCCGGACTTCGTCGGTATTCGCGGCCTGAAGCGACCCGATCTCGTCAAGGATGGCCGCAAGCAGCTCGTCGGCCTGCTCACCAAGGATCCGAAGGTGGTGCTGGAGGAAGGCGCGCAGATCGTCGCCGATCCGAACGAGCCGAAACCCATGACCATGCTCGGTCATGTGACCTCGTCCTACTGGTCGTCGAATTGCGGCCGCTCGATCGCGCTGGCCGTCGTCGCCGGCGGACAGGCGCGCCTCGGCCAGACGCTCTACGTGCCGATGGCCGACCGGACGATTGCGGTCGAAGTGAGCGACACGGTGTTCTTTGACAAGGAAGGAGGTCGCCTCCATGGCTGACCAGGCAATTCGCAAAGCTCCGCTCGCCGGCCTCAGGGGCGGCTCGCACGCGGCGATCCTCACGCCGGCGGCAACCGCCTCGCGGATATCCCTGCGCGCCGGCAAGGACGCGGTGCCGGCCCTCTCGGCCGCTCTCGGGGTGACGCTCCCGACGCGGCCGAAGACCTCGGCATCGACGGCCAAGCGCCACGCGCTCTGGCTCGGTCCGGACGAGTGGCTGGTGATCGACGAGGACGGCGCCGACCTGATGGGCGCTGCCGCCCAGAGCGGTACCCTGCATTCCGCGGTCGACGTGTCGCACCGCAACACGGCGGTCATCGTCAGCGGACCAGGCGCGGAAGTGGCCATCAACAGCGGTTGCCCGCAGGACCTGTCGCTCGGCCTCTTCCCGGTCGGCGCCTGCTCGCGCACCATCTTCGGCAAGGCCGAGATCGTTCTCCTCCGCACGGCGGAGGATACGTTCCGCCTCGAGTGCTGGCGGTCGTTCGCCCCCTTCGTCTTCGGCCTGCTTTCGGAAGGCGCTGAAGACGCGGCGCATTGAAAAGAGCATCGGAAGCGGCGGAGCGATCTGCCGCTTTTTCTTTTTTTCCGATGTTCGCCCCTCATCCGGCTGCCGCCACCTTCTCCCCGCAGGCGGGGCGAAGGACTGTTCCGCGCCGGCGCCAGTCCCGTCTCCCCGTCGCTACGGGCAGAGGGCTAGTCCCCGGGTTAAACACGAGGAGAGGGGCAACTTGCGGCGTTCCTCGTCATTGGCGCATAAAGTTGGCTCGTCAGACATCCGCCGGCCGGTCCTTCGGGTCGAACTGGATGATCGTCTGCCACACCGCCGTCAGCGCCGGCTTGCGCTCGCCCTCGATTTCCACGGTCGCGTCATAGGTGATCATCAGCATGCCGGCGCCGCGGAAGCGGGCGTCGGCCATGCTGAAGCGGCCGCGCACCCGCGCGCCGCTCTTGACCGGCGCCATGAAGCGCACCTTGTCGAAGCCGTAGTTGATGCCCATCGTCTGCTCGCGGATCTTCGGCAGGCAATTGTAGTTCATCGCCGAGAGCAGCGAGAGCGACAGGAAGCCGTGCGCAATCGTGCCGCCGAAGGGCGTCTCGGCGGCCGCGCGCTCGGGATCGATGTGAATGAACTGGAAGTCGCCCGTCGCTTCGGCAAAATTGTCGATTGTCTTTTGGGAAACGGTGATCCAGTCGGACACGCCGATTTCTTTGCCGATCAGATTCTTGACGTCGGAAAGTGAAATGTCTTGCGGCATTTGTTTGTCCTGAACCAGCGGCCTCCCTATCGATCTATAGGCCGGCCGGGCAATTTCTAGCAAGTGGCGGTAAAACTTTAGAAAACCTCGACGAAGAAGCTGACCGAGCGCGCCGGAGCGAAGGCCGGCAGCCTAGCACCCGAGAGGGCATCGCGCCATTCGCCGACGAGGCTGGTGGGCGGGCTGAAGGGATGGGGCGCATGGCTGCGGTTGATGACGACGGCGAGCCGGGTCGAGCGCTGCTGCTGCCGATCCTCGGTCGCCAAAACCATGGTCAGGTTGTCGGTTGCCGGATGTTCCCAATCCTCGACCGTCATCGGGTGACCGTCGAGGCGAAGCCAGGCGACGTCGCCTTGTCCGGTGAAGAATGACGTCTCGGCGAAGATGCCGAAGCGGCGGCGCATGGCGGAGAGCGCGGCCGTGTGGTCGACGAGTTTTTGGTCGAGCTTTTCCCAGTCGAGCCAGGTGATCGCGTTGTCCTGCGCATAGGCGTTGTTGTTGCCGTGCTGGCTGCGGCTGCCTTCGTCGCCTGCCGCCAGCATGATCGTTCCGCGCGAGGCGAAGAGGCTGCCGAGGAGCGCCATGGCATCGCTCCGCCGGGCCGTCACGACCTCCGGATCGTCGGTCGGGCCTTCGGCACCGTTGTTCCAGGCGTAGTTCTCGTTGTGCCCGTCGCGATTGCTTTCGCCATTCGCCTCGTTGTGCTTGCGCGCGTAGGAGACGAGGTCGCAAAGCGTGAAGCCGTCATGGGCGGCGATGAAATTGACGGTGCGTGTTCTCGTCTCGCCCCAGCGCGAAAACGTGTCGGAGGAGCCGGCAAGCGCTGTGGCGAGCGCGCCCACAGCATGCCGGTCGCCGCGCCAATAGCGGCGGATATCGTCGCGCGCCCGATCGTTCCATTCGAGGAAGCCTTCAGGGAAATTGCCGAGCTGATAGCCGCCGGGACCGGTGTCCCAGGGCTCGGCGACGAGTACGCGGTCCGACAGCAGGGGATCGGCTGCTATTGCCGAGAAGAGTGCTGCGTCGCGATGAAAACCGCTCATATCCCGGCCGAGGATCGAGGCAAGGTCGAAGCGGAATCCGTCGACGCCGGCGGCAAGAACGAAGTGACGCAGGCTATCGAGGATCAGCCTTTGAACCATCGGGTGGTCGCAAGCGATGGTATTGCCGCAGCCGGTGTCGTTAATAAGTTCTCCCGGCTGGTCGATGACATGGCGATAATAGGTAAGATTGTCGAGCCCGCGCATCGAAAGCGTGGCGCCGTAGCGGTCGCTTTCGCCAGAATGGTTGAAGACGAGATCGAGGATGACGCCGATGCCGGCCTTGTGCAGGGCTTCGACGGTTTTGCGCAGTTCCTTGACGCCGCCTGGAACCAGGCGCGGATCGAGCGCCATCGGCGCGATCGGGTTGTAGCCCCAGCCGTTGTGAAGCCCGAGCGGCGGCAGGTGCCGCTCGTCGATCCAGGCGACGATCGGCATCAGTTCGACCGCGGAGACGCCGAGGCGGTGCAGGTGCTCGATGACGACCGGCTCGGCGAGGGCGGCCAGCGTGCCGCGCTTCTTTTCCGAAATCTCCGGATGAAGGATAGTGAACGGCTTGACCGCGACCTCGTAGATCAGCCCGCCAGGCTGGAACAATGGCGGCTTCGGGTTGAGTGCCTTGACGTCGGTCACGATCGCTTTCGGCACGAGGTCGGCGGTCTCCTCGCCGAAGACGGTCAGGCGCGGATCGTGGAGAAAGGGTCGGTCGAGTTCAATAGCATAGGGATCGACCAGCAGCTTCGATGGATCGAACCACAATCCGTGATCGGGTGAGTGGACGCCCTCGGCGCGTAGGCCATAGCGACTGCCAGGCGGCACGTCGGCAAGAGTGATGCTGTGCACATCGCCATCGCGCGCCATCGGCAGACGGCGCAATTCCTTTTCGCCCTGCTTGTCGAAAAGGCAGAGCTCGATACGGGCGGCATTGTGCGACCAGACGGCAAAACGTGTCCCGCCAGGCGTGTGCATCAGGCCGAGGGGTGGAATTCCGGTCGTCGGCATGACGGCACGTTCCTTTTTGATTCACAACTGAATTCTGTATCCCGTCCACCCCCTCTGTCCTGCCGGGCATCTCCCCCACAAGGGGAGATTGGATGTGGCTCGGCCGGTGCCCCGTCGCCGGACTCGGGCTGCCGGTTTTCCTGCGGGAGCGATGGGCTTGCCGCGAGTCGATCTCCCCCCTTGTGGGGGAGATGCCCGGCAGGGCAGAGGGGGTTGAGGGCAGTAGAGAGAAGGGCCGCGGGTCGCGATCCTCGCCGCACTGTTCCTCAGGTGATAACGCTCGGCTCCTCACGGCGGGTGCGCGACTTGATCTCGGCGATGTCGTCGGCGACGGCGATCAGGTCGGCAAGGGCTTCCTGGGTGTCGAGGTCGTGGCGCGCCGGGTCAGGCTCGAAACGCTCGATATAGACCCGCAGCGTCGCGCCGGAGGTACCGGTGCCGGAAAGCCGAAAGACGACGCGCGATCCGCCCTTGAAGAGGATGCGGATGCCCTGGTTGCTGCTCACCGACTTGTCGACCGGATCGTTGTAGGAGAAATCATCCGCGGCCTCGACCGTCAGCGCGCCGAAGCTCGTGCCCGGCAGGCCGGCGAGCTTTTCGCGGAGTGCGGCGATCAGGGCGTTTGCAGCGTCGGAATCGACGCCCTCATAGTCATGGCGCGAATAATAGTTGCGGCCATAGGTCGACCAGTGCTGGCGGACGATGTCGAGCGCGCTTTCCTTGCGCACCGCCAGGATGTTGAGCCACAGCAAGACCGCCCAGAGGCCGTCCTTTTCGCGCACGTGGTTGGACCCGGTGCCGGCGCTTTCCTCGCCGCAGATCGTCGCCAGGCCCTCGTCGAGCAGGTTGCCGAAGAATTTCCAGCCGGTCGGCGTCTCGTAGAGGCCGATGCCGAGCTTTTCGGCGACGCGGTCGGCAGCACCGCTCGTCGGCATGGAGCGGGCGATGCCGGCAAGGCCCTTGGCGTAGCCCGGCGCCAGATGCGCATTGGCGGCCAGGATCGCAAGGCTGTCGGAAGGGGTGACGAAAATGCCCTTGCCGACGATCAGGTTGCGGTCGCCGTCGCCGTCGGAGGCGGCGCCGAAATCGGGCGCGTCGGGTGCCATCATCGTCTCGTAGAGCGCGCGGGCGTGGACGAGATTCGGGTCCGGGTGATGGCCGCCGAAGTCGGGCAGGGGGATGAAGTTCATCACTGAGCCCTTCGGTGCGCCCAGCCGTTTCTCGATGATCTCCTTGGCATAGGGTCCGGTGACGGCGCTCATCGCGTCGAAGACGACGCGGAAGCCGCCGGAGATCAACTTGCGGATCGCCGCGAAGTCGAACAGGCTCTCCATAAGCTCGGCATAGTCGGCGACCGGATCGATGACCGTCACGGTCATGTCCTCGACCTGCTGCGACCCCTCGACATCGAGATTGACGTCGCCGACGTCGGCGATCCTGTAGCTGTCGATCACCTTGGTGCGGGCGAAGATCGCATCCGTCACCTTTTCTGGTGCGGGACCGCCATTGCCGACATTGTACTTGATGCCGAAATCCTCGGTCGGGCCGCCGGGATTGTGGCTTGCCGACAGCACGATGCCGCCGAAGGCCTTGTATTTGCGGATGACATTCGAGGCGGCCGGCGTCGACAGGATGCCGCCGCGGCCGACGAGCACCCGCCCAAAGCCGTTCGCCGCCGCCATCTTGATCGCCTTCTGGATGACTTCGCGGTTGTAGTAGCGGCCGTCACCGCCGATCACCAGCGTTTCTCCCGCGAAGCCTTCGAGCGAATCGAAAATCGACTGGATGAAGTTCTCGGCGTAGTTCTTCTGCTGGAAGACCGGAACCTTCTTCCTGAGGCCCGATGTGCCGGGCTTCTGGTCGCCATAGGGGTTGGTGGAGACGGTTTTTATCATCTGTCTTAGCCTTTCGCGAGAAGACCGGAGTAGAGCGAAGCGTAGCGTTCCGCACTCTTGGCCCAGGAAACGTCGGACTTCATGCCCTGGTGCTGCAGGCGCGCCCACACTTTCGGCTCGTTGTATGCATGCATCGCGCGCCGGATCGCAAGACGCAGGCCGTCGGCGGTGACCGGGCGGAACTGGAAGCCGGTTGCGACTCTCGCCGACAGCGCCGCCTCGTTGGCGTCGATCACCGTGTCGGTGAGGCCGCCGGTGCGGGCGACGATCGGCACGCAACCATAGCGCAGACCGTAGAGCTGCGTCAGGCCGCAGGGCTCGAAGCGCGAGGGAATGAGGATCGCGTCAGAGCCCGCCTGCATGAGGTGCGACAGCGGCTCGTCATAGCCGGTGACCATGCCGATGCGGCCGCGATGGCGCGAGGCAGCCGCCAAGAGCGCCCCCTCGAGCGCGCTGTCGCCTGAGCCGAGCACGATAAGCTTGCCGCCGAGCGTGACGATATCGTCGGCCACTTCGGCCAGGAGGTCCATGCCCTTCTGCCAAGTGAGCCGGCTGATGACGCAAAAGATCGGGCCGCGGCTATCATCCAGGCCGAAACGCTCTTCCAGAGCCTTGCGGTTGACTGCTCGCTGCTTGATCGCCGTCGGACCGTAGTTGCGGACAATGTGCGGATCCGTCTCGGGATTCCAGGTGTCGACGTCGATGCCGTTGACGATCCCGGTCAGATCGGGCGCGCGGCTTGCCAGAAGCCCTTCCATCCCCATGCCGAATTCCGGCGTCAGGATTTCGTGCGCATAAGAAGGACTGACCGTGGTGATCGCCGTCGCCGTCTGCAGGCCGCCTTTCAGAAACCCGACATCGCCGTAATATTCGACGAGTTGCACCGAGAACGCCTCGGGCGGCAGAGAGAGCTCGGCGAACACCGAAGGGCCGAACTGTCCCTGGAAGGCGATGTTGTGGATCGTCAGCACGGTCGGCATGTTCCAGGCCGAGCCGAAGCGCATATAGACCGGCGTCAGCGCCGCCTGCCAGTCGTGAACATGGACGATATCGGGCTTCCAGCCGGAAACGACGCCGTCGCCGGCGATTTCGGCGGCTGCGAGCGACAGGGCCGCGAAGCGGCGGAAATTGTCCGGATAGTCGCGCCCGGTCGGATCGAGATAGGGCCCGCCGTCGCGATCGTAGAGCGCCGGTTGATCGAGGACGAGCAGGTCCAGTCCGTCGAACTCGGCCGCAAGCAAGGTCGCCGGATGGCCGAATAGATTGTCGATGCCGCCGACCTTCTTTTTCTTCTTGAGCTTGTGAAGGACGGCGGGGTAGCCGGGCACGAGGGTGCGGGTGCGGATGCCATGGGGAAGAAGCGCCGCGGGAAGCGCGCCGACGACATCGGCGAGCCCCCCGGTCTTGACCAGCGGGTAGACCTCGGACGCAACGGACAGGATGTTCATACGGCGGCCTACATTCCCAGCTTGTCGATCATCGTTTGGGTGATCAGGCAGACGCCGTTCTCGGTCCGGCGGAAGCGCTTGGCGTCGAGCTCCGGATCATCGCCGACGATCAACCCTTCCGGGATGACCACCCGGCTGTCGATGACGACATTGCGCAGGATCGAATGCCGCCCGACCGTCACGTCGGGGAGAACTACGGCATTTTCGAGTCGGGAGTATGAATTGATGCGGACGCCGGTGAACAACAGGCTCTTGTTGAGCGTTGCGCCGGAGATGATGCAATCGCCCGAGACGAGGGACGAGGTCGCCGAACCGCGGCGATTGTCGTCGTCATGGACGAATTTCGCCGGCGGCTTGATCTCGGAGAAGGTCCAGATCGGCCAGGTGCTGTCGTAGATGTCAAGCTCCGGCGTGATATGGGTGAGGTCGATGTTCGCCTGCCAATAGGCGTCGATGGTGCCGACGTCGCGCCAATAGGCCTCGCGTTCGAAGTCCGAGCGGACGCAGGAATGGGTGAAGCGGTGCGCCACGGCTTTCCCGTGCTCGACGATATAGGGAATGATGTCCTTGCCGAAGTCGCGGCTCGATTTGGGATCGGCCGCGTCGCGGCGCAGCATGTCCATCAGGAACTTGGTGTGGAAGACGTAGATGCCCATGGAGGCGAGCGCCATCTCCGGGTTGCCCGGAATGCCGGGCGGATCGGCCGGCTTCTCGACGAAGGCGATGATCCGGTCCTTGTCATCCACATGCATGACGCCGAAACCAGTCGCCTCCATGCGCGGCACTTCGAGGCAGCCGATCGTCACATCGGCGCCGGAATCGACGTGCTGCTGCAGCATCAACTCGTAGTCCATCTTGTAGATGTGGTCGCCGGCGAGGATGACCATGTACTCGACGCCGTGATCCTCGATGATGTCGATGTTCTGGAAGACCGCGTCGGCGGTGCCTTCATACCATTGCGTCTCCGAGACGCGCTGGCTGGCCGGCAGGATGTCGAAGCTCTCGTTGCGCTCGGGGCGGAAGAAGTTCCAGCCGCGCTGCAGGTGCCGGATCAGCGAGTGGGCCTTGTACTGCGTCGCCACGCCGATGCGGCGGATACCGGAATTCAGCGCGTTGGAAAGTGCGAAATCGATGATGCGCGCCTTACCGCCGAAATAAACGGCAGGCTTGGCGCGCCGGTCGGTTAGTTCCTTCAGTCGGCTGCCGCGGCCGCCGGCGAGAACATAGGCCATGGCATCACGGGCCAGGGGTTGAGTACGCTTTTCCACCATTTGTCCTCCCCAAGATCAGTTCTTCGAGGACCGCCCGGCGGCATTCTGCGACGCCTCGCGGGCCCCATGATTTCTTT
This sequence comes from Sinorhizobium sp. NG07B, assembly GCF_002532005.1. NCBI lineage: Bacteria > Pseudomonadati > Pseudomonadota > Alphaproteobacteria > Hyphomicrobiales > Rhizobiaceae > Sinorhizobium > Sinorhizobium sp. NG07B. The sequence goes on along the minus strand of NZ_NWTD01000006.1, from coordinate 263,900 downwards.
CTATCCGTCCGCCGGCGGTGCCGACGAGACCCATTCCTCAATCCTGCTCCAGCATCAGCGTCGCCAAGGGCGGCAGCGTGATGGTGGCCATCGTCCTTCCGTTCGATTTCTTTTCCGCGAGAACGGCGCCACCGTTGCCCTTGCCGCTTCCTCCGTAGATCTCTGCATCGGTGTTGAGGATTTCCTTCCAGCGTCCTGCCACCGGCAGCGGCACGTCATAGCCCTCGCGATAGACGGGGGTGAAATTGGTGACGACGGCGACCAGCTTCTCGCCCGGTGCCTTTCTCAGCCAGGCGAAGACCGAATTGCCCCGGTCGTCGGCAATCAGCCACTCGAAACCCTCGCCCTCGCAGTCGCGCGCATGCAGCGCCGGCTTCGCACGATAGGTGCCGTTCAAGTCGCGGACCAGCCGCCGCATGCCTTCGTGCAGGTGGTATTCAAGCAGGTTCCAGTCGAGCTGGCGCTCTTCCGACCATTCGCGCCATTGGGCGAATTCCTGCCCCATGAACAGCAGCTTCTTGCCCGGATAGCCCCACATGAAACCGTAATAGGCCCTGAGATTGGCGAACTTCTGCCAATCGTCGCCGGCCATCTTGGCGATCAGCGATCCCTTGCCGTGCACGACCTCGTCATGCGACAGCGGCAGGACGAAATTCTCGCTGAAGGCGTAGAGCAGCCCGAAGGTCATGTCGTTGTGGTGGAACTTGCGGTGCACCGGCTCGCGCGACAGATATTGAAGCGTGTCGTGCATGAAGCCCATGTTCCACTTGAAGCCGAAGCCGAGTCCGCCGGTGTGGACAGGATGGGAGACTTTCGGCCAGGAGGTCGACTCCTCGGCGATCGTCATCACGCCCTGATGAATGCCGTAGAGACGGGAGTTCATCGTCTGCAGAAAGCGGACCGCCTCGAGATTTTCATTGCCGCCATACTCGTTCGGCACCCATTCGCCATGCTTGCGCGAATAGTCGAGATAGAGCATCGAGGCGACCGCATCGACGCGCAGGCCGTCGACATGGAACTTCTCGGCCCAGTAGAGGGCGTTGTTGACGAGATAGGCGGCGACCTCCTCGCGGCCGAAATTGTAGATCGCCGTGTTCCAGTCGGGGTGGAAGCCCTGGCGCGGGTCCTCGTGCTCGTAGAGCGCCGTGCCGTCGAACCAGCGCAGGCCATGCTCGTCGGTCGGAAAATGTGCCGGCACCCAGTCGAGGATGACACCGATGCCGACCTTGTGGCAGCCATTGACGAAACGGGCAAAGCCCTCCGGCTCGCCGAAGCGGGCGGTTGGTGAAAAAAGCCCGGTGGTCTGGTAACCCCAGGACGGGTCGTAGGGAAACTCGGAGATCGGCAGGAATTCGATATGGGTGAAACCCATGTCGGCGCAATAGGGGATGAGCCGCTCTGCCAGTTCGTCCCAGGTGAGCATATCGCCATTGTCGCGGCGCTGCCACGAACTGGCATGGACCTCATAGATCGCAATCGGCTGGCGGCGCGGATCGACCTCTTCCCAGTGCTGCCGATGCGCCTCGTCCTCCCAGACCTGGACGATCTCAGCTGCCGTTACCGATGCGGTATCAGGGCGCAGTTCCGAGCGCCGGGCGAAAGGATCCGCCTTTAGCGGCAGCAGCGTGCCGTCCTTGCCGAGGATCTCGTATTTGTAAGGGGCGCCGATCGGCACGCCGGGGATGAAGATCTCCCAGATGCCGGTATCGGTCCGCAGCCGCATGACGTGCCGGCGCCCGTCCCACTCGTTGAAGCTGCCGACGACCGACACGCGCCGGGCATTCGGTGCCCAGACGGCGAAGTGGAAGCCTTCGGCGCCGTCATGTGAGATCGGATGGGCCCCCATCCTGTCGAAGAGCCTGAGGTGCGAGCCTTCGCGGATGTAATAGTCGTCCATCGGTCCGAGGACGGGACCGAAACTGTATGGATCGACGACGATCCATTCGCCGCCCTTGTTGCGGGCGCGGTAGCGGACCGGCTGCTCCTTGCGGAGCGAGACGGGACCTTCGAAGAAGCCGGCATCGTCTCGCCGGTGAAGTGCTCCGATTTCGCTGCCGGAGAGTGTCTCCGCGACCACCGTTTCTGCGCCGGGGATGAAGCATCGTGCCACATAGCTTTTGCCGGATGCATGCACGCCGAGAACGGCAAAGGGGTCGCTGTGGGTGCCGGAAAGTATTGCCTCGATCTCCTGCGCCGGCAGGAAGCCTGACGCAGCTGGCGTTTCGTCCTTGCCGGGCGGTGAGGTCATCCAGCTCTCCAGATCTCACCGGCATATTGCCGGATCGTGCGGTCGGATGAAAACCAGCCCATGCGCGCCGTGTTGCGGATCGTCTTCGAATACCAGTCGGACGGGGTCGTCCAGAGCTGGTCGACTTCGCGCTGCGCCTTTGCGTAGGCTTCGAAATCGGCGGCGACCATGAACCAGTCATGGTTGTAGAGACCGTCGACGAGGCCGGCGAACCGGTTGCGGTCGTCCGGCGAGAAGACGCCGGAGGCGATTGCCGCGAGCGCCTGCGACAGCTCGCGCGACCCCTCGATGATGGCCCGCGGGTTGTGCCCCTCGGCCCTTGCCTTCGCCACTTCATCGGCGGTCATGCCGAAGATCTTGATGTTCTCCTCGCCGACCCAGTCGCGCATCTCCACATTGGCGCCGTCGAGCGTACCGATGGTGAGCGCGCCATTGAGGCCGAACTTCATGTTGCCGGTGCCGGACGCCTCCATGCCGGCGGTCGAGATCTGCTCGGAGAGATCGGCGGCCGGAACCATCACCTCGGCAAGTGAGACGTTATAGTTGGGGACGAAGACGATCTTCAGGAGACCGCGCACTGCCGGGTCGTTGTTGATGACGCGGGCGACATCGTTGGCGAGCTTGATGATCAGCTTGGCGTGGTGGTAGCTCGGCGCCGCCTTACCGGCGAACAGCTTGACGCGCGGCACCCAATCGAGTTCCGGGTGCGAGCGGATCTGATCGTAGAGCGCCACGGCCTCGATGACGTTGAGAAATTGCCGCTTGTACTCATGGATGCGCTTGATCTGGATGTCGAACATCGCCGAAGGGTCGAGCCTGATGCCGAGGGTTCCCTGGACCAGCTTCGCCAGCCGAACCTTGTTGGCACGCTTGACGGCGGCGAAGTGCTCCTGGAAATCCGCCTTGTCGGCGAAGGCGTCGAGCGCCTGCAGCGCTTCGGTATTGTCCATGAACTCGTCGCCGATCGCTTCGCGGATCAGCGCGAAAAGGCCGGGATTGCACTGCATCAACCAGCGGCGCGGCGTGATGCCGTTGGTCTTGTTGTTGATGCGGTCCGGATAAAGGCGGTGCAGGTTGGCAAACACCGTTTCCTTCATCAGCTCTGTATGCAGTGCCGAGACGCCGTTGATGGAGTGCGAGCCGACAAAGGCGAGATTGCCCATCCGTACCCGTCGCTCGCCCGTTTCGTCGATCAGCGAGATCGAGCGGATCTCCTCGTCGGCCGCATGCTTCTGCCGGCGCGCCTCGATGAGGACCTTCGCATTGATGGCGTAGACGATCTGCATGTGGCGCGGCAGCAGCCGCTCGAAGAGCGGCACCGGCCAGCTTTCGAGCGCCTCCGGCAGCAGCGTGTGGTTGGTATAGGCGAAAGTCCGCCGGGTGATGTCCCAGGCCTCTTCGAAGCCAAGCCCGTGGACGTCGGTCAAGAGCCGCACCAGTTCCGCCACGGATACGGCCGGATGGGTATCGTTGAGCTGGATGGCAACCGCATCCGGCAACGACGTGAAGTCCGGATATTGCTGCAGATGCCGGCGCAGAATGTCCTGCAGCGAGGCGGAGGAGAAGAAATATTCCTGCCGGAGGCGCAATTCCTGGCCGGCGGGCGTTGCATCGGCCGGATAGAGCACGCGGGTCAGCGACTCCGCCTTGTTGCTCTCGCGCAGCGCACCGATATGGTCGCCGGCATTGAAGGCGTCGAGCAGGATCGGGTCGATCGGCTGTGCGGCCCAGAGCCGCAGCGTGTTGACGCGCTTCGCCCGCCAGCCGACCGCCGGCGTGTCGAAGGCGGTGGCGATCACCCGTTCCGCCGGCTTCCAGACGTAGCGCTGAACTTCCTCGTCGATATTGACCGTTTCGACGCTCCCGCCGTAGCCGATCTCGTAGGAGCTCTCGCGCCGTTCGAATTCCCAGGGATTGCCATGCGCCAGCCAGGTTTCTGGCAGTTCGACCTGCCAGCCATCGGCCATCTGCTGGCGGAACAGGCCGTGCATGTAGCGGATGCCGTAGCCATAGGCGGGGACGTCGACCGTCGCCATAGATTCCATGAAGCAGGCCGCAAGGCGCCCGAGGCCGCCATTGCCGAGCGCGGCGTCGGGCTCGAGCTGCGCGACCACATCGATATCGACGCCGAGCGAGGCGAGCGCGTCACGCATCTCGTCCATCAGACCGATATTGGTCATCGCGTCGCGCATCAGGCGACCGATGAGGAATTCGAGGGAAAGGTAGTAGACCCGCTTCGCCCCGGTGGCATAGGTCTTGCGCGTCGACTCCATCCACTTGTCGGTGATCCGGTCGCGGGCCACCAGAATGGCGGCGGTCAGCCAGTCGTGCGGCTTGGCGACCTTCGGATCCTTGCCGATGCGGTATTTCAGGCGCTCGAGAATCTCGACGGCGAGCTGGCCGGGTTCGGAGGATCTCAGGGCCGGCTGCGGCAGTTCGTTGGTGGAGAGCCGATTCATCATGAGAACTGTCAAACCCTTGTTGCATTTCAGGAAACCGCAGGCCGAAGCGGCCGGGAACAGGGCATTTATGCATCGATCCGAAGCGCTTGCAACAGCTGTTTTTAAATGGATTAGATCGTTTCTACGCCGGGTACGGATGTACTTAGGCTTCTATTTCAATAGGTTCGCAGCACGAAAAATGCCATCCGGCAAGGCCGAACGGCATGGGGAGGGGGGGACAGCGGTGGGCTCCGGTCCGACCAAAGCAGCCTGCCCGCCGGTGTCGCTCACTTCGTGAGGCGGGAAACCACTGCTGCGGCGCGCTCGCCGATCGCCTGGAAGGCCGCGACGAGGTCGGTGACTTCCTCGGCCTCGAAATAATGCGAGGCGGACGAGGCGCAATATCTCAGCAGTTCCTGGCCGCGCTGCGGCGCCATGAATGCGACGCTATAGATCTCGACTTTGTTGGCCTTGGCGGTGTCGCACCATTGCTTGGTGACCGTGTCGTCATTGGCGTAGTTGTTCTCGCCGTCGGTCATGAAGACGAGGTATTTCGACGGCACCTGGCCATTCTTGGCGGCGTGTGTCGTGTTTTCCGTCTCCGCAATGACCTTTTGGTAGGCGGTCTTGAAAGCGCCGGCCGAGGCCGTGCCCCCGGTTGCGACGAGCGCATTGACATAGCTTGCGGCGCCGCTCGTACCCCAGGCGAGTGTTCCGGCGGCATCCTGTACGGAGTTATAGGAGACCGCAGCGGTACGAACGTAGATCTGATCCGGATCGGCGACCAGCAATTGCGCCAGCAGGTCGCTCACTGCAGTCTTCAGGGCGTCGATCTTGGTGACGTAGCACGGGCTGGTCGCCTTCAGGTAAGGGTACTTGCTCCAGGTCGCTTCGGTATAGTTGGGGCAGCTCTTCTTTGTCGTGTTGATGGTGTTCGTCTTCCATGCCATCGAGCCGGATCGGTCGAGAACCAGATACATCGACAGCGCGTTCTTGCTCTCGGTCGCGCTTTCCGCCGTGGAACTCGCTTCGAGCTCGACCGAATCCGTCCCGAGCAGCCGCGTCATGGCGTTGAATTCGATGACTCGCTTGTTGACGACGGTCACCTGGAAGATTTTTCCCTTCGTGCCGTTCGGCGTCTCGGTGATATTCACCTCGAGCGTGTTGACGTCGTCCCATGTTGGAGTCGACGATTGAGTGCCGGTCGGAGTTCCATCGCCGCTGTCGGCCGGAGTATCCGGCGTCGTGGTGCCGCCGCCCTGGGTTTTCAGGAATTTGCGGGCGAGTTCCTTGGCTTCTGCGATGCTCGGCTGTTCCTCGGAAACGAGCGCAGACGCCGCCGCAAGAGCGGCCGCATCGGTCGCGTCCTGCAGCTGGTTCTTCGTCATCAGCATATTGGCCATGTCGATGGACACGCCGCCGGCCGCGAGAAGCAGCGGCGCAGCGACCGCCGTCATCATGCCGAAATTGCCGCCCCGATCCTTCAGCATCTTCATGAAGGATTGGCCGATAGTGGACCGTCTTCCCATGCTGCACCCCCACACGTTGTAGCCTGTCGCCTATGACACTAGTGGATGATGCGTTACCGTCCCGTTCAAGCAATCGCTGCAATCTTAACGAACCGCCGCAAAGCCCATGCTTTCTGTGGGGCGCCGGCAAGCGTGGATTTGCCTTTATCTGTGTGAAAACGGCACGAAGCGTGCCAGTTTCGGTCATTCCACCGGAATGACGTCGACGGCCTGTTCGGTGGTATGGCTGCCGTAGCTTTTCAGGACACCGATGACCGGCGCCACGTCGCCATAGTCGCGCCCGTGGCCGACGACGATATGGTCGGTGCCTGCCGGAATATTGTTGGTCGGGTCGAGCTCCATCCAGCCACCGGTTGTGCCGCACCAGAAGCGGACCCAGGCATGCATGGCGTCCGCTCCTTCCAGCCGCTCCTTGCCAGGGGGCGGCAGGGTCCTGAGGAATCCGCTGACATAGCCGGCGGGAATGCCTAGGCTGCGCAGCGCCACGATCATCACATGGGTGAAGTCCTGGCAGACGCCGCGCTTCAGCTTGAAGGCTTCGGCCGGCGTCGTCGTCACCGTCGTCGCTTCGGCATCATAGGCGAAATCGCGGTGGATGCGCTCGCAGATGGCGATGCCGATCTGGCGAACCGTCATGTTCTCCGCGGCGATCTCGCGCGCATAGGCGGCGATTTCCGACGCTTCCGGCAGCAGCGGGCTCGGGCCGATGAAATGGTGCGGCGACTCGGCATCGACGGACCAGCAGGAGGCGAGTTGCAGGGGCAGGCCGGCGAGAGGCGGCGAGAAATCGGCGGTGAGCGCCGTCGCCTCGGCCTGCACGCGCGCCTGCATGCGAATGACCAGGTGCTCGTGCATGGAGCGGAACAGGATGGAGGTGGTGGCGTTGGCGAAAAAGTCGACGCTCTCCGATCGCTCGCCGGGGGTGGGCTGGAATGTGACGGAGCCCGCTATGAGGCGCTGGCGGCCGGGAATCGAGGCGGGCAACACCCGCACCAGATGGCGACCGCCGCTCACCGGAACTTCGTAGCCGTAGGTGATCTTCAGGTTGATGTCATAGAGCATGCGAAGTGACGCCCTTGGTTCGATCGCGATGCGGTCTCGGTTCGTGGCTGAAACCCCTCCTCAACCCCTCCCTACAAGGGGAAGGGGCTAGGCGCCCGCGGCGATCGCCTGTCATTCCAGACTTGCGTCGAGCACAGAGGCTGACGGCGAGGAGGGGAGGGTGCGGCAAAGAGTTCCTCTCCCCCTTGTGGGGACGGGCTGGGGAGGGGTATTCGCATGCTTCGTTAGCCGCCATGCCGCCTTATACCATTCTAGCCGAGGTAGGTTTGGGCGAGCAGGTCGGAAAGTCTTTCCAGATCCTGCTCCAACCGCCTGTAGACCGCCTCGGTCATTGCCTCGGGCGTCATCACCGCAAGGCCGGAGTGAAGCCGCATCGTCTCCCGGTAGAAGGGCGACATCTGGCCGTTGACGAAGGCATTCGGCAGCAGCTCTACCTCCGTCTTGATCTCGTTCAATTGGAAGAGCACCGAGCGTGGGTTGAGCGGATCGAGCGCTAGCAGGTCGGTGACCGTCAGGGCGGCCGTGTTGACGTTGTAGCGGCGGCGATGGGTCATGACGCTGTCGCCGATCTCGAGCAGCATGTCATAGGCGCCGTCCGGAGCCTCCGGTCCGGACATATGGCCGAGCAGCCGCGTCATGTGCAGGCCGCGCTCGAGATAGCGCCCGATCGACAGGAAGCGCCAGCCGGTAAAGCGATACATGTTTTCGTGGACGAGACCGGCAAAGCCCGCCAGCTTGCGCAGGAGGATGGTCATCGCATGGGTCGCGTCGTCGCCGGCCTGAACGGTCGCGTGGAACTTGCGCGCCGTCTTCGACAGGTCGTTCAGCGCGAGCCAGCCGTCGGGAGAGAACCTGTCGCGAATGTTGCCGGCGCTGAAGAGGGCGCTGTCGATATTGGCGAGCAGGCTGGCAGGCACCGGCTGGCGCGTGCTGATATCGAGGGCTGCGAGATAGCTGCTGACATCCTTCAGGAGCGGCATGTTCGGATCCGCCGCCTCGGCGAAACGGGCGTGCCAGGCGCGCAGGATCCGGAGCGCACCCTCCGCCCGCTCGATATAGCGGCCGAGCCAGAAGAGATTGTCCGCCGCGCGGCTCGGCAGGCTGCCCGGCAGGTTGCGGGTGAAGCTCTCCTCGGCCGGCAGCAGCGTAGTGCGCTCGACCGGCTTTTCGCTGACGATCCAGACATCGGCGGCGGTGCCGCCCGCCTGCATGGCGATCGCCGCCACGTCGTCGCCGGAGCCGATGCGGGCGAAGCCGCCGGGCATGATCTGCCAGCCGTCGCGGGTGCGCGCTGCAAAGACGCGCAAGCTCATCGGCCGCGGCGTCAGCCGGCCGCGCACCCAAGCCGGCGTCGTCGACAGCGTCACCACCTCCTGCCCGACCAGCTTGCCTCCGCCTGCCGCCAGCCATTCGGCGGCCGAAGTCTTGGTGGTTTCGCGCAGCGCCGCACCGAGCACCGATTGCCCGTTGTCGTCGAAGAACGGCCGCGTCGAATAGGCCGGGCCAATGACCATGCCCTCGATATTGCTCGCGACGTGCTGACGCTCCTGTTCCTGGCCGCACCACCAGGTGGCGATCGACGGCAGCTTCTGCTCTTCTCCAAGCAGGTGGCGGCAGAGCGTCGGCATGAAGGCGAGGAAGGCGCGCGTCTCGAGAATGCCGGAGCCGATCGCGTTGACGATCGAGACGGAACCGCCGCGTAGCGCTTCGACGATGCCGGGCGTGCCGATATGGGAGGATTGATTGAGTTCGAGCGGATCGGCAAAGGAGGCGTCGAGGCGGCGCCAGAGCACGCCGATCGGCTTCAGGCCGGCGACGGTGCGCACCATCACCCGGCCGCCGACGACCGTCAGGTCCTCGCCTTCGAGCAGCATGAAGCCGAGATAGCGGGCGATATAGGCATGCTCGAAATAGGTTTCGTTGGCGATGCCGGGCGAGAGCACGGCGATGCGGTCGTCCGGATGCAGCTTTTGCGCCTGAAGAGTGTCGCGGAAGGCCCCGAAGAAGCTCGCCAGGCGACGGACGTGGGTTTCGGCGTAGAGGTTGGAAAAGGCGCGCGTCGTCGCCACGCGGTTTTCAAGCGCGAAGCCTGCGCCGGACGGCGCCTCCGTCCGATCGGCAAGAACCCACCAGGTGCCGTCAGGCCCGCGGCCGATCTCGAAAGAACAGAAGTGCAGGAAATGTCCGTCTGCCGGCTTTACGCCGACCAGCGGGCGCAGGAACTGCGGATTGGAGCCGACGAGCGCCGGCGGCAGCAGACCTTCGCCCACCAGGCGGTTCTCGCCATAGATATCTGCAACGACCTTCTCCAGAAGCTCGGCCCGCTGGATCAAGCCTTCCGAAACGGCGGCCCATTCGGCTTCGTCGATCAACACCGGTATGTGCGAAAGCGGCCAGCTTCGTTCGGTGTTTTCCTTGCCGTAGGCGCGATAGAAGACGCCGGCGTCGCGCAGATAGCGGTCGGCACGGGCGAAGCGGTTGGCGAGCTCCGTTTCGTCCATGCGGCCAAGAGCGGCGAGCAGCCGCTGCCAGACCGGCCGGACATCACCCTGCGGGTCGAGCATTTCGTCGGCGACCCCCGGCAGGGCGCGATAGCCGAACGCCGGGTCGCCATCGAACCGCCCCTCGCCTGTTGCCTCTGCCGCCTGCTTCTTCGCCATTTACACTCCTGCCGGACGCCTCAAGTCGAGCGTCAGGGGAAACTCCGCCGAGGGTGCCTCGGATCGCAGCCGATACATGCCGGTCGTGTGCCCCCAGGGTTCGAAGCGCGCCAGCCGGCGTGCCTCCGCCTCGTTGCCGTTGACCGGAAAGGTCTCATAGTTACGCCCGCCCGGATGCGCAACATGGTAGACGCAGCCGCCGATCGCCCGATTCGACCATGTATCATAAACGTCGAATGTAAGGGGAGTGTTCACCGGCAAAACAGGGTGCAGGCCGGATGCCGGTTGCCAGGCCTTGTAGCGCACGCCGGCGACGGCGACGCCGTTCGTACCGGTTTTCGACAGCGGCACCGGCCGGCCGTTGCAGGTCACCGTGTACCGATCGGGGTTGCCGGTTTCGAGCTTCACCTGCAGGCGCTCGACGGAGGAATCGACATAGCGCACCGTGCCGCCGATTGCACCCTGCTCGCCCATCACGTGCCATGGTTCGAGCGCCTGGCGGATTTCGAGCTTCGCCTCCTCGTATTCCACCTCGCCGCAGAAGGGGAAGCGGAATTCAAGCTGCGCCGCGAACCATTCCGGCCGGAGGTCGAATCCGTGCGCTTTCAAATCAGCGAGAACGTCGAGGAAATCCTGCCAGACGTGGTGCGGCAGCATGAAGCGGTCGTGGAGCGCGGTGCCCCAGCGAACGAAGCTGCCTTCGACAGGGTTTTTCCAGAAACGGGCGATGAGCGCGCGGACCAGCAATTGCTGGGCGAGCGACATGCGGGCATTGGGCGGCATCTCGAAGCCGCGGAACTCGATCAGGCCGAGGCGGCCGGTCGGACCGTCGGGCGAAAACAGTTTGTCGATGCAGATCTCGGAGCGGTGCGTGTTGCCGGTGACGTCGACGAGCAGATTGCGGAACAACCGGTCGACGAGCCACGGGAGAGGCGGCACGCGGCCTGCGCCGGGCGAGGGCACCTGCGCCAGGGCGATCTCCAGCTCGTAAAGCGAATCGTGGCGGGCCTCGTCGATGCGCGGCGCCTGGCTGGTCGGCCCGATGAACAGGCCGGAAAAGAGATAGGAGAGCGAGGGATGGCGCTGCCAGTGCAGCACGATGCTCTTCAGCAGATCAGGCCGGCGCAGGAAGGGACTGTCATTGGGGCTGCGGCCGCCCACCACCACGTGGTTGCCGCCGCCGGTTCCCGTGTGGCGGCCGTCGATCATGAACTTGTCGGCACCGAGCCGGCTCTGGCGCGCCTCCTCGTAGATCGTCGTGGTGATGTCGACGCATTCGCCCCAGTTCGAAGCCGGGTGGATATTGACCTCGATCACGCCCGGGTCGGGTGCCACGCGGATGACGTTGATGCGCTCGTCTTGCGGCGGCGGATAGCCTTCGATATGGACGCTGAGGCCGAGCGCCGCGGCGGCCTTTTCGGTCGAGGCGATCAGATCCAGATATTCCTCGATGCTCGTGGTCGGCGGCATGAAGACACTCAGCCGGCCGTCGCGCGGCTCGACGCTGAGGGCGGTTCGCACCGAGCCGCCGATCTCGTCGCGCGAGGCGGGCAGCGGCGTCTGCGGCTCTTCGAAGGGCTGGAAACGTGACTGCTGGGCGCGTCCCTTCTCTTCGGCGAAGTCTGGCAAGTCTCCGCGCGAAACCGTGGGGTCGACGGGGTTGATATAGGGATAGGACGAGGGGGAGATATGGGGAAGGGAGCCGAGCGGCAGGCGATAGCCGACCGGGCTGTCGCCCGGCATGAGAAAGATGCGGCCGCGCCGCGTCGTCCACTTCTCGCTCGTCCATTTCCGGCCAGAGGCCCGAGAATTCCAGGCCTGCACCGGCAGCACGTAGCCGGTCGGCGTCGTCAGGCCGCGCTCGAAGACGCGGGCGAGACGGCTGCGCTCCTCCGGGTCCTTGAGCTTCGAGTTGGACGGATCGACATTGTCCGGCAGGTTCGCTTCCTTGACGATCCATTCTGCCGGATCCTCATAGGCCGGAACGACCATGTCGGCGGCGACGTCGAGCTCGCCGGCGATCGCGACCAGCAGGCGCTCGGCATCGCGCTCGGTTACATTATTCCTGCCGCGTTCCTCGGCGATGAGCTCCGGCCGCTGCCAGATCGGCAGGCCGTCCCGGCGCCAATAAAGCGAGAAGGTCCAGCGCGGCAGGCTTTCGCCCGGATACCACTTGCCCTGCCCGTAGTGCAGGAAACCGCCCGGCGCGAAGCGCTCGCGCAGGCGGCGAATGAGGGCGTCGGCCTTTTCACGCTTGGTCGGGCCGACGGCGGCGGTGTTCCATTCGTCGGATTCGAAGTCGTCGATCGAAACGAAGGTCGGCTCGCCGCCCATGGTCAGGCGCACGTCGTTGTCGGCGAGCACCCGGTCGACCTCGTTGCCGAGCGCGTTGAGCGCCTCCCAGCTCTCGTCGGAAAAGGGCTTGGTGATGCGCGGATGCTCGGCGACGCGCGCGACCTTCATGTCGAAGGCGAACTCAGTTCTCGTGTCAGCATCGCCGAAGAAGCCGCCGGAGATCGGTGCGGCGTTGCGATAGTGCGGTGTGGCGGCCAGCGGAATGTGGCTTTCGCCGGTCAGGAGGCCGGAGGTCGGATCGAGCCCGATCCAGCCGGCGCCGGGAAGATAGACCTCGGCCCAGGCATGCAAGTCGGTAAAGTCGTGCTCGGTGCCGGAGGGACCGTCGAGGGCCTTCAGGTCGGGCGTTAGCTGAATGAGATAACCGGAGACGAAACGGGCGGCAAAGCCGAGATTGCGCAGGATCTGCACGAGCAGCCAGCTCGAATCGCGGCAGGAGCCCCTGGCGAGCCCAAGCGTCTCCTCCGGAGGCTGGACGCCCGGTTCCATTCGGATGACGTAGCCGATTTCCTTCTGCAGCCGCGCATTGAGGCCGACGACCATGTCGACGGTGCGCTGGGGCGAGCGATCGACCCCCGCGAGAAATACGGAAAGCCTTTCGCCCGCCGGTTCCGGCGTCATGTAGATCTTCAGGTCCTCGCTGAGGTCTTCAGGGTACTGAAACGGCCAGCGTTCCGCCTCCTCCTCGACGAAGAAGTCGAAGGGATTGTAGACGGTCATGTCGGCGACGAGATCGACTTCGATCTTCAGTTCCGTCACCGGATCGGGAAAGACATAGCGGGCGAGATAGTTGCCGTAGGGATCCTGCTGCAGATTGACGAAATGGTTCTCCGGCGAGACCCTCAGCGAGTGGCTGATGACCTTCGTCTTCGAATGGGCAGCCGGTTTCAACCTGATGATCTGCGGCGAGAGCCTTACCGGCCGGTCATATTTGTAATGAGTCAGATGATAGATACTGGCCTTGATCGACATGCAGCGTTTTTCCCCTCGATGGCGGGTCCGTCGCCCGCCATTCGAGACGACTTTGTGCAATGCAAAGAAAGAAAGCAAGCCGAAACCGAGACTTGGCCTGGGCCGGTCAATGTGCTCGATTCAGTATCAGACGGGCGGTGGATTGATCCTCGCGAAGCCCTCCTGCCGGTAGTAGGGGAAGTGAGGATAGGGCGCCGTCGTCGCGCTCGCCGCATCGAGGCGGGCGATCTGCTCGGCCGCCAGCGACCAGCCGCCGGCGCCGAGGTTCTGGCGGAGTTGCTCCTCGTTGCGCGCCCCGATGATGACGCTCGACACGGTCGGGCGCTGAAGCAGCCAATTGATCGCGATTTGCGGCACCGTTCGACCGGTTTCCTTCGAAATCTGATCTAGCACCTGGACGATGTCGTACAGCTTTTCGTCGTCAACCGGCGGCCCGAAAGCCGCGGTGTCGTGCAGCCTGCTTCCTTCGGGCCAGGGCTCGCCGCGGCGGATCCTGCCGGTCAGCCGGCCCCAGCCGAGCGGGCTCCAGACAAGCGCGCCGACACCCTGGTCGAGGCCGAGCGGCATCAGCTCCCATTCGTAGTCCCGCCCGACGAGAGAGTAGTAGACCTGATTGGCGACGTAGCGTGGATAGCCGTGGCGATCGGCAACCGCGAGCGACTTCATCAATTGCCAGCCGGAGAAATTGGAAACGCCGACATAGCGCAGCTTGCCGGAGCGCACGAGCATGTCGAGGGTCGACAGCACTTCTTCGACCGGCGTGCCGGCATCGAAGGCGTGCAATTGCATCAGGTCGATGTAATCGGTGCCGAGCCGTCTCAGCGCCGCGTCGACGCCTTTGACGAGGCGTGCGCGGGACGAGCCGGCATCATTCGGTCCGTCGCCGGTCGGCAGCGATATCTTCGTCGAGACGAGCACGGCGTCACGCCGCCCCTTGATCGCCGCTCCGAGGATTTCCTCGGAAGCGCCATCGGAATAGACATCCGCCGTGTCGAAAAGGTTGACGCCCGCCTCGAGGCAGATGTCGACCAAGCGGCGGGCCTCCGCTTCCGCAGTGGTGCCCCAGGCACTGAAAAGCGGCCCCTTGCCGCCGAACGTGCCAGCCCCGAAGCTGAGCGCCGGCACCTTCAGGCCGGACGAACCAAGCCGTCGATACTCCATTCCAAGAACTCCTTAGTGCTCATGTCACCCATGCGAGGAGAAAGATGGAGCGGACGGCGTTTTGGATATAGACTGGCAACGGGAACATTATCTGTGAGTTGAGTTCACATGTCACGACCCTCGGTCAACCGCTCGGGTGAGATGGAAGTCTTCGCGAAAGCGGTGGAGCTCGGCGGTTTCTCCTCCGCCGCCCGCCACTTCCGCATGACGCCGTCCGCCGTCAGTAAGCTCGTGCTGCGCCTCGAAGAAAGGCTCGGAGTCCGGCTCGTCAACCGTTCGACGCGTAAGCTCCAGCTTACGCCGGAAGGCCATGCCTTCTACGAGCGCACGACGCGGATACTTTCCGACATCGACGAGGCGGAACGCTGCGCTTCGGCCGGCGAAAGCCCGACCGGCAGGGTGCGGTTGAACGTCAACGCCTCGTTCGGCACGCATGTCCTGATGCCGCTGGTGCCAAAGTTCCGCGAGCGATTTCCGGCGGTCACCCTCGATATCGTTCAGACCGATGCGGTGGTCGACCTGATGGAGGCGCGCGCCGATGTGGCGGTCCGGGCGGGGCCGCTCAAGAGCTCGACACTGATCGCCCGCAAGCTCGGCGCGACGCGGATGGTGATCGTTTCAGCCCCGTCCTATCTCGCGCGCAACGGCATGCCCTCAAGTCTGGACGAACTGCGGGCCCATGACCGGCTCGGCTTCTGCTATGCCCGCGCGGTCGACGGCTGGCCTCTCCGGCAGGCAGGCGAGACGATCGTGCTGCCCGCTTCGGGAGCGGTGCAGGTCAGCGACGGCGAGGGCTTGCGGCACCTCACCCTTGCCGGCGCCGGGCTGGCCCGGCTTGCCGAGTTCACCGTGCGCGAAGACATGCGTGCCGGCCGGCTGCTGCCGGTGCTCGAGGACTTGAACCCGGGCGATCTCGAAGAGATCCATGCGGTTTTCCTGGGGCAGGGCGGGGCTCTCCCCTCCCGTGTGCGTGCGGTTCTCGACTTTCTTGCGAGCCATGCCCGCGTGACGCCGATGCTGCCCGACGAGCTCGATCGGCAGCGGTTGGGTGTGTCGGGATAGAAGAAGGCCCGCGGGGACCGCGAGCCATTTCTTGATTGGCGCTTGCGTCAGCGCTTCGGTGCGACAAGCGCGAAAACTGCGCCCTGCGGGTCGGCGCCCTGCACGATCCAGGCGCCGCCGGGCACCTCCATCGGATCCTGAATGATCTTGCCGCCGCCGGACGTGACCCGATCGATCGCCGCATCGAGCGCCTCGACGTTGAAATAATAGAGCCAGTAGGGTGGCGCGGGGATTTCCTTCGGCTTGGTCATCATGCCGCCGATCGGCCGGCCGTTGAAGGCGAAGATCTGGTAGACGCCCATTTCGCCCATGTCCATCGCCTGGTCCTTCGTCCAGCCGAACAGCTTCGAATAGAAGTCGAAGGCGGTGTCGAGGTCGCCCGCCATCAATTCATGCCAGCCGACGTTGCCGGCTGCCATCTGGTCCATGGCCGGCGGCGGTTCGCCATCGCCCTTGAACAGCGCGAAGGCAGCGCCATGCGGATCGGTGACGATCGCGAAGCGGCCGACGCCGGGAATGTCGTCCGGCGCGCGGTGGACGGTACCGCCGGCGGCGGCGAGCTTGTCGGCGGTCGCGTCGACATCATCGACTGCCACATAGCCGAGCCAGGCCGGCGGCACCTTCATCTCGAGCGCACCGTCGGGCATGATCATCAGGCCGGCGATCTGGTGCTCGCCCTTGGAAAAAAGCGTGTAGTTCATGTCCGGCATCCCAGCGTCGCGGGCGGACCAGCCGACAACGCTCTTATAGAAGGCTTCCGCGGCCTTCGTGTCCGTCGTCATCAGCTCGTACCAGATGAATTTCCCGTGCATTGTCGATCCTCCGGTTTGGGTCTATGCAGGCGACGCAGCGATCGCCATGGCTCCAGCTATCGGCGGCGATACTCCGCCCTCATCAGTTCCTTCCAGTCTCCGTCTGCCGCCTGGACGCGGGCCGTCAGCACCCTGCGGTTGGCGTCGATCAGCGTTATTCTGTCCTGGTATCTGGCGGACTTGCCTGGGTTCTCAAAGTCCGGGCCCTCGCAATTCAGAGCGAGCGTCTTGCCGTCGTCTTCGATCTCGCCGTCATAGACCCACATATGCGTCATCATCGAGCCGACCCACGTGCCGAGATAGCGGCCGGTCAGCGGATTGAAGCCCAGCGTCATCAGGGTCTGGCCGGAACTTCCGTCGGGCATGGTGCCTTGCCCTTCGCAAACGACCCAGAGTCCCTGCATCGAACGGACATTCTCGACCCATGGCTCACTCGACCCGCCGCTTCCCATCGACTCTTCCGACGTGACCGTCCATTCACCAAGCAGCTGTTCCAGCCATCGGTGTTCTTCCTGAGGCTCTGCTTTCACGTTCTCCTCCTTGGTTTTTTCGATTGCATCGCCGTGGTCTGCCGCGCTTCGATGCTACGCGGCACAGAGCGTCAGATAGGGCCGACGGCCGCTAAGTCCATTCGACCGCGGCAGGCAGGCGTGCGGTCACAGTCAATCGTCAGACAGGTCGCAGTGGCGAACGATTTCCGTGCTCGAATTCTCATGGGTGAGAACGTCGAACGGTGGATGCATCGCCATTTTTGCTTGACTATTTAGGTTGATATCAACATTAGTCGAGCATGTCAAAGCTGCCGCTCATCCCCTTCTCGACCACGATCGTCGTCAGGGACAGCTGTCTGTGCCTGCATGTCCAGCGTGCCGCCCGGGCGCTCGCCCGCCGTTTCGACGAGGCGCTGAGGCCGCTCGACATCACCAATGGGCAGTTCTCGCTGATGATGTCGCTCAACAGGCCGGAACCGCCAAGCATGAGCGCGGTCGCGTCGCTTCTGGCGATGGACCGCACGACGCTGACGGCAGCGCTGAAACCGCTCGAGCGCCGCGGTCTCGTCGAGACCTTCGTCGATCCCGATGACAGACGGCTGCGCCGCCTGCGATTGACGGAAGCGGGAGAGCGGCTGCTGGCGGAAGCCGTCCCGATCTGGCAGCGCACGCATGCTGCGGTCGATGCGCAACTCGGCGACGCAGGTCCCGACCGGCTGCGGACCGACCTCCTCGCTCTCACGGAAACGCCGGCGATATGCGGCGCGTGATCAGGTCGGCGCGCGACGCTCTCCGAGCAGCGCGGCGAGTTCGGCGATCAGCGCCGTCGCCTGCCGCAGCCTCTCCTCTCCGATTTCAGCGCCAAGCGCGTTCGCCCAGACGGCCTGCCTTGCCGTGATCTCTGCGAGCGCCGCTTCCCCGCCGGGCGTGAGCGTCATCAGCTTGGCGCGCTGATGTGCCGGATTCTGCCGGTAGGCCAATAGGCCCTCGGCTTCGAGAATATCGGCGATGCGTTGCACGCCCTGCCGCGCCAGTCCGAGGGCGCGGGCCGCCTCTGCCACCGACAACGTCGAATGCCTTGCCGCAGCCAAGACCTGCCAGCGGGCGCTGGTCTGGCCGGATGGCTGCGCCAGCCTATCTCCTTCCGAGGTCAAGTGTCCGGCAAGGCGCAGGACCGAGATGGCGAACTCGGCGAAGGCGTCGCCGGAGGGAGTCCGTGAGGGCTGAATCATGTTGACAACATATTGTCATTTTCGGTAGATGTATTTTGACAATAAGTTGTCATATCGGTTGATGATTGGCAAGAGAGCGCCGGGAGGAACGGGATGAAGATGACCTACAAGGGCAGCTGCCACTGCGGACGTATCCGGTATGAAGTCGATGCCGATCTCGAGGCCGGCACCAGCCGGTGCAATTGCTCCTATTGCTCGAAGACGCGCTATTGGGGCACGCTGGTGAAGCCGGAGGACTTCCGGCTGCTCTGCGAAGAAGCAAGCAGTGGCGACTATCAGTTCAACACGATGAGCGGCCATCATCGCTTCTGCCCGACTTGCGGCGTGTCGCCCTACGGCACGGGAAATGTCGAAGAGCTCGGCGGCGCCTTCGTCTCCATCAACGTTGCCTGCCTCGACGATATCGATCCGGCGGTGCTTGCCGCCCTGCCGATCCAGTATATGGACGGGCTGCACGACAACTGGTGGAATGTGCCGGCCGAGACGCGGCACCTTTGAACATCAGCGACAGCTGAGCTTGCTGACTGCGGCGTCGAGACATGTCTCGAAAGCGGCGAGATCGGTGTAGATCGCATCGGGCCGGGCGTCGCCGACAATGACGACGCCGCCGCGGCGCTCGATGCCCGCATGCAGCATGAGGTTGTCAATCAGGCCGAAATCCTCGACCGACAGCCCGCCCGGATCGCGCAATTGACCTGCGGGATCCGGCTGCACAGCTCCCTTGCAGTGTTCGACAACACGGGCGGCGTGGTCGCGCGCCACATTCGTATAGGCGAAGACCGGCTTGCCGAGCGCGCACATGAAACCAAGCTCGAAGGTGGTGCCGGTATCGGCGGCAATCCCGCGAAAGGGCGTCAGATTGGCGATGATCGCGTCTGCTTCGAGCATCATCCGTTCATCCACGGCGCTGATCGCTGCCGCCCGTTCGGAGGGATTTCAAGGTCACCCGGCGAAAGCGGTATCAGTCCGGCGGCACGCGTCAGAGACGCCTTGCGGTCGAGCATTTGGCGCGCGTTCGGAAGGAAGACTTCAGGTCCGGCCAAATAGACCTTCTTCGCCATGATTTCAGCCCCTGCACAGACAACATGGTTCGATCAGTGTTGCAATCGAGGCTCCGGAGCGGATGACGCTCAGCCGGTCCGGGGCACCACTTTGAGCTGACGCGGTTTGGCTTAGCGGTCGCCGAGATCCCGCACCGCGCCGCGGTCGGCGGAGGTCGCGAAGGCGGCATAGGCCTTGAGCGCAGTCGTCACCTTGCGCTTGCGCGGCTCGGCCGGCTTCCAGCCTTTTGCGTCCTGCTCGGCGCGGCGCCTGGCAAGCTCGGCTTCGTCCACCCTCAGGCTGATGGTGCGGTTCGGGATGTCGATATCGATCATGTCGCCCTCGCGGACGAGCCCGATCGTGCCGCCATTGGCCGCCTCGGGCGAGACATGGCCGATCGACAGCCCGGAGGTGCCGCCGGAGAAGCGGCCGTCGGTGATCAGCGCGCAGGCCTTGCCGAGGCCCTTCGACTTCAGATAGCTCGTCGGATAGAGCATCTCCTGCATGCCGGGGCCGCCCTTCGGCCCCTCGTAGCGGATGACGACCACGTCGCCGGCCTTGATCTCGTTGCCGAGGATCGCCTTGACGGAGGCATCCTGGCTCTCGAAGACGCGGGCCGGGCCGGAGAATTTGAGGATGCTCTCGTCAACGCCGGCCGTCTTCACGATGCAGCCGTCAAGCGCGATGTTGCCCTTCAAGACCGCGAGGCCGCCGTCCTTGGAGAAGGGATGTTCGACCGAACGGATGACGCCCTTTTCCCGGTCGGTGTCGAGGTCGTCCCAGCGCGCCTCCTGGCTGAAGGCAACCTGCGTCGGGATGCCGCCCGGAGCGGCGCGGAAGAAGTTGCGGACAGTCTCGCTCGATGTGCGGGTAATGTCCCAGCGATCGATCGCGTCGCCGATCGTCTCGCTGTGCACGGTCGGGCAATCGCGGTTGATGAGGCCGCCTTTTTCCAGTTCGCCGAGGATCGACATGATGCCGCCGGCGCGGTGCACGTCTTCCATGTGGACGTCGCTCTTCGCCGGCGCGACCTTCGACAGGCAGGGAACCTTGCGCGACAGCCGGTCGATGTCGCCCATGGTGAAGTCGACCTCGCCCTCGTGGGCGGCGGCGAGGATGTGCAGCACGGTGTTGGTCGAGCCGCCCATGGCGATGTCGAGCGCCATGGCGTTTTCGAAGGCCTTCTTGCTGGCGACCGAGCGCGGCAGCACGCGCTCGTCCTCCTGCTCGTAATAGCGGCGCGCCAGGTCGACGACGAGATGACCGGCCTCGACGAAAAGGCGCTTGCGGTCGGCATGGGTCGCGAGCGTCGAGCCGTTGCCGGGCAGCGACAGGCCGAGCGCTTCGGTCAGACAGTTCATCGAGTTGGCGGTGAACATGCCGGAGCAGGAGCCGCAGGTTGGACAGGCGGAACGCTCGATGACCTTGACGTCCTCGTCGGAGACGCTGTCGTCGGCGGCAGCGACCATGGCGTCGACGAGGTCGAGCGCGTGCTTCTTGCCGTGCAGCACGACCTTGCCGGCTTCCATCGGCCCGCCGGAGACGAAGACGGCCGGAATGTTGAGGCGCAAGGCTGCCATCAGCATGCCGGGCGTGATCTTGTCGCAGTTGGAGATGCAGACCATGGCGTCGGCGCAATGGGCGTTGACCATGTATTCGACGCTGTCGGCGATGATCTCGCGCGACGGCAGCGAATAGAGCATGCCGTCATGGCCCATGGCGATGCCGTCATCGACCGCGATCGTGTTGAATTCCTTGGCGACGCCGCCGGCCGCCTCGATCTCACGGGCGACGAGCTGCCCGAGATCCTTCAGATGCACGTGGCCGGGCACAAACTGGGTGAAGGAGTTCACCACCGCAATAATCGGCTTGCCGAAGTCGCTGTCCTTCATGCCCGTCGCGCGCCAGAGGCCGCGAGCGCCGGCCATGTTGCGGCCGTGGGTGGTGGTGCGGGAGCGATAGGCAGGCATGACGTGTTCCTTCACGGACGAATATCGATACGCGAATATAATGGCGATGATGGAGCGCCTTGCAGGCGTACTAGCGCAAATTTGCGCGCGCGTCATCTTTCGCGTCAGATTATTTCCGCCGCATGAGCCCCGCGCAGCGCCGGTCATTCGTCGCACATTCGAGGCGGCGTTTCCTTGAGGGTTGCCGACCTGCCGCTTCACCTCCGCCTGCAAGGCGCATTGCTTGCCAAGCCACGTCAACAAGTCCATTGTTTTCGGCATT
The DNA here is from genome assembly GCF_002532005.1 of Sinorhizobium sp. NG07B. NCBI lineage: Bacteria > Pseudomonadati > Pseudomonadota > Alphaproteobacteria > Hyphomicrobiales > Rhizobiaceae > Sinorhizobium > Sinorhizobium sp. NG07B. Next base: position 242,602 of record NZ_NWTD01000006.1, on the reverse strand, counting down.
CCGACCTGTGCCGCGGACGTCTCGCGGCGGGTGGGTATCGAGGTTCGTCGGCGATGAACTGCCATGAATGCGGTAGCGAGATAGAGAGCGGCTTCGCGTTCTGCCCGAAATGCGGCGCCAAGCAGCAGAGTTCGTGCTCTGCTTGCGGCTATCTCTGCGCGCCGCATTTCGCCTTCTGCCCGCGCTGCGGCACCCGGCTCGGAGCGCCGGCGGATGTCAGACCGGCTCCAAAGCCGCCGGCGGTAGGCGTCGCGCAGGCGCCTGCAGCACCCTCACCGGATATCGGCGCCGACCGGCGTACCGTCACGGTCCTGTTCGCCGATCTCTGCGGTTTCACCGGTCTCAGCGAGCAGATCGATCCGGAAGTTCTGCAGGCGCTGCAGAACGAGCTCTTCGAGGCGCTGACGAGTGCCGTCGAGACGTTCGGCGGCTTCGTCGACAAGTTCATCGGCGATGCGCTGCTTGCCCTCTTCGGCGCCCCGGTGGCGCATGAGGATGATCCGGAGAGGGCCCTTCGGGCCGCATTGGAAATGCTCGAGCGGACCGCGCAGGTGAGCGAGCGCTGGCATGGGCGCATCGGCCTGCCGCTCAGCCTGCATATTGGCGTCAACACCGGCCCGGTCGTCACCGGCGGCTTCGGGGCGCGCGACGCGAAATCCTATTCGGTCACCGGCGACACGGTGAACACGGCGCAGCGGCTGCAGACGATGGCGGGGCCGGACGAAATCCTGGTCGGGCCGGTGACGCACAGGCTTACCCGGCACGCCTTCGCCTATGAGACGCTCGGCGCCGTCGCGCTGCGCGGCAAAACCGGCAGCCTTCAGGTGCATCGCCTGACCGGCGCGCTCGCGGCGCCGCGCCCGGCCAGGGGTCTCGACGCCCTCGGTCTCAGCGCTCCGCTCATCGGACGCAATGCGGAGATCGGCCGGATGCGCGACTGCCTGGCGCTCGCCTGCGCCGGTACCGCGCAAGTCGTCCGCCTGACCGGCGAAGCCGGCATTGGCAAGTCGCGTCTGGTGGGCGACTTCCTGGCCGCCATCGGCGAGGACCCGCGCTTTGCGCAGGTGGTCGTCAGGCGCGCGGCCTGTTCTCCGCTTGGCGAGCCGTCCTACGGGATGCTCGCCGCCGTGCTCGGCAGCGCCTACGGCATACCGGCCGGCGGCACGGCGGAGGAAATGCAGGAGCGGCTGGCTTCCGGTCTCGCCGAAATCGGCTTCACCGCCGATGAACTCGGTGAGGCGATGCCGCTTCTCTTCCATATTCTCGGAATGGGGGACCGGGACGGCGCCCTGCAGCACGTTCCTCCCGACCAGGTCCGGCGCCAGCTCCTCTCGGTCATCCGCACCATGTTCGAGCGGCGGCTCGAACGGACGCCCTTGCTCATCGTGCTTGAGGACCTGCATTGGGCGGATGCCGCTTCGCTAGAGGCGTTGCGCTTCGTGCTCGACCGGCTCGATCGCCGCCCCTTGATGCTGATCACCACGCAGCGGCCCGATTCCGGCCCGGAGCGCTTGGCTCCGGGGCGCACAAGCGTAACCGCATTGCGTCTCGGATCGCTCTCTCCCGCCGACGGACAGCGGCTCCTTGCGGGGTTCTTCGGAGAGAATTGCCTGCCTCAAGGCCTGCGCCGGCAAATTCTTGCGCGCGCCGGCGGCAACCCGCTGTTCATCGAGGAAATCGTCCGCGGCCTCATTGAACTTGGAACCCTCCGGCGCGACGGATCCCGGTGGCAGGTGGCCGCGGGCGAAGCAAGCGTCGACATTCCCGCTGGCATCGAGGCGATGCTGCTGGCGCGCATCGACCGCCTGCCGCCGGAGGTGCGCCGCCTCGTCCATGGCGCCGCCGTCATCGGCCCGCGCTTCGACGCGGAGCTGCTCGCCGCCATCTCCCCGCAATCCGGCGACGTCGCGACGGGCCTGGAGTTGCTGTGCGACGCCGAAATCATCGAGGAGAGTGCCGGGGGCGGGACGCCGGCATCGCAAAGCTTTCGCTTCGTGCAGTCCTTGCTGCACGAAGTGGTCTACAACAATCTCCTCGTCAAGCGGCGAACGGAGATTCACGCGGCGATCGCCCATGCCCTGGAGCGCCGCCATGGGGAGAGCCCCGAGCGTTTCGAGGATCTGGCCGTCCTCGGGCATCACTACGGTCAGTCGGTCGACCGGGCCAAGGGGGCTCGCTACCTGATGGCGGCCGGAGACCGCGCAAGTCAGCTTTATGCCAACGAAGACGCGATCCGCTTCTATCGGCAGGCGATGGCCGCGCTGGCCACGCTTGGCGAAGAGGAGCCGGACTGGTTCGCCGCTCGCGAGCGGCTCGCCGATCTGCTGGTCCCCCTCGGCGAGCGCGCCCAGGCGGAGGAGCACTATCGTGCACTGCTCGATGCCCGTCCCGTCGCGGCGGATGCGGTAGCCTCTGCGCGGATCCTACGCAAGCTCGGCCATCTTCTCTGGGAGGCCGGCAAGCGCGATCGGGCGCAGGCGCGCTTCACGGAAGCGGCCGGCCTGCTCGAGCGCGCCGAGGCACCGATCGAAAGCGCGTCGCTGCTGCAGGAGCGGGGTCATCTGGCTTTTCGCATGGGCGACTATCTCGGCGCGTCAGAATGGGCGGACGAAGCCTTGGAGAGGGTCAAGGCGCTTGGTCCCGCCATGGGTGCCGAATCGAGGCGCGAGGTAGCCCTCGTCACCGCCGAGGCGTTGAATACAAAGGCGGTGGCCCTCGCGCGGCGCGGTCGCACGCGAGAGGCGATCGAGGCGGTGGAGACGAGCGTCAAGGTGGCCGAAGCGGCGGCCCTGATGCACGCGGCCTGCCGCGGCTATACCAATCTCGGCGTGCTCTATACGATCGTCGATCCGAAGCTCGCCATCGACGTCTGCCGGCGCGGCCTCGACATGGCCCGCCGCATCGGCGACCTCGGCTTCCAGGCGCGGCTCCTTGCCAATCTTGCAGTCGCCCATTGCACCTTTACCGACCGCTGCGCGGCCGAAGGGGTGCCGGCGGCGCAAAAGGCGATCGAGATCGACCGGGCGCTCGACCAGCGCGATCATCTGCCGGTCTCGCTGCTGGTGCTGGGGCAGATATTCCAGTGCCACGGCAGGCCAGCAGAGGCTCGCAGGCTCTACGGCGAAGCGCTCGATCTTGCCGGTGAAACGGACGAAGCGCAGGTGCTGTTTCCGTGCTATGATGGCTTGGCGACACTTTGCCTGGATGAAGGCGAGCTCGCCGAGGCCGAACGTCATTTCCGTTTGGCGCAAGAAATCTGCGAAAGTCACGATCTCGATCCGGAAGCCCTGGTGATACTGCCTTTCCTCGACTGAGCAGCCTTCACTCGGCAATGGCCCGGAAAGAGGCAGCGCCGCACGCCTCGATAGGCCTGCGCTGCACGGCATGCAGGGAGGAGAACAGCCATGGCGGAGTATACCAGTTCCGGGCCGTTGCAGCCGGGCGACCGGGCGCCGAACGTGGTGCTCGACGCGATCACCCAGGAGGGCAAGATCGCCATTGATGATTTTCGGGGGCGCAAACCCGTTCTGGTGGGACTGTTCCGGGGCCTGCAATGCCCATTCTGCCGCCGGCAGATCGCCACCATGGCGCAGCTCAAGGCCGCCCTCAACGAAAAGGGGGTAGAGACCCTGACGGTCGTCAACACGCCGATCGAGCGGGCCCGGCTCTATTTCCGCTACCATCCCCTGCCGAATTTGCTCGCCGCGTCGGACCCCGAGCGGCTTTCGCACCGAGCCTTCGGCCTGCCGAATCTCGAATTCACCGAGGATGAGGACGATTGGCCGCATAAATTGGGCATGCAGACGGTGATGTCGATGCGCCTCGACATGCCCAGCGAACTGCCGGAACCGATGAATCCTGTCGCCGCGTCAGCCTATCTCCAGAAAGCCGACGGCTATGAGATGACCGAGGACGACAAGCGGATGGAGGCGGCCGCCATGGCGCAGCTCGTCGGTGAGTTCCTGCTCGACCGCGACGGCGTCGTGCGGTGGTCCTTCACCGAAGCTTTGCCGGACGGCCGCAACATGTTCCGTTCTCCTTCGCCGGACGAGGTGATGTCGGCTGCATCGCAGGTCCTCCATTGAGCGTGAGCGGCGGTGCCGGCCCGCCCTTCGGAACCGCTCCGGACAAACAAAAAGGCCGGGGTAAACCCGACCTTCCTCATCACCTTGCGCCTTTGCCAGTCCATCCGTGGTCAATGGCGAGGTGGGTTCTTCCTAGACGCTGTTCGTGACAAGTGCATGACGAGCAACCGAATACGCGATCGATTGCCGCGACAGGGAAGATCGACGCGCCGATACGATCCGCTTGAATGCAAGTTGGAACGTTAGCGCTTTCTAAAGAATTCATCGACAAGATGTCTATATGCGCGGCTTGCTACTGTTCATTGTTGCGTTGGCTGGTTTCTGGGCGATCGACCGGATCGCCTGCGAGGGGCGATACGGCCGCGCGGCCTGGCGCGAAGCAAAGCAGCAGGCCAATTCCGTTCGCTATCAAGTGGAATATTGGGTCGACGATATCGTCAGGCTTTAGCCCCCGCCGATGGCAGAACCGGTTGCAACAGAAAAGGCCGGGCTCGCCCGACCTTCCTCATCACCTCTCGCCTTTGCCAGTCCATCCGTGGTCAACGGCGAGGTGCATCTTTCCTACCCGAGGACCGTGACGATCTCGTGACAGCGGCTGCAACAAGCGCTGATCGGCTGCAATCGGTCGCAAGAGAAGGCGGGCGTGAAAGGATTGTGACCCTTACGATGTCAACAATGCTGTTCGGCTGCAAAAGGTCGACTTTCTCGATCGAGCCTCGTAAAGAATCGCGAAGCATCCTCGTAGGAGAACAGCGCAACTTGGGCAAAGCTCGGGCACGAAAAAGGCCCGAGCAGGCCACCGCCTCTCGGGAATCGCTGCCGAAACGTGAGGATTGCGCCCAAGCCCGTCGAGGGAAACCCCACGGTTCGGACAGTCCATATCCCACCTCGACGGAGCCAGACTCCGTCTGCGCCCATCGAACACAAAGCTAATGTGTCCGCGAGAAATAATCCCGAAGGACGCTCCACAAACTGATCGCGCTCCGACTGTAAAGCCCTATGGAAAAAGGCAGCCGAAATGTTTCGAGGGGATCAGATGGCGAGCCAGCTGCTCGGATGGTTGGTCAACTCGGGAAAGCGTTAGAAGCCTTGAAATCCGATCTGTTGGCGCCGATATTTTCTGCACTTCTTTTTCATCCGGTGTGAATGCGAAAGGAGGACATCATGCGTAACCCGGAACTGGTTTGGATGACGCCCGTCATCGTTCGCAAAAAGGACGGGACCCCGCAGGTCTTCGCCTGCGTCAACGATGCGCTTGATTTTCTCGAAGAGGACCTGGCCCTCCATCGAGGTGGAAAATACAGTCGAGCCGTTCAAACGTGCCGCCGTGCTCTGAACCGAATGACCCCAGTGGCCATCGCGCGCGAAGCGTTCATTGACGCCTGCCGAGATGCGGGCATGGCAGCGAGCGCGGATGCAATGTTCGGCGCGAAACCCGGTGCTGGCGGTCAACACTCGCTTGCCTAAAGGCTGGAGTCGGGGCACGCTTCCAGGCCCCGACCTATCGAGCAGCAACCCATGCGACCCGTCACCACGTTCTGAATGGCCCTGCCGTAAGGATTGCCCTAACCCCGCGACTACCGTCTCGCCTCGCTCCCGGGAATGTCCGGAAGTGCACGTCCGTCCAAACAAGTAATCAAGTCCGTCTTGAAGATTAATTTGCCCATCATTACATCGTCTTACGCAGCGTGCGCAGCACGCGGAACAGCGTCAACAAGCTTCATTCGTGGCTCGGGCTCTGGTTGATCGTCTCGCCCTGCTGCAATTCGCGACACGCGCCGCTACTGAAAGGTACGGCGCTTCGGCCACAGCCGGTTACTGCTCCCCTCAAACTAGCGGCTCCTGTCGTCCACGACGATGTAGTTAAGTTTCTGTCTTTCCGCATAGGCAATGGCGGCCTCGCGGGATGGGAAGTTCGACCTGAGACAGCGTGTCACTCCCTCCGGTATAGCCGATGAGATAGTCGATGACCGGCGGGTCTTTCCGTTCGAACACCAGCAGCCAAGGTCGCCTTGACAGGCGCGCTGACGTCATCACGGAACGTGACGGACGAAAGATGCGTGCTACCGGGTCACTGTTTGGTTTTAGCCGGTCCTCAGCCGCCGGATGCTGGCTGTCGCCGATCTGCTCCGCGAATTTCCGATCATCGCTACGAGAGCTTTCCTGTCGAGAACGGCGTCCCGTCATGAGATAGGTTGTCGTCACCAGAATAGCCGGCCGGGCAATCGACCCGGCCGGCGGCGACGGTACTATTTGGCTTTATCGATGCTGATCCGCTTGACGTTGGCTCGCGCCTTCACGGTCTTAGGCAGTGTCACCGAGAGCAGGCCGTTCCTGAACGTTGCGGCGACCTTATTCTCATCGACCTGGCCACCAAGAGCCAGCCGCCGTTCGAAGCGCCCGTAGTAGCGCTCTGTGAACCGGCGGCCATTGTCCTCCGTTTCCGATTTCTTCTCGCCGCGAAGCGTTAGCACACCATCGTCCAGCAGCACCTCGACATCGTCTGGATCAATCCCCGGCACCTCCGCTGTCACGCGGATCTCGTTGTCGTTCTCCTCGATCTCCACTGTCGGCCACGAGCCATTGAAGGACGTCGCAGCACCGAACAACGAGGGCTGGCCAAAACCGCGGAAGACGTCGTCAAACAGCCGGTTTACATTGCGGTGCAGCGAAAGGAACGGATCTAGGTCATCGCCGCGAAAGGCGCTTGGAACCTGGCTGCTGCTACGATTCCAGGGGATCAGGTCACGTACATTCATGGCTTCATCCTTTCTTCGGTTTCGTTCACTCCTTTTTTTGCGCTCTCTCCCGGCCCTCGCCTTCGAAAGCAGCCGAGGCTCGAGCGGCGCGCGCCGGTTTAGGCTGCCTTGTCGCCTTCGATCTGCTTCGAAGCGGGCTTGGTCACTTCGGTTTGGATGGTGATCCGATGTGGCTTCATCTCCTCAGGGATCTCCCTCCTGAGATTAATGACAAGCAACCCGTTTTCGAGCTTTGCGCCCTCGACAAAGACATGATCGGCGAGTTCGAATTTACGCTCGAACGGCCGTACGGCGAGCCCCTGATGGAGGTACTGTGCCTCCTCATCCTTGGACTTGGCGCCGTTGACCATGAGCATGTTCGCCTCATGGGTGATCGTCAGGTCGTCTTCGGCAAATCCCGCTACCGCGATTTCGATTCGGTAGGAATCTTCGCCAAGTTTCACGATGTTGTAGGGCGGCCAGTTTTCAGCGTTCAGACTGGCGTTTTCCAGCAGATCGAACATGCGATCGAAGCCGATGCTCGACCTGTAGAAGGGGGTAAAGTCGAGGCTTGTTCTCATAGCTACATCCTCCGTAGAGCAACATAGATACGAGGAAGCGCCAAGAAGCTCGGCGCTCCCTGACCAGGCCGACCCCAATGGGGCGTCGGCAGAAATGAGTTGGGGATCCCACCGCGTTACGTCAAGGGGGTGGCGGGAAATGAAGCTATAAATTCATGGGATTAGCACTCACATGGATCGAGTGCTAAAAAATTGCGCCGCCCTCTTGAAACTCGAAAAATCAGAAACCAGATCGATTGGCGCGATGCCAAAACATCGTGCGTCCCGCGTCGGATTCGAGCCGGATGCGGCGCGGAGGAGCTTCTAAGAAATCTGTTTGTCCACGAGGTAAGCGACATGACGTTCCGTCCCCTGCATGACCGCATCCTGGTCCGCCGCATTGTAGCCGAGGAAAAGACGGCCGGCGGCATCATCATCCCCGATACGGCGAAGGAAAAGCCGCAGGAAGGCGAGGTCATCGCCGTCGGCCCGGGCGCACGCGATGACAGCGGCAAGCTCGTCGAGCTCGACGTCAAAGCCGGCGATCGCATCCTGTTCGGTAAATGGTCCGGTACAGAAATCAAGCTCAATGGTGAGGAGCTTCTGATCATGAAGGAATCCGACGTCATGGGCGTGATCGAGAACGAAGCCTCGGCGAAGAAGGCCGCCTGAGAGCCGGGCCAATTGGAGGAGTAGAAAAAATGGCTGCCAAGGAAGTGAGATTCCATACGGAAGCCCGCGAGAAGATGCTTCGCGGCGTCGACATTCTCGCCAATGCGGTGAAGGTGACGTTGGGCCCGAAGGGTCGCAATGTGGTGCTCGACAAATCGTTCGGCGCTCCACGGATCACCAAGGACGGCGTCACCGTCGCCAAGGAGATCGAGCTTGAGGACAAGTTCGAGAACATGGGCGCCCAGATGGTGCGCGAAGTGGCATCAAAGACCAGTGACATCGCCGGCGACGGCACCACCACGGCAACGGTTCTCGCCCAGGCGATCGTCAAGGAGGGAGCGAAAGCCGTGGCCTCGGGAATGAACCCGATGGACCTCAAGCGTGGCGTCGACAAGGCGGTGGAGGCTGTGGTCGAGGAGCTGCGCAGCAATGCCCGCAAAGTCACCAGAAACGATGAGATCGCCCAGGTCGGCACCATCTCGGCCAATGGCGACACGGAGATTGGCCGCTTCCTCGCAGAAGCGATGGAAAAGGTCGGCAACGAAGGAGTGATCACGGTCGAAGAAGCCAAGACCGCGGTCACGGAGCTCGAAGTCGTGGAGGGCATGCAGTTCGACCGCGGTTACCTCTCGCCCTATTTCGTGACCAATCCCGAAAAGATGCGCGTCGAGCTGGAGGAGCCCTATGTGCTCATCCACGAGAAGAAGCTGTCCAATCTGCAGGCGCTGCTTCCGGTTCTCGAATCTGTCGTTCAATCCGGCAAACCGCTGCTGATTATCGCCGAGGACGTCGAGGGTGAAGCGCTCGCCACGCTCGTCGTCAACAAGCTGCGTGGCGGCCTGAAGGTCGCTGCAGTGAAAGCGCCTGGTTTTGGCGACCGCCGCAAGGCCATGCTCGAGGACATCGCCATTCTGACCGGCGGTACTGCGATCTCCGAGGATCTCGGCATCAAGCTCGAGAACGTCACGCTCGAAATGCTCGGCCGCGCCAAGAAGGTGGTTGTCGAGAAGGAAAACACGACCATCGTCGACGGCGCTGGTTCGAAGACGGAGATCCAGGGTCGCGTCGCCCAGATCAAGGCGCAGATCGAGGAGACCACCTCGGACTATGATCGCGAGAAGCTGCAGGAGCGTCTCGCCAAGCTCGCCGGCGGTGTTGCCGTGATCCGCGTGGGGGGCTCGACCGAGGTCGAAGTCAAGGAACGCAAGGACCGCGTCGATGACGCAATGCATGCAACGCGGGCGGCTGTCGAGGAGGGCGTGCTGCCCGGCGGTGGCGTCGCTTTGCTGCGAGCCGTCAAGGCCCTGGACGGCGTTCAGACCGAGAACGCCGATCAGAGGCATGGCATCGAGATCGTGCGCCGTGCGATCGAAGCGCCGGTGCGCCAGATCGCCGAGAACGCGGGTGCCGAAGGCTCGATAATCGTCGGCAAGCTGCGCGAGAAATCCGAATTTGGCTATGGCTGGAACGCCCAGACCAACGAGTTCGGTGACCTTTACGAGCAGGGTGTGATCGATCCGGTCAAAGTCGTTCGAACCGCGCTGCAGGACGCCGCTTCGGTCGCCGGGCTGCTGATTACCACCGAGGCAATGGTCGCCGAGAAGCCGAAGAAGGAGGCGCCGGTTCCGCCGATGCCGCCTGGAGGTATGGACTTCTGACGGAAGCGATGGGTTCGCGCCTCAGGGGCGCGGACCCATCGAACCATGGCTTGCCCCTCGATGGGTGAAGCGTTCGAACATGGTTTGCAGCAGGGCGGCAGGAGCCCGAGATCGGCTCCAAGGAGGCCGGACCCGAGGCCCGTCAGCCCGCTCCGAAGGAGGATCTAACAAAATCGGGGCCAAAAATGACCACGCGTTCGTCGAAATTTGTTGGCGTATTCGCCGCACTCGTTCTCGTTATGGTTTCTGGGCCGCTGCCGGCGGCGCAGCCGCAGGCCGCCCTTTCATCAAGCACTCAACGGTCGCTCGCTGACGTCCTGGAAGAGATCACGCCGGCGGTCGTCAACATTGCTGTGAGGTCTCGCACACCTGCCGAAACCAACCCTCTGTATAATGATCCGTTTTTCCGCCGCTATTTCAACCTGCCTGAGCAGCAGCAGCGGCTGAGCGCCGGTTCCGGCGTCATCGTTGACGCCGAAAATGGCTATATCCTCACCAACCACCACGTCGTCGCCGACGCCGGCGAGATTGCGGTGACGCTGAAGGACCGCCGTCGCTTCACCGCTGAACTGGTGGGCAGCGATCAGGCAACCGATATTGCTTTGCTGAAGATCGAGGCTGAAAAGCTGACGGCGCTGCCCTTGGGCGATTCCAATGCTCTCCGGGTCGGCGACTCCGTTGTTGCGATCGGCAACCCGTTCGGACTGGGTCAGACCGCAACCTCCGGCATTGTCAGCGCTCTTGGGCGTGGCGGCATCAATGTCGAGGGTTATGAGGATTTCATCCAGACCGACGCCTCGATTAATCCCGGCAATTCGGGAGGGGCACTGGTGACTGCCGATGGTCGGCTGGTCGGCGTCAACACCGCCATCATCGCGCCGGCCGGCGGCAACGTCGGCATCGGCTTTGCGGTTCCGATCGCGATGGCCTCCGCCGTGATGCAGCAACTGATCGAGCATGGCGAAGTGCGGCGCGGCCGGATCGGCGTTTCCATTCAGGACCTCACGCCGGACCTAGCCGAGGCGCTCAGCATAGAGGAGACTTCCGGCGCCGTTGTCGGAAGCATTGAGCAGAATTCGCCGGCAGCGAGTGCCGGGCTTCAAGCTGGCGATGTCATCATCGCCGTCAACAATCGCAAAATCACCGGCTCGGCAGATCTCCGCAATCGGATCGGTTTGGCTCAGGTCGGATCACAGGTCGAGATCGAATATCTGCGCGATCGGGCTCGCAAAAAGGTGACAATGCGCATTGAGCCGGCCGAGGCAAATGCTGAGGCCGATGCAACGCCCGCTCCCCTGCAGGGCGCGCAGTTCGAGGATGCGGCTGGTAATGTGGTTGTCTCCAGCATTGAAGGAGGAAGCGCAGCGGCGCGATCGGGTTTGCGCGCCGGCGACGTGATCGTTGCCGTTAATCGAAAGCCCGTCGCCACCGTGGCGGAGCTCGCCGCGGCGTTGAAGGACGCCGGCGGCGCGATTGCGCTCGATCTGTTTCGCGGCGGCTCAAAACTGTTCCTGGTGATCGGTTAAGCGGCCGCCGCGCGCGTGAATGTCGAACGTTGAAGGGGAACGAGATGAGGAGCGCTGAGCCGCGACGGCATGACAGCACATGCTCAACGTGGTGCAAACGGTCTGCGATCGCATTGCGTTGTTCAGCAACGGCCGGATTGGATTCCTCGGCACCATCGAAGAGCTTGCCGACAAGATCGGGGGAGGCGCTTTCATCATCGATGTCGAGGCCGATGGTATCGACCTTACCGAACTGGGCACGTCGGCCGAGGGCGTGAAGTCGATCGCACCCGGTCGCCACGGCCATTGGCTGGTCGAAAGCGACCGCGATGTTCGCCCGGAGCTCGCCCGCCTCGTCGTCGATGCTGGTGGTTCCCTGAAGAATCTGGACCTGCGTCGGGCGCGGCTTGACCAGGCCTACAATCGGTATTTCCGGGAGGTTGTCCATGACGCGTGAAGGCTCACCCCTCAAGGGAGCGGCAACGATTGCCTTCAAGGAAGCGGCCGATCATATGACCAGCGCGCGGATGCATCTGATCATGCTGCTCGTGCTGCTGACCGCGATCGGCGCCGCATATGGTGCGATTGGGCGCATCACCGCAACCACGGCCGAGGATCCTTTCCTGTTCCTGAAGCTGTTGACGGAGGCGTGCGAGCCGCTTCCATCCTTCGCCGCCTTGCTTGGCTTTCTGTTGCCGCTGGTGGCGATCGCGCTGGGTTTCGACGCAGTCAACGGCGAATACGCCTGGCGGACAATAAGCCGGCTCCTGGCGCAGCCGATCTACCGCGATGCGGTTTTGTTCGGAAAGTTCCTCGGTGGCTTGCTTGTTATCGCAATCGCGCTGCTGACGCTCTGGCTGCTCATGACAGGCCTCGGCATCCTGTTCCTCGGTCTGCCCCGTCGGCCGCCGACATCGTGCGGGGCGCCGCCTATCTCGCCGCGACGTCTGGCTGGCGCTGGCGATCGCCTTCTCGACCTTGATCCGCTCGCCGGCGACCTCGGCGTTGGCCGCCCTGTCGGTCTGGCTGGTGCTTGCGGTGTTCTGGGACATGATCGCGCCGCTGTTTGCAGGCGCGCTGGCTCCCATCGATCCGCTCGAGCCGATGACGGTGGTGACACAGCTCGAAACGCAGTAGGCCATCAGCAGGTTCTCGCCTCAGACGCTTTACGGGGAAATCACCGGAATGCTGTTGAACCCCGCGGCGCGCTCGGTGGTCCCTTGTTCTTCGATCAAGTCCAAGGCGCGATTGCCAGCGCACCGCTACCGACCGTGCAAAGCCTGCTGGTCGTATGGCCGCAGCTCTCGGGACTAGTCGCTGCGATGATCCTGCTCTTCACTTTGGCCTACGTCGTCTTCCAGCGTCAGGAGGTCAGGGCATGATGGCTGCTCGGCGCGTCGCCGCCCGCAACTTGGCGCCATTAGCCACCAGAAACGACAAAGGGCTCAGCGGGACCGCTAAGCCCTTGAAAAGGATGGTGGGCGTGACAAGGATCGAACTTGTGACCCCTACGATGTCAACGTAGTGCTCTCCCGCTGAGCTACACGCCCATCCGATGCGGCGCATAGACCATAAAACCGGCGTGCGCGTCAATAGGCTTTTCGAAGGTTTTTTGACAGAAAGTTCGAAGGTGCCGGTGGGGCGGGACTTCGATGGGCGCGCGTTCGGCCTTTAGCCCGCTGCGGGCGCATCGGGCAGCTAAATGATTGAAATAGCAGAGGTTGCTGCCGGAGGAACGCGCAGCGTGACGCGCGGCTTGCGAATTCTGGCGGGGCAAAGCGCAAGCGGAAGCCGATCAAGCAGATCGGCTTGGCCAGCCGTTTTGACAGATAGGGAAACCGCTTGGGGGGTCTCAGGCAGCCAGCATCTTGTTGACCTCGTCGACGAGGTCGCGAAGGTGGAAGGGCTTCGAAAGGACCTTGGCGTCCTTCGGGGCCTTCGAGTCGGGATTGAGCGCGACGGCGGCAAAGCCGGTGATGAACATGACCTTCAGGTCCGGGTCGAGCTCGGTCGCCCGGCGGGCGAGTTCGATGCCGTCCATCTCGGGCATAACGATATCGGTCAGCAGCAGCGAAAAGGGCTCTTCGCGCAGCCGGTCATAGGCGCTGGCGCCGTTGTCGTAGGACAGGACCTTGTAGCCGGCCTTTTCCAACGCCTTCACGAGGAAGCGGCGCATGTCGTTGTCGTCTTCGGCAAGGAGGATTTTCGCAGTCATGAATTCGGCCGTGGCTACTTCTTTTCGATGCTTGTGGGATGCGGCAGCCTAGCAAACCGCAACAGCGTAAATATCCGGTGAACGGCAGGGGTCAACCCCCGGAACCGACGGGAGGCCACTATGGACACAGAGGCGGCCAACTGGCAACATGATCAAAACAGCAAGATCCGCATATGGTAAAAGGGTTCAGATGGGGGAAGTGGCCGAGTGGGACGTGTTCGAGGTCTTGGAACCCGCGAGCCAGCGGATCCCCCTCGTGTTCAACTCACCGCATAGCGGGCGCTACTATCCCCAATCCTTTCTCGATCAGTCGCGGCTCGATGCGCATTCGATTCGGCGGTCCGAGGATCACTTCGTCGACGAACTCTTCCAAAGCGCCACGCTCCTTGGAGCGCCGCTGCTGAGGGCCCATTTCCCGCGTGCCTTTCTCGACGTCAACCGCGAACCTTACGAGCTCGATCCGCGCATGTTCGAGGGGGCGCTGCCGCCCCACGCCAATATCAGCTCGATGCGGGTCGCAGGCGGGCTCGGCACGGTGCCGCGGCTGGTCGCCGAGAATATGGAAATCTATCGCAGCCGCGTGCCCGTCGAGGAGGCGCTGGCGCGGATCGAATCGATCTACAAGCCCTACCATGCGACGCTCCGGAAGCTGATCGCCCGCACCCATGTCCAGTTCGGCATGGCGGTGCTCATCGACTGCCACTCGATGCCCGGCAACGTTCACCTGGCAGGAAGCGGCCAGCGACCGGATTTCATCATCGGCGACCGCTATGGAACGAGCGCCGCGGCGGAACTGTCGCGCTTTGCGGTCGAACTCCTGGAGCAGCTCGGCTATGCGGTGACGCGCAACAAGCCCTATGCCGGCGGCTTCATCACCGAACATTATGGCCGGCCGACGCGGGGGCTACACGCGCTTCAGATCGAGATCAACCGCAGCCTCTATATCGACGAGGCGACGCTGGTCAAAAAGCCGGGATTTGCCGCCCTGGAAACCGATCTTGCGACGTTCGTCGCAGGTCTGGCGCGCCATGTCGAGGATTACGGCGCCTATCTGCCGCTTGCCGCGGAATAGCCTGCTCTTGCCCTTAAAAAGAACCGCGCCAATGGCGCGGTCAAGTCTAGGGAGGAAACACCCAAGGAGGGTATTTGCAGCCACTCGTGACTGCCAGGAAACTTTAATATTGCACTGCACAATTGTCAAGTTTCTACAGCGCCGCGCGTCTTATCAGACGTGCAAAGGTTGCTGTAGCACTTTGAATTTGCCGATGTCTTTCTCCTTGAATCGAGGTCGATTAAGGAGACAGGCAGTAGGCGAGCGTGTCTTGGCACCGCAGCTGCGAGCGCCCGGCGCAAGCGTTGCCTTTCGGCAGATTTCCTCTATTCAGAATGAACTTCCTTCTCGCCTCAAGAGAGTGACATGCTGCCCGACCGTTCCTTCTTCGACCGCCTCGCCGATGCCGCCAAGGCGGAAACCCTGCCGCGCTTCCGCACGGGCACGAGCGTCGTCAACAAGCTCGAAGGCGGATTCGATCCCGTCACCGAAGCCGATCAGTCGGCCGAGGCGGCCATCCGGCGATTGATCGAAGCCGCGTTCCCTGAGCATGGTATCCTCGGCGAAGAGCACGGCAATATCGGCCTCGACCGCGAACATGTCTGGGTGATCGATCCGATCGACGGAACGCGTGCCTTCATTTCCGGATTGCCGGTCTGGGGAACGCTGATCGGCCTCTATCGCCACGGCAAGGCGATCATGGGGCTGATGGACCAGCCCTTCACCGGCGAGCGCTATTTCGCCGACGGCGAGAAAGCGATCTATCGGGGCCCCGGTGGCGAGAAGGTGCTGTCCGCGCGTGCCTGCGACGCGCTTTCCGATGCTGTCCTGTTCACCACCTCGCCGCATCTCTATACCGGCGATCTCAAGGAGCGCTTCGAAGCGCTGCAGGCCAAGGTGCGGCTCTTCCGCTACGGATGCGATTGCTACGCCTTTGCACTGCTTGCGGCCGGCCATGTCGATCTCGTCATCGAATGCGGCCTGAAGCCCTACGATGTCGGCGGCCTCATTCCGCTAATCGAACAGGCGGGCGGCATCATCACCGACTGGCAGGGCGGTCCGGCGGAAATGGGCGGCGAGATCATCGCCGCGGGCAGCCCGGAGCTACATGCGCAGGCGCTGGAGACGTTGCGAGCGCGCTAAAGCGCGCCCGCTTTGTGCATGTCGTTACCTCAAAGCTGCTGCCCACATTTGTGGGCGACATGCAATGAGTTACGCATCTTCCATCGTCTGCGGCGAAAGGTCGATTTCCTCGGCGTCGGTCTCCGGCAGGAAGGCCAGAATGGCGGCGAGCGCCTGGGCGCGGTAGCGGTCGGCTTCCTGGAAGAGCTCGTGGCGCGCCCCGTCGATCGGGATCAAATGGCCGGCGCGGAAATTGCTGGCGAGATATTCCATGGCGAGATAGGGCACGAGGCCGTCGGCCGTCGGCGCCAGGATGACCGTCGGCACGATTA
Organism: Sinorhizobium sp. NG07B; assembly: GCF_002532005.1. Lineage (NCBI taxonomy): Bacteria > Pseudomonadati > Pseudomonadota > Alphaproteobacteria > Hyphomicrobiales > Rhizobiaceae > Sinorhizobium > Sinorhizobium sp. NG07B. The sequence continues at coordinate 226,664 of NZ_NWTD01000006.1, read as the reverse complement.
TCCTCGTGAGGTGCTCGCGGCGCGTCGTGCGCCTGATCACCCGGAACGCTTCGCTCAACCAGCGGCCGGTCGGCGGCCCGATGCGCAAATGCGGACAGGCGTCGATGACGGCAAGGTTGCGGGCATAACGCCGGCTGTCCGAGGTCAGCGGGTTGTTCCTGAAGGGAGACTGGCGCTCCTTGTCGCCGCGCACCGGCAGGTTGCCGAGGCCGAACCAGCGCATTGCCGTGGCGATCGCGACTATGCCGGGCTCGCCGATCGCCTGGCCGCTCAAGCCCAGAAATGGGGCCAGCAGCACCATTCGGTCGATACGGCTTGCCAGCATCGGCGCCAGCGACAGGGCGACGAGCGCCCCCATCGAATGGGCGACAATGGAAAAGGGCAGGCGCGTGTCGGGCAGGACGATCTGCTCCAGGAATATCGACAGATCGCGCTCGTAGTCGGCAAAATGCTCCACGTGGCCGCGGCCCGGCTGCGGCAGCAGCCGTTCGGATCCACCCTGACCGCGCCAGTCGAAGGTCGCGACCCAGAAACCGGCCGCCGTGAGATCGCCGATCGTTTCGAAGTATTTCTCGATCGACTCGTTGCGCCCCTGCAGGAGCACAATCGTGCCGCGCGTGACCGGCGCGTTCGCCTTGAAGACGGCGTAGCGGATCTTGCGGTCGCCGGCGCCGTCCAAAAAGCCCACCTGGGGCTTGCCCGGTATCGGATTATCCGGCGTGGAATGAAGGATCGTCGTCATTAAGCGCGCGGCCGAGGAAACGAAGTCGAGATCGTTTAGGGATAGGCGGCAGTCCTGCCCACGTCAAAGAAAAAAGCCGGAAGCGGCGGATGAAATCCGGACGATCACCGCTTCCGGCCGCTGAAGGAGAAGGGACATGTCGCTTCAGCCCTGGGCGCTTCCACCCAGTGTGTCTGTTTTAGCTGCGCGAGGCTGAACGGCGGCCGAACCCGTCGTTCATTTGCCGTTCACCAATGTGGCCAGGTCGGCCCTTGAACTCATGCGAAAGCGCTCCCATGTTTTGGCTGCGGGCGCCGAAGACGGGTCCGCTCACCGGTCATGCCGCAGCCTTATGGGGCGGCAGGCCAGACATCGCAAACCGTTGCTCTCGAAGGAGGACACCATGCGTCACTTTGACTTTTCCCCCCTTTACCGCTCCACCGTCGGCTTCGATCGCCTGTTCACCATGCTTGACAGCCTGGGCCAGCCCGATCAGGCGCAGACCTATCCGCCCTACAACATCGAGCGGACCGGCGAAAACGCCTACCGTATCACCATGGCCGTTGCCGGCTTCGACGAAAGCGAGCTTTCGGTCGAAGCGCGCGAGAATACGCTGACGATCAAGGGTGAGAAGAGCGAGGAGAAGGGTGAGGAAAGCCAGTTTCTCCATCGCGGCATCGCCAAGCGGGCCTTCGAGCGCCGCTTCCAGCTTGCCGACCATGTCGAGATCCGAGCTGCTTCGCTGAAGAACGGCCTGCTTCACGTCGATCTCCTGCGTGAGATTCCGGAAGCTGCCAAGCCGCGTCGCATCGAGATCACTTCGGTCTCTTCCCAGCCGAAGCAGATCGAGGCGCAGACGGCCTAACGTCCATCATTAGACCATCAAAGACGGCGTCCCTCGGGGCGCCGTTTTTTCATGGGCATTTCTGCCGCGCATTCCCTTGTTCAGCAGGCCGCGATGAACTGGTCGACGTCATCGGCGCGCGTCGCGAAGCTTGTGACGAGGCGGTAGAGGCCTTCATCCGCGGCGAGGCTGGAGGAGAGGTCTTGCGGCGCGGGCCAGTCGTAGAAGACCGCCCCCTGCTCCTGCAGACGCGCGGCCACGTCGCGCTTCAGGATCACGAAAACTTCGTTGGCCTCCGGCGTCCAGGCGAGTCGGCTCACGGCCGAAGCCGCGATTCCTTCCGCAATGCGGCGGGCCATGCCATTCGCATGGCGGGCGAGATCGAGCCATAGATCGCCCTTGAGATAAGCGTCGAATTGGGCGGCGATGAAACGGGACTTCGAGAAAAGCTGGGCCGCCCGCTTGCGTAGGAAGTGCATCTCGTGCGCCTTCGACAGGTCGAAGAGGATGAGCGCCTCGGCGCACCAGCAGCCGTTCTTCGTGCCGCCGAAGGATAGAAGGTCGACGCCGCGCTTCCAGGTCATCTCGGCCGGGGTCGTGTCGAGGCTAACGAGGGCATTGGCGAAGCGCGCGCCGTCCATGTGCAGCGGCAGCCTGTGTGACTTGGCGATCGAGGCGATCGCTTCGATCTCCGGGAGCGAATAGACCGTGCCGCTCTCCGTCGCCTGCGTCAGCGTCACCGCCATCGGCTGGCCGCCATGCACGACGTCCGGCGGAAAGCGGCGGATCTCGGCCTCCAGCCGCGCCGCATCCATCTTGCCGCGCGCGCCGGCGACCGGGCACAGCCTGGCGCCCTGCGAGAAGAATTCCGGCGCGCCGCATTCGTCCACATTCACATGCGCTTCGCGGTGGCAGAAGGCGACCCCTCCGGCCCGATTGGTGCTCGCCAGCGCAAGCGCGTTGGCCGCCGTGCCGGTGCCGACGAAGAACACCGCCACGTCCGTTTCGAAAATCTCCGACAGGCGCTTTTCAACATTCCGGTCGAGTTCGCTCGTGCCGTAGGCGGAAACATAGCCCCGCGCTTCGGCGGCGAGGTTTTCGGAAATGGCCGGATGAGCGCCAGCCCAGTTGTCGGAGGCAAATATCATCAGAATCATCCTATCTGTCAGCCTCGGCGGCCGATTCCGGGTGACCATAGCCGAGTTCGGCGTCCAGACAATGCCTACAGCGCCGCGCGTTTATCGCGCGCGCAAAGGCCGCTGTAGCACTTCAATGTCTTTGTCCGTTGAACCGAGTTCGATTTAAGGAGACATGTGGTAGGTTCTTGGCGATGCCAACAGAAGACCAGTTTGAAACCAAAGTGAAGAAAGCGACGGCGTCGCGTAATTTTATTTCAAACCGGCGAAATTTTTGGCAATGTTCGGCAAAGTCTCCAGCATTATTTGCGGCCATGCCCCTTGCGGAGGGGGGCGCTTTCTGGCATAGAGCGCATGAAATAGGACAGGTTTGCTGTCCTATTTCGGTCTAGGGACCGGAACAATCGCCGGAAGGGCCGCGAAAAGCGGCCTCGGGCGGGGAGCGTAAGGGGTTTCGCCGGGTTTCATTCGGCTGTTATCGCCTGCCATCACCATGGTCGCGGACATTCGTGCCTGATGGGCCGCGCTTCATTTGCGACCTGCTCAGGATCATGCGACGATAATGCCCCGGCTTGCCGCGATGCGAAAACGCGAGGCGGCTTAGGCGCGCGGGCCGCGGTATGCCCGGATTTCCGGGTACAACAGGAGGGACGACGATGACGGATCATTCGCCATCACAACAGATTGGGCTCCACCTCGCACAGAATGCTGCGACGGCTGTGAAAACGCCCGCATTCCCCTCCGGTCTGCCGCGAAAACAGGGCCTTTACGATCCACGCAACGAGCATGACGCCTGCGGCGTCGGCTTCGTCGCGCATATGAAGGGCGAGAAGTCGCACCAGATCGTGCGCGACGGGCTCTTTATGCTTGAAAACCTGACGCACCGCGGTGCGGTCGGCGCCGACCCGCTGATGGGCGACGGCGCGGGCATTCTCGTGCAGATCCCCGACCGCTTCTTCCGCGAGGAGATGGCGAACCAGGGGGTCACCCTGCCGAAGGCGGGCGAATATGCCGTCGGCTATCTCTTCATGCCGCGCGACGAGAAGCTGATCGCCCATTTCAAGGAGGTGATCAGCGAGGTGGTGGCCGAGGAAGGCCAGCATCTGCTCGGCTTCCGCGACGTTCCGGTCGACAATTCGTCGCTTTCGAAGGCGCCAGACATCGCCGCCACCGAGCCGCACCATGTGCAGGTCTTCATCGGCGCCGGCCGCGATGCTGCCACCAATGCGGAATTCGAGCGGCGACTGTTTACGCTGCGCAAGGTGATCTCCAACCGCATCTATGCGGAGGCGGACGGCGGCGACCTCGGCTTCTATGTCGTATCGCTTTCGACCTCGACCATCGTCTACAAGGGCATGTTCCTTGCCTACCAGGTCGGCGCCTATTACAAGGACCTTGCCGACGAGCGTTTCCAGTCGGCGGTGGCGCTGGTTCACCAGCGCTTCTCGACGAACACCTTCCCGTCCTGGAAGCTGGCGCATCCCTACCGCATGGTAGCGCATAACGGCGAGATCAACACGCTGCGCGGCAACGTCAACTGGATGGCGGCGCGGCAGGCGTCGGTTTCCTCGCCGCTCTTCGGCGACGACATCTCCAAGCTCTGGCCGATCTCCTATGAGGGCCAGTCGGACACTGCCTGTTTCGACAACGCGCTCGAGTTCCTGGTGCAGGGCGGCTATTCGCTGTCGCACGCGGTGATGATGCTGATCCCGGAGGCCTGGGCCGGCAACCAGCTGATGTCGCCCGAACGCAAGGCGTTCTACGAGTATCATGCGGCCCTCATGGAACCGTGGGACGGGCCGGCGGCGGTCGCCTTCACCGACGGCCGCCAGATCGGCGCGACGCTCGACCGCAACGGCCTGCGCCCGGCGCGCTATATCGTCACCAGCGACGACCGTGTCATCATGGCGTCGGAAGCCGGCGTGCTTCCAGTGGATGAGGACAAGATCGTCAAGAAGTGGCGGCTGCAGCCGGGCAAGATGCTGCTGATCGACATGGAAGAGGGCCGCATCATCTCCGACGAGGAGGTGAAGTCGTCGCTTGCCGGCAAGCATCCCTACCGGCAGTGGCTCGACGATACCCAGCTCATCCTCGAAGACCTGAAGCCGGTCGAGCCCCGGGCGCTGCGCCGCGACGTATCGCTGATCGACCGCCAGCAGGCCTTCGGCTACAGCCAGGAAGACACGAAGCTCCTGATGTCGCCGATGGCGACTACCGGCCAGGAAGCGATCGGCTCAATGGGCACCGACACGCCCATCTCGGCCATGTCAGACAAGCCGAAGCTGCTTTACACCTATTTCAAGCAGAACTTCGCCCAGGTCACCAACCCGCCGATCGATCCGATCCGCGAGGAACTGGTGATGAGCCTCGTCTCGTTCATCGGTCCGCGGCCGAACATCCTCGACCACGCCGGCATGGCGCATGCCAAGCGGCTGGAGGTTCGCCAGCCGATCCTGACGAATGGCGATCTTGAGAAGATCCGTTCAATCGGCCATACGGAAGACCGCTTCGACACCAAGACGCTCGACTTCACCTATGACATTTCGCGCGGTGCCGAAGGCATGCCGGAAATGCTCGATCGACTCTGCGAGCGCGCCGAAGCGGCGGTCAAGGGCGGCTACAACATCATCGTGCTTTCCGACCGGCAGATCGGGCCGGATCGCGTGGCGATCCCGGCGCTGCTGGCGACCGCGGCCGTGCACCACCACCTTATCCGCAAGGGCCTGCGCACGTCTGTCGGCCTCGTGCTCGAATCGGGCGAGCCGCGCGAGGTGCATCACTTCTGCCTGCTCGCCGGCTATGGCGCGGAAGCGATCAACCCCTATCTCGCCTTCGATACGCTCGTCGACATGCACAAGCGCGGCGACTTCCCAAAAGAAGTCGACGAGAAGGAGGTCGTCTACCGCTACATCAAGGCAGTCGGCAAGGGCATCCTCAAGGTCATGTCGAAGATGGGCATCTCGACTTACCAGTCCTACTGCGGCGCACAGATCTTCGACGCCGTCGGCCTGTCGTCGAAGCTGGTCGACAAGTATTTCTTCGGCACGGCGACGACGATCGAGGGCATCGGCCTCGATGAGATCGCCGCCGAGACGGTTTCCCGCCACAAGGCCGCCTTCGGCGCCGATCCGGTGCTTGCCAACACGCTCGACATCGGCGGCGAATACGCCTTCCGCATGCGCGGCGAGAGCCACGCCTGGACGCCGGACGCCATCGCTTCGCTGCAGCATGCGGTGCGCGGCAATGCCGAGGACCGCTACCGCGAATTCGCCGAGATGGTGAACGCCTCGGCGCTGCGCATGAACACGATCCGCGGGCTCTTCACCATCAAGAGCGCCGAAGCCGTTGGCCGCAAGCCGATCCCGATCGAGGAAGTCGAGCCGGCAGCCGAGATCGTCAAGCGCTTCTCGACCGGCGCCATGTCCTTCGGCTCGATCAGCCGCGAGGCGCATACGACGCTGGCGATCGCCATGAATCGGATCGGCGGCAAGTCGAACACCGGCGAGGGCGGCGAGGAAAGCGACCGCTATCTGCCGCGTCCGGACGGTTCGATGAACCCGGAACGCTCGGCGATCAAGCAGATCGCCTCCGGCCGCTTCGGCGTCACCACCGAATATTTGGTCAATGCCGACGTGCTGCAGATCAAGGTGGCGCAGGGTGCGAAGCCCGGCGAGGGCGGTCAGCTGCCCGGCCACAAGGTGGATGCGACGGTCGCTAAGACCCGGCATTCGACGCCGGGCGTCGGCCTCATCTCGCCGCCGCCGCATCACGATATCTATTCGATCGAAGACCTGGCGCAGCTGATCTACGATCTGAAGAACGTCAACCCGGAGGCCGATATTTCGGTGAAGCTGGTGTCGGAAGTCGGCGTCGGCACGGTTGCGGCCGGTGTCGCCAAGGCGCGCGCCGACCACATCACCATTGCCGGCTTCGACGGCGGCACCGGCGCCTCGCCGCTGACTTCGCTGAAGCACGCCGGCAGCCCTTGGGAAATCGGCCTTGCCGAAACCCAGCAGACTTTGGTTCTGAACGGCTTGCGCTCGCGCGTCGCCCTTCAGGTCGATGGCGGCCTTAAGACCGGCCGTGATGTGATCATCGGCGCGTTGCTCGGTGCTGACGAATTCGGTTTCGCCACCGCGCCGCTGATCGCCGCCGGCTGCATCATGATGCGCAAGTGCCATCTGAACACCTGTCCGGTCGGCGTCGCCACACAGGATCCGGTGCTCCGGAAGCGCTTCAAGGGCACGCCGGAACACGTCATCAACTACTTCTTCTTCGTGGCCGAAGAGGTGCGGGAAATCCTCGCTTCGCTCGGGGTCCGCAAGCTTGACGACATCATCGGCGCGTCGGAACTGCTCGAGCGCGACCGTATGATCGAGCATTGGAAGGCGAGGGGCCTCGACTTCTCGAAGATCTTCCACAAGGTCGAAGCGCCGAAGGATGCGACCTACTGGACGACCCGCCAGAACCATCCGATCGATGACATTCTCGACCGCAGGCTGGTCGAGAAGGCGAAGCTGGCGCTCGAGACCAAGGTTCCGGTGGCGTTCGAGGCGGAGATCAAGAACGTCGACCGCTCGGCCGGCGCGATGCTTTCCGGTACGCTCGCCAAGCGCTGGGGCCACAAGGGGCTGAAGGACGACACGATCCACGTGACGCTCAAGGGCACGGCGGGCCAGTCCTTCGGCGCCTTCCTGGCGCGCGGCATCACCTTTGATCTCGTCGGCGACGGCAACGACTATGTCGGCAAGGGCCTTTCGGGCGGGCGCATCATCGTTCGGCCGCCGGAAAGCGCGAAGATCGTGCCGCAGGAGTCGATCATCGTCGGCAACACGGTGCTCTACGGGGCGATCTCGGGCGAGTGCTACTTCAACGGCGTCGCCGGCGAACGCTTCGCCGTGCGCAACTCGGGTGCGGTGGCGGTCGTCGAGGGTGTCGGCGACCACGGCTGCGAATACATGACCGGCGGCGTCGTCGTCGTGCTCGGCGGCACGGGGCGCAACTTCGCGGCCGGCATGTCCGGCGGCGTCGCCTACGTGCTCGACGAGGAGGGAGACTTCGCACGCCGCTGCAACATGGCCATGGTCGAGCTGCAGCCGGTGCCGGAGGAGGACGACATGCTGGAGAAGCTGCACCATCACGGCGGCGACCTCATGTACAAGGGCCGGGTGGACGTCTCGGGCGATATGACGCGCCACGACGAGGAACGGCTCTACCAGCTGATCTCCAACCACCTGCACTTCACGGGGTCGGCGCGCGCCAAGGAGATCCTCGATCAGTGGACGGACTACCGGCCGAAATTCCGCAAGGTCATGCCGGTCGAATACCGCCGCGCGCTCGAGGACATGGAACGCATGAAAATGGCGGTAGCGGCCGAGTAACGGCACCTGTGACAGCGGCCCCCGAACCGTTCCCGGTGACGGGGGCCACCACGCGCCTCATGGGCGCCTGTGCAGATTTGAAGATATCAGGATCGTAAGATGGGCAAGGTTACTGGATTTCTCGAGATCGACCGGCAGGTGGCGAAGTACCAGCCGGCGTCCGACCGCATCCGCCATTTTCGTGAATTCACCATTCCGATGTCCGACCAGGAAGTGCAGAAGCAGGCCGCTCGCTGCATGGACTGCGGCATCCCTTACTGCCATGGGCCGACCGGGTGTCCGGTACACAACCAGATCCCGGACTGGAACGACCTCGTCTATAACGGCAACTGGGACGAGGCGATCCGCAACCTGCATTCGACCAACAACTTCCCGGAATTTACCGGCCGCGTCTGCCCGGCGCCCTGCGAGGAAGCCTGCACGCTGAACCTCGAGGACGTCCCGGTGGCGATCAAGACGGTCGAGCAGGCGATCGCCGACAAAGCCTATGAGATGGGCTACATCGTGCCGCAGCCGGCCGTTACCAAGACCGGCAAGAAGGTCGCGATCATCGGTTCTGGACCGGCCGGCATGGCGGCTGCGCAGCAGCTTGCCCGCGCCGGCCACGAGGTTCATGTCTACGAGCGCGAATCGAAGCCCGGCGGGCTGCTGCGCTACGGCATTCCGGACTTCAAGATGGAGAAGAACTTCATCGATCGCCGCGTCGAACAGATGAAGGGCGAAGGCGTGACCTTCCACTGCGGCATCAATGTCGGCGTCGACCTGGCTGTCCAAACGCTCATCGACGACCACGACGCGGTGCTCTATTGCGGCGGCTCCGAAACGCCGCGCGATGCTGGGATCCCGGGCGTCGAGTTCATCGGCGTGCACGACGCCATGCCCTATCTGGTGCAGCAGAACCGCCGCGTCGGCCGCGAGAACATCGACAGCGTCGGCTGGCCGTCCGAGCCTATCCTCGCCGGCGGCAAGCATGTGGTGGTCGTCGGCGGCGGTGACACGGCGTCCGACTGTGTCGGCACGGCCTTCCGCCAGGGTGCCGTCAAGGTGACGCAGCTCGACATCCGCCCGCAGCCGCCGGAGAAGGAAGACAAGCTCGCTGTCTGGCCGTTCTGGGCAACGAAGATGCGCACCTCATCGAGCCAGGCCGAGGGTGCCGTTCGCGAGTTCCAGGTCGCCACGCTCGAATTCATCGGCGACGAGGACGGCAACCTGACGGGCGTCAAGTGCTGCCAGGTGGACGATCGGCGCAAGCCGATTGCCGGTACCGAGTTCATCATCAAGGCGGACCTCGCCTTCATCGCCATAGGCTTCCGCGGCCCGTTCACGACCAGCGTGCTAAAGGACCTCGGCGACAGGCTGTCGCTGAACACCGACCGGCGCGGTTCGACCAACGTCGTGGCCAACGAGCGGGACTACAGGACCTCGGTCGACAAGCTCTGGACAGCCGGCGACGTCCGCCGCGGCCAATCGCTCGTCGTCTGGGCGATCCGCGAAGGCCGGCAGGCGGCCCGGGCGATCGACGAGGCGCTGATGGGATCGACGGTGCTGCCGAGGTAAAGGCATTGCCTTCCTTGTGCCCCTCTCCTCGGGTTTAACCCGAGGACTAAGCCTCTCCCCACGCGCGGGGAGAGGATGGACGGCGCGACGGTTCTCCTCCGCCCCGCTTCCGGCGAAGGGACAAAGGCGATGTGGCGCGCGTCCTTCGCCCCGCCTGCGGGGAGAAGGTGCCGGCAGGCGGATGAGGGGCAAAGAATCTATGGCTGTGCATTCCGCAACAGCGGATTGCTGATCACCGTTGCGGGCTTTGCCAGCCGGAAATCGTCGATGCGGCCGACTGGGGCGGTGGGTACCTCGCCCTTTTCCACGAGCAGATCTCTCGGGCTCTTTCCGGTGCCCTTCTCAGGCGCGCCCGCTCCGAGAAGGGCTGTGGCGCCGTCGAGCGCCGGATCGGTGACGCCGATCGGCGGCGTCTTGACGATATCCTCGTTGGCAAGCGGGGCGGTAACCACAAGATCCTTGAGTTCCCCGGCACCCGGCACGTCCGCGTCCGCGGCTGCCTCGCCGAGAAGCTTGCGGATGTCCTTCTCGACATAGAAGGCAAGCTTGCGCTTGCCCGCCTTGGTCAGGTTGATGCCGTCGGAGCCGCGCAGGCGGACCTGCTGGCCGTTGATGTCGGAGCCGGTCAGAACGAACTTGCCGCCTTCGTCGACGAAGCCGTCCCAGATGTCGATGAACTGTCCGCCGACCTTCTCCGCCTCCTCGCGATAGATGCCGTTGAAGGTGACCATGTCGGCGGTCATGGCGGTCGACTGGAATGGCGGCATGCCGACCCAGAGAAGCGGCAGATTGTCCTTTCGAGCCAGCGCGGCGAGCGCGTTGACGCGCTTGCGGTATTCCGCCATCCACAGGTCGCTGCGGAACGCCTCCTTGGTTTCGCCGATCCGCATCATCTGGCGATCATTGGCGCCAAGACTGACGACGATGACCGAGGGCTTGAGTTCGGCGACATAGCCCGGCAGGTTCTCCGGCAAATCGAAGTAGTCGTCCCGGACGAGGCCGGACGAGCCGTTGGCGCGCGTCTCCACCACGACGCCTGGCGTCATCTCGAAGGCAGTCTTCAGGCCGTCGCCAAGACTTCCGGCAACGAAGTCGCCGACGACCAGGACCTTTTTCGCGTCCGGCGACTTCTCGACGACCGGAGCGGGCGGGGCGGCGTCCACGACGCGCGGCTTGGCGCGCTGCTGGCGCGGCCGCTGCTGCTCGGCCGGCTGCTGCCGCCGCCTCTGTATGCGACGCGGCCGCGGTTGCGGCGGATAGGCGCCCTGATCCTGATAATAAGTTCGCCGCTGTGGCGCGAAGCCGCCGAAGAGCCGTTGGAAAAAAGTGCGACGCGGGACGGGCTCTTGCGCCTCGGCCATGCTGGCAAGGAAGCCGGTGACCAGCATCGCAGCCGCAGCCAGGAAGACCGGCGTCAAACGCAGGAGAAGCGACCCTTTCCCGGCATCTCTGGTTCTAAACATGCTTACAATCACCGTCGAATGGCAGGCGCGCTCTCAACCATACGCCAAATCAAAGCGATTTGGGACCGAATGATCGCAAATCGCCGTGATCCGGGAAGGTCGTGGCGAGCGTTTAGCGGCGCAGGGCGCGCAGCAGGTTCTGCGTCGGCTCGCCGTCCGGCGTCAGGCCGTTCTGCGTCTGGAAGGCCTGGATCGCGGCTTTCGAGCCCGAGCCGAAATTGCCGTCCACCTCGCCATCGTAATAGCCAAGTTCCTTGAGCCGGTTCTGCAGTTCGAACTTCTCGCTGATGTCGAGCGAACCGTCGGGCCGCGGCCAGCGCTGCTGCATGCCGGCATAGCCGGCGATCTGGTCGGCGAGAAGCCCGACGCCGAGCGCATAGGAATCGGAGGCGTTGTAACGCTTGATCACGAAGAAGTTGCGCGTCATCAGGAAGCCCGGACCGCCGCCGCCGCCCGGCAGCTTGAGTTCGGCGCGGGTTTTCGAGTTGCGGAACCCCTTGCCGTTCGGGCGAAGGAAGCCGAGCGCGGCCCATTGGCCGAGCGTCTTCGTCTGGCCAGAATATTTGGCCGCATTGGCCGGCGCCACGACCTCGTAACCCCAGGTCTCGCCCGGCTGCCAGCCGTTCTTCTTCAAGAGGTTGGCAGCCGTCGCCAGCGCATCGGGAACCGAATTCCAGATGTCGCGATGGCCGTTGCCGTCGGCGTCGACCGCGTAGAGCAGGTAGCTGGTCGGGATGAATTGCGTATGCCCCATGGCGCCCGCCCAGGAGCCGGTGAGCTCGCGCGGGGTGATGTCGCCGCTCTGCAGGATCTTCAAGGCCGCGATCAGCTGGGTCCTGGCGAATTTGGCGCGCTTCGGGTCGGCATAGGCAAGCGTTGCGAGCGCGCGCGGCACATAGTGCAGCCGGTCGTCCTTCTGCAGGACGGCGCCATAATTCGACTCCATCGACCAGATCGCCAGCAGGATGGTGCGGTCGACGCCGAAATGCCGCTCGAGCGAGTCGAGCGTGCGCGCGTGCTTGGCCGCCATCTCCTGGCCTATGCGCCTGGTGTAAGGATTGACACGCGAGTCAATATATTCCCAAATCTTGTGCTTGAATTCGGGCTGGTAGTTGGCTTTCTCGATGACGGCCGGGTCGGGCGTCATCACGCCGGCGAAAGCTTTGCGGTAGGTCGCCTGGCTGATGCCGCTCTTGGCGGCCGTTGCGTAGAAGTTGTTGATCCAGTTCTGAAAACCTTGATCCGCCCGCGCCGGCGATGAACCCAGCGCGGCGGCGGCGACGAGAGCGGCGGCGATATGTCGGAAGAACGTCCTGCGGTTTCTGATCATCTGCTGTCGGTTCCGTTTCTCGGCGGAGCATTCAGCCAGCGTTCATGCCGGACGGATTACTCCGGGTTTTGCGAATCTTCCCCGCAAGCGCGCCGCGTGTGGGGCAGCATGCGGTCCTTCGTGAGGCCGAACGGCAGCAGCCGTTTCGGGTCAGTGGAGAAGCCTACAGAAACGAAGTCAACAAAGTCTTTACCATGAAATTGCCGAGTCGTCTTCCTTCGCAAAAAATGGCAAATGACGACTAAAACCGATTCAATTCGCCTGTTTCAGGCTCGACTGAGGTCCACTCCAAGGAGGTGTTCATGACCGACAAGCGTAAAGTTCGCAAAGCCGTTTTCCCGGTCGCAGGCCTGGGAACGCGTTTCCTTCCCGCCACCAAGGCAGTGCCGAAGGAAATGCTGACGGTCGTGGACAAGCCGGTCATCCAGTATGTCGTCGACGAGGCGCTGGAGGCAGGGATCGAGCATCTGATCTTCGTGACCGGTCGCAGCAAGGCGGTCATCGAGGATTATTTCGACATCCAGGTCGAACTCGACCAGACGCTCCGGGAGCGCAACAAGAAGGCGGAAATCGAGCTGCTCGAAGCCATGCTGCCGAAGGCCGGCACGACGAGCTTCACCCGCCAGCAGGCGCCGCTCGGGCTCGGCCATGCCGTGTGGTGCGCGCGCGATCTCGTCGGCAACGAGCCCTTTGCGCTGCTTCTTCCCGACATGATCATGAAGGGCGAGAAGGGCTGCCTCAAGGGCATGGTCGAGCTCTACGAGCACAGCGGCGGCAATGTCATCGCCGTCGAGGAATGCGCCCCCGACCAGGCGCACAAATACGGGATCGTCGGCGTCGGCGACCGGGTCGGCGACGGCTTCAAGATCACCAAGATGGTCGAGAAACCGGCGCCCGGAACGGCCCCGTCCAACTTCTTCATCAACGGCCGCTATATCCTGCAGCCGGAAATCTTCCCGATTCTCGAGCGCCAGGAACGCGGCGCCGGCAACGAGATCCAGCTGACCGACGGCATGGTGAAGCTTTCCGGCGCGCAGCCCTTCGCCGCCTATCATTTCCGCGGCGAGACTTTCGACTGCGGTGCGAAGGACGGCTTCATCCTCGCAAACGTTGCCTTTGCGCTCGAGCGCGCCGACATCCGCCCGATCGTCGAAGGGCCGCTCAAGACGCTGTTGCATGGATTGAAGTGATCGCTTGCGCTTCGAGCGGATTTGAACGACGGAGACTGGCCGCGTCCCTCTGGCGCGGCCTTTCTCTTTGAAGCGGAATCCGCTTGCTTCAGCGCCGCAGCGTCAGGCCGACGCCGACGCGTGTCGTATCGCTCGAGGGGCCGATATCCCTGTTGGTGCGCTCGTAGCTGACATCGCCGGTGAGCGCCAGATAGCGGCTCATGTCCCAAGTGAGACCCGCGCCGGTCCGCCAGGTGGCCTCGTCGGAGGCGGCGGCATCCGAGGGGAAATCGCGCAATGTCAGGCTGTTCGACAATGTCGCCACCAGTGACGAACGCAGCTGGTGGGTGATGATATTCGTCAGCTCATAGTTGATCGATCCCGGATTGCCCGCTGTCGTGGACGGATCGAGATAGGTCAGGAGCCCGAAGAGCACGTCGGTGCCGCGCTTGGGCGACCAGTTGACCCGCCCGTCGACCGACAGGCCGCCCAAGTCGCCCAGCCGGTCGTCGTCGAGCCGAAACGTCTCATAGCCGAGCGCGAGTTCGCCGTTGAGCTTCTCGCCGAGGTCCAACTCCATACCGGCGCGGCCGGCATAGCTCATGTAGGAACGCTCGAAGCCGAGCGTGTCCCGCCTGAGATCGTAGATGGATTTGCCGACCGAGGCTTCGAGAAAGGGAATGAGGGCCGGCGACAGCTCGTAGCCGAGCCGCCCGGTAAGCGTGCCGGTATTGCGGTTGCGGTCCTCCTGCGACAGCGTCGTGCCGTTGTCGAGCTCGACATCGCCATAGGTCTGGCGCTCGAAGTCGAGGCCGAGGGAACCGCGGACGAGGCCGAGGTCGCGCTCGACGGCAGCGCCCAGCCGGTAGGTGTTGACCGCCGATTGCTCCACGGCATTGGCGATAGCGTTCGGATCGTTGGCGTCCTCGCGCTCGAAACTGTAGCCGGCGCTTAACTTGGCCGTCGTTTCGTCGCTCAAGTCGAGGCGCAGTTCCGCATCGACGTCGGCGCGCGGCTCTTCTTCGCCTTCGCCCGATATATTGTCCTGCAGGACGCCTTCGCCGGTGACGCTCAGCTGGTGGCGCGCCCAGTCGGATGTGAGCGTGCCCTTTAGGCCCGTCTCGAGAAAGGTCCGGCTCTGGCTGGCGCTGCCATTCTTCTGCCGCTCGTGATTGAACGTTTCGCTGAGCGCCGGCTTCAGGACGAAGCTGCCGATGCGGATGCCCGGCGCCTGGCCGGCTTCCGGATCGATGCGCATGCGCAGCCCGTCGGTCGTTTCCTCGCGCCGGTTGAGGCGGTTGAAATCCTCGTCCAAGGCCGGGGGCAGATCGGAACTGGCGACGGCGCCGGTCGTCTGGGGATCGGTGGCCGCCGGGGAGGCACCGGTCTCAATCGTGCTGCCAGTGACTGCGGTGGTTGCGGCTTGCGGCGCATCAAGGCTTTGCGCGGTCGCCGTGTGGGCGAAAAGAAGCGCACAGCCCGCCGACAGCCAGGCCCGCTTTCTCGCAAGCGAGGCGCCCGCCGTGATCGAGCGTGAAAACCTGGGCGCCATCTGCCGTTTGTCCGCAAACCTGATTGCAATCGTTTCGCAATCGTAAAGGCACGTGGTTAAGCAATCGTTTCTGAAGCGAAATCAGCCATGAAGATGCGAGGGTTTCAGGCTTGCTCGACGGTCAACTGGCGGCCGCTGCTTGCGACGATGCGCACGCGGGTGCCGGCGGGCAGATCCGGTCCTTCGACCAGCCAGGTCGTATCGTCGAGGCGGACGCGGCCGCGGCCTTCGGCAATCGGCTGCTCGAGCACGGCCGTGCGGCCGACGAGGCTTTCGCCTCGCCTGTTGAGGAGGGGCTCGTCGCTTTCCGACGAGGAGACGACGAAGCGCCGCCCGATCACCACGGAGAAGAGCGCGAGCAGCGAGAAGGTGACGAGCTGCACCTCCCAGACCCACAAGGCCGTGTCCCACAGGAGGAGCGACAGGACGCCGGTCAAAAGCGCCGCAAGCGCGATCCAGACGAGGAACACGCCCGGCAAGATCACTTCCGCCGCCAGCAGCAGGAGGCCCAGGACCCACCAGTTCCAGGGGCCGAGCTCGAAGGCGATGCGCTCGATCATCGACCGATCCTCACGCGTTCTCGGCGGGGCCCGGCGCCGGGCCGGTGCGCGGCGTCGACTGGCGCGGGCGAGAAGGAGCGGGCGGCTGCCCGTCGCCGAAGACTTCGCGGGCGATCGCGCCGATGCCGCCGAGCGAACCGATCAGCGAGGAGGCTTCCATCGGCATCAGGACGATCTTCTGGTTGTTGGCGGTGCCGATCGAAGCCAGGGCTTCCGTGTACTTCTGCGCGACGAAATAGTTGATCGCCTGCACGTCGCCGGCGGCGATCGCTTCGGAGACCATGCGGGTCGCCTTGGCTTCCGCTTCCGCCAGGCGCTCGCGCGCTTCCGCCTCGCGATAGGCAGCTTCCCGCTGCCCCTCCGCCTCGAGGATCGCCGATTGCTTGGCGCCTTCGGCGCGCAGGATCTGCGCGTTCCTGGCGCCTTCCGCTTCGAGCACCTGCGCGCGCTTCTCGCGCTCCGCCTTCATCTGCCGGGCCATCGCCTCGACGAGGTCGGTCGGCGGGGCGATATCCTTGATCTCGACGCGAGTGATCTTGATGCCCCAGGGATTGGCCGCCTCGTCGACGACGCGCAGCAGCCGGTCGTTGATCGTGTCGCGGTTGGAAAGCAGCTCGTCGAGATCCATCGAGCCCATGACCGAGCGGATATTGGTCATCGTCAGGTTGAGGAGGGCGTTTTCAAGATTGGCGACCTGATAGGCGGCCTGGGCGGGGTTCAGCACCTGATAAAAGGCGACCGCATCGGCCGATACGCTGGCATTGTCCTTGGTGATGACCTCCTGGGTCGGAACGTCGAGCACCTGCTCCATCACATTCATCTTCGCGCCGATGCGATCGAAGTAGGGGATGATGAAATTCAGACCGGGATCGAGGGTCTTGATATATCGTCCGAAGCGCTCGATCGTGTAACGGTAACCCTGTGGAACCGTCTTGATCCCGGCGAAAAGCGTCAGGAAAACGAGAACGACGAGCGCAATGACCGCATAATCCAAGCCGCCCAAGGACAATCCTCCCTCTTTGCAGCTCCAGACCTGGAGTGCTGCCCGGCCTATGACGCGGCGATTCGCGGGAATAATTCAAGCGAAAGTATCTTTCTGCGTTTGCTACTGCCCGGTGCCGGTTCGAACTTAATAAAGCTCAAACCAGTTGTCGTTTAAGGTCGGTCTTCTACAGGTGATGAAAGGCCGAACGCAGCGCGATGAATGGCATTTGGGGGCAGTTTGTTGGCAACCTTGCATTTGTAAGCCTGTCGATTTCGATCTGGGCGCATCTGTCGATCTGGCTCCGCCGGCGGTTTGCCGGACACGAGAAAATCCTGTTCGGGCTGATGGCCGGCATCGCCTCTATCGGCTCGATCCTGCTGGCCGTGGAATTCAGTTCCGGCATCCATATGGACCTGCGCTACGCACCGCTGGCACTGGCCGGTATGTTCGGCGGTCCGCTCGCGGCGGCCATCGGCGCAACCCTGGCGGCTATTTTCCGGATCGCGCTCGGCGGTGTCGCCGCACCCGATGGCGTGGTGGCGATCATCGCCGTCACGGGCATGGGCCTTAGCGTCAATCTGTTGATGAAGAAGAGATCGCCGACCCTTCTGCATGTCGTCGTGCTCGGCGCGGCGGTCGGAATCCTGCTGGTCGTGCTGATGGCGGTGCTGCCCACTCTGTCGAAGAGCCATGCTTTGGCGACAATGGGTCTGCCCATGGCGGCGATGAATTGCGCTGCGACCATTGTTTGCGGTTTCATCGTGCTGACGACCCAGCACCTGGAACTCGAGCGCAGAATGCTCGAGACGGCGTTCTCGCAATCGCCCGACTATCTCTACGTGAAGGACAGGGACAGCCGCTTCATCACCGTCAACGAGAACATGATCCGCCTCTACCGTATGAGGACGACGGCCGAGATGGTGGGTTTGTCGGATTTCGATCTCCATCCGCGACGGCTCGCCGAGGAGCTTTACGATCGCGAGCAGGAGGTGATGCGCACGGGCGTGCCCCTTATCGATTCCCTCGAACACATCGAGGGCCGCGACCTGCTCGCCTCCAAGGTGCCTCTCCGCGACAGGGAGGGACGGGTGATCGGGCTGGCGGGCGTAACCCGGGACATTACCGAACGCACCGCGCTCGAGCGGGAACTCAGGGAAAGCAAGAACCTGCTCTCCCATGCGATGGCGGGGATGTCCGACGGCTTCGCGATGTTCGACAGGGATGGCTATCTCCTCTTCTGCAACGAGCAATACCGCAGCGCTTTTCCGCTGTCGGGCAGAGCCCGGGTGATCGGTGCGCATATCAGCGACATTGTCCGCTGCGTCGCCGAAACCCGAGAGCGGCTCAACGTGCCTTACGAATCCGTGGATGAATGGATCAGTGAGGCGACTTCCACGTTGCACTGCAACAAGGACGAAGAGGTTCAGCATCAGAACGGCGACTGGCACAGCATCAGGACAAGGCTTGCGCCCGGCGGGACCGCGATGGTGGTCGTCTCGGACATCACCGTCATGAAACAGGCCGAAATGGCACTCAGGCTTTCGGCCGAGCAGTTGAAGAACCTGGCGGAGACGGACGGCTTGACCGGCCTTGTCAACCGCCGCGCCTTCGATGAAGCCTTCGTGCGCGAGGCGGCGAGATGCGCCAGGATCAATACGCCGCTCAGCCTCCTGATGATCGATATCGATCGCTTCAAGGCTTACAACGATACTTACGGACATCCGGCCGGCGATCAGTGCCTGCGTCTTGTCAGCAAGTGCCTTTTGAATTCCGCGCAACGGCCGGCGGATATCGTCGCCCGTTACGGTGGCGAGGAATTTGTCGTGCTGCTGCCGGACACCGACGACAAGGCGGCCGCCATCGTTGCCGAGAAATTCGCCGGTCTGCTCGGCGAGGAGAAAGTCGCCCATGCGCAAAGCGAGTTTGGATCTGTCACGGCAAGCATCGGCATAGCCTCGGCAATCGGGCATATCCTGCAGGCCGAGCCGGGCCGCCTGCTGTCGGAGGCGGACGCCGCTCTTTACGAAGCCAAGATGCTGGGTCGCAATCGCATTCTCGCGCGTGTGCTCGCCGACGCGGCGGACGTCAGGTTGGCAGGCTAGGCGCAGACCTCGGAGCCAGCGGCAAGGCTTTCCGGCTCAACGATCAGGATCTGATGCGGCGCGTATCATGCGTGCGCATACACGCGGTATTGGATATTCCGCTCACCCAACGAAAGTCTGGCCATGGTCTTCTGATGACGTGAAACCGGAGCGGCGTCATGATTCGGGTGGGTACCAAGTATCAACACCTCGTGCACGGCACTGGCTGCGGCTGCTTCAGCCCCGTTTTACAGCAAGCATCGCGCCGCTTGGAAGAATTTTCCCGCAGGAGCTTTCTTGCTTGTGCGGGTGCCGCGGCCGCCACTGGGATAATGCCTGGGCCATCCTTCGCCCAGGGACCCGCCTCCAAGGTTCTCTTGAGCAAAATCCGGTTGTTCGATGGCAAGTCCGACCTTTGCGGGCCGGGGTTCAGGTCCTGATCGAGGGCAACAGATGCGACGAACAGGGCTCCGCCGTTCGACGCGACCGTGATCGATTGCGGCGATCGCGTTCTGATGCCGGGCATGATCGATGCGCACTGCACACGCTGTATGCCGCAGTTCCCTTGACGGTCATAGCGACTTGCGATCCAGGCTTCGTGTTCTCCGCCTCCACGGCCGAAGCGGAACGGACACTCCTGCGCGGCTTTACCGCCGTCCGTGACCTGGGCAGTCCCGTCTTCTCTTTCAAGCAGGCGATCGACAGCGGCGTGATACCGGGTCCGCGCCTTCGGCGAGGAGGAACTCCGTGCGGCGATTGACGTTGCTCGGGACTGGAACATTACGTCACTGTCCATGCCTATGCCCCGAACACCGTCCAGCGGGCGATCGCGGCGGAAGTGCGCTGCATCGAGCATACGCATCTGATGGACGAGGAGACGGCAAGGCTCATGGCCGACAAGGAAGTCTGGCTCAGCACCCAGCCTTTCCTGTCGACGAAGGATATCGCCCCGGAGGCAGGGCCATCGGCCGAACGCATGCAGCAGGTCTTTGCCGGAACACCGAGAACCTACGAGCTCGTTCGCAAGCACGGGATCAAGGCGGCATGGGTGTCGGATGTGCTGTTCTCCCCTGAAGTGACGCGGCGCCAGGGCATCATGCTCACCCATCTCAGCCGCTGGTACACCAACGCCGAAACGCGCCGTATGGCGACATCGGTCAATGCGGAACTGCTGGCGCTCTCCAATCTTCGCACGCCTTTTCCGGGCAAGCTCGGCGTCATACAGGAAGGCGCGCTTGCCGATATCCTGGTTCTCAATGGCAATCCGCTCGCGGACATCCGCCTGATCGAAGATCCGGAGAAAAACGTGGCCGTCGTCATGAAAGACGGCCGGCTCCGTAAGAACGCGCTGTAGCGCCTTCAGCCCTCGGGGATCTCGCCCGGCCGATAGTTGGGCAGCTTGCCGGCCGGCAGGATCGTCAGGAGAGCGAGCCCGGCCATCATCAGGAAGCCGAGCTTGAGAGCCCGCAGCCTCGCCTCTGTGTTGATGCGAAGCGCCTCGGCCTTCTGGTCGGGCGTCGCGGTGGTGGCCGCGACTATGCTCTCGAGTCTTTCGTTGCTGGCAAAGGTGATGCTGTCGAGGTTCACCTGCGACTGGATCTCGATCGACAGCGTTGGCCGTCTCGCGGCGCCGCGTCCACAGCAGAAATCCCGGGCCAAGCACGATGCGATGAGAATCAGGATCGGTGCCGGCGACAGGCCAAGCACGTTGAACGGTGCAGTCGGCCGAGCCAGAGCAAGTCCCGAACCGTTCAGATTGTTGAAGCCGAAGCTGATAAGAATGATCGCCGTTGCGGCAAGCAGCACGCCGAGGAAGCCGATCCGCACCTCAGGGCGACCGTGATCTGGCTTGAGCCGGAAGCTCAGCAGCAGGACGAGCGCCGAGACGGCGATCAGGATTCCGGAGACCGGCCGCCAGCCGATATAGGTGCCGAGCACGCCGCCGATCAGCAATGCCAGCACGCCGGCGCCTGCCCGGGCCGATCCCAATGCGCCCAAGGCCGTCGCCTGCTGGGTGCCGTGGTAGTTTTCGGCGATCAAGGCGATGAGGGCGGGAACGATGACGGCGCCGGCGGCACCGCACAGCGCCTGCGCAGTGATCATGGCCGTCGCGTTTGGGCTGAAGGTCATGAGAACCTGCGCCAGTCCAAACACAATGACAGCCAGCCGGAAGACGCGCAGCGCACCGAACCGCTGTACGAGCTTTGCACCCAGCATGACAAAGCCCGCGACGATCATCGAGTAGGCAACGATGCCGGTGGCTACCACCGTCGGTGCAACCTGGAAACTTTGACCATGCCGCCAAGCGCGACGGGCAAGGACGCCACATTGAAAGACATGATCGCCTGGCCGAATGCAATCGCGACCATGGGAATCCAGGAGGCTCGCTCTTCCGCAAGTTCCTGCTGGGCGGATGTCGTCGCGGCCATAGATAGTCCCCTTTGGACCTGGCGATTTCTTCAGCTAGCTGAAGCGGCGCGCCGGCCATCAACCGGGCGGTGACATCAACAGATCGAGCCCGAGCCGTTGTGACAGGAATTGCGCCACCAATTGTCCCTTGACGCTGTTGCACGCCTCGTCGAGAGGCGGCGCGAAGGTGCCGAGACCCCCTTTTCCGGGCGAGACAGTAACGATGCCGCCGCCGATTCCGCTTTTGCCCGGCAGCCCGATCTCGTAGAGCCAGTCCCCGGAGGTCTCGTAGAGGCCGGCGGTCAGCATGACCGCCAAGGCATAGTGACAGACTTCGGGTCTGACGATCTGTTCGCGCGTCAGCGGATTGAAGCCGCCATGCGCGAGCGTTGCGCCCATGACGGCGAGATCTTTGGCGCTGACGTTCAGCGAGCATTGCCGGGTATAGAGCTCCGTCGCCTCCATGGGATCGCAATAGATGCGGCCGAGGCTTTCCAGCATCCAGGCAATGCTCCGGTTCCGGGAGTTTGTTCGGGAAGCGGAGTCATAGACTTCATCGTTGACGGACAGCTGCCTTCCGGCAAAGCGAGACAGGCCCTCGCTGATGAAGCGCATTTCGCTTCCTCGGTCTCTCCCGGCACCAGGCTCGTCGTGGCGATGGCTCCGGCATTGACCATCGGATTGCTGCGGCCCTCCGCGTTGCGCTCGGTCCCGGCAACGGAGTGAAGGCGTAGCCGGTCGCATTCACGCCCAGCCGCTCACGCGCGCCGGTGGCGCCGATCACATCGCAGATCAGAGCGAAGATGAACGGCTTGGAGACGCTCATGAGGGTGAATTCATGTTCCGCGTCTCCGACGGCGAACACGCGCCCGTCAACGCTCACGACGCAAATGCCGAAGAGATTGCTCGGCACGTGGGCCAGGGCCGGATAGACTTGGGAGTTCTGTCCCAGCGCGACGGAGGCAAAGCGTTCGTGGGCCTGCGTGACCAGGCGTGCGACATGATCGGACGGCGGAAGGCTCCCTGTCGAGACATAGGAGCTTTGCGGGTCGAAGAGGGGATCCAGTAGCTCCACGTGCCCTCCTCAGCGGTCGGGCGACCAATGCTACGTTCAACTCAGCGGTGTATTCTACATCAGAAGAAAGGGCGCTGCAACTACAGCCAGCCCTCGAGTTCACGGCGCACGACGTGGTTGAGCACGGCCATGCCTTCGGCGCTGTCGTTCAGACAGGGGATATGGGCGAACTTCTCGCCGCCATTGTGATGGAAGCTTTCGGCCGCCTGGCCGGCGATTTCTTCCAGCGTCTCCAGACAATCGGAAACGAAGCCCGGATTGATGACGGCGATGCGCTTGACGCCGTCCTTGGCGAGCCTCTCGACCGTCGCGTCCGTATAGGGCTGCAGCCATTCCTCCGGTCCAAAGCGCGACTGGAAGGTCACCTGCAGCTTCTCCTTCGACCAGCCGAGCCTCTCGCGCAAGAGCCGCGCCGTCTTCTGACAATGGCAATAATAGGGATCGCCAAGCTCGAAATAGCTTTTCGGAATGCCGTGGAACGACGCCAGAACGACCTCCGGCTGCCAGTCGAGCCTTGCCAGGTGGCGCTCGATCGACGTGGCGAGCGCGTCGATATAGACCGGGTCGTCGTGGTAAGGAGGGACGGTGCGCAACGCCGGCTGCCAGCGCATCTTCAACAGCGCCTCGAAGGCCTTGTCGTTGACCGTAGCGGTCGTTGCCGCTGCATATTGCGGGTAGAGCGGAAATACCAGGATGCGCTCGCAGCCCTGCTTTTGCAGCGCCTCCATGCGCGAGGCGATCGAAGGCTGGCCGTAGCGCATCGCCCAATCGACGACGACGTGCGGGCGATCGGCGAAGCCTTCGGCCATCAGTGCGGCCTGGTTGCGCGTGTAGGTTCTGAGCCAGCTTTCGTTGAGCGCCCTGTTCCAGATCAGCTCATAGGCCTTGCCGACCTTCTGCGGGCGCGTGTTGAGCACGATGCCGTAGAGGATCGGGTACCAGAAGAGGCGCGACCATTCGATGACGCGGCGGTCGCTGAGGAACTCCTTGAGGTAGCGGCGCATGGAAGCGTAATCGGTGCCGTCCGGCGTGCCGAGATTGACCAGCAGGACGCCGACCTTCCCCGATTTAACGGCGGGGTGAGCAGCGGCGGTCGGTTCGGCAACTAGGTCTGTCATCGTCTTCCTCACGGGCGTTTATATGTTTAGCAGCGCCTCTGTTTTCAAATCCTTCTAAAAAGAAAAGCCGGCGCGGGAAAGCCCGCACCGGCCTTTGCCACAGAGGCAAATTGTCTTACTTCGCCGGAATCTCCAGTTCCCTCCCGATCTCGAGCGCGCGCGGGGCCGGATCGCCATTGGCTGCCGCGATTTTCTTCCACTCGAAGCCGTTGCCGTAGAAGGACTCGGCCAAATCCCAGAGCGTGTCGCCCCGGGCGATGACGTGCTTCTGCGGTCCGCCAGCGGCCGATGCGGTTCCGCCCGATGGCTGGGCGGCGGGTGCCGCGGCAGCGCTTTCGGCCGGCTTGGTTTCGGCAGCCGGTTCCGCCGGCGTCGTGCCGGCCGCAGCGGCGACCTCCGAAATGCGGCCGTCCGTATAGGGTTTGAACGGCTGATGCGCCGCAAGATAGTCTGCCAGCACCGTTTCGAGACCCGGACCGTAGTCGTAGGCGTTCTCGCCCTTGGATTTGAAGACCGCGTAGCCGTCGCCGCCGCCGCGCATGAAATTGTTGCTGACGAGCGAATAAGTCTTTTCCGGATCGAGCAGCTTGAAGGCGTCACCCTCCTTCACCTGGATCGAAACAAGGCGGCTGCCGGCGGGCTTTGAACGATCGAAGGAGAATTTGAGGCCGGCCACTTGCGGGAACCGCCCGCCGCCTTCCTCGACCTGGCTGACGCCGTTCTCCAGCGCCGCGCGGATATCGGCACCCTTCAACTGGAAGGTCGCGACGGTGTTCTGGAAGGGCAGCACCGTGATCACTTCGCCCATCGTCACGTCGCCGGCGTCGATCGAGGCCCTCAGGCCACCGCCATTGGTGATGGCGATCGTCACGCCCTGGCCCTTGACGCGGTCGAGCAGGGCATCGGCGACGAGACTGCCCATCTCGCATTCCTTCGCCCGGCAATTCTCGCGCGATCCGTCGATCGGCGCTTCCGTTTTGGCGACGATCTTCGTGCGCAGTTCTTCGATCGGCTTAGCGAGCTCCTTGACGCGCGCGACCACTGCCTCATCCGGCTTGATGGAGAAATCGACTAGGATCGGATCGCCCTTGGCGGCCTTGACGACGCCGCTGTCGTCGAACGTGACGACGAGGTCGCCGAGATACTTGCTGTAGGAGCCCGCCTGGACCACCGGCACCTTGTAGCCGCCGGGGTTGTCGACCATCGTCGGATAGGGGCCTTCGGCCTTCTCGTCGGTGTTGGAGAGGAGGCTGTGGGAATGGCCGCCGACCACGACGTCCACATCCGGGATCTTGGCGATCGCTGCGAGGTCGCGCGGATAGCCGACATGCGTCAGCGCGACGATCTTGTTAAGGCCCTGTTTCTTCAGCTCGTCGACGGCGCTGGTGATCGTCGCCACGTCCTCGCCGATCAGGATGTCCGGGCCCGGCGAGGAGAGCTCCGGCGTGTCGTTGGCGACCGCGCCGACAATGCCGATCTTCTGGCCGCCGAGGTCGAGCACGATCGACGGCTTGATACGGTCGCCGATCTTCGACTTGTGGCTAGGAAGAACATTGGCGGTGACGACGGGGAACTTGACCTTGTCGAGGAAGCTCGCGAGACCGTCCTCGGCTTCGTCGAACTCGTGGTTGCCGACGGTCATCGCGTCGAACTTCATCAGGTTCAGGAATTCCGCTTCCGCCGCGCCCTTGTAGGTGGTGAAGAACAGCGATCCTTGAAAGTTGTCGCCGGCATTGAGCAGAAGCACGTTCTTGCCGGTAAGCTCCTGGCGCTTCTGGTCGATCAGCGTCTTCAGACGGGCGACGCCGCCGAAGCACTCGTTCTTGCCTTCCTCCTCGGCCGAGCAGGTCGAATCGAACTTGTTGATCGACTCGATGCGCGAGTGCAGATCGTTGATATGCAGGATGTTCAATTCGTAATCGGCGAAGGCGGCGCCCGATGAAAGGGCGAGAAGGGATGCGGTGATGAGGCCGGTCCGCATGGATTTGATCATGATGTTCTCCTGTTGCCTGTCGTCTTCAGCCGATTGCAGGCCCCAGTCGGAAATCATCGCCCGGCCGAGGCATTTCAGCAGGCCGGATGTTTTCATCAGTCGCGCCGGACTTCAAGCGCTAAACACGTCTCTTCTTTGCCGGATTCCAAGTAGGGTTAAGCCGGCTCAGAAACAAAGAAGCCTCCGGTCGGAGGCTTCTTTGACATGCATTGTCGGATCTCTGCTCAGCCCTGGCGGGCGAGCGAGAATTGGGCGCCTGCATCCGTCGTGCAGTTCAGCTGCGCCGGTGATACGAGCGCGCAGTTGACCCTGGATTGGGTATTCCTGACCAGAGAGGTCATGTTGATCTCGACGAGCGTCGGGCTGACATTCACATAGGTGCCGGAAGCGAGAAGCTGGTTGGTGTCGGTGGTGCGCGTCGAGAAGGTGCCGCCGGCAAAGGTAGAGATAATGCCGTTCGGATCGACCCAGGCGCCCTCCACGCCGCTCGCCCGTACCTGCGGCGCCTGGCGGATTTCCCTCGGAGACGACTGGCAGGATGCAAGCGCCGTGGCGGTTGCGAGAATGGTCAGTATGGCGAGTGGCTTCATCGGCGTTTCTCCCGCGTCACGAGTTGAAGCGGAATGCAAACGCAATGCCGCTACAGACTTCTGTTCGCCCCGCTCTACCGCATAATTCGCTCCGCCGGAACCGGCTTGACGGCAAATTGAGCAGCGGAACAGCGTTCCAGGGCGACTTTGTACGCCGGGCGTTGCGCCCAAGCCGCAGGAGGCTTTCGATTTCGCCGTTCAGTTGTGAGCTGCAAGCAAGAGGAGGAAGCGGCGCCGCGGCGCGACAATCATGGTCGGGGCGCCCGGAGCCAGCGAGCTCCGGGCGCAATCGGCTTAGCGGACAAGGATGTTCTTGAACTGCCAGGGGTCCTTGGTGTCGATGTCTTCCGGGAAGAGGCCGGGCCGGCCGTCGAGCGGCGTCCAATCGGTGTAGTGGCCTTCGACCGGACCGAGATAGGGAAGCTGCACTTCGAGGCAGCGCCTGTAGTCCATCTCGTCGGCCTCGACGATGCCGGCCTTCGGGTTCTCCAGCGCCCAGACCATGCCGGCGAGAACGGCGCTCGTCACCTGCAGGCCGGTGGCGTTCTGATAGGGGGCGATGCGGCGGGTTTCCTCCAGCGACAGGCGCGAGCCGTACCAGTAGGCGTTCTTTTCGTGGCCGTAGAGCAGCACGCCGAGTTCGTCGATGCCGTCCTCGAGTTCCGTCTCGTCGAGCACGTGGTGCACCGGTTGCGGCGTGCCGCCGTTGCCGAACATTTCGTGCAGCGACAGGACCGCGTCGTTGGCCGGATGATAGGCATAGTGGCAGGTCGGCCGATAGGTGACTTCGCCGTTCTTGTCGCGGGCGGTGAAGAAGTCGGCGATCGAGATCGATTCGTTATGGGTGACGAGGAAGCCGTATTGCGGACCCGGCGTCGGGCACCAGCTGCGCACGCGGGTGTTGGCGCCCGGCTGCTCGAGGTAGATCGCCGCCTGGCAACCCTTCTTGTGTCTCCTAGCGTTCTTCGGCATCCAGTTCTCATGGGTGCCCCAGCCGAGTTCGGCCGGCTGCATGCCTTCCGAGATGAAGCCTTCGACCGACCAGGTGTTCCAGAAGACGTTGAGCGGCTTCGGGTGCTTGGTGCGTTGGGTGTCGCGCTCGGCGATGTGGATGCCCTTGACGCCGGCCTTCTTCATCAGCTTGGCCCAGCCTTCACGGTCGTCCTGGTGCGGTTCCTCGTATTTGAGGCCGAGATCGTCGGCGAGGTTGAGGAGCGCCTTCTTGACGAACCAGGAGACCATGCCCGGATTGGCGCCGCAGGTCGAAATCGCCGTGGTGCCGCCTGGGTTCTTTTCCTTCTCGCGGCGCACCGTCTCGCGCAGCGCGTAGTTGGTGCGCGCGGCGTTGTCCATCTCGGAGTCGAAATAGAAGCCGAGCCACGGCTCGACGACCGTGTCGATGTAGAGTACGTCGAGCTTGCGGCAGAGCTTGATGATGTCGAGCGACGAGGTGTCGACCGAGAGGTTGACGCAGAAGCCCTGGCCGCCGCCTTCGGACAGGAGCGGCTTCAGCAGTTCCTTGTAATTGTCCTTGGTCACGGCGGCGCGGACGTGGCGGACGCCGTGGCGGGCAAAAATCTCCGTGTCCTTGGCGTCTTCACGGGGCTCCACCACGATCAGCCGGCTCTTGTCGTATTTGAAGTGGCGCTCGATCAGCGGCAAGGTGCCGTGGCCGATCGAACCGAAGCCGATCATCACGATCGGGCCGGTAATCTCGCCATAGACCGGGTAGCTGGTGTCTGCCATTTTTGCGTCTCTCCTGACAAAACGTCTCTGATGCTGCTTGAATGCGCGCGGAACAGCGCGCCTCGGAATCTCGCGTGAGGCCCTAGAGCATAGTTTCGTGTCACAATAAAGGGCCGGCGGGTCAACCGCGATTTCGGATATTGCTTAACCGGCTATCGATAGGAGGGCCGAGATCAGCGCCTCCCGCTTGCTGACGAGGCCCTTGTAGGCCGCCTGCGGCGGCGTCAGGTCGTTCAACTGTCCGATGAAGACGCGGGCAAGAGCGGCCGCGTCGGGCCTGTTTCTGAGCGCGGCAACCGGGTCGGAATAGATGCGGATGGTGAAGACGATCGCGCCGGTTCGCGGCAGCTTGCGAAGCGTCTGCCTCTCGACGCGAATGAAGGTGCCGTCCTCGGTCAGGTGGACGGCCTCGGCGCCGATGCCCTCGGCCTTCGATTTCGGCAGATGCAGCGCGCCGTCGACATTGACCGCCCAGTTGAAGCGCTCGACGAAGCGGGCCGGCGAGAGATTGTCGAACATGCGGGCGATCAGCTCCGCATTGCGGCTTCCGCGCTCGAAGCCAGGCACCGGGGCGTGAATTTCGTCGAGCGTCCGGCCGAACTTCTCACGGAGAGACCAGGACGACGGAAAGGCGACATAGGCGGCGGTAAGCCGCCATTCGCCGGCCTTGCGTTCGAGGATCGCCAGATCATCCTGGATCAGCGAGCCGGCGATGACGAGAGGAACGTCGTCGTCGAACGCAACGCGGCGGCCGCCGGCGATCATCGTGCCGTTTTCCCGCCGATAAAGCTCGGGGTAGCGGTGCTGGAGGTAGTCGGTCAGAAGATCGAGCAATTCCCACTGGGCAGTGTCGGTCCCGTCCTCGGCCGCGAAGACCTCTTGGCGGCTTGTGGCAAGCAGCCTCGCCTTTTCGCTGAGATAAAAGTCCAGCGCCTCGTCCGGCTCGATCCAGCGATCGGGGTCGAGCTGCGTGAGCCCGATCGTGAAGGGCTTCGACGAACCGTCATAAGGTGTGTGCTTCATGTGCGAATTCGGCACGTTCTGCGACTTAGCCATTTTCCCTTGGTTTCACATGTTGTACGACTTGCCGCAAGCTTTTCGTGCTATAGCTTTAGTTGATCCGTCCGCTTCGCGCCGTGATTGATTTGTTGTTCAAGCTGGAGCAGACCAACCGTGACCGGTGATTACCTCAAGGCCCTGATGGGTTTGCAAGCCCGATCGCCCGTGCTGATCTCGCTCTACGATCAGCACGATCGGCTGCGCTTTGCCAATTCGGCATTCCGTTCCACTTTTCATGTCGGCGCCGACGAGTCGCCGACATGGGAAGAGATCATGCGCCGCAATCACGCGGCAGGCCGGGGCGCAATGCTCGGGATCGACGACATCGAGACCTGGATCGCCACGGCGCTCGCGCGGCGCCGCAGCGTGCCGTCTCGTGCGTCGGAAGCCGAACTGCATGACGGGCGGTCGCTGTGGGTGACCGAGACCGTTGACGAAAAGGGCTGGACGCTCTCCATGGCGGTCGACGTGACCGGGATACGGGAGGAGGAGCGCAAGCACCGGAAGGACAGGGATTTCGCCTTGCGGGATTCGCCGGTGGAGGAACTGGTCCACGTCCCCGACCGCCGCCATACGCTCGGGAAGCTTGCCGAGTTCATCCAGGACTGCGCCGAGAATCCGCAGATGTGGGGTTGCGTGGCGATTGTCGACATCGACTATTTCAAGGCGATCAACGACCGTTACGGCCCGCAGCGCGCCGACGAGGTCCTGCTCGACTTCGCACGCCAGATGCAAGGCTTCGTCCGCCGCTCCGACTGCTTCGGCCGCATCGGCGGCGAGGCGTTCATGCTGATCCTGCCCGATACGACGGTCAGCGAGTCGAACCTCATCCTCGATCGCCTTTTGGAGAAGATACGAGGCGCCAGGCCGCTCTCCAACATTCCGGAGTTTTACTACACGTGTTCGGTCGGGCTTGCGGAGTATCGCGACGGCGACAAGGTCAGCGATATCTATTCCCGCGCCAACCAGGCGCTCCATCTGGCGAAGCGCGAGGGCCGCGACCGGGTGAAGCGCTACACCCTGCCAGGCTCAGACCACGAGTTCCGCCCGGATCAGACCTCGTAGTGAATTGCCGACATAGAGACGGCCGCGCCGAAGGTCGGCAGCCGACAGCCGCGCCACTCGCGCGCGCCGCTGGCAGATGAGTTCGCTGCGCAGCACGCCGGCGAGCAGACCACAGGCGATCGGCGGCGTCTGCAATATGCCGTCGCCGTCGTCGAGAAAGATCGAGGTGATCGTCCCCTCGCAGATCTCGCCCTTCTCGTTCAGCAGCACCACCTCGTCGGCCTCGGCCGAGGAAAACTCGCTGCGCGCCGTTTCGTAGGCGCCGCGCCGCGTCGTCTTCATGCGAAGCAGCCGGTCCGAAGAATCGAGCCGGGTCGAAGCGATCCGGACACGCCACAGCGCATCGGCCGACAGCGGCACGAACGGCGCGGTCGTAACCGCTATGGCACCCTCGCGGTCGAGCGTAAGGCGGACGCGCAAAGCGCCGCGCGAGTTGCGGACTGCCTCGAACAGCCGCGCCTCGGCCTCCGCGGTGCCGGCAAAACCGAGACGCCTCGCGGACCGCGTCAGTCGGGCAAGGTGCAGCCTAAGGCGGACGAAGCCGGCCTCCGGTTCGTAGCGCAGGGTCTCGATCAGCGAGAAATCCGTCATCGGTCGATCTCGGCGTCGCCGACGGCGAAACGCGCCTTCAAGAGGCACTCGTCGTATTCGGCCTCGGCCTTGGAATCGAAGACGATGCCGCCGCCGACATTGAAGATGGCGCGGCCGTCGGGAAATAGCGAAATCGTCCGGATCGCCACATTGAAGCGCATGACGCCGTTCGGCGCGATGAAGCCGATCGCCCCGCAATAGGCATCGCGAGGGCCGGATTCCAGCTCGTGCAGGATTTCCATGGCCCGCATTTTCGGCGCGCCGGTCACGGAGCCGCACGGAAAAAGGGCGGCGAAGATGTCGGCGATCGTAATGTCCGGCAGGAGCTTGGCCCGAACATGGCTCACCATCTGATGAACGGTCGGGTAGGTCTCGATCTCGAAGAGCTTCGGCACATCGAGCGTACCGACCGCGGTGACGCGGGAGATGTCGTTGCGCAGCAGGTCGACGATCATCCGGTTTTCGGCCTGGGTTTTCTCGTCTTCGCGCATCTCGGCGATGATCGCCGCGTCCTCCCCAGCGGTCGCCCCGCGTGGTGCCGTGCCCTTCATCGGATGCGTCTCGATCCAGCCGTCCGCATCGACACGGAAGAAGAGCTCGGGCGAGCGCGACAGCAGGAGCGGCCCGTCGAGCGCCACGAGTGCCCCGTATTTCACCGGCTGGCGTTCGATCAGCGACCAGAAGGCGGCGCGCGGGTCGCCGGACCAGCGCGCGTGGATCGGCATCGTCAGGTTCGCCTGGTAGCAATCGCCCCGTCGCAGGTGCTGGTGCAGCCGCTCGAAGCGTTGGCGATAGGCAGGAAGATCCCAGCGGGCGCGGGCCTCGGAAAGGAACGGTTCGTTTTCCAGGCGTCGGCGCGGCTCGGCGAGGGGGTGGCCTTCCGCCGGCGCGTCGAAGACACCAAAGGACATCAGCGGCGTCTCGCGGTTTTCCTCGGCGAAGGGCGTGAGCTTTTCCTCGAAGAGATGGCCCGCCTCATAGGCCATATAGCCGGCGAGCCATTTGCCGGCACGGCGGGCAGCCTCGAGTTCTGAAAGTCCACGGCGGAACTCGGCCCGCGTGCGCGCCGTGATCACGCGCGACGGCTCAGCGAAGACTGTCGTGCGGTCTTCGCTGTCGTCCCGGAAGAGGACAAAGGGCGCGTGTTCGATCATCTAAAGCCGTCGCTGTCAGTCGCCGTCCTGGCTGGATCACGCCCTATCAAGCGCTTCCAGCTCGTCGATCAGGCCCTCAATCATCGACAGCCCCTGTGCCCAGAACGACGGATCGGCGGCATCGAGCCCGAAGGGCGCCAGGAGTTCGGAATGATGCTTGGTTCCGCCGGCCTTCAGGAGCTCGAAATACTTCTGCTGGAAGCCGCTTTCGGCGTTGCGATAGACGGCATAGAGCGAGTTCACCAGGCAATCGCCGAAGGCATAGGCATAGACATAGAAGGGCGAGTGGATGAAATGCGGGATACAGGCCCAGTAGGTCTCATAGCCCTCCGAAATCCGGATGGCCGGCCCGAGGCTTTCGCTTTGCACCGAAAGCCAAACTTCGCCGAGATCGTCGGCCGTCAGTTCGCCCTGCTTGCGCGCCGTGTGGACCTTGCGTTCGAACTCGTAGAAGGCGATTTGCCGCACCACCGTGTTGATCATGTCCTCGACCTTCTGGGCGAGCATCGCCTTGCGCTCGCGCTTGTCCTTGGTGCTGTCGAGCAGCGCGCGGAAGGTCAGCATCTCGCCGAAGACGGAGGCGGTTTCGGCGAGCGTCAGCGGCGTCGACGCCATTAGCGCGCCCTGGCCACCGGCAAGCACCTGGTGGACGCCATGGCCGAGCTCATGGGCGAGCGTCATCACGTCGCGCGGTTTGCCCATATAGTTGACGAGTACGTAAGGATGGACGGACGGAACCGTTGGATGGGCGAAGGCGCCGGGGGCCTTGCCCGGCCGCACCGGCGCGTCGATCCAGCGGTCTTCGAAGAAGCGCCGGGCGATCGAAGCCATTTCCGGCGCGAAGCCGTGATAGGCGGATAGGACCGTGTCCTTCGCCTCGGCCCACGGGATCAGCGCGGTCGGCGTTTCCGGCAGTGGCGCGTTGCGGTCCCAGAACTCCATCTGTTCCATGCCGAGCCACTTGGCCTTCAGCGCGTAATAGCGATGCGACAGACGCGGATAGGCAGTCTTGACCGCCGCAGCGAGCGCGTCCACCACTTCACGCTCGACCCGGTTGGCGAGATGGCGGCTGTCGGCGATGTCCTCGAAGCCGCGCCAGCGGTCCGAGATCTCCTTGTCCTTGGCGAGCGTATTGGTAACGAGGGTAAAGGTGCGGATATTCGCCTTGAAGGTTTCGGCCAGCGCCATGGCTGCCTTCTTGCGGTTTTCGGAGGACGGATCCTGCAGGAGGTTCAAGGTCACCTCGAGCGGCAGCGCTTCGCCATCGACCGAAAAGGTGAGCGAGGCGATCGTCTCGTCGAACAGCCGGTTGAATGCACTTGCCCCGGTCATCGATTTTTCGAGGAAAAGCTGCTCGAGCTTGTCGTCGAGTTGGTAGGGCTTGTCCTTGCGCAGGTCGAGAATCCAGGGCTTGTAGTGGGCAGCGAGGCTGTCCGCCTGGAGCGCCGCATCAATCACCTTGTCGTCGATCCGATTGAGTTCCAGCGAGAAGAACAACAGATGCGCCGATATGTCGGTGAGCTTCGATTGGACGTCGCCATAGAGTTTGCCGTTCGCCGGATTGGACGTATCGGAGAAATAGGTGAGGCCGGCGAAGGAGGCGATGCGGCCCATCAGGTCCTCGAGCGCCTCGAACTCCTTGACGGCCGCGCCGACGCCTTGATCGCCCGTCCTGCCGGCGGCCTCCGCGAGCTTGCCCTTCCACTTGTTCTCGAAGGCGAGCGCGTCGGATTCCGCCTTTGCGAGGTCGGAGCGGAACTCGTCGGAGGTGGCCGAGGCGTAGAGATCCTCGAGCCGCCAGGTGGGCAACTCGCCGAGATCTGCCGCCGGGCGGGCCGCCTGCCCGGCCGGCGTGAGCAGTGGAGAGGGACCGACGGCGGCGAGAAGGGGCGAGGCGAGGGTCATCGGCGGTTCTCTCCTTTTGACTATGGAAGGCAGCGATATGGGGCGCATTGCTACCGCCCGCAATGGCTAAAATGCAAGCATTTCTCAAAACACGATGTTCAGCCCTTTATGGCACGAATGGCTGGCATGATTTGGCACATGAGGCTGGCCAAAGAGTACCGCGTGTCCTGAGCAGGAGGCTTTCGTGACATCCCATATTCTTGTCATCGACGACGATCCGGTGCAGCGCCGTTTGCTGACGAACATGATCGAGCGGCTCGGCCATGTCGCGCATCTCGCCGACAACGGGCGCAGCGGGCTCGAACTGTTGGAACGCAAGGGCGGCATGATCAACCTCATCCTGCTCGATCTGTTGATGCCGGAGATGAATGGCCACGGCTTTCTCGAGGCGCTTTCCGAACGCGGTATCGACACGCCGGTCATCGTCCAGACCGGGCAGGGCGGCATCGAGACGGTCGTGCAGGCGATGCAGGCGGGCGCCTTCGACTTCCTCGTCAAGCCTGTCTCGCCGGAGCGGCTGTCGATCGCCATCGGCAACGTGCTGAAGATGGCGAGCCGCGACGGGCGGGTCAAAACCTCTCGCCGGCCGCGCGGCGGCGCCGTCGGTTTCGACGATATCGTTTCGGCGAGCCCGGCGATGATCCGGGTGCTCGACCTGGCGCGCCGCGCCGCGCAATCGAATATCCCGATCGTGCTCGAGGGTGAATCCGGCGTCGGCAAGGAGATGGTTGCGCGGGCGATCCAGGCGGCAAGCGACCGGGCCGGCAAGCCCTTCGTCACCGTCAACTGCGGTGCCATCCCGCACAATCTCGTCGAGAGCATCCTCTTCGGCCATGAGAAGGGGGCGTTCACCGGCGCGACCGAAAAGCACAGCGGCAAATTCGTCGATGCGGACGGCGGCACGCTCTTCCTCGACGAGATCGGCGACCTGCCGCTCGAGGTTCAGGTGAAGCTGCTGCGCGCCGTCCAGCAGGGCGAGATCGAGACGGTCGGCGCGCGCCAGCCGCAGCGGGTCAATGTGCGGCTGATCTCGGCTACCAACAAGGATCTGATCAACGAGGTGCGCGAAGGGCGCTTCCGCGAGGACCTCTACTATCGCCTCAACGTCTTCCCGATCACGATCCCGGCGCTCCGCCGGCGCAAGGAGGACATTCCCGTCCTGGTGCGCGCCTTCGTCGAGCGTTTCACCGCGGAGCAGAGGCTCAACCACCCCTTGACGGTTTCGAACGGGGCGATGGCGCTGCTGACCGCCTATGACTGGCCCGGCAACATCCGCCAGCTCGAAAACGCCATCTTCCGCGCCGTCGTGCTTGCCGACGGCGGCGACCTCACGGTCAAGGACTTTCCGCAGATCGCCACCCAGATACCGGGCTATGTCGTTGCCGACCGTGGCGGGCTCTCCTGGGGCGAGGCGGGTCCGGACCGCCGCGCGGCTCCCGCCCCTGCGACCGTTCACGTTCCGCGCGCTGAAACTCAGGAAAAGTCCGACTCGTTCGGCGCGGTTTCCGAAGGACGGTTCGAGAACGCCATCGCCAGCGTCGATCAGGGCGGCGAAGTGCGCAAGCTTGCCGAGGTCGAGGAGGAACTGATTCGGTTTGCGCTGAAGTTCTATCGCGGCCAGATGAGCCAAGTGGCCCGCAAACTCGGCATCGGGCGCTCGACGCTCTACCGAAAACTCAAGGATTACGGCATCGATCCCGACAATCCACTGCGCGAAGCGGCATAAAATCGACGCATTCACACCTCATTTGCCGTCCAATTCAGTCACCGCCGTTTAGACCTTGTTAGGAAACTGTTCACTATATTATAAGGGGCGGTGACTACTGTGGCATATTTGCCATGCTGTCACCTTATTTGACAGTCATCTGAGACAGCAAAGCACGGTTGTCCGTCGAACGGGGATTGAATGCCAAATTTGTTCGGTTTGGGGGGACCCATCTTTTCCTTGACGCGCAGACTCTGCTCGGCGATCACCCGTAAGGGTCCGCAGATTCTCGCCTCCATTGCCTTGACGTGCTCCCTCGTCACTCCCGGAATGGCGCCGCCGGTCGAGGCCGCCGGCCAGACGCGGACGCTGAAGCTCTATTTCATCCATACCAAGGAAAAGGCGCAGATCACCTTCAAGCGCAACGGCCGTTACGATGCGAAGGGCCTGCAGCAGATCAACCGGTTCCTGCGCGACTGGCGGCGCAACGAGCCGACCAAGATGGACCCGCGCCTCCTAGACCTCATCTGGGAAGTCTACCAGAAGAGCGGTTCGCGCGACTATATCCACGTCGTCTCTGCCTATCGCTCGCCCGCCACCAACGGCATGTTGCGATCCCGTTCGAAGGGCGTCGCCAAGAAGAGCCAGCACATGCTCGGCAAGGCGATGGACTTCTACCTGCCCGACGTTAGGCTCAAGACGCTGCGCGAGATCGGCATGAAGTTCCAGGTCGGCGGCGTCGGCTATTATCCGACCTCCGGATCGCCCTTCGTGCACATGGACGTCGGCGGCGTGCGCGCCTGGCCGCGCATGACCCGCAACGAGCTCGCCCGCCTCTTCCCCGATGGCAAGACGATGCACATTCCCGCCGACGGCAAGCCGCTACCGGGCTTCCAACAGGCGGTTGCCGATTACAAGCGGCGCGTCGGCGCGTCGGCGATCGAGGTGGCCGGCGGTGGCGCGAAGGGGCCGGGCGACGTTGGCACCGGCAAGCGCCGCAATCTCTTCGCCGCGCTCTTCGGCGGCGGCGGGGACGAGGATGAAGAACCGACGGCGATTGCCGCCGGCGCGGGCGAAGGCGGCGACGAGGGAGTTCCGGCCAAGGCCCAGACCGCCTCGGCGCCCGCCGGTCAGGAGGCGCTGCCGGGTGTCGCCGGTTCGGTCGCCGGTGCGCCGGCCGACGATCAGCAGAATATCAACGCGCCCGTGCCCGCCGTGCGACCGGCCTTCAAGAATGCGCCGGCCGAAAGCGGCGTAGCGGTCGCGCTCGTTGCACCGGAAAAGAACAGCGCCCAGGAGGCGCTCGCCGCGGCCATGCCGCAGACCGGGCAAACGCCATCGGAATATGCGGATCTCAGCACGCTGAAGGTGCCGGTCCCGCAGATGCGTGAGAACACGCTCATGGCCGGCGAAACGCTCGTGGCCTCTGCCGACGGCCAGACGGCCGAACTCGGCTTCGTGCCGGTGCCGGGAATGCGTCCAGCCGGACAGGCTGCGCTCGCCGCCGTCGCCGCGGCCGATGTCACCGCCCCGCTCGTTGAGGAGCGCCCGGTCGCGGCCGCATCCGTGGCCGAGACGATCGCCATGGCCCGGCCGCCTGAAACGCGTGTCGCGCTCGCTGCCCCGACGGTCGACGAGCATGCTGCACCGGCGGTCCAAATGGCCGCCTATGCGCCGCAGCCCGACAGCAGCTCGCGGGCCTCGATCTTCGACAGCGCCTTCGACACCGAGGCGGACCTGCCTTCGAAGGGCGCGCGCCCGAAGCGGCAGGATGCGGAAGCGGCAAGCCGCTCCTCCGTTCGGACTGAGCCGAAGCTGACGAAGAAGATCATTTCCGAATGGGCGCTTTCGACCGGCCGCGTCGCCACGCTGTCGAAGCCGGTCAAAGCGCCGCGCTTCGTCAGCAGCTCGCTCAGGGCCGCGCCGACGACCGTCTATGCGGCCGGCTTCAACAGCAATGCCGGCGCCACGGTCGATACGGCTCGCTTCAGCGGCACTGCGGTGAATTTCATGGAAGTGAAGAAGTTCAGTACCAACTGAGGTCCTTCTCCCGGACACAGAAAAAGCCCGCCCGGTCTGAACTGACCGGGGGGCTTTTTCATTCAGCCTGATCGGGCTTAAGCGGCCTCGTCGGCGGCGGGAACCATGCCCAGTGCCTGCAGATAGGTGTCGAGGATTGCCTCCTGCTCCATGCGCTCGTCGGCGTCCTGCTTGCGGATCGAAATGACCTTGCGCAGGATCTTCGTGTCGAAGCCCATCGACTTGGCTTCACCATAGACATCCTTGATGTCGTCGGCGATCGTCTTCTTTTCTTCTTCCAGCCGCTCGATCCGTTCGATGAAAGCGCGAAGCTGATCGCGTGCGAAGCCTTGAGCATCGGACATGGTCTTCTCCTTTTGGGGAATGAATTCTGGTGCTGTGACCTGCCGCGAACGGCAGGCGAGGTCAAGGGCGATTGCGCAACAGGTAGGGCAATTCCTTCCCGCGCCGTCGCCGAAGAGGGCCGCAGATGTGGATTGATGTGGATACGGCGGAAAACGGCCGCTATTCCTTCGGGCGATTGCGCTCGAACGCCGCCTGCTGCTCCGCGGACGCGTCCTTCTGATAAAGCGCGCGCCATTCCTCATAGGGCATGCCGTAGACGATCTCGCGCGATTCATCCTTGGTCATCGATATGCCCGAGGCTTCGGCCGCTTCCCGGTACCAGTTCGAGAGGCAGTTGCGGCAAAAACCGGCGAGGTTCATCAGATCGATGTTCTGGACGTCGCCGCGCTCGCGCAGATGCTCGATCAGCCGGCGGAAGGCCGCGGCCTCGAACGCGATACGCTGCTCCTTGCTGAGCTCGGTCATGTTATGTCTCCGTTTGTCAGCCATCATAGGCACCGGTTCGCGAAGGATAGCGCTGATAGGCGTGGAGCGCCGGCATTTCGTTTAGCTCCGCGAGGATCGGCGCCAGCCGCTCGGCCCAGGCAGTGACGCCCGCCATGTCGGAGATCAGGTCCTGTCTCACCTCGATCAAGGCGTGAGCGATGCCCGGCACCATGCAATGGCGGTACATCGTATCGCCCCTCAGCGCGCCGTCATAGGGCTCGTTGTTGCCGACGACGATGTCGCCGGCGCTCTCGAGTCTTTCGATCAGTGGAAAGACGGCGCGGGGGTCGTTGTCCCAGAGCACCGCCGCGTGCCAGGGGCGCGCGATACCCTTCCAGGCAGGCGTGAAGGAATGCAGCGAGATCACCAGAGGCGCCTTTCCGCTCGCCGCAGCGGCCTCGGCGATTGTTTGCGAGGCCGCCTCGTGGTAGGGCCGGTGGAACCGGTTCAGCCGGTTCTGCCATTCCTCGTCGGTGATCGGGTGGTTGCCCGGAATGACGGCGCCGTCCGAGATCTTCATGATCAGCGTCGGATCGTCCTCACCGCGGTTTGGGTCGATCAGCAGACGCGAGAAGCAGCCGAGGACTGCCGGTGCTTCGAGGGCCGCCGACAATTGCCGCACCAATGGCTCGATGCCGATATCATAGGCGATGTGGCGTTCGAAGGCGCTGTCGGCAAGGCCGAGTCGCCCGTATTCCGGGGGAAGCCGGTTCATGGCGTGGTCGGCCAGAAGGACGAGGCCGTTTTCGCGCTTGCCGCCGATGATTTCATAGGGGGAGAAGTGCCGCATTCCGATCCTGTGTCGCTCTCCAACGCTCCGCACCTGATCGCACGCAAAATTGCGGCTCGCAATAAAAAGCCGTGAGTTCAGCGCCTTCTGTCACAGGAATGGCAAATATAATCGATTAGAGTTGCGTTGACTTTCCCGGCTGGCCGTCGCAAGAAAGTGCCACACAAATCAAAACGGAGTTCCGCAGGAAGCCGTGTCTAGATATCCTTTTTGCAAAGCGAAGCCGGGGTCGACGACGTTAGGAGCCATTCTCCTGTATTCCTTGGTACTTTCCGGTGCATTTCTCATTTCTGGCGAGGCTCGGGCCGACTTTCGCGTTTGCAACGGGACGCAGCAGCTGGTCGGCGTGGCGATCGGCTATCGCGCCAAGGACGGCTGGGTCACCGAGGGCTGGTGGCAGGTGCCGGCGACGACCTGCGCGACGCTGATCGAGGGCGAACTCCAGTCCCGCTACTACTATCTCTACGCGGAAGACGCGGCCAAGGGCGGCCGCTGGACCGGCGACATCAACATGTGCGTCGCCGAGAACGAGTTCAAGATCGTCGGCGTGCAGGACTGCTTTGCGCGCGGCTTCCAGCGCATGGGATTCAAGGAATATGACACGGGGCGGCAGGGGAGCTGGATGGTTCAGCTTTCCGATACGCCTGGCACGCAGGAAAGCCAGAATTGATGAGACGGAACAGAAAAGTCAAAATCCTCGCCACGCTCGGGCCGGCATCGTCCGAGGAGCAGATGATCCAGAAGCTGCACGAGGTGGGGGCCGACCTGTTCCGCATCAATATGAGCCACGCCAGCCATGAGGTCATGCGCACCCTCATCGAGCGGATTCGCAGTGTCGAAGCGCGCTGCGGCCGGCCGATCGGCATCCTTGCCGATCTGCAGGGCCCGAAGCTGCGCGTCGGCAAGTTCGCCGAAGGCAAGGTCGAGCTCAAGATCGGCCAGACTTTCACGCTCGACAACAGGGACGTGCCCGGCGACAACACGCGCGTCTTCCTTCCGCATCCGGAAATTCTGGAGGCGGTGAAGCCCGGCGACCGCTTGCTGATCGATGACGGCAAGCTGCATCTGCGCGCCGAGAAAACCGATGGCAAGAGCATCGTCACCACCGTGGTTTCCGGCACCAGGATTTCGGACCGCAAGGGCGTCAGCCTGCCCGATACGCTCCTCGGTGTCGGCGCACTGACCGATAAGGACCGTGCCGATCTCGACGCGGTACTTGCCACCGGCCAGGTCGATTGGGTGGCGCTTTCCTTCATCCAGCGCCCGGAGGATCTTGCCGAGGTCCGCAAGATCGCCCGCGGTCGGGTCGGGATCATGTCGAAGATCGAGAAGCCGCAGGCGATCGAACGCATCGACGAGATCATCGAGCTTTCGGACGCGCTCATGGTCGCGCGCGGCGATCTCGGTGTGGAGATGCCGCTCGAATCCGTGCCCGGCCTGCAGAAGCAACTGACGCGCGCCTGTCGGCGTGCCGGCAAGCCCGTCGTCGTCGCGACGCAGATGCTTGAATCGATGATCTCGTCGCCGGTGCCGACGCGCGCCGAGGTCTCGGACGTGGCGACCGCCGTGTTCGAAGGCGCCGATGCCGTCATGCTTTCGGCTGAATCGGCCTCCGGCGAATACCCGGTCGAGGCGGTCGCTACCATGGCCTCGATCGCCAGCAACGTCGAACGCGACCCGCATTATTCGGGCATCATCTACGCCCAGCGCACGCCGCCGGAGGCCACCGGCGCCGACGCCATCTCACTTGCGGCGCACCAGATCGCCGAGACGCTCAACCTGGCGGCGATCGTCACCTACACCTCGTCCGGCGCCACCGGCCTGCGCGCCGCGCGCGAACGCCCGCAGGTGCCGGTCATCGCCCTTTCGCCGATCGTCCAGACGGCCCGCCGCCTCTCGGTCGTCTGGGGTCTGCACTGCGTCGTCACCGAGGATGCGACCGACCTCGACGACATGGTCAATCGCGCCTGCCGCATTGCCGTTTCGGAAGGTTTCGGCAAACCCGGCGACCGGATCATCATCTCCGCCGGCGTGCCGCTCGGAACGCCCGGCGCCACCAACATGCTGCGCATCGCCTATATCGGCTCGGACGGACGTACCGGCGTATAAGCGAGTTCCTCGACCGGCTCCTCGACTCTCAGGCGGGCTTCGGCCCGCCTTGCGAATTCCTGGAGGTCGTGCGGCTTTCCGGAGATCTTCTCGATGGCAGCGACGACGAGGTCGGTCACGACATAATCCGGCTTGTGCCCCAGATTGCTGATCCACAGCAGCTCCGATCCCTTGATTGAGCTCGCCAGGCTGCGGGAATGGATATCGGCCAAAACGATGCCGTCCCGGTCACCGGTTATGATGACGGTCGGCGCGCAGATCTCCGCGTAGCGCGGCGACATCTGCGTGACGTAAGCGTGAAGATTGGCGACATCGACTGCATTGTTGAGAAAGGTGGCCGGCCTCAGGACGAGGTGTGGCGCAGTATTGGCGATGTAGTCCTTCGGGCGCGGATTGGGCGAGAATATGGCTTGCGTCACCCGGTCGATGCGCCTCAGCCCGATCGGAATGACGGCCGTGCTGGCGAACAGCCAGCCGACAAAAGGCATGGCAGCGAAGGTGATATGCCAGTCGACGCCTCCGGGCCACGGATGCGTCGCCGGCGCCAGCAGGACGACGCCTTCGGTTCTGTCCGGGTGGTGAAGCGCAAGGCTGGCGGCGATCGCGGCCCCGAAGGAGTGGCCGACGATGATTGCGCGGGAGATGCCGCGCTTGTCCATCAGCCGGACAATGGCGTCGGCCTGGCCGTCCGGCCGGGCATTGGCCGGCCCGCCGCGCCCCGAATAGCCGTGTCCCGGCCGATCGACGAAAAGCATCTCGGCACGGCCATCGAGCGCCGGCTGGAAGGCGTGCAATTGGTCGAGAAGATTGCCTCCGGCTCCGTGAATGAAGACGATCGGCGGCAGATCCGCGGTCCCGTGGGACCGGATGTGGACGCAGTTCATGCGGAAACCGCCGACATCGACCAGTTCGCCGCTGTTCGGGAAGCGAGCGGCAATCCTGCGTGCCTGCCAATAGCTGTGGGCGACCGCGGCGAGAATGAGAATGGCGAGAATCAGAAGGGCAAGGAACATCCGTCGGTCATATCAGAGCGGCTGCGATAGGGCAGAGGTCGCCGATCAGGTCCGGCTGCCGGCGAGCTTCTCGGCGAGTTCCCCGAATTGCTCCTGGGCCTTGCGGTCGGAGGGGTAGATATCGAGGAATTGCTGCCACGCCCGCATCGCCAGCTCGTTCTTGCCGGCGGCCTCCAGCATGGTCGCCATGCCGGCGATCGCCCCGAAATGCCGGGGTTCGATGGCAAGCACGCGGTTTATGTCGGACATCGATTTGCGATAATTGCCCATCTGGAAATGCAGCGTCGCGCGGCGGTTCCAGCCTTCGACATAGCCGGGGGCAAGCACGATGACCTGGTCGAGGATGTCGAGCGCCACTGTTTTCTTGTCGTCGGTGATCGCCTTGTCGGCCGACTGCATCAGAAGGTTCACCGTGGCGCTGCCGGACTCCTGCCACTCGAGGCGAATGCGGTCGGCAAGTTCCCGTGCCTTGCTCTCGTCGCGCTCCTTCTTGAGGTCGAGGAACAGGGCGTCCAGGCGTTGCTCGGGTGTGGCGAGACTTGCCGCCTCCGGCCGGGGGGCGGGTTCGGCAGCCTGCGACAGGGCCGCGGTTGCCGGGACGATCAGGGCCAGAATCAAAGGTAGAAAAAAGCGCATGGCGGACATCGTAGCCCGCCATGAAACAAGATCAAAATCAAATGTGACGGAGGATCACCGAAGCGACCGACGTTCAGGCCGGCGGCAGAAGCCGCCCGAGGGCATCAGCCCTGACGTGCCTTGAAACGCGGGTTCGACTTGTTGATGATGTAGACGCGACCCTTGCGGCGAACCAGGCGGTTTTCGCGGTGACGGGTCTTCAGCGACTTGAGCGAATTCTTGATCTTCATTTTTCCTGATCCGCAGGTTTCGGGGAATGAAAATTCGCCCGGTAATTCCAACAATCAAAAGCGCGCCATTCAGCGCGCTCTTCAAGTAGGCAGGCACATAGCGTGTCGCCCCTATCCTTGTCAACCGCAGGACCGCGGGATTTCGACAGCTGCGCGCGCGTTCCTGGGCCACTCGGTTCACCTGAGGCGGGTGAAATGCCCCATTTTGCGGCCGGGGCGCGCCTCGGCCTTGCCGTAGAGATGGACCAGCACGTTCGGCTCGCCGAGCAGAGCGGGCAATTCGGCGATCTCGTCGCCGATGAGGTTCTGCATCACGCAGTCCGAGTGACGCGAGGCGTCGCCGAGCGGCAGGCCGGCAATCGCGCGGATATGCTGCTCGAACTGCGAAACGACGCAGGCGGCTTCCGTCCAGTGACCGGAATTGTGGACGCGCGGAGCGATCTCGTTGGCGACGACGCTGCCGTCGGCAAGCACGAAGAATTCGACACCGATGACGCCGACATAGCCGAGCGCTTCGAGAATGGCGGTCGCAGCCTTGCGGGCAGCCTCGGCGGTCGAGGCGGCAACCGATGCGGGCACGGTCGAGGTGTGGAGAATGCCGT
This sequence comes from Sinorhizobium sp. NG07B, assembly GCF_002532005.1. Taxonomy (NCBI): domain Bacteria; kingdom Pseudomonadati; phylum Pseudomonadota; class Alphaproteobacteria; order Hyphomicrobiales; family Rhizobiaceae; genus Sinorhizobium; species Sinorhizobium sp. NG07B. Next base: position 183,224 of record NZ_NWTD01000006.1, on the reverse strand, counting down.
TCCGATGGACATTTTCCGCCGGATCGAAGCAGGCGGTGGCGCCGTCAGGGGAGCGTGCGGCGATGATCGAGATTTCCCGCTCGAAGGCCACGAAGCTTTCGAGGATCAGCGGGACTCCGCCGAGGGCGGCGAAGGCGTCGGAAGGATTGTCCTTGCCGGAGCGGAAGACGCGCTGCCCCTTGCCGTCATAGCCGAGGCGGCGGGTCTTCAAAACGCCGGAGCCATCGAAGTCGGCAAGCGCCGCTTCGAGGTCGGCCTGGCTGTCGACGGCGTGGAAGCCGGCCGTGGCAATGCCGCAGCCATTGATGAACCGCTTCTCGACCAGCCGGTCCTGCGCGACTTCCAGCGCCTTTGGTGGCGGGAAGACCGGCCGCGATGCCGCCAGCCGCTCGGCCGCGGCGACGGGGACGTTCTCGAATTCGTAGGTGATCAGATCGGCGGTCCGGGCGAGCTCGTCGAGCCCTCTCGGATCGTCATAGGCGGAAACAATCTGGGTGTTCGCCGCCTGAGCGGCGGGACAGTCCGGCTGCGGCTCGAGAATGACTGTGCGGAAATTCAGCCGCGCAGCCGCCATGGCGAGCATGCGGCCGAGCTGGCCGCCGCCAATGATTCCAATGGTCTTCATGCCTGGTCTACCGGGTACTCGGCGACCGAAACGGTCTGCTGCTCACGCCAGTCGTCGAGACGGTCGGCGAGGGCCTCGTCGCTCAGCGCCAGGACGGCGGCGGCGAGCAGGGCGGCGTTGACGGCCCCGGCCCTGCCGATCGCCAGTGTGCCGACAGGAATGCCGGCCGGCATCTGCACGATCGAGAGCAGGCTGTCCTGGCCCGAGAGAGCCTTCGACTGTACCGGGACGCCGAAGACCGGCAGCGGCGTCATCGCGGCGCACATGCCCGGCAGATGGGCCGCCCCGCCGGCGCCGGCAATGATCACCTTGAAGCCCTCGTCGCGCGCGCCCTTGGCGAAGCGGACCAGCCGGTCGGGTGTCCGATGCGCGGAAACGATGCGCGCCTCATAGGCGATATCGAGGGCCTCGAGCGTGTCGGCCGCATTCTTCATCGTCTCCCAGTCCGACTGGCTTCCCATGATGATGGCGACGGGCGGGGTCGTGGTTTCGGTCACGTCTATCAGGATCCGTTCAGGCTATGATGTCGGGGATGATCTGATCTTCGATCTTGCTGATCTTGTCCTTGATGGCCAGCTTCTTCTTCTTCATGCGCTGGATGCGCAGGGCGTCGCAGCCGGTTTCGATCATGGCATTGATGGCGACGTCATAATCTTCATGTTCCTGCCTCAGGCGCGCTATCGTCAGTCTGAGTTCGGCCTGGTCCTGGTCCGGCATGCAAAACGATCCCCATAAGCCCGGCTGCGTCCATGCCGCGAACCGGAATTTCCTGCGCCGCGCTCTATCACATCTTGGGCGGTGACGGGAAGTTATCCGACGTCATCATTTCGCCTTCGACAAATGAAAAATGGCATGGCACACTGGTAAGGTTACAACCATGGAACATCCGGCATTTGCGTGCCGGATGCAAGCAAAAGGAAGGGACTGCCAATGACCATTGAGGCTCATCTTGCAACGCTTGAGAAAAAACATGGCGCCCTGGAACAGGAGCTGCATGAAGCGCTGAATTCTCCCTCCTGCGAGGACGAGTTGATCAGCGAACTCAAGCGTCGGAAGCTGCGCATCAAGGACGAAATCGAAAGACTCCGTTCCTCGACACACTGATTGCGAACGGTATTTCCCGCGCTTTCGGGAGGCGTCGTCTTCGTGAAGGAGAAACGACGCGAAAGGTCAACAACAATCCCATATATGACGGATCGCTCGACCGGGCCTAAGGCCCGGTCCGCTTCTTCGGCGACTTCCTTAACGGCCGCCGCGGAGCGGGCGAATGTAAGCCATCAGGACCAGAACTGGTCGAGCCATAGATTGAGCCGGTCGAAGCCCGGCCTGTGGATGGCGTAAATGCGCCTGGTGCCGCTTGTCGACACCGATACGAGATTGCAGTCGAGCAGCGCCTTCAAATGCTGCGACACCGCCGGCCGGCTGATCGGCAGCCCTTCGGCGAGTTCATTGACAGTCTTGGGCGCGCGCCGCAGCTCCTCCAGCAGATAACGCCGGTTCGGATCCGCAATGGCATCGAATGGGTCCGCGATCGTCATGACGGGACGTTAGGCGAATTTCCTGCGACCGGCAAGAAAATTGTGCATTGCGATATGCCGCATTGCTTTGCAGCATTATTCGAGCGGAGCAAGGCTCGCTCAGCCGGCGGACAGAAGGCTGGTTAGCCCCTCCCAGATAAGTCTAGATCCGGCGATGAAAGCCATGGTGTACATAAAGGGATAGAACACCTGCGGCTTCATGCGGCGCACGATCCATGCGCCGCAGGCCGTTGCGACCATCGCCAGAGGAAAGAGGGTCGCCGATGTCATGAGGTTGCTGGTGTCGAGCTGCCCGAGCGCGAAATAGGGAATGAGTTTCACCGCATTGAGCGTTGCGAAGAAGCGCACGATGGTGCCGGTATATTCGCGCGGGTCCAGCTTCAGCGGCAGGGCGTAGATCTGGAAAGGCGGCCCGCCGGCATGCGCGACGAAGCTGCCATATCCCGCAAAGCTTCCCCATAGCGCCGCAGGGCCCAGACGGTGCTGCTTCGGAAGGATCGGCGTGCCGCTGCGGCTGCGCCAGACGGTGTAGACGTAACGCAGCACGAACACGACCGTTATGGCGCCGATGATCAGCCGCAACGCATCGCGCGGCACGTAGGCCGACGTCGCCCAGCCGATGGCGATGCCGGCCAGCGCGCCGGGCAAGAGCATGGTGAGCGTCTTCCGGTCGCCGTGCTTCCGCCAGATCCATAAAGAGACGATGTCCATTGCGATGAGAATGGGGAGGAGCAACGCCGCCGCCTGGACCGGCGAGACCGCCAGCGAGAGGATCGGAACCCCCATCAGCGATAGCGCCTCTCCCATGCCTCCCTTGCTGAGGCCAACGAGCAGGACCGCCGGCACGGCGACCAGATAGAAGTCGAGATCGGGAAGCATAGGCGGCGGTTGATCCTTTGGTCATCTCCGTCTATCGGTTTTCCCGATTGAAATCGAGTAGCGGATTTCCGCCCTCGAGCGGGCTTCGCCAGGAACGAACGACATGAGCAATACCGATAACCGCTGCCGCCTTGTGCTGATCGCGCCCGACATGCCGGATGCCGCCGAGCGCGCGAAGATCCTTGCGGATGCGCTGAAAGGCGGCGACGTGGCCTCCGTCATTGTTCCGCAATATGGCCTCAACGAGACGGATTTCCAAAGGCACGCCGAGGCGCTGGTGCCGGTGATCCAGCAAGCGGGTGCGGCGGCGCTGATCGAAGGCGATACGCGGGCCGCCGGCCGAGCCAAGGCCGATGGTCTTCATATCGCCGCCGGTGCGGACGTGCTTGGCGAGGCGATCGAGCGGCATACGCCGAAGATGATCGTCGGCGGCGGCAATGCGACCGACCGCCACCACGCGCTCGAGATCGGCGAACTCCGGCCGGACTACGTGTTCTTCGGCCGCACCGACGGCGACATCAAGCCGGAAGCGCACCCGAAGAATCTGGCGCTCGCGGAATGGTGGGCATCGATGATCGAAATTCCCTGCATCGTCATGGGCGGCACCGATCCGCAGTCCGCGCTTGCAGTGGCCGAGACCGGCGCCGAGTTCGTCGCGCTGCGTCTCGCGGTCTTCGCCGAGTCGGGCCAGGCGCCCTCCGTGGTTGCCGCCGTCAACGCCTTGCTTGACGAAAAAGCGCCACGGTTTGAAGATTAGACGTGGCGATGCTGAGCCGATCCCCCCTGAAACGAAGCCGGTTCGCGACCCTTGTCGTCGCCGTCACTCTGGCCGCCTTGCCGGCTCGCGCCGAACAGCCGCCGGCACCTGCGGATGAGGGCATCGTCCCGAAACGGGGCCGGATCACACCCTTTAACGGTGCGGCGCTGCCGGAAGGCGCCGAAAAGCCGGCGAAGGGCGATACGAACGCCAAGCCCAAGAAAGACGACGAAAAACCCTCCGGAGGCGTCAACGTAATCGACCGCATGGGGGCCGAACTTCCGGCGCTTCCGGCCGAAAAGCCGTTCGCCGGCAAGGTGGACGAGGCCTATGGAGCCTTCCAGCGCGGCTATTACCTGACGGCAATGGACCTTGCGCTGCCGCGCGCCCAACTCGGCGATCCGGCGGCCCAGACGCTGGTCGCCTCGATCCTCGAGCAGGGCCTCGGCGTCGCGCGCAACCCCAAGGATGCGGCCTTCTGGTACGGCCAGGCGGCGAACAACGGCGATCCGGCGGCGATGTTCAAATATGCGCTGATCCTGATGGAGGGGCGCTACGTCAAGCGCGACCGCAAGGCCGCCGACGAACTGATGAAGAAGGCCGCCGATCTCGGCAACGCGGCCGCCCAGTTCAACTATGGGCAGACGCTCGTTGCCGACGCACCCGGCCAGAAGGGCCTGAAGGCGGCGATGCCCTATTACGAGAAGGCGGCCGAACAGGGCATTGCCGATGCGCAATATGCGCTTTCGCAGATTTATCTCAATGTCGAGGGCATCGACGACGGCAAGCGGGCGCGTGCACGCGAATGGCTGGCCCGGGCGGCGCGCGCCGGCTACGACACCGCGCAGCTCGACATGGCGATCTGGCTGATCGAAGGGATCGGCGGCGACCGCAACCTGGACGAGGGCTTTGCCTGGATGAAGCGGGCAGCCGAGGGCGGCAACGTGGTTGCGCAGAACCGGCTTGCCCACCTCCTCGTCAATGCCATCGGCACGCGGCCCGATCCAATCGAGGCAGCGAAGTGGTACGTGCTGTCGCGCCGGGCGGGGCTCAAGGACGATGCGCTCGAGGATTTCTATCTCGGCCTCAACGACTCGCAGCAGAAATCGGCGCTCGCGGCCGCGAACAAGTTCCGCTCGTCCTGAGCCTAGATTCGACCGGCGCCATGTATTTCGCTTGAACTCTTGGGGTTTTTGTGGTCTTGAAGCCGCGGTTTTGTCCGCGGCCCCTCATGCCATCTCCGCGGGCGGAGTGACTTCTCACTCGGTTTTTTGACGACGGTTGCGTCTTCGCCGACCCTTTACGAGGGCGGGCCGTCAAGCAGGTTCAATGTCCGGTCGAGACGGCTCGGCCGGCCTTCGCTTTCAGAGGATTGCCCTATGGCCCGTTCTGCCCTTCTCAATGTCATGGTCCAGGCGGCCTTCAAGGCCGGCAAGTCGCTGGCGCGCGATTTCGGCGAAGTACAGAACCTACAGGTGTCCTTGAAGGGGCCGAGCGACTACGTTTCCCAGGCAGACCGCAAGGCCGAGCGGAGCATCCGCGAGGATCTCCTGAAGGCCCGCCCGACCTACGGCTTCCTCGGCGAGGAAGGCGAGGAGATCAAGGGCACCGACGGCGCCCATCGCTGGATCGTCGACCCGCTCGACGGCACCACAAATTTTCTCCACGGCCTTCCGCATTTCGCCATCTCGATCGCGCTGGAGCGCCAGGGCGAGATCGTCGCTGCGGTGGTCTTCAATCCGGCAACCGACGAACTCTATACGGCTGAGCGGGGCGGTGGCGCCTTCCTGAACGACCGGCGGCTGCGCGTCGGCGCCCGTAAGGTCCTGTCCGACGCGGTGGTCGGCACCGGCACGCCGCATCTCGGCCGCGGCAATCACGGCAAATATCTCATCGAGCTCCGCCACGTCATGGGCGAGGTTGCCGGCATTCGCCGCTTTGGCTCCGCCTCGCTCGACCTCGCCTATGTGGCTGCCGGTCGCTTCGACGGCTTCTGGGAGCGCGATCTCGCTGCCTGGGATATCGCCGCCGGGGTCCTGCTCGTTCGCGAGGCCGGCGGCTGGGTCACCGACATCGACGGCGGCAGCAAGCCGGTCGAAGACGGCTCGATCATCTGCGGCAACGAATATATCGCCAAGGCACTGCGCGAGGTCATCCACCGCCCGGTCCCAACGAAGTAGGGCCGCCCAAGGCCATGCTGCGGACCGGCCGCGTACACGTGTCTTCCGGTCCGCGTTCGACATAAGGCATTGGAATCGAACATTTCTGCTCCTTTGCAGCGTTGCGACCCGACCTCCCTGGAGGGGGGCGGCGCATTCCTGGGCCGGCTCTGCCGTTTTCCCTTCAATTTGGCGCAAAGTTCCACTAGTCTCCGGGCCGATAGGATGGTCTCCGGCCATCGGCGGCATCGTTCGGCCGAGATCGCTATTGATTTCGAGAATGATCCGCTACTTCAAAGAGTTGCAGCAACCGGCGCTTGTGCGGACAGGCGCAGGAGCGTGCCGCAAACCGGGAGATTGGCAAACGCATGACGAAACTCAGTCTGTCCGGCTGGCGTGGGCAGGAAGTGGCGGAGGAGAACTATAATCCGCATAAGCTTTCGAGCCCCATGCCCTACTTCTGGACGATGGTCATTTTCCTGATCATCGTCGGTTTTGTCGCGGCGATCCTCTTCCGGCAGGCACGCGAGGCCTTCGTCGGCAATCCCGGCCTCAACGGGCTGATCCTTGGGGTGCTGCTGATCGGCATTCTGCTGGCTTTCAACCACGTGCTCGGCCTCAGGCCCGAAGTGCGATGGTTCAATTCATTCCGCGCCGCTGGCAGTGCCGACAAGGTCGGGCGAGATCCGGTGCTGCTTGCACCCATGCGGGCGCTGATCGGCGGGCGCCAGACGACGGCGATTTCGACGATCGCGCTCCGCTCGATCCTCGATTCCATCGCCACCCGCCTCGACGAGTCGCGCGACATCACCCGTTATCTTGCCGGCCTTCTCGTTTTTCTCGGCCTGCTCGGCACCTTCTGGGGCCTTCTCGGCACGATCGGCTCCATCAATACCGTCATCCAGTCTCTCGACGCCGGTTCCGGGACGACGGAGGACCTCTTAAGCTCGCTGAAGAGCGGTCTCTCGGCGCCGCTGACCGGCATGGGCACCGCCTTCTCGGCCTCGCTGTTCGGCCTTTCCGGTTCGCTGATCCTCGGCTTCCTCGATCTCCAGGCCGGCCGCGCCCAGAACCGTTTCTACACGGAACTTGAGAACTGGCTTTCCTCGGTGACCGATGTCGGCTCCGGTTTTTCGGCGCCGATCGAGACGACCGGCGGCGCACCGGCGGAGGAAATGCGGCGCGTCGCCGACCAGCTCTCCCGCCTCGCGCAGGACGGCGGCGTCAACCAGCGCACGACGGCAGCGATGGCGAGCCTCGCCGAGGGCATTCAAGGTCTCGTCAAGAACATGCGCGGCGAGCAGCAGATGCTACGCGACTGGATCGAGGCGCAGCAGGAGGAGGCGAAGTCGATGCGAAAGACGCTCGACCGGCTGACCTCGCGCATCGGCCAGGCCGACCGGATCGCCGTCAACAGCGAGAGGGCCACCTCGCAGGCGAAGCTCAGCCACGCCGACGAAAGCGGGGGTGATTGATCCATGGCTCTCGCCCGAAGGGGCCGCAATCCGCGGACGATCAACTACTGGCCGGGCTTCGTCGATGCGCTGTCGACCTTGCTCATGGCGATCATGTTCCTGCTCAGCGTCTTCGTCACGGCTCAGTTCCTGATGGGGCGGGAGATCACCGGCAAGGACGAGGTGCTGAACCGGCTGAACAGCCAGATCAACGAACTGACCCAGCTTCTCGCCCTCGAGAAGAGCGGCAAGCAGGATCTCGAGGATTCGCTTGCCAATCTCCAGGCCTCGCTTGCCCAGTCAGAGGGCGAGCGGTCCCGCCTTGAAGCGCTGCTTGATCAGGGGGCCGGCAGTACCGATGCGGCCAATCAGAAACTCGGCCGGTTGGGCTCGGAGCTCGAAAACGAAAAGCAGGTCAGCGCCCGCGCGATGAGCCAGATCGAGCTCTTGAACCAGCAGATCGCCGCGCTGCGCAGCCAGATTGCCGCCATCGAGGGCGCGCTTCAGGCTTCCGAGGCGAAGGATCAGGCTTCGCAGGCGAAGATCGCCGACCTCGGCCGCCGGCTGAACGTCGCGCTCGCCCAGCGCGTGCAGGAACTCAATCGCTACCGCTCGGACTTTTTCGGCCGCTTGCGGGAAATCCTCTCCGACCGCGAAAATATCCGCATCGTCGGCGACCGGTTCGTCTTCCAGTCGGAAGTGCTTTTTTCCTCGGGCAGCAGCGACCTGAACCCCGAGGGCCAGGTGGAAATGGCCAAACTCGCCACGGCGCTGCTCGACCTTGCCAGGGAAATTCCGGCCGAGATCAACTGGGTGCTGCGCGTCGACGGCCATACGGACAACGTGCAGCTCTCCGGCACCGGCCGCTTTGCCGACAATTGGGAACTGTCTTCGGCGCGCGCCACTTCGGTCGTCAAGTTCCTGATCTCCAAGGGCGTGCCGGCCGACCGCTTAGTGGCGGCCGGATTTGGCGAATACCAGCCGATTGCGGCCGGGGAAAGCCTGGAGGCGCGGGCGCAAAATCGGCGTATCGAGCTCAAGCTGACCGAAAAATAGACGAGCGGCCCCCGCTTGAATTGACCTTGACGTATGCGTAAGAGTTGCTGGTCGAGGGATGTTGGGGGAGAGCGCCTTGATGGATTGCGATGTGCTGGTCATCGGTGCCGGCCTTGCCGGGCTCGTGGCGGCGTCCGAGGCGGCGGCGCTTGGCCGCAAGGTCATCGTTCTCGACCAGGAAGGCGAGCAGAATCTCGGCGGCCAGGCCTTCTGGTCGCTTGGCGGCCTCTTCTTCGTTGACAGTCTAGAGCAGCGGCGCATGGGCATTCGCGACAGTCATGAACTCGCCGCCCAGGACTGGATGGGATCGTCGCAGTTCGACCGGCCCGAGGATCACTGGCCGCGCCTGTGGGCCGAGGCCTATCTCGATTTTGCCGCCGGCGAGAAGCGACGCTGGCTGCATGCGCTCGGGCTGCGCTGGTTTCCGGTGGTCGGATGGGCCGAACGCGGCGGTGGTCTTGCGCATGGCCACGGCAATTCGGTGCCGCGCTTCCACATCACCTGGGGCACCGGCCCGGCGGTGCTCGAACCCTTCATCCGGCTGACGCGGCAGGCGGAGAGCCGGGGCCTTGTCCGTTTCCGCTTCCGCCACCGGGTCGACGAACTCGTAACGACGGACGGTGCCGTGACCGGCGCGCGCGGGGCAATCCTCAAGGCGGATCCGGTCGGCCGCGGCGAGCGCAGCTCGCGCGATGAGATCGGCGATTTCGAGATCTCCGCCGGCGCGGTGGTCGTCAGTTCGGGCGGCATCGGCGGCAATCATGAGCTGGTGCGCCGCAACTGGCCGCGCAAGCGGCTCGGCCAGCCGCCAGCCTCCATGGTCAGCGGCGTGCCGCACCACGTCGACGGCCGGATGCTGGACATCGCGGCTAAGGCGCGCGGCTCCGTCATCAATGCCGACCGCATGTGGCACTATACCGAGGGCCTCAGGAACTTCGACCCGATCTGGCCGGACCACGGCATCCGCGTCCTGCCGGGCCCGTCCTCCTTCTGGTGCGATGCCGATGGCAACCGTTTTTCGGCGCCGGCCATGCCCGGTTTCGATACGCTCGGGACATTGGCCGCAATCCGGCAGAGCGGCCATGACTATAGCTGGTTCATCCTGACGCGCGCGATCATCAAGAAGGAGTTCGCCCTTTCCGGGTCCGAGCAGAACCCGGATCTGACCGGCAAGAGCATAGCGCTTCTGCTGAAGCGGCTCGGCGCAAAGCCGACCGGCCCGGTGCAGGCCTTCATGGACAAGGGCGAGGACTTTGTCGTCAAGGACCGGCTCGAAGATCTTGTCGAGGGGATGAACAGGTTGACGGGCGATAACCGGCTCTCGGCGAGCCACCTCAAGGCGCAGATCGAGGCACGCGACCGGGAGATCGACAATTCGTTTTCCAAGGACGCGCAGGTTACCGCCATCCGCAGCGCGCGTGCCTATCGCGGCGACCGGCTGCTCCGCACCGCCAGGCCGCATCGTCTCCTGGACCCGAAGGCAGGCCCGCTGATCGCCGTGCGATTGCACATCCTGACCCGCAAGACACTCGGCGGTCTGCAGACCAACCTTGCCGGCCAAGTGCTGGAGCTTTCCGGCGATCCGGTGCCGGGCCTTTATGCGGCCGGCGAAGTCGCTGGCTTCGGAGGCGGCGGCATGCACGGCTACAACGCCCTCGAGGGCACTTTCCTGGGTGGCTGCATCTTTTCCGGCCGTGCCGCGGGGCGGGGCGCGGGCGGGGACGTTTGATCAAAGAATCTTATCATCGCTTGTAATGCCCCTCACCCTAACCCTCTCCCCGTTTTGACGGGGAGAGGCGACTTGCGTGCCTACTGCCGGCCGCTTCCTCAGGCGATGGGTTGGAAGGCGCCGCCGCGAGTCTCCTTCGCCCCGTAAGCGGGGAGAAGGTGCCGGCAGGTGGATGAGGGGCAAACACCGGTCTCTCGTCAATCCATCTGGATGTTTGCGTCGCGCACGACCGGTGTCCACTTCGCAAGCTCCGCCTTCACATGGGCGCCGAGTTCCTCGGGCGTCGAGCCGACGATCTTGGCGCTGAATTCCTCCATGCGCTTCTGGACCCCCGGATCGGCAAGCGCCTTCTTGGCCGACTCGTTCAGGCGCGCGATCACCGGCTGCGGCGTATTGGCCGGGGCGAAGAGCGCATTCCAGGTATAGGTCTCGTAGCCGGGGATGCCGGATTCGGCGATGGTAGGCACGTCCGGGAAGGAGGGGGCGCGTTCCGCCGTAGTCACCGCCAGTGCCCGGAGCGTTCCGGCCTTGATGTGGCTGGACGAGGAGGGCAGGTTGTCGAACATGATCGGCACCTGGTTGCCGATGACATCGTTCAGCGCCGGGCCGGAGCCCTTGTAGGGGATGTGCTGCATCTCGACGCCGGCCATCGACTTGAAGAGCTCGCCGGATAGATGCAGCGGCGTGCCGTTGCCGGAGGACGCGTAGCTGTACTGGTCAGGCGATGCCTTGAGCAGCGCCAGCAATTCCTGCACCGATTTGGCCGGCAGCTCCGGATTGACGACCAGCACGTTCGGAACGACGACCAGCAGCGAGATCGGCGCGAAGTCCTTCTCCGGATCGTAGGGCTTCGTCTTCAGGATCAGCGGGTTCAAGGCGTGGGTTGCGACCGTCGCCATCAGGATCGTGTAGCCGTCCGGATCGGCACGGGCGACATTGGACGCCCCGAGATTGCCGCCGGCGCCGGCGACGTTCTGGACGATCACCTGCTGGCCGAGATCCTCGGACATCTTCTGGGCGATGATCCGGGCCACGACGTCGGTGGAACCGCCGGCGGCGAAGGGGACCACGAGCGTAATCGTCCGGTCCGGAAAACTCTGCGCCTGCACCGGGCCGCCCAAGGTCATGGCGGAAAGCGTGGCGATGCCGAAGGCAAGGGCGGCGCGGCGGGTCATGCTTAGAAATGGCATTACGGATATCCTCCCAATCTCGTCGAAGGCGCTGCCGGCAAAAGCCGGCCCCCTTACAATAGGGCTGCGCTTGCCGCGGGCAATGGCGGATCGAGAAACAATCACATCCGAGGGCCGCGTGGTTAACGCCCGGTCTCAGGCCTGGGATGCGACAAACAATCCTTGCGCCCCGTGATCGAATTGAAGCCGCGCGAGCTTGGCATAGAGCCCGGCCTGGCGGATCAGCGATGCGTGGGTGCCTTCCTCGACGATACGGCCGTGATCCATGACCAGGATTCGGTCCGCCTTCAGCACCGTCGCCAGCCGATGCGCGATGACGAGCGTGGTGCGCTCCCGCATCAGCCCGTCGAGTGCCTTCTGCACCAGCGTCTCGCTCTCAGCGTCGAGGGCCGACGTCGCTTCGTCGAGAAGCAGGATCGGAGCGGCCTTGATGATCGCCCGGGCAATGGCGATACGCTGGCGCTGGCCGCCGGAAAGCGTCACGCCACGCTCGCCGACCAGCGTGTCATAGCCGCGGTCGAGCCTTGCGATGAACTCGTCGGCCTGCGCCGCGACGGCGGCCGCCTGTACCGCCTCGCGGCTCGCCGTAGTGCCGAAGGCGATGTTGTCATGCACCGAGGCGGCGAAGATCGTCACGTCCTGCGGCACGATGGCGATCCGTTCGCGCAGATCTTTCGGGTCGACGCTGCGGATGTCCATGCCGTCAACCAGCACGGTTCCCTTGATCGGGTCGTAATAGCGCAGCAGCATCGAGAACAGGGTACTCTTGCCGGCGCCGGAGGGGCCGACGATGGCAACGGTCTCGCCCGGCTCCACCGCGAGGCTCAGGCCTTTGAGGCTCTTGTAGTCGGGCCGCGCCGGATAGGCGAAGTGCACGTCGTCGAAGGCGATCGCCCCCTTCGCCGGCACGGGCATTGGGGCGGGGTGCTCGGGCGCGCGGATCTGCGGAACTTCGCTCAGGAGCTCGTTCAGGCGCTCGGCGGCGCCTGCGGCCTGCGAGATCTCGCCCCAGACTTCCGAGAGCGCTCCGAGGCTGCCGGCGGCAAAGACGGAATAGAGTAGAAACTGGCTGAGCGTGCCAGCCGAAAGCGTGCCGTCCAGCACGTCGCGGGCTCCGAACCAGAGCACCGCAACGACGCTGCCGAACACCAGGGTGATGGCAAAGGCGGTGAGCGCCGAGCGGGCTCGGATCGCCGCACGGGCGGCGCCATAGGCCTCCTCCACGGCGGCGCCGAAGCGGTTATTGGCGCTCGCCTCGCCATTGAAGGCCTGTAGCGTGCGGGTGGCGGCGATCGCTTCGCCGGCATAGGCGGAGGCAGCGGCGAGCGTGTCCTGCGCCTGACGGGCGCGGCGCCGGACGGAACGGCCGAAGCCGACGAGCGGGAAGACGATGAGCGGAATGGCGGCGATCACCAGGCTCGACAGCTTCGGGCTGGTATAGACCATCATGCCGATCGCGCCCAGACAGAGGATCAAGTTGCGCAGCGCAACGGATGCCGTGGCGCCGACCGCCGACTTGATCTGCGTCGTGTCCGCGGTCAGCCGCGAGACGATCTCGCCGGACTGGTTGACGTCGAAGAAGGAGGCGGAAAGGCCCGTGACCCGGGCGAAGACGTCGCGCCGGAGATCGGCGACGATGCGCTCTCCCAGCGAAATGACGAAGTAGTAGCGGGCGGCGCTCGCCAGCGCCAACACGATCGCCAGCACCATCAACATGGTGAAATAGGTGTTGATGAAGGCGGAATCGGAATTGGAGAAGCCGTGATCGATCATCCGGCGGACCGCCAGCGGCAGCGTCAGCGTCGTCACCGCGGCGATCGTCAGCGAGATGGCGGCGCCGATCGCAAAGTGGCGATAGCGCCTGACATAGGGCAGCACGGCTGCAAGCGGCCGGACGGACTTGCGCTCTCGTACTTGGTTCTCTTGTCTTGGCACGTGACCCCCGATCGCCTGCCACGGAGGGTCGATTAGTCTTCCGCGCGGCACTTGTTATCCCGCAGACCTTCATGTATAGGCACGGCATCGAATTGAAGAAGCCGTGGCCGAGAGCGGTCCGCGGCTCCATTTACGTGTTCGGTCCCAAAGTCGCAATGCCTTGCGACAATTGGACCCTGGAACTCTAGGAAGATTGTTATGAAGGCAGGCATCCATCCCGAATACCACACGATCAAGGTGGTCATGACCGACGGCACCGAATACGAAACCCGCTCGACCTGGGGTTCGGAAGGCGCAACCATGCACCTCGAAATCGACTCGAAGTCGCACCCGGCCTGGACCGGCGGCAACCAGCAGCTCGTCGACCGCGGCGGCCGCGTCTCGAAGTTCAAGAAGCGCTTCGAGGGCCTCGGCCTCTGATCGCTCGCGATATCGCGTTTCTGGAGCCCGGCAATGCCGGGCTTTTTTGTTGGCTGTTGTTGCCTTCTGGACGAAAGAGTCAGATGCAGGCTTTACGCAGGCGATCCTCTCGCTCGGCGGCTTGTGCATGGATTCTCGGCAAGCCCGAGAATGACGAAGAAGAAGGGGGCCGTTTTCGTCGGAGACGAGCGAAGGTTGACAGCACCTGTCGCTTACCCTCGTCTCAACTTAAGACCGAGCGTTATCAAGGGGGTCCTCCTCGGGCTTGACCCGGGTAAAACCCGAGGATGACGGGAGAGTGAACCGCTGTCGAAAAAGGGGAGCGCACCTGCCGGCATCATACACCGCTTGATTTGCACTGAGCATTACCCAGAAGCGTCATCCTCGGGCTTGCCCCGAGGATTCACACACACGCACTCCTTTGCGTGCTGGCTCGGACAGGCAAGTGCGTGAGAAGAGAATGCAAGGACCATGCAAGGCAGACCGCTGGGAAATTCGCGTGCCGCACGCACGAAAAACCCGGCGTGGCCGGGCCTCGAACTCTGCCGTGATTACCGTCGACGTCAGTTGCCGCCAAACGCTGTCTGCAAGAGCTTGATCTGTGCCTTGACGCCGTTCTGGTTGTCTGGGACGAAGGTCGTGGCCTCCTGCGGCCGGTAGATCTCGCGGTCGAGCAGGGCGACGCGGTTCTGCAGGCGAAGCGAGCGTTCGATCAGGTCGCGGAAGCTGTCGGGCAGATCGTTCCAGCCGGGCGCGCTGCGGTCGACATTGAAGCTGTCGAGGCGAACTTTGCTTTTTTCCGACAGGACCTGTTCGCGGCTCATCTCGCCATTGTTGACAGCGCGCTGTAGGAGGAGCCAGGAGGCCATCTGCATCAGCCGCGTCGTCAGCCGCATCGACTCGGCGGCGTAAAGCACCGAGGCCATACGCGGCAAGACCTTGGAGGCAGCACGGCCAGGACCATCGAGGTAGCTCGCCGTTTCCTCGACGAGGCCCATCCCTTCGGCATAGAGCGCCTTGAACTGCGCCGAGGACGCAGCGTGTCCTGCGAAACTGACGGTATTCAATCCTCTCTCGGACATGGCCTGTTTTTCCCTGGTTCAAAACGCATCACGGTCAGGTAACGAAGTGGCTTTGGGAAAAGTTTCCTTGAGGCCCCTCTATGCTCGAAGAATGATCTGATACCGCATTCCGCGCAAGGGTATTCTTAAGAAAGGGTTAATCTCCACAATTCTTTGAAAACAGCTGTCGCGAAACAAAAAAAGAGCCGCGCGGGGCGGCTCTCAAGGTAAAACAGGGAGAAATCAGACCCATTCGCCAATCGGTGAAAATGTCTGAGTCCGGAAGACCGGATGACGGTAGAATTACAGAAAATGCCTAATATCCCGTTAAGCGGCCGTCCGCCGGCGCTCTCTGAGGCTTGTCTAGCTCTCAGCGGAAGAGGCCTTCGGCGGCCGATCGGCTCGCCGATTTTCGGGTGCGCTCCGCCTCCAGCCGGGCGATTTCCTCCGACAGCAGCGCAATGCGCGCGGTGAGTTCGTCGACGGAGAGCTGCGAAAGGTCGCTGCCGATCTCATGCGCGGTCTTCTTCTTCGGCTGATCGTCGTCAAACAGGCTCATCGGCTCTTTCCTCCGCTTCGGGATCGTCGACGGTGTCTCCCCGCGTCTCCTCGAAGGGTGCCGCGCGCGGAGAGAGCTGCAGGCTTTCCGGCGTCGTCGGTGCACCGGCATTGACCGGCGAGAAGGTCTCGCGCTCGGCGACGGGCACGGGTGCGCGCCGGCGGCTGCGGACGATCGCATAGGCCGTGATCAGCATATGCGCACAGGCGGTGATCATGAAGAGGCCATAGGGGCCCGTCGCAGTCATCACCGGGCCGCCGATCGTCGGGCCGATGATCGTGCCGATGCCGTAGAGCAGAAGCAGGCCGCCGGAGACCTTGACGAAATCCTCCGGTGTGGCGAAGTCGTTGGCGTGCGAGACGGCGATCGGATAGAGCGCGTTTGCCGCGGCCCCGTAGACGGCAATCAGCGTCAGCACGATCCAGACTTGGCCCGGCTCGACCAGGAAGAGCATGAGCCCGGCAAGCGCCCCCACACCGGCCAGAACGGCGAGCACATAGCGGCGGTCGACGCGGTCGGAAATTCGGCCGGCGGGCAACTGCATGACCGCCCCGGAGAAGATCGCGACGCTCATCATCGCCGCGACGGTGCTGTCGGAAAGACCCGCCTGGCGGCCGAAGACGGCGCCGAGCGTGCCGAAGGCCCCGTTGGCGATGCCGATCAAGAGGATGCCGAGGAAGGACACCGGCGAATTGCGGTAAAGGCCGCGAAGGTCGAGCCGCACCTGCTTGAGCGGCGTCGGCGAGGCGGCCTTGGACAAGAGCGTCGGCAACATCGCGACGCAGTAGAGAATGCCGCAGATCATGAAGAAGAATGTGGTCGTCGTCTCGCCGAAGGGGATCATCATCTGCCCGCCGACGACGCCGAAGAGGGTGATGGCGATATAGAGGGAGAAGATTACGCCGCGGCTTTCATTGGTGGCGCGCTCGTTCAGCCAGCTTTCGATGATCATCGACGTGCCGGCGGTCGAGAAGCCGGTCAGCGCGCGCAGGACCAGCCACCAGATGGGGTCGATCATTATGCCGGTCAAAAGGGAAACGATGGCAATCAGCGCCGTGAAGACACTGAAGGCCCGAACGTGCCCAATGCGCTTCACGACATTCGGGGCGAAGAAGCAGCCGAGCACGAAGCCCGAAGCCCAGGACGTGCCGATCAGGCCGAGAATCGTGGTCGGGTATCCTTCCGCCGTGCCGCGCACCGGCAGGAGCAGACCCAGCAGACCGTTTCCTAGAAAGAGGAACAGAGTGCCGAGCAACAGCGCGGCGACGGGGAGCAGGTTGTTTCTCATTGTTCCATCCGAAATCGTTCTGCGACCGGCAATTCGCGGCGGCATGTCGTGCCGTTCAACTGGAATCGCTGCCGCCGGTCATTGCAAATCGGCGGCGAAAACAATAGCCCTCTATGCGTCGAAAAGTGACGGCCGTATGACGTTGCAACCGTGGCCGCGGAATTCTCCGGAATAAATGAATGTCGAAGGCACTGACGCTTCTCCTCTTCGTCGCCATGTGTGTGCACATCATCAAGCCGCTCGGATATCCCGGTCTCAGGCAGCGCCGGGATTTCTGGAAGATCGCCGTCTTCGCCATCGCCGTGATGATGGTCACGGTGTTCGTCCGGCCGTAGCCGCAGTCGCACTCACCTGCCGCGGATAGAACATGCGCAGGGAATGCGCGACCGCACGACGTTCCCTTAGAAACAGCTAACCTTTGAGGACAGGGCTACACTTGCGCGCAAAATGCCCGAAGTCTGCGCACGACATGTAGTCAAGAAAAGGTTAAATTACCGTGCTCGGCCACAAGATGAAAATCGAGGCACTCTTGGAACGCCGCCTGACCGCCATTCTCGCTGCCGATGTCGTGGGCTACAGTCGCCTGATGGGAACCGACGAGGCGGGGACGCTGGCCGCCTTGAAACGGCATCGCCGCGAGTGCCTGGAGCCGAAGATCGCCGAACACAAGGGGCGCATCGTCAAGCTGTCCGGCGACGGCATGCTGATCGAATTTTCGAGCGTCGTGAATGCGGTGGCCTGTGCGGCCGAGATCCAGCGCGGCATGCTCGTTCGCAACGAAGGCCTGCCGAGGAGCCGGCGCATCGAACTCAGGATCGGCATCCACCTCGGCGACGTGATCGTTGAGGAGGGCGACATCTTCGGCGACGGCGTCAACGTTGCGGCGCGGCTCGAGGGGCTCGCCGATCCCTCCGGCATTGCGGTATCCTCGTCGGTGCGCGACCAGGTCGGCTCGCGGTTGGACCTCGGCTTCGTCGACAAGGGCGAATACAGCCTGAAGAACATCGCGCCGAATATCCGCGTCTATACGGTCGCGCTCGGCGAGGCGGCCGCCCGGCAGGAAACGGAGCCGCCCGACGCGACGCTCGAGGCCGGCTACGAATTATCGATCGGCGTCCTGCCCTTCACCAATATGAGCCACGATCCGGAGCAGGAATATTTCTCCGACGGCATCACCGAGGACATCATTACCGATCTTTCGAAGATCTCGCGCCTGCATGTCGTCGCCCGCAACACCGTCTTTACCTACAAGGGCAAGCCGGTGAAGGTGAAGCAGATCGCCCAGGAACTCGGCGTCCGCTTCATTCTGGAAGGCAGCGTCCGCAAGGTCGGCGAACGTGTCCGCATCACCGGCCAGCTCATCGATGCGCATACGGGCGGGCACCTGTGGGCCGATCGCTATGATCGTGATCTCACCGATATCTTTACCATCCAGGACGAGATCACGCATGCGATCGTCGCCCAGTTGAAGATCAAGCTGCTGCCGGAGGAGAAGAAGGCGATCGAGAGCGATCCGACCACTTCCGTGGAAGCCTATACCTATTATCTGCGTGGCCGGCAGTTCTCGCATACCTGGACTCGGTCCTACCTGCTGCTTGCCCGCCGGATGTTCCTGAAGGCTGTCGAACTCGATCCGAACTATGCGCGCGCCTACGCGGGCATCGCCGAATGCGAATGTGCGATCAGGGATTGGCACGAAAAGGAGTTTCCGCTCGAGAGCATCTTCGAGATGAGCTCCAAGGCACTGGCGCTCGACCCAAACCTGGCGGAAGCGCATGCCTCACGCGGGCTGGCATTGACCCACGACGGGCAGACGGAAGAGGCCGGCCGCGAATTCCGCCAGGCTCTGGCGCTGAGTCCGTCGCTCTATGAGGCCAATCTTTATTATGGCCGCTTCCTATTTGCGCAGGGCCGGTTTCAGGAGGCGGTGCAGTTCTTCAAGCGGGCGGCGGAAATCCGCACCGACGACTATTTTTCACCAATTCATTTGATGAACTGCTATCTCTCGCTCGGAATGGAATCCGAGCGCCAGCGCTGGGCGCGGATCGGCATCGAGCGGGCGAAAACCGCGCTGGAGCGGCACCCGGAAAATGCGAGCCCCGCCCATCGCGGGGCCTTGGCGCTCGCGCATCTGGGCGAAGGGGAGCGCGCCAAGGAATGGGCGGCGCGAGCGCTGGCGGTCGATCCGGACGATATCGTCGCGCAATATAACGCGGCCTGCGTCCATTCCTTGTTGGGAGAGAGCGAGCGCGCGCTCGATCTGCTGGAAGCCGTCGTTCCGCAGAGCTCCAGCTACCATCTCCTCTGGTTCAAGCAGGACTCCGATCTGGATCCGATTCGCGATCACCCCCGATTTCGGGCACTTCTCAAGTCGATGAGGGATTGCACGCCCGAGACGCGCTGATCCGGCGGGCCTCCTGCATGTCTCCTTAAATCGACCTCGATCTGAGGACAAAGACATGCAGCAATTCAAAGTGCTACAGCGACCTTACGCGTCTGATAAGACGCGCGGCGCTGTAGTGCTCAGACCTCGATCGACCCGCGCATCACCGCCACGCAATTGCCCGAAACGCTGACCTCGCGGACCGTGCCGTTCTTCTTGTTGACGCGGACCGTTATGACGCTGCGGCGGCCCATTTCCACGCCTTGCTCGATGACAATCTCGATTTCCGCATCCGCCTGCGGCAGAAGCGAAGCGAGATAGGCGCCGAGCGCCGCCGAGGCGCTGCCGGTCGCCGGATCCTCGATGACATTGTCGAGCGGCGCGAACATGCGAGCCCTGATCTGCCAAGGGCGCTCGGGTGTGCGCGCATAGAGAAACAGGCTGAAGCTGTCATCGGCGAGTGGGTAACGCGCATTCGCTTCATGGAAGGCGCTGACATCGGGCCGTGCATTCGACAGGGCGGCGACATCCCTGACTTCGGCGGCGGCAAAGGCGAGGCCGGCCGAGACACGCACGGCGGGATGAGTGCGTTCGCTCACGTCCTCCGGCCGGAGTGAGGCGCAGGCGGCGACGGTCGCAGCGTCGATGACCGGTCCGATGCTGAGCGGCCGGGGAGCGACGATGCGCGCGCCGGCAATGGCGTCGCCGTCGCCGAGAAGGGCAACCTCGACCAGCCCGGCCTTCTCTTCGAAACGCAGTTTGTCGCCGGGCCTTCTGCCGAAGATCTCCCCCTGTTGACCGAGCACGAAGGCGGTGCCGACATTCGGATGTCCGGCAAAGGGAATTTCGGCGGTCGGCGTGAAGATGCGCACACGGGCGGTGTTCGCCGGATCATCCGGCGGCAGCACGAAGGTGACTTCGGAATAGCCGAATTCGGTGGCGATCGCCTGCATCTGCTCGTCGCTCAAGCCCCGTGCATCGGGGATGACGGCGAGCTGGTTTCCGGTGAAGCGTTCGGCGGTGAAGACGTCAACGGTGACATAGGAGACGGATTTCATTGCAGTTCCCCGGCAATCGGCAATGGCGCTGATGTAAAAGCGTTATCGGCCCGCCGAAACAGCAAACTTGTCTCCCTGACAATTGGCCCCGAATACTACAGCGCCGTGCGTCTTAGCAGACGCACAAAGGACGCCGTACACTTTGAATTGCTTCATGTTTTTGTCCTCAAATCGGCTACGATTTGAGGACACATGCAGTAAGGCCCGGCGACATCGCTGCCGCCGGGCCTTCTCCTCGCTCCCTTTAACTCTTTGTCCGCTCAGGCTTACCCATCAGGCGGCCTGTTCGAGGTCCTTCTTCCAGCTGCCCTTGGCGGCGAGGCTGCACATCTTGGCGCGATGCGAGAAGGCGCGCTGGCCGGCGGCGACGTTCTCCGGCTTGCCGTTCCAGGCGTTGAGCGCTTCCTGCTGCAGGGCGCGGCCATACGAGAAAGTCAGCTTCCAGGGCAGGTCGTGCGCCGTGTTCATGGCCGAGAGATGCGCGGTCGCCTCTTCCGTCGACTGGCCGCCGGACAGGAAGGCGATTCCGGGGACAGCGGCCGGCACGGTGCGCTTTAGTACCTTGACGGTGCGCTCGGCAACGTCTTCGACCGAAGCCTTGCGGGCCTTCTTGCCGTCGATCACCATGCTCGGCTTCAGGATCATGCCTTCGAGCTTCACACGCAGGTCGCCCAGTTCCTCGAAGACGGTGCGAAGTACCCATTCGGTTACTTCTTCCGAACGCTCGATCGAGTGGTCGCCGGGGGCGCCGTCCATGAGCACTTCCGGCTCGACGATGGGGACGATCCCGGCCTCCTGGCAGAGCGTCGCATAGCGGGCAAGCGCATGGGCATTGGCCTTGATGGCGCCGAAGCTCGGCAGGGTTCCGGAGATTGCGATGACGCCACGCCATTTGGCGAAGCGGGCGCCCGCTTCATAATACTTGGCGAGGCGGGCGGCGAGGCCGTCGAGGCCCTCGGTGACGGTCTCATTAGGGAAATGCGGCAGGGGCTTTGCGCCGGTGTCGACCTTGATGCCGGGGATCGAGCCGGCGTTCTTGATGACGTCGACGAGCGCGGTGCCGTCGGCGGCCTTCTGGAACAGGGTTTCCTCATAGAGAATGACGCCGGAGATATAGTTGCGCATCGCCTCATCCGAGCGCAGCAGCATCTCGCGATAGTCGCGGCGCGAGGTCTCGGTGGACTCGAGGCCAATGCTATCGAAGCGCTTCTTGATCGTTGCGGTCGACTCGTCGGCAGCGAGCAGGCCCCGTCCGTTGGCGACCATGGCAACCGCAATATCTTCCAGTCTTTCGCTCATCTTTTTCTCCTACACAGAGCGCCGAACGCAGCGGAGCGGCGCAAGAAACCGTTTCGGTCTGAGGGCGCAAGAAACATCCTCGCGTCCGACTGCATGCCTCCGTAAGCCGTCGCCGATTTACGCAAGGAAACATGCAGCAATTCAAAGTGCTACAGCGGCCTTGGACGTCCTAAAGACGCGCGGCGCTGTAGGTACGCAGCGCGCGATAACAGAAGATACTGTGCGGGAAAATGGCAGTAAAATCGACTAAAACGATTTAAAAAAATTTAATCGTTTGAAATGTCACAATTTTTTGAGGCGCCGACCCGGGCTTATCCATTTGCCCGGGTCGGCGCGCGTGCGGCTACTTCTGCTGGTGGAGGATATCGACACCGGGCAGCGGCTTGCCTTCCATCCATTCGAGGAAGGCGCCGCCGGCGGTGGAAACATAGGAGAAATCGTCGGCGACCTCGGCGTGGTTTAGGGCAGCGACCGTATCGCCGCCGCCGGCGACCGAGACGAGCGAGCCCTGACGGGTGCGGCTGGCCGCATGCTTGGCGGCGGCCACCGTCGCTTTGTCGAAGGGGGCGATTTCGAAGGCTCCGAGCGGACCGTTCCAGACGAGGGTTTCAGCGCGCGAGATCCAGTCGCTGATGGCAGTGACGGATTTCGGCCCGACATCGAGCACCATTGCGTCGGCCGGGATCGCCTTGATGTCGACGACCTCGTGGTCGGCGCCTGCCTTGAATTCGCGGGCGACGACGCCGTCTTCCGGCAGCACGATGGCACATCCGGCGGCTTCCGCCGCGGCGATAATCGACTTTGCCGTTTCGGCAAGATCGTGCTCGCAGAGCGACTTGCCGACATCGATGCCTTGGGCGGCGAGGAAGGTGTTGGCCATGCCGCCGCCGATGACGAGCGCGTCGACCTTCTTCACGAGGTTCTGCAGCAGGTCGATCTTGGTCGACACCTTTGCGCCGCCGACGATAGCGACGACCGGACGCTTCGGATTGCCGAGACCCTTTTCGAGTGCCTCGAGTTCGGCCTGCATGGTGCGGCCGGCATAGGCGGGCAGGTGCTGTGCCAGGCCCTCGGTCGAGGCATGGGCGCGGTGCGCTGCGGAAAAGGCGTCGTTGACATAGATGTCGCCATTGGCGGCCAATGCCGTGACGAAGGCCGGATCGTTCTTTTCCTCGCCCTTGTGGAAGCGGGTGTTTTCGAGCAGCAGCACGTCGCCGTCATTCATGTCGGCTATCGCATTGGCGGCCTTGTCACCGATGCAGTCGGCGGCGAAGTGGACGCGCTGGTCGAGGATTTCCTCGACGGCAGGGGCGATCGCCTTCAGCGACATGTCGGCGACCGGTTCGCCCTTCGGGCGGCCGAAATGGGCAAGCAGGATGACCTTCGCCCCTTTTTCGGAGAGTTCGCGGATCGTCGGCGCCACGCGCTCGATGCGGGTGGTGTCGGTCACCTGACCGTCCTTGACCGGCACATTGAGATCGACGCGCACCAGCACGCGTTTGCCGGCGATATCGGTCAGATCGTCAAGGGTCTTGAAAGCCATCAGTTCGTCTCCAGTGATAGTCTCTGAAAAAGGGTGGGATAGTCGGTGACGAGGCCGTCCTCGTCCAGCGGCAGGTCGGCGGTGAAGCTGCGGTCTTCCGCCTGGTAGCGATAGAGTTTGCCCTCCTCGATGCAGGTATAGTGCTGGCCATCGACCGTGGGCTCGAAGCTGTCGAATGGCACGTAAAGCATCTTGAGTTTTACGGTGCCCGACGCCCGCGTGAGGTCCAGACGGCGGATCGGCAGGGTGTTGGTGAAGGGCGTGCCGGCAAGATCGATGTCGATGCAGCCGTCGAAGCGGGGAAGGGCGACGCCTTCCGCCGTGCGCCAATGGCCGCCGCCGTCGGAGAGCAGGTGCAGCCGGCGTCCGTCCGCCGTCCCGATGAAGAAGGAAGTGACACGCCAGCCGGCGTCGCAGTCAATGCGGTAGCGAACGCCATAGGCGGCTCCGCCGCGCGCGCCGATCAGCACGCTTTCGGCGCGGATTGCCGCGCCCACCGATGCGTCGAGAGGCCGGATCGTCAGATGTTCGAGCCCTTCCCCCTCGAGCGGACGCCAGCGCACCGTCGTTGAGGAAAGGGCCCGGAACATGGTCTTAGATGAGCTTGCTCAGGGCGACCGCCGTGTCCGACATGCGGTTGGAGAAGCCCCATTCGTTGTCGTACCAGGTGAGGATCGACACGAACTTGCCTTCCATCACCTTGGTCTGGTCCATGTGGAAAACGGAGGAATGCGGGTCATGGTTGAAGTCGATCGAGACGTTCGGGGCAAGCGTGTAGCCGAGAATGCCCTTGAGGGGGCCGTCGGCGGCTGCCTTGATCGCCGCGTTAATCTCCTCCTTGGTCGTGTCGCGCTTGGCGACGAACTTCAGGTCGACGACCGAGACGTTCGGGGTCGGCACGCGCATGGCGAAACCGTCGAGCTTGCCCTTGAGTTCCGGCAGGACGAGGCCGACGGCCTTGGCCGCACCGGTCGAGGTCGGGATCATCGACAGCGCCGCGGCACGGGCGCGGTAGAGGTCCTTGTGCATCTGGTCGAGCGACGGCTGGTCGTTCGTGTAGGAGTGGATCGTCGTCATCATGCCGTGATCGATGCCGATGGCGTCGTTCAGCACCTTGGCGACCGGTGCGAGGCAGTTGGTCGTGCAGGATGCGTTGGAGATGACCAGGTGATCTTTGGTCAGCTTGTCGTGGTTGACGCCGTAGACGACGGTGAGATCGGCGCCGTCGGCCGGTGCCGAGACGATGACGCGCTTGGCGCCGGCTTCGAGATGGGCGGCTGCCTTGTCGCGCGCGGTGAAGATGCCGGTGCATTCCATCGCGACGTCGACGCTGAGGTCCTTGTGCGGCAGTTCGGCCGGGTTGCGGATGGCCGTCACCTTGATCGGCTTGCCGCTGTTGATGACGATCGCGTCGCCGTCGACCTTCACGTCGGCCGGGAAGCGGCCGTGAATGGAGTCGAAGCGCAGCAGGTGGGCGTTGGTCTCGACGGGGCCGAGGTCGTTGATCGCGACGACTTCGATATCCGTGCGGCCGGATTCAACGATGGCGCGAAGCACGTTGCGGCCGATGCGGCCGAAACCATTGATGGCGACTTTGACTGTCATGTCGGGTCTCTCCCTATCAGTTTGGCGTGGGTAAACGAATGGAGGGCGCCACAAGGGCGCCCTCCGGCTTGATCAGGACAGCTTGGCTTCGGCGGCCGCGACAACCGCTTCCGGCGTGATGCCGAAGTGCTTGTAGAGTTCCTTGTAGGGACCGGAAGCGCCGAAGCTCGACATGCCGACGAAGGTGCCGTCGCTGCCGATGATATGATCCCAGCCCTGGCGGACGCCGGCTTCGATGGCGATCTTGACCGGCGAATTGCCGACGATCGCCTTCTGATAGTCGTCGCTCTGCTCCGCGAAAAGCTCGACGCAGGGCACGGAAACGACGCGGGCGGAAATGCCCTTCTCCTGCAGCGCCTGGCTGGCCTTGACGGCGATCTCCACTTCCGAGCCGGTGGCGAAGAGCGTCACCTTCGCATCCTTCGCGGGGACCAGGTCATAGGCGCCGCGGGCGCAGAGGTTTTCTTCCTTGAATTCGGTACGCACCGCCATCAGGTTCTGGCGCGTCAGCGCGATGGCGGACGGGCGATTGCGGCTTTCGAGTGCGAGCTGCCAGCACTCCGCCGTTTCCGTCGCGTCGGCCGGGCGAAACACCAGGAGGTTGGGGATGGCGCGCAGCGAGGCCAGGTGCTCGACAGGCTGGTGCGTCGGGCCGTCCTCGCCGAGACCGATCGAATCGTGGGTCAGGACGTGGATGACGCGAATGCCCATTAGTGCGGCAAGCCGGATCGACGGACGGCAATAGTCCGAGAAGATCAGGAAGCCGCCCGAATAGGGGATTAGTCCGCCATGCAGCGCCATGCCGTTCATGGCGGCGGCCATGCCGTGCTCGCGTACGCCGTAGTGGACGTAACGGCCGGAGAAATTGTCCGGCGTGATCGAATGGGTCTGGCTCGTCTTGGTGTTGTTGGAGCCGGTCAGGTCGGCCGAGCCGCCGATCGTTTCGTTGAGCACGCCGTTGATGACTTCCAGCGCATCCTCGGAAGCCTTGCGGGTGGCCGGCGACGGCTTGGTCTCGGCGAGCTTCTGCTTGTAGGCGCTGATCGCCGGGGCGAGGCCCGCTTCGAGTTCGCCGGAGAAGCGGCGCACGAATTCGGCCCTCTTCTCAGCGGCCTCGAGCTTTGCCTCCCATGCCCTGCGCGTCTCGGCCGAGCGCTCGCCGGCGCTGCGCCAGGCGTCGAGCACGTCGGCGGGAACGGTGAAGGCTTCGGCTTCCCAACCGAGCGCCTTGCGGGTCGCGGCGATCTCCTCGGCGCCGAGCGGCGAGCCGTGCACCTTGTGGGTGCCGGCCTTGTTCGGCGCACCGAAGCCGATGACGGTCTTGCAGGCGATCATCGTCGGCTTGTCGGACTTCTGCGCCTCCTCGATCGCCGCGGCGATCGCTTCCGGATCATGGCCGTCGACGGCGATCGTATGCCACTTGGACGCACGGAAGCGGGCGTGCTGATCGGTCGAGTCGGCGATCGAGATCGGCCCATCAATCGAGATGTTGTTGTCGTCCCAGAAGACGATGAGCTTGTTGAGCTTCAGATGGCCGGCAAGCGCGATCGCCTCCTGGCTGATGCCTTCCATCAGGCAGCCGTCGCCGGCGATCACATAGGTGAAGTGCTCGATGAGGTCGCTGCCGAATTCGTCGCGCAGCTTGCGCTCGGCGAGCGCCATGCCGACGGCATTCGCAATGCCCTGGCCGAGCGGCCCCGTGGTCGTTTCGATGCCGGCGGCATGGCCGTATTCCGGATGGCCGGCGGTCCGCGAGCCGAGCTGGCGGAAATTCCTGATCTCGTCGATGGTGATGTCTTCGTAGCCGGTGAGATAGAGCAGCGAATAGAGCAGCATCGAGCCGTGGCCGGCCGACAGCACGAAGCGGTCGCGGTTCGCCCAGGCGGGGTTTTTCGGGTCGAAGCTCAGGTAGCGGGTGAAGAGGACCGTTGCTATGTCGGCCGCCCCCATCGGTAGACCCGGGTGGCCGGAATTTGCCTTCTCGACGGCGTCCATGGAGAGGAAACGGATTGCATTCGCCATCCGGTCGTGTTTTTCGCGAGAGATCATGACTGTTCCGTTGCGTTCGGTGGTCAGGGGACGGTCTCTATCCTCCAAAGACCGTATGAGAAGCGGCCGAACACATAGCAGGTGCGCCGCCCGAGTCAACAAATACAGGCCTTCCGGCGCCGGTGGCGGCGCGCTTTTGCGACCTTGCCTGGGCCGAAGGATCGCGCCGCAAGCATAGCATCGGGGGATAAAATCGGCGATCCACAGCTTGCAGCGTGCAATTGGCGACGCCGCCATTGTTGAGCCTTACGGAATGGGTTTAAAAAGGTTGATCCGAACGGCCGGAACGCTGGACGATTCGGAGCGCGGAGCGAGAGAGGTTCAGGCGATAGGCGCGGGATCGGCTCCGCCCCTTGTTTCGGGCAATGAGAAAGCGTTCGGCCTTGCTCATCCCCTCTGGAGGTTTCGAAAGAGATGCCTGCAAAGACGGTCAATGCGGCGATCGAGGAATTGCGAAACGCGGTTCAGTCCCTTGAAATCGCAATCGACGGCCGCTTTGACAAGGAAAAGGACGTGAGCGAGTTCGAGGGCGAGGTGCGCCGGGTCAATACGGACCGGTCGCGGCTGGCGCAGGAGCTCGATCAGTCGCAGTTCCGGGCCAATCGTTTGGAAGAAGTCAATCGCGAAGTGTCCCGCCGTCTGGTGACGGCGATGGAGACCATTCGGGCAGTGCTGGATCGCTGAGGTTCTTGAAGCATGGCACAGGTGACGGTGACGATCGACGGCAAGGCCTACCGCATGGCCTGCGAGGAAGGGCAGGAGGATCACCTGAGCGACCTCGCCGCCCGGTTCGATCAATATGTCGGCCACCTGAAGGGGCAGTTCGGCGAAATCGGCGACCTCAGGCTGACGGTGATGGCGGGCATCATGGTCATGGACGAACTGAGCGAGGTCAATCGGCGGCTGAAGAACCTCGAGGCCGAGGTCGGAAACCTGAAGAACAGCCGCGACGCGAACCTTTCCGACCAGGCGAGAAGCGAGGAGGCGCTCGCCTCGGCATTGGCGGACGTGACGGCGCAGATCCAGGACATCACCGCCAAGCTCAACGGCCGCCCGGCCGCTCCGGCGAACTAGGCCGCCCCGGCTCGAGACCCCCAATTGTCGGTGCGGGTGCGATTTCCGCCGGACCGCTCTGGCGAAAACGGTGAAGACGTTCTATATCTGCGGGGCGGTCTGCGCTTCCCGACAGGAACCACAATCCCCGGGGCCATACACGATCTCAAGGGAGCTGTCCCTGTCCGGACCCGTGGGTCTGGACCACACGGCGCCCACCTACTTAGTAGGCACCCGGGATCGTAAACTCTCCACCGGTCGTCGTGGATCGCACTCCTTCCTTTCAATCGGCACCCCGAAAGGCGCGACGGATGGCGTCGGCCATTGCGTCCACCGTCGGGGAGCGATGGTCCGGTCTCGTGCGCAAGACGACGTTCGACATGTCGATGATGCCGAAGCCGTCGTCTTCGGTCAGTTCGCGGCAGCCATGGGGTATGGCGCTGCGCGACAGCGCGGCGATGGCGAGACCTGAAACGACCGCGGCGATCAGGCCGCTGCTCGTGCGGCTGACATAGGCGACGCGACTGTCTATGCCCCGTTTCTTCAGACTGCGCAGGGCCAGATCATCACACCACCCGCCTTCATAATAGGTATAAGTGGCAATTGGCACAGGTCGCCGCTCATGCGTGCCGTGCTGGTCCGAGACGGCCCAGACGGTCGGATCCACCATGAGGACTTCGTTCCTCGTTCGGCCGCCCGGCTCGAACACGACGGCGATGTCGATCTCGCCGGCATCGAGCGATTTCAGATTGGACATCGAGTGCCCCTGCTGCACCGTCACCTCGACATTCGGGTGACTGGCGGCGAAGGCGCCGAGCGCTCTCGGCAGCGTTGAGTTGATGTATTCCTCCGATATGCCGATGCGGACCGAGCCGTCGAGGGCGGGCTGGCGCAGGGCTGCCGCCGTGTCGTCGAGCAGGGCGACAATCCGCCGCGCATTGTCGACGAGGCGCCGGCCCTCAGCCGTCAGCACGACGCCGCGGGAATGCCGCTCGAAAAGCGGGAAGCCGAGCAGGTCCTCGAGCTTCTTGATCTGCATGCTGACGGCCGATTGCGTGCGTCGAACCGCATCGGCGGCCCGTGTCAGGTTGCCGGTATCGGCGACCGCGAGAAACGTTCTGAGCAAGTCGCTGTCGAGCGGAAGGGACATGGCGGCGCCATAAGAAATTCTGATGCCAGCCATGTTCGCAATTCGTTTGTCTCATGTCAACGAAAGCCGGAAAATCGGATTGTTCCTTCTTTCGCGAGGCCCTGTCATGCCTGTACTGGTTGCGCCCGCTTCTCCGACTTCCCGGCAATCGTCGCTGTTCGGCGCCGCGGTCGAGCGTTTGCGGCTGCGGTGGGCCATCGAGGCCCATTGGAGGCTGGTGATGGATCGCGGCGACCCGCATCTCATCAGCGACGGCGGCCTCGTCGGGATCGAGTCTTCGCCGGACGGATGGTGGCCGGATCCGGTCCGGCATTCACACTGGATGCTATGAGATAAGGTCGAGCCTTGCGGCGCGGATGACGGCTTCGGCGAGATTGTTCGCGTTGAGCTTGCGCATCGCCTCTTCGAGGGCCCGATCGATCCGTTCCACCGGAATATCGGTTTCGCGCATCATCTCCAACCGAGTCCGGCCGCGGGCTGCCAGCGAGAGGCAGCGCAGTTCCAAAACGCCGAGCTGGTCGATCCTGTCCGTCATGGACACGGGCCTGTTCTCCGAGAGCTACCGGCCCGCCGGATCGCAGCTCGTCCAATCATTTGAAATCATGAAGGTAATTGCACGAGCAAAGCGTCGCGCGAAGCCGAACCGCGGCAAAAGGTGAAGATCCGGTTAATGCTGTTTCGTTTTGGGAGGGGTGGAGGACTGTCGCGAAATGTTGCAAAAGCGCGGAGACACGGGTTCAGTTCGCCTGTGAACTGCACTACCTCGTTGCAGGTTCGAACCGTTTGATGGAAAGGGATGCTTGATGTCGCCGAGGGACTTGAAAGCCGCACTGCGGACGGAGCGTCTGGCGATGCGCGACGCCATGCCGGCCGAGGCCCGCATCGAGGCGAGCCTCGCCATGGCGGATCATGCCAGCGACATCATCGCGCTTGATCCCGGGCACGTGGTTTCCGGCTTCTGGCCGATCCGTTCGGAGGCGGACATCCGGCCGCTGATGGTGCGGCTCAAGGACCGCGGGGCGCGCCTCTGCCTGCCGGTGATCCTCGACAAGAAGACCATTGTGTTTCGCGAGCTCGCCGACGGCGTGGCGGTCGTAGAGACCGGCTTCGGCACGACGGGCCCCGGACCGGACGCGCCCGAGCTCGATCCGGACATTATGCTTGTGCCGCTTTCGGCCTTCGATGCGGTCGGCCACCGGATCGGCTACGGCGCCGGTTATTATGACCGGGCGATCGACCGCTTGCGCAGCAAAGGCCACATGCCGCGCCTGATCGGGATTGCATTCGACTGCCAGGAAGTGGCATCAGTGCCGGCGGAACCGCACGACGTGGCGCTCGACGCCGTGTTGACGGAGAGCGGTTTCCGACATTTCGAGCGGGATTGAACGGGTATGCGACTTCTGTTTCTGGGAGATATGGTTGGCAAGACGGGCCGCACGGCGGTCTGGGAGCGCCTCCCGGGGCTGGTTAGCGATCTCAAGCTCGATTTCGTCGTCGTCAATGGCGAGAACGCCGCCGGCGGCTTCGGCATCACCGAGGACATCTTCCTGGAGACGATCAGCGCCGGTGCCGATGTGGTGACGACCGGCAACCACGTCTGGGACCAAAAGGAGGCCGTCGTCTTCTGCGAGCGGCATGACCAGTTCCTCCGCCCGGCCAATTATCCGGCCGGCACGCCCGGTCGCGGCTCCAATCTCTTCTTTTCCCGCAACGGCGCCCGCGTGCTGGTCGCCAACGTCATGGGCCGGGTCTTCATGCATCCGGAACTCGACGACCCGTTCAAATGCGCCGAGGCAATCCTCGAAGCCTGCCCGCTCGGGGAACAGGCCGATGTCGTCGTCTTCGACTTCCACGCCGAGGCGACGAGCGAGAAGCAGTGCTTTGGCCATTTCGTCGATGGCCGCGCCAGCCTCGTAGTCGGTACGCATACCCATGTACCGACGGCCGATCACCAGATCTTGAACGGCGGCACCGGCTATATCAGCGACGCCGGCATGTGCGGCGACTACGATTCCTCGCTCGGCATGGACAAGGAAGAGCCGCTCAACCGTTTCATCTCCAAGATGCCCAAGGGCCGCTTCGAAGCGGCCTCCGGTCCCGCAACGATTTGCGGCGTCGGCGTCGAAATTTCCGACCGCACGGGACTTGCCGAAAAGATCGCGCCGCTCCGGCTCGGCCCGCGGCTTGGCGAAACGATGCCGGAATTCTGGTCCTGAGAATCGGCCGGCTTCGGCCGATTTCTCGGCGGACATCCGACTAGCCTGCAATCCGACGACCGCCTGCAACGCCGTGGGAGACGCTTTTTTTCAAGTGACAGGCTTTGAAAATGGTGGCAGGTTAGCGCGCAAATCAGAGCCGTTTTGAGCGGCCGCTATCGCAAGTTCCCATGTCGATCTAGAAGCCAGAGCAAAATGCGTGCGGGAAAACCGCAGGCACTCTTCCTTTTCCCGCTCTGGCACCACTCGGTGGCAATGCCCCGGGCTCGAGACTGTCGCCACGGCAACTGGACGCAAGCCGCGCCGGGCGATCTTGCTATTCAAGTGCCTGGAGAACGTGCATGTTGCGAAAGTGGCGTCTGCCGGCGATCGCCGGCATTTCGATCTCTCTTCTCATGTTGTCCCCGGCCGGGGCGCAGGATGCTCAGATGCCGGCGGTGACCGTCGCCAAGCCGGTGGTACGGGACGTCATCGACGCCGATGAGTTCATCGGACGCTTTCAGGCGGTGGACGAGGTCTCGGTCCGTTCGCGTGTTGGCGGCTATCTGGACCAGGTGTTCTTTACGGACGGCGCGCTGGTGAAGAAGGGCGACAAGCTCTTCGTCATCGACCAACGGCCTTTCCGCCTGGCTCTCTCCCAGGCGGAGGCGTCGCTTGCCTCGGCGCAGTCGACGCTCTCCTTCGCCGAGGCGCAGTTCAAGCGAACCGAGTCCCTGACCGGAACCGGCACGCTTTCGATTTCCAAGCTCGACGACGACCGCCGCGCGCTGCTTGCCGCACAGGCGAATATTCGGGGCGCCGAGGCGGCCGTCGATCGGGCCAAGCTCGATCTCGAATACACGACGATCACCGCGCCGCTCAGCGGCCGCGTCGACCGGCGCTGGATATCGCCCGGCAACCTTGTCCAGGCGGACGAGACCGTGTTGACGACGATCGTCTCCCTCGATCCGATCGATTTCTATTTCGACGTCGACGAGCGGCGGCTGCTTTCCTATGCGCGCACCGCCCGCGACCGCGGCAGCGCGCTGCAGGAGGGCGCGGGCGCGCTCTCCGTGCACGTGACAATCGCCGATGCCACGGAACCGCCGTTCGAGGGAAAGCTCGATTTCTCCGAGAACAGGGTCGACACCCAAACAGGTACGATGCGCCTGCGCGCACGCTTCGAGAACCCCAACTTCATTCTGCAGCCGGGCCTTTTCGGGCGTGTCGAGGTCGAAGGCTCCAACACCTACCAGGCGATCCTCATTCCCGATGAGGCGATCGCCGCCGACCAGAACGAGCGCGTCGTCTATGTGGTCGGCGAGGATGGCAGCGTTGCGACCAAACCGGTGCGCCTCGGGCCGCGGTTGCATGGCTACCGGGTGATCCGCAGCGGCCTGACCGGCGATCAGACGATCATCGTCAACGGGATCATGCGCGCGCGACCGGGCGTCAAGGTGAAGCCTGAGCTTGTCGTGCTGCCGCAGGAAGCGGCGCAGGCGGCGGAGAACGCCCAATGAGATTTGCGCATTTCTTCGTCGACCGGCCGATCTTCGCTTCGGTGCTGTCGATCGTGCTGCTGATCATCGGCGGCATCGCCTATTTCCAGCTGCCGGTGGCGCAATATCCGGAGATCGCGCCGCCCACCATCGTCGTCAGGGCTTCCTATCCGGGCGCGGATGCGGAGACCGTCGCCAATACGGTCGCCACGCCGCTCGAGCAGGAAATCAACGGCGTCGAGAACATGCTCTACATGTCCTCCTATTCGACCGCCGACGGCTCCATGTCGCTGACCATTACCTTCAAGCTCGGCACCGATCTCGACGAGGCGCAGGTGCTGGTGCAGAACCGGGTCTCGATCGCCGAGCCGCGCCTGCCCGAGGACGTGCGGCGCATTGGGGTCACCACCACCAAGAGCTCGCCGGACCTGATGATGGTCGTTCACCTGCTCTCGCCGAACGACCGCTACGACCAGCTCTACGTCTCCAACTATGCTCGCTCGCGTATCCGCGACCTTCTCGTCCGGCTCGACGGCGTCGGCGACGTCATCCTGTTCGGCGAGCGCGAATATGCGCTGCGTGTGTGGCTCGACCCGCAGAAGCTCTCCGCTTACGGCATGACATCCGGCGACGTCGTCGAGGCGCTGCGCCAGCAGAACGTCCAGGTCTCCGGCGGCTCGATCGGCGGTCCGCCAATGTCGGGCGACAGTGCCTTTCAATATACCGTCACCACCGACGGCCGCTTCAGCGACGCGCGACAGTTTCGCTATGTGATCGTCAAGGCGACCGAGGACGGCAGGCTCGTGCAGCTGCAGGACGTCGCCCGCGTCGAGCTCGGAGCGCGCGAATATGTCACGAACAGCTACCTGAACGGCAGCCCGGCCGTGGCGCTCGGCATCTTTTCGCGTCCCGGCACCAACGCGCTCGCGGCGGCGGACGCGATCCAGGCGACGATGACCGACCTTTCCAGGGACTTTCCCGATGGGCTCGAACACCGCATCATCTACAATCCGACCGAGTTCATTTCGGAATCGATCGACGAAGTCTATTTGACGATCGGCGAGGCGGTGATCCTCGTGGCGCTGGTGGTGATCGTCTTCCTCCAGTCCTGGCGCACCGCAATCATCCCGATCGTCGCCATTCCGGTCTCGCTGATCGGCACCTTCGCGCTGCTCTTCGCCTTCGGCTTCTCCCTCAACATGCTGACGCTGTTCGGCCTGGTGCTGGCAATCGGCATCGTGGTCGACGATGCGATCGTTGTCGTCGAGAATGTCGAACGCAATCTGGCGCAAGGCATGACGCCGAGAGAAGCGGCGCATGTGACGATGGACGAGGTTGGCGCGGCAGTGATCGCCATCTCGCTGGTCCTCACCGCCGTCTTTGTGCCGACGGCCTTCATTCCGGGCATTGCAGGGCAGTTCTACCTGCAGTTCGCCGTGACGATCGCGGTGGCGACGGTGATCTCCGCCGTCAATTCGCTGACCCTGTCGCCGGCGCTTGCGGCGATCCTGCTGCGCCCGCATGACGATCACGAACATGAAAGCCGCAACCCGGTGACCCGTTTCGGGCGTGCCCTGGCCAACGGCTTCAACAACGGTTTCGACCGGATGGCGGACGGCTATGGCTGGGTTGTGCGCCGTCTCGTGCAGACGCGGATTGCGCTGGCCGCCGCGTTGCTTGTCTTTGTCGCGCTGCTCGGGGCCACCTGGTACATGGCACAGGTTGTGCCGCGCGGCTTTATCCCGACAATGGACCAGGGCTACGCGATCGTCGTCATCCAGCTCCCCGATGGTGCCTCGCTCGAACGGACCGATGCCGTCGTCCAGCGTGCGTCGGCGATGATCCGGGAAGTCCCGGGGGTGAGGGACGCCGTCGCCTTTGCCGGCTTCAACGGCGCGACCTTCACCAACGCCTCGAACTCCGGCGTGATCTTCACGCCCTTCGACAGTTTCGAGGAGCGGCTCGAACACGGCCAGAGTGCCACCCAGATCATTGGCCAGATCTTCGGCGCGATGCAGAGCATTCAGGAGGCCTTCATCATCGCCGTGCCGCCGCCCTCGGTGCGCGGCATCGGCAATTCGGGCGGCTTCAAGATGCAGATCATGGACCGCCAGAGCGCTGACATGCGTCGTGTTCTGGGTCTTGCCTTCCAGATGATGGGTGCGGCCAATCAGACCGAAGGACTGGTGGGCGTGTTCACCACTTTCTCGGCCTCGAGCCCGCAATTCTTCCTCGCAATCGACCGCGACAAGGCGCGGGCGTTGAACGTGCCGATCCCCAACATTTTCGAGACCCTATCGATCAATCTGGGCACGTCCTACGTCAACGACTTCAACGCTTTCGGCCGTGTCTACCAGGTCCGCGCCCAGGCCGACCAGCAATATCGGGTGGAGCGCGACGACATCCTTGCACTCAAAGTCAGATCGGCTTCCGGCGCGCTGGTGCCGCTCGGCACGCTCGTCGAGATCCGCGACACCAGCGGCCCTGCGCTCGTGCAGCGCTACAACATGTATGTCTCGGTGCCGGTCCAGGGCAATCCGGCGCCGGGTGTTTCGACCGGCACGGCGCTCGACAAGATG
The DNA here is from genome assembly GCF_002532005.1 of Sinorhizobium sp. NG07B. Lineage (NCBI taxonomy): Bacteria > Pseudomonadati > Pseudomonadota > Alphaproteobacteria > Hyphomicrobiales > Rhizobiaceae > Sinorhizobium > Sinorhizobium sp. NG07B. Next base: position 148,161 of record NZ_NWTD01000006.1, on the reverse strand, counting down.
GAGGCGCTTGCCGGCCAGATCCTGCCACAGGGGACGACCTTCGAGTGGACCGAACTTGCCTTGCAGGAGCGCCAGACCGGCAACACCGCCGCATTCATCTTCGCGCTGTCGGTAATCTTCGTGTTCCTGGCGCTGGCCGCGCAATATGAGAGCTGGGTGCTGCCGCTGGCGATCATCCTGATCGTGCCGCTTGCCGTTCTCGCCGCCCTCATCGGCGTCTCGCTCAGGGGCATGGACAACAATGTCCTGACGCAGATCGGCCTCATCGTGCTGATCGGCCTTTCCGCGAAGAACGCGATCCTGATCGTCGAATTCGCGCGCCAGGGCGAGGAGGAGGGCAGATCGCCGATCGAGGCGGCGATCGAGGCAAGCCGGCTCCGGCTGCGGCCGATCCTGATGACCGCCTTTGCCTTCATCCTCGGCGTCGTTCCGCTGGTGATCGCGACCGGTCCCGGCGCCGAAATGCGCCAGTCGCTCGGCACCGCGGTCTTTTCCGGCATGCTCGGCGTCACCTTCCTCGGCCTGTTCCTGACCCCGGTCTTCTACGTGACGCTGCGTTCGTTCCGCCGCAAGCGGGCGCCGGTCCCGGAGGCGGCGGGCGCTCCGGCGGAGTGACGCAAGGCCCCGCAATGACGCGATTGTGAGCGGAGGGCGACCTTTGTAAGTGGACGGCGCCGCGGGCTTGAATGATCCTGCTCGGCGCTTGATTGCGTGAGAGGTGGAGGATGCTGCTGCGATACCTTGCCTACGCCCTGGTCGCCATCTGGTTCATCCATGCGCTCTGGCCGGAGCCGGCCCATGCTCAGGACGTGTCCGCACCGATCAGCCAGTGCCAGGCGATCGCCGCAGCCACGCCGGCGGCGACCTTCGTCAGCTTCGCAGCACCCGAGGTCGCGCCTGTCGCGGCGGCGGCCGACGGCGAAGTCACCATCACCTATGTCGGCCACTCGACCTTCCTGATCGAAACGCCGGGCGGGATTTCGATCGCCACCGATTACAACGGCTGGTTCCGGACCGCGACGCCGCCCGACGTCGTGACCATGAACAAGGCCCATTCGAGCCACTATACGCTGACGCCGGACCCGGCGATCCGTCACGTGCTGCATGGTTGGGGCGAGGATGGCGAGCCGGCCGACCACGATCTCGTCGTCGGCGATACCTATATCCGCAACGTGACGACCGACATCCGCTCCGGCTTCGAGGGCATGGAGCCGGACGGCAATTCGATCTTTATATTCGAGGTGGCAGGACTCTGCATCGGTCATCTCGGCCACCTCCACCACGAGCTCGACGACAGCCACTACCGGCAGATCGGCCGGCTCGACGTTTTGATGGTGCCCGTCGACGGCGGTCTGACGATGGGGGCGGAAAGCATGAGCCGCGTCACGTCGCGGCTGCGCGCCGCGCTCATCCTGCCGATGCACCGGCGCGGACCGCCGATCGGCGATTTCCTGGCGATGTTCGGCGACGACTATGACAAGAGCTTCGCCACCGGTCCGAGCATCACGGTTTCGCTGCGCACTCTGCCGAGCAAGCCGCTGATCCATGTGCTCCAGGGGGTTTGACGGGCGGAACTGCATTTGCGCGTGAGTCGAATTCCGCGTGCCGGAACGGTGGCCCTGCTGGACGAAAAGCGGCAATGAAACTATAAGGCGCCCGATCCCAACAAATTCATGCATGCAGAGGGCGTCATGGCTGGCCATTCACAGTTCAAGAACATCATGCACCGCAAGGGCCGTCAGGATGCGGTGCGCTCGAAAATGTTTTCCAAGCTCGCGCGCGAAATCACCGTTGCCGCGAAGACCGGCCTGCCCGACCCGGGCATGAACCCGCGCCTCCGGCTCGCCATCCAGAACGCCAAGGCGCAGTCGATGCCGAAGGACAATATCGAGCGCGCCATCAAGAAGGCTGCCGGCGGCGACGCGGAGAACTACGAAGAAGTCCGCTACGAGGGCTATGGCCCGGGCGGCGTCGCCGTCATCGTCGAGGCATTGACCGACAACCGCAACCGCACCGCCTCCAATGTCCGCTCGATCTTCACCAAGGCCGGCGGCGCACTCGGTGAAACCGGTTCGGTGTCCTTCTCCTTCGACCGCGTCGGCGAAATCACCTACCCGCTTTCGGCCGGCGACGCCGACAAGGTGATGGAAGCGGCGATCGAATCGGGCGCCGACGACGTGGCGACGGACGAGGAAGGCCACACGATCATCTGCGGTTTCGAAGATATCGGCGACGTTTCGAAGGCGCTCGAAGGCGTGCTCGGCGAAGCAGAGACCGTCAAGGCGATCTGGAAGGCGCAGAACACAGTGCCGGTCGACGAGGAAAAGGCACAGTCGCTGATGAAGCTCATCGACAACCTCGAGGACGATGACGACGTCCAGAACGTCTATTCGAACTTCGAGGTGTCCGAGGAAGTGCTGGCGAAGCTTTCCGCCTGAGGTCTGTTCGGCGCTGGGCAAGCGGGCGTAATACCCCCCTCTGCCCTGCCGGGCATCTCCCCCGCAAGGGGAGAGATCGGCAAGCGGCGATGTTCCGCTCAATCAATTGCTCGTCACGCGAACCGTGAAAACTGGTCTCTTTGACATTCGCAAACTCAGTGCCAGGCAGCGCTTTGCTTCTGGCCGATCTCCCCCCTTGGGGGAGATGCCCGGCAGGGTAGAGGGGGTGGCACCCTTTGCGGTCAAGCAGCCCGCGCCAAATCCGCTTGCGCCTGTGCGAATAGCTTCAGCGAGTGCAGCCGCTTCTCCATGTCGAAGATCGGCATGGAGACGATCAGCTCGTCGGCCCTGGTGAGATCGACGAAGGACGCGATCTTGCGGCGGATGGTTTCGGGACCGCCGACGACCGCATAGCTCATCGCATGGTCGACGAAGATTTTTTCGTCCGGAGTCCACAGCCCCTCCATCGACCGGACGGGCGGCGGGAAGCGACCACGCGCATTGCGGCGAAGCGCCACGAAGGATTGCTGCATCGAGGTGAAAAGATAGTTGGCCTCCTCGTCCGTGTCGGCCGCAACGCCCATGACGCCGACCATCACCTGCGGCTTGTCGAGCTGCGGCGACGGCGTGAAGCGCTCGCGATAGATCTCGAGCGCGGAGAGCAGCATATTCGGCGCGAAGTGCGATGCGAAGGCGAAGGGAAGGCCGAGCATGCCGGCGAGATGGGCGCTGAAGTGGCTCGAGCCGAGCAGCCAGATCGGCACGTTCGAATCGGCCCCCGGCACGGCGATGATTTTCTGATCTTCGCTGACGGGCCCGAGCAGCGCCTGAAGCTCCACGACATCATTCGGGAAATTGTTCGAGCTTGCTTCCATATTGCGCCGGAGCGCCTGCGCCGTCCGCATGTCGGTGCCGGGCGCACGGCCGAGGCCGAGATCGATACGGCCGGGATAAAGGGCGGCAAGCGTGCCGAATTGCTCGGCAATGACGAGCGGCGAATGGTTGGGGAGCATGATGCCGCCGGAGCCGACGCGGATGCTCTGCGTCGCCGAAGCCACATGCGAGATGACGATCGAAGTGGCGGCGCTGGCAATTCCCTTCATGCCGTGATGCTCGGCCAGCCAGAAGCGCCTGTAGCCATTCTCCTCCGCTGCGATCGCCAGCCGGCGCGAGTTTTCCAGCGACTGGGCGACGCTGCCGCCTTCGGTAATCGGCGACAGGTCGAGAACGGAAAAGGGCAGCATGGCAAACGCTTTCAATTAAGAGAAATTGATCGATCGCAATGTAGGTTCAAGCTTCTTTGCGCCAAGGCCCCGCCTGCGTTTTTCCTTCGGCGGATGTCGTTTCTGTGTAATGTTTTTGTTTTGTTCACTTTTTGCTGGCAGCGTCCCGTTGACCGACATAGGGTGAGCCATGCAGACGACGATTCGCATCATCGGCATTGATCCGGGCCTGAGACGCACAGGCTGGGGCATTATCGAGACGCTCGGCAATTCGCTGCGTTTCGTCGCTTCCGGCACGGTGACCTCCGACGGCGAGATGGACCTTGCCTCGCGCCTCTGCCAGTTGCACGACGGGCTTGCCGAGGTGGTGCATGGCTACCAGCCGCACGAGGCGGCGGTGGAACAGACCTTCGTCAACAAGGACGCGACGGCGACGCTGAAGCTCGGCCAGGCGCGCGGCATCGCCATGCTGGTTCCGGCGCGCGCCGGCCTCCGGGTCGCCGAATATGCACCGAATGCGGTGAAGAAGGCGGTAATCGGCGTCGGCCATGGGGAGAAGCAGCAGATCCATATGATGTTGAAGGTGCTGATGCCCAAGGCCGAGTTCAAGGGCAACGACGCCGCCGACGCGCTTGCCATCGCCATCTGCCATGCGCACAACAGGCAGGCGATCACCAGCCGCCTTGCGGCGCTTGCTGGGTAGGGCAGGCAATGGCGGCTAAGCCCATCCCCCTCTGGCCTGCCGGCCATCTCCCCCACAAGGGGGGAGAATATGTGCCGCTGGCCACTGGTTCCTACCGAAAGGTTTCAGCAAGTGGAACGCTGCCGTGGAGGCACGGATCGTGCCACTCCTTTTCTCCCCCCTTGTGGGGAAGATGGCCGGCAGGCCAGAGGGGGTGCGCGGAACGCAAGCCTCAAAGGGACGTACAGGGACCCAGAAAGACGGAAGCCAGATGATAGGCAAGCTCAAAGGCACCATCGACGAAATCGGCGAGGACTATGTCGTCCTCGACGTTCAGGGGGTCGGATATGTGGCCTATTGTTCGGCCCGCACGCTCGCCAGGCTCGGCTCGGCCGGTGAGGCTGCGGTGCTTTTCATCGAGACCTATGTGCGCGAAGACCAGTTGAAGCTTTTCGGCTTTCTGTCGGTCCTCGAGCGCGAATGGTTCCGCCTGCTGCAGACCGTCCAGGGAGTGGGCTCGAAGGTGGCGCTGGCGCTGCTTTCGACGCTGACACCCGGCGAACTCGCCAACGCCATCGCGCTGCAGGACAAAACGTCGGTGGCGCGCGCGCCAGGCGTCGGACCGAAGGTGGCGGTGCGCATCGTCACCGAGCTGAAGAACAAGGCTCCGGCCTTTGCCGGCGACATGGCCCCGACGATCGGCCTCAGGCAGGAACTGAGCGAGGGAGTTGCCTCTGCTCCCGTCGCCGATGCGGTGTCGGCGCTCACCAATCTCGGCTATTCACGCGACCAGGCGGCGAACGCGGTCGCCGCGGCCTTGAAGAATGGCGGCGAGGGGGGTGACAGCGCCAAGCTGATCCGCCTGGGATTGAAGGAGCTGGCGCGCTGAGGCGGGAAGCCTTTCTGCAGCCACAATGGAATAGGAGTGAGGGTGTGCGCGATCGCACTGGATTGACTGCCGCCCGCGCACTAAGGTTGGGACACGCGGGGGCGAAATCGAGCGGCCGCGCGATCCATCCCGCAACGGAAGTTTGAGATGACTGAAGCCGCACGCCTGATTGCGCCGGAAAAGCGGGGCGAGGACCTCGATGCGACGCTGCGCCCGCAGTCGCTCGACGAGTTTACCGGCCAGGCGGAAGCGCGCGCCAATCTGAAGATCTTCATCGAGGCGGCCCGCAACCGCGGCGAGGCGCTCGATCACGTTCTCTTCGTCGGCCCGCCCGGTCTCGGCAAGACGACGCTCGCGCAGATCATGGCGAAGGAACTCGGCGTCAATTTCCGCTCGACCTCCGGCCCGGTCATCGCCAAGGCCGGCGATCTCGCGGCGCTGCTCACCAATCTCGAAGAGCGCGACGTGCTGTTCATCGACGAAATCCACCGGTTGAACCCGGCGGTCGAGGAAATCCTCTATCCGGCCATGGAGGATTTCCAGCTCGACCTGATCATCGGCGAAGGGCCGGCGGCGCGCTCGGTGAAGATCGATCTTGCCAAGTTCACGCTGGTGGCGGCGACGACGCGCCTCGGTCTCTTGACAACGCCGTTGCGCGACCGCTTCGGCATCCCGGTGCGGCTCAATTTCTACACGGTCGAGGAACTGGAACTGATCGTCCGTCGCGGCGCGCGGCTGATGGGCCTCGGCATGACCGATGAGGGCGCGCGCGAAATCGCCCGCCGGGCGCGCGGCACGCCGCGCATCGCCGGCCGGCTGCTGCGCCGGGTGCGCGACTTCGCCGAGGTGGCGCGGGTCGAGGCCGTGACGCGGGAGCTTGCCGACGAGGCGCTGACGCGGTTGCTGGTCGACAATATGGGACTTGATCAGCTCGATCGCCGTTACCTGACGATGATCGCCCATAATTTCGGCGGCGGCCCCGTTGGCATCGATACGATCGCGGCCGGCCTATCGGAGCCGCGTGATGCGATCGAGGATATAATCGAACCCTATCTGATCCAGCAGGGTTTCATCCAGCGCACGCCGCGCGGCCGCGTGCTGACGGCGAACGCCTGGAAGCATTTGGGGCTCAATCCGCCGAAGGATGTCGAGGCGGCCCAATTTCGTCTGACACTCGAGGAGGATTGAGATGATCACCCGCCGCGACTTCATGAAAGTTCTCGGCGGCGGTTTCGCCAGCGCCATGGCAATCGGCGGCTATGCCTTTGCCTTCGAGCCGCTGGCGCGGCTGAACGTGACCCGCTACGAGCTGACGCCGCCCGGCTGGACGCCGGGCTTGAAGCTGCGTGTCATCGCGCTCGCCGACATCCATGCCTGCGAGCCCTGGATGTCGGCGCGGCGGATTACTTCCATATGCGAGCGCGCCAATGCGCTTGGCGGCGATATCATCGTTCTTCTTGGAGACTATGCGTCCGGCATGAATCTCGTCACCCGCTATGTCCATTCGAGCGAGTGGTCGAAAGCGTTGTCGACGCTTCAAGCTACGCTCGGCGTCCACGCGATCATGGGCAATCATGATTGGTGGGAGGACAGGAACGCCCAGAGGAACGGCGGCGGCGAAACCTTCGGACATCGCGCCCTGGCCGAGGTCGGCATCCCGGTCTACAGCAACCGCGCCCTCCGGCTGGAGAAAGATGGTTTCGGCTTCTGGATCGCCGGGCTCGAGGACCAGCTTGCGCTTCTGCCGGGCAAGAAATGGAAGCGCAGCACAATGGGCGGGCTCGACGATCTCGCCGGGACGCTGGCGCAGGTGACTGACGAGGCGCCAGTCATCCTGCTTGCGCATGAGCCCGACATCTTCCCGACGGTACCGCCGCGGGTTTCTTTGACCCTTTCGGGACATACCCATGGCGGGCAGGTGCGGTTTATCGGCCACTCCCCGGTCGTGCCTTCCCGCTTCGGCGATCGCTACGCCTATGGCCATATCGTCGAGGAGGAGCGCAATCTGATCGTTTCGGGCGGACTTGGTTGCTCGATCGCGCCTGTTCGTTTCGGCGTACCGCCGGAGATCGTCGTCGCCGACCTGGGCTGAGGGGGCCCGACCGCATGGCTTAGGCGCGCGGCCGAATGGTGTATTTCGGTGGCGCCGCGTGCTCGCTATGATTCAGCAAGGATAGAGCCGGCGGCGACGATGGGCGAACTTTCCTTTGCCTGGGCCGCCTCCATGAAGGCGGCCGGACGTTTGAAGTCCATCTGAAGGAGGGAAAAGTGCATGCTGGCGCGGCGTGGATTCCTCAAGCTCCTGGGCGGACTGGTGATGGCGGGATTTGGGACGACCGCCTATGCCATCGGCATCGAACCGTTGCAGCGGCCGCTTGTCACGTCCTATGCCGTGAAGCCTGCCAACTGGCCGACAGGGCTAAAGCTCAGGATCGTCGTTCTGGCGGACATCCATGCCTGCGAACCGTGGATGCCGGTACGCCGGATTGCCAGCATCTGCGATCAAGCCAGTGCGCTTGGTGGCGATATCATCCTCCTACTCGGCGATTACATGAGCAGTCTGCGTCTGACCGGTTTCGTCGAACCAGCCCGTTGGGCCGAGGCATTGGCGCGACTGAAGGCGCCGCTCGGGGTCCACGCGATCATAGGCAATCACGACTGGCTCAACGATCCGGTGGCCAGCCTAGCCGGGCACGGTCCGACTCTGGCGCACACGGCGCTCGCCGGCGTCGGTATCCCCGTCTACGACAATCGCGCGCTACGCCTCGAAAAGGACGGGCATCCCTTCTGGCTTGCCGGTCTGTCGGATCAGCTCGAGCCCTCCTATCCGGCGTCGGACGGTGCCGGTATGATCGACGGGCTCGATGACCTGCCCGGCACTCTGGCGGGCATTGACGGTGGCGATCCGATCATTCTGATGGCGCACGAACCCGATATCTTCGTCGACGTGCCCCGGTGCGTATCGCTGACGCTCGCCGGCCATACCCATGGCGGGCAGGTGAGGTTTTTGGGTTATGCGCCGCTCGTTCCGTCGCGATACGGCAACCGCTACGCTTATGGGCATATCATCGAGGACGATCGCCATATGATCGTCTCAGGCGGATTAGGTCTTTCGAATTTGCCGGTGCGGATCGGATCGCCGCCGGAGGTCGTTGCCATCGACATAGGCTAGGGCATCGGCCCGAAAACCGGACCAGATTTTCGGAAAGCTCGTAGATTCAAAGGGTTACAGCGACCTTTGCGGGTCTGAAAAGACGCGCGGCGCTGTAGCGCCATCAGGAAGGTGTCGGTCTGCCATCCCCGGCCCGGTTACGGTTGCGAGTGAGCGCAGCGTCTCCAGCATCGTGGGAAGCGGCTGTTTCCGCTGCGCCTCTTCGGTGCCGGTATTGACGAGGGACTGATAGATGAGGACGATGCCGGGGGTGAACGACCGCTTGCAGATGCCGCGCGTCAGGCATCGTGTGGCTCCCACCCTGGCGTTTCCAGCGTCAGGCGAGCAGACTTCTGACCGTTGCCTGCAATCGCTCCCGTCCGCCCGGCTGCCAGCCAAGGGCCCGGATCTTCTCGGTATTCATGCTATTGAATGCCGCCAGCGCGGCCGGGCCCGGAAGGGGGTGAGGACACCCGATGATATTCTGAACCATTGCCAGGATGCCACGATTGTCGATGAGGACATCGGAGACGTTCAACACGCCGCCCTGCAGGCGATCCAGTGGTGTTTGGAGGGCAAGGCGCACGGCAGCGGCCACATCCTCACCATGCACTTCCGTGCCGGCACGTGGCGCGATGACGCGGCCCGAGAGATAGTCATCGAAAAGCGGCTGCCATTTGTGAGCAGCGCCTTCGTCGGGTACGCCGTAGACGCCGGTCACACGCAGGCTCACAGTCTTGAATGCGGCTGTGCCCAGTGCGTCGAGTTCGTTTTCGGCTTCCAGCTTGAGCGCGCCATAGAGGCTATCGGAATTGCAGGGCGTATCTTCAAAGAGGTCTGCTCCCGGCGGCTGCTCGCCATAGACGGCCCGGCTCGACAGGAAGACGCAACGCTTCACCCCCTCATTGCGAGCCGTCTGAAACAGTCGGACGGAGCCATCGAGATTGCTGCGGCGAAAACCCTCGGGATCATTGCCTTCACCGCCACGATAGCGACCGGCGACATGCTGGAAGGCGGCATGGACGAAATGGTCGATGTGGCGGAAGGCGCCGCCCTGGTCGATATCCGGGGCGAGCGCGAGCGGGACGAAGGCGACAGGCTTCGAAAACAGGGCGCTTGCGGGTGGCGTGCGGCCGCCGACGACCACTTCATATCCGCTCGCTATCAGGTGCTCGACGATGAAGCGGCCGACGAAGCCGGTGCCGCCGGAGACGAGGACGCGGGTCATGGCAGCGTGGAGCCGGTTTGCGGCGGGCTCGGCAGAGTGGCTAGGTGAGGAACATTCTCGCCCGTCAGGTAGGCATGCCAGAGGTCGATCAGCGGCCGCAGCACGTCCGCACGCGGATGGTCCTTCTCCCACGGCTTCTCGTACTGGTAGTGCAGTACGCCGATCGAGCGCCAGTCCCACAGGTCCGGCAGGTTGAACCAGACATATTGCAGCATGTTCATCGTCACCGGCAGGCCGTGCCAGTCGGGAAAGAAGCTCTGCAGGAAGGTCTGGTCGGTGCGCGGCCAGAAAGCACCCGGCGCGTCGAGTGCCGCCAGCATGTTCTCGAAGGTCTCGAGCGACGGCTTTGCGACGAAAACGCCTGAATTCAACCGGTGAAAATCGGCAAGGCTCTCATAGACGTTCGGCGCGGCGGAAAACTCCGGATAGAGGAAGAGCTTGTCGATATTGCTCAGCACGAGCGCGTCGGCATCGATGAAGACGCAGCGCTGATATTCGACCAGCTGCCAGAGGCGAAGCTTACAGAAGTTGTCGAGCGGTGAGTGGAAGTCGGGCTTGCGCCCCTTGGTGAAGGGGGCAAGCTCGTGGACGTTGCGGCGCTGATGCCGGGCGTTGAATTCGTCCGAGAGAGGCAGCAGCTCCGTTTCGATCAGTCGGCAGTCGAATTCCGTCAACGGCTCAAGTGCGGCGGGCTCCACCCCGCCGGTGTATAGCACGACGATATCCGCCGGCGTTCGCGTCAGCCGGATCGACCGCAACAGGGCCCGCGCGCCGAGCGCATAATCGGCATTGGTGACCAGCGTCACGAAAGCATCCTGGGCGGCGGCCGGGGAACAGGGGAGGCCTCCCTCCGGATGAGGCGTCGCGGGGTTCATGAGACGGATTTCAGCCGCTTGCCTTCGGGATCATGGTTGATCAACGGGGCGATGTCCTTCGTCCAAGCGGAGATGGCCGGCACGCGCGAACGGTCGACGCGGTAGGCGAATTTCTTCGCCACGTCGACGATCTCCGAAAGCAGCCCGTCCTGGAGGCGGATCGGGTCGAGCCCGAGGGCCAGGAACTTCTCGTTGTGCACGACGAGATCGTTTTCGGCCGCTTCCTTGCGCGGATTGGGCAGCCAGGCGATCTCCGAACCGGTCATCCTGGCAACCATCTCGGCGAGATCACGGACCCGGTGGGTTTCGGTCATCTGGTTGAAGATTTCGACTCGGCTGCCGCGCGCGGGCGGGCTGTTGAGCGCAAGCTCGATGCAGCGCACCGAGTCCTGGATATGAATGAAGGCGCGGGTCTGGCCCCCCGTGCCGTGAACCGTCAGCGGGTAGCCGATCGCCGCCTGGATCAGGAAGCGGTTGAGCACCGTGCCGTAGTCGCCGTCATAGTCGAAGCGGTTGATGAGCTGCGGATGCCGGCGCGTCTGTTCCGTATGGGTGCCCCAGACGATGCCCTGGTGCAGGTCGGTGATTCTGAGCCCGTCGTTCTTCGCATAGAACTGGAAGAGCAACTGATCGAGACACTTGGTCATGTGGTAGATCGAGCCCGGATTGGACGGGTAGAGGATCTCCTGACTGACCGTTTCGCCGCCCATCGTCTCAATCCCGACCGGCAGATAGCCTTCTGGGATCGCCGCGCCGATCGTCGAATAGCCGTAGACGCCCATGGTGCCGAGATGGACGAGATGGGCGTCGAGGTCGAGCTCGACCAGCGCATTCAGGAGGTTATGGGTGGCGTTGACGTTGTTGTTGACGGTGTAGTTCTTGTGGCGGTCGCTCTTCATCGAATAGGGCGCGGCGCGCTGCTCGGCGAAATGCACGATCGCATCGGGACGATGTTCGGCAAGCCACTTCTTCAGGAGTTCGTAGTCGCGGGCAAGGTCGATCAGGTTGAAATGGATGCGCCGGCCGGTCTCCGCATGCCAGATGCGGGTGCGCTCCTGGATGGAGTCCATCGGGGTCAGGGATTGCACGCCGAGCTCGGTATCGATCCAGCGGCGGGAGAGGTTGTCGAGAATGTGAATGTCATGGCCCGCATCGGACAAATGCAATGCGGTGGGCCAGCCGACAAAACCGTCGCCGCCGAGGATTGCGATCTTCATGCACGATTCTCCTGATCGGGAGGGACACGGTGACCTGTTAGGATAGGATTGTGACAAAGCTGCAATGCTTGCAAATGTCTTTTTGTTCCTGCACAGGAAAAGCGAAAGATCCTCCCGGAGAATGCCATGTCACTGATTTCGCTTGCCGGCGAGTTGACCGAGACCGGCCACAGTTTGATCCAGCGCGTCTATTACGAGGACACCGATTTCTCCGGCGTCGTCTACCATGCCCGCTACCTGCATTTCATGGAGCGCGCGCGAACCGACTATCTGCGGCTGCTGGGCGTGGAACAGGCTTCGCTCGCCATCGAGGGGGATGCGGAAGGTCTCGTTTTCGTCGTTCACCGCATGGAGATCGACTTCAAGTCGCCGGCCCGGATGGACGACATCCTGACGATCGAGACCAGCACCGAGAAAGCCGGCGGCGCGAAAATGGTGCTGCAGCAGGAGATTCGCCGCGCCAGCGTGCTGTTGATCGCCGCCAAGGTGATCATCGCGGTGATCAATGGACAGGGCCGGCCAAGGCGTCTGCCGGAGGCGCTGGCGACGAAGTTCCTGGCGGCGCAAAGAGCGCCCGCGCAACCAGGCTAGCCGACCGCCGAATCCAGTACCTTCTTCGTCAGCGACTGCTTTGTCTTGGCGATCTCCGGCCAGGGATCGGTGCCCGTCTCGATGCGCCCCAGGATGTCGGCAATGTGAAAGCCGTTGGCGGCGTCAAGCCTCTCGAGCTCGTCCCAGCCGACCGGCGTAGCGACGGGCCCACCGGCGCGGGCACGCGTGGAATAGGGGGCGATCGCGGTGGCGCCGCGGTCGTTCCTCAGCCAGTCGATGAAGATCCGACCCTTGCGCTTCGCCTTCGACATGGTGGCGACGAAATGCTCCGGGTCGCGCTCGGCGAAAGATTGCGCAACCCGCTTGGCGAAGGCTTTTGCCTCTTCCCATTCTGCTTGCGGTCGAAGCGGCACGATGACATGGACGCCCTTGCCGCCGGTCACCATGGCGACGGTCTGGAGGCCGATACCGGCAAGTTCGTCGCGCAGCGTGGCGGCGGCCGCCTTAACCGTGGCGAAGTCGACGCTCGGATCGGGGTCGAGGTCGAAGACCAGGCGATCGGGTTTTTCCAGGCGGCCGATCGTCGCCCCCCAGATGTGAAACTCGAGCGTGCCCATCTGCACGGCCGCGACAAGGCCCTTGGCGTCGTGGACATACATGTAGTTCTCGGTGTCGCCGGACGATTCTTCGATCGGCACCTCGCGGATCGCCTCCGGGAAACCGTCGCTGGCGTGCTTCTGGTAGAAGCAGTGCCGCTCACCGCCCTGCGGGCAGCGCACCAGCGAAAGGGGATGATCGGCTGCGAAGGGCAGCATCCGCTCCGCGACCACGGCATAGTAGCGGGCAAGGTCGATCTTGGTGATGCCCTGGCCTTCGAAGAGGATGCGCTCGGGGTGCGAGATCCGGACGCCGAGGACGTCGGCGTCGCCATTGCTGGACGACGCCTTGCTCTTCGTGGCAGCGGGTTTGCCCTTCCCCGTTTTCGGCGCGGCGTCTGTCGGTTTCACTGCTTCCAGTTTCATGGCCTCGACCTCCGTGTCCCTCGCAGAATCCATCGAACAAATGCGGCGAAATCCACCTCCGCCACCAGCCGGCTTCAGCGCTTGAGAGCTTCGTCCTTATCGGCAATCGCGCCTGCCTTTAGGTTGGCGGCGGTGCTCCTGTTGGAATGCCAGACGCGCGCCCGTTTCTCGCCCTTGCCTCGAGCGATCTCGTCCATTGTGCGGCCGGTGACCACGCTAGTAAGATTCTCCTGGATCAGGCTCTCGCCGTCCTCAGAGGCGATCTCGTCGGTTTCCTTGACGAGCAGCCAGTTTTCCCGCTTGTCGCCGTCGCGCTTCCGCATGCGCACGAGCGCCCAGCCACCTTTCATCCGGCTGCCGTGCAATTTGAAGGAAAGCTTGCCCCTCCTCAGAGCCTTCGTCGGGTCGTCTTCCGGCTCCCACCAGCCTGTGTCCCAGAGCATCACCGTGCCGCCGCCATATTCTCCTTCCGGTATCGTGCCCTCGAAGTCTCCATAGGCGAGGGGGTGATCCTCGGTGCGCACGGCAAGGCGCTTGTCTCCCGGGTTGAGACTGGGGCCGCGCGTGACCGCCCAGCTCTTCAGCACGCCCTCCCATTCGAGGCGAAAGTCGTAGTGCAGGCGTGTGGCGTCGTGCTTCTGGACCAGGAAGCGCTTCCGGTCACCGCTGGTCCGCGCGACCTTGCCCTTGGGCTCGCGTGTCTTGGTGAAGTCGCGGCGCCGGTTGTATTCGGAGAGCGGTTCGTTTCGAGCGGCCATGGGTGATCCCAAACCGATTCCGGTTCGGCTCCGAAACGTGCAAGAGCCGGCGAAGTTCCTTGCCGTGCCGCCGGCAAGCATCGCTTCGGTAACACTCCCTTAACGATAATAGTGTCTTTATCTGTGTATCAGAATTTGTGCAGTGCACGTCATCCTTTGACCAAAATTGACGGCAAGAAGGCAAGCTGAAGCGAGTATATCGCAATCGCCGCGAATGGCAGCGATGCCGGGGCATTTTGCAGCAGGACGTTTGGGCGACCCGGTCATGAGCATGCGTTGCTCTGCCGGGTGTTTGGATTCGGGGACTGAGATCGATGGAACAGGTTGGATTGGCCGCGACGAGCGATGTGACCCTCTGGTCGCTGTTCATGCAAGCAGGCTTGGTGGTCAAGCTGGTCATGCTGGGGCTGATTGCAGCTTCGGTCTGGACTTGGGCGATCGTCGTCGACAAGTCGCTGAACTACGGGCGCGTTCGCCGCCAGCTGGACAATTTCGAGCAGGTCTTCTGGTCCGGCCAGTCGCTCGAGGAGCTCTATCGTACGCTCTCCGATCGGCAGACGACCGGCATGGGCGCGATCTTCGTCTCGGCGATGCGCGAGTGGAAGAAGAGCTTCGAACGCGGCGCCCGCTCGCCGATCGGCCTGCAGATGCGCATCGACCGCGCCATGGATGTGACGCTCGCCCGCGAATCCGAAACGCTCGAGGCGCGGCTCGGTTCGCTCGCGACGATCGGTTCGGCGGCTCCGTTCATCGGCCTCTTCGGCACCGTCGTCGGTATCATGACCTCGTTCCAGGCGATCGCCGGCTCGAAGTCGACCAACCTCGCCGTCGTTGCGCCGGGTATCGCCGAGGCGCTGCTGGCGACAGCCATCGGCCTGCTCGCCGCTATTCCCGCCGTCATCGCCTATAACAAGTTCACTGCCGACGCCGGCAAGCTGACCGCCCGCATGGAAGCCTTCGCCGACGAGTTCTCCGCCATCCTGTCGCGGCAGATCGACGAGAAGCTGCAACCTTCGCGCCAGGCCGCGCAATAACGACCTTCGGGCACGGAGACGACGCTGATGGGTATGGCAGTAGGCGGAGCCAAGGGGTCGGGCGGCGGGCGCCGTCGGCGCAGAGGCAGGAACGGCACGATCAGCGAAATCAACGTGACGCCGCTGGTCGACGTCATGCTGGTGCTGTTGATCATCTTCATGGTGGCGGCGCCGATGATGACGGTGGGCGTGCCGATCGACCTGCCGGAAACGCAGGCGAAGGCGATGAATGCCGACACCCAGCCGATCACCGTCTCGGTCAATCCGGCCGGCGAGATCTTCCTGCAGGAGACGCCGATCGGCATCGACGAAGTCGTTCCGAAGCTCGAGGCGATCGCCACGACCGGCTACAACGAGCGCATCTATGTGCGCGGCGACACCAATGCCGACTACGGCACGGTGATGAAGGTCATGGCGCGCATCTCGGCGGCCGGCTTCAAGAATCTCGGGCTCGTAACGCTTCAAGAACAGGAAAAGTGATCCCCGGAGATGAAGGGCGGTCTTGCTACATCTGCTGTCCTCCACGCTCTGGTTCTGACCTGGGCGCTGGTGTCGCTTGGCAGCCCGGCCGAATTCGAGGTCGCGGATGTCGAGGCGCTGCCGGTCGACATCGTGCCGATCACCGACATGACCCAGATCCAGCAGGGCGACAAGAAGGCGCCGGCCAAGGAAAAGGCTTCGCCCGTCCCAACCAAGAAGCCGACACCGGTCGAGAACGCCGAGAATATCGGCGACAACGACGTCGACCTGAAGACGCCGCCGAAACCTGAAAGCAAGCCCGTCGAGAACGAATCTGCCGCCGCCCCCGAAAAGATCGAGAAGGCGCCGCCGACACCCGATCCGGTGAAGGAGGAAATCCAGAAGGTCGAGGAGCCCAAGCCGGCTTCGGAGCCGGCGACCGAAGTTGCCGCACTCCCGGAACCGAAACAGGAAGTGAAGCCGGAGACCAAACCGGAGCCGGCGCCCGCCGAGGAACAGCCGGCCGAAAATCCGGAGGCCGAGGCTTTGCCTGACAAGGTGCCGACGCCCCAGGTCAAGCCGAAGGTGGAAAAGCCGGCCCAGACGGCAAAAACCCCGGAACGCAAGAAGGAAGAGACCAAGAAGGAGCAGAAGAAGGCGTCCTCCCAGAAGGAGAGCGACTTCAACGCCGACGAGATCGCGGCGCTGCTCAACAAACAGGAGTCTTCCGGCGGCGGCGCCAAGCGCTCGACCGAAGAAGCGGCGCTCGGCGGCAAGAAGACAACCAGCGGCAACACGCTTTCGCAGAGTGAAATGGACGCACTGCGCGGCCAGATCCAGAACAATTGGTCGATTATTCCCGGCATGGCCGATGCGGCGGACGTGCGCATCAAGGTGACCTTCCAGCTCGATCAGAACGGTGAGTTGATCGGCGAGCCGGAAGTCGAAGCGACCGGCGGCTCGGAAGCGGCACGCCGGGCGCTTGCCAGCGGTGCGCGACGCGCCGTTCTTAAATCAGCTCCTTTCACAGGGCTGCCCCCAGACAAGTACGATTCGTGGAGCGAGGTGGTCGTCAACTTCGACCCAAGCTCAATGCTCTAGACAGGTTGGGCGCGATGTGAGCGGAAGCCGCGCACAGTTTTCCTCGCCCGCCCAGAAGGATGAAAGGCTGAAAGGCTTTATGGAAATGCTGAGACGCAATCTTCTCCGTCTTTTCACGTTGATGTTCGCAGGCGCGCTTTTTGCTGCGCCGGCAAACGCGGTCGTGGAGATCGACATCAACAAGGGCAACGTCGAGCCGCTGCCGATCGCGATCACCGATTTCCTGCAGGGCGAACTCGCCCAGAAGATTTCCGATGTCGTCGCCGCCGACCTGAAACGCTCCGGGCTTTTTGCACCGATCGACAAGGGTGCCTTCATCGAGAAGATCGCCAACCCCGATGCGGCACCGCGCTTCGAGGACTGGAAGGTGATCAATGCGCAGGCGCTGGTCATCGGCCGCGTGACCCAGGAAGGCGACGGCCGGCTGAAGGCGGAGTTCCGTCTCTGGGACACCTTTGCCGGGCAGCAGATGCTCGGCCAGCAGTTCTACACCCAGCCGGAAAACTGGCGACGCGTCGCTCATATCATCGCCGATGCGATCTATGAGCGGATCACCGGCGAGAAGGGCTATTTCGACACGCGCATCGTCTATGTCGCCGAGAGCGGCCCGAAGAATGCCCGCAAGCGGCAGCTGGCGATCATGGACCAGGACGGCTTCAATGCCCGTGCGCTCACCAATTCCAACGACATCGTGCTGACGCCGCGCTTCTCGCCGAACCGCCAGGAAATCACCTACATGTCTTTCGAGAACCAGCAGCCGCGCGTCTATTTGCTGCAGCTCGAAACCGGGCAGCGCGAAGTTGTCGGCAATTTCCCGGGCATGACCTTTGCGCCGCGCTTTTCGCCGGACGGCCAGCGCGTGATCATGAGCCTGCAGCAGGAAGGCAACGCCAACATCTATACAATGGACCTGCGCTCGCGGACGACGACGCGGCTGACCAACACGGCGGCGATCGACACCTCGCCGTCCTATTCGCCGGACGGCAGCCGGATCGTCTTCGAAAGCGACCGCGGCGGCAAGCAGCAGCTCTATGTCATGGGCGCCGACGGCTCCGGCCAGACCCGCATTTCCTTCGGCGACGGTTCCTATTCGACGCCGGTCTGGTCGCCGCGCGGCGATCTGATCGCCTTCACCAAGCAGTCGGGCGGCAAGTTCTCGATCGGCGTGATGAAGCCGGACGGCTCCGGCGAGCGTATTCTCACGACCGGCTTCCACAACGAGGGCCCGACCTGGGCGCCGAACGGCCGCGTGCTGATGTTCTTCCGCCAGAATGCCGGTGCCGGCGGGCCGCAGCTCTATTCGATCGACCTGACCGGCTATAACGAGCAGCTCATCCAGACCCAGGGCTTCGCCTCCGACCCAGCCTGGTCGCCGCTGATGGAATAGATTGGCCGAAAAGGGATGCGAGCGGCTTTCGCCCGCATCCCGCCTCTCGCATCATTCGTCCACAGGTGCGGCGGGTTTCGTCCACAGGCATGGCGGCAATTGTGGCCGATGTGCCGCTTTCTCGCCGCAAAGTGCTGGTCTAGCAGGCGCCCGACGCAGATTCTCGATTTGTTAACCATAACTGTTGAAAAGCAATTAACCGCTTCCGGTTACAGTCTGGCAACCGTGAATTCAGACACTTCTCAAGGAGACCCGGCCCATGAGCCGAATTGACACCCCGGCAGCAAGCCGCATGCAGACCCTCGCCCGCAATCCCGTCATGCTCGCTCTCGTGATGACACTTGCCGTCGCCGGCTGCGCTTCCAAGAAGAACATGCCGAACGATGCCGCCGGCCTCGGCCTTGGCGCAGGCGCTGCGACGCCGGGCTCGCAGCAGGACTTCACCGTCAATGTCGGCGACCGCATCTTCTTCGATACCGATTCTAGCTCGATCCGTGCCGACGCCCAGGCAACGCTCGACCGCCAGGCGCAGTGGCTGGCGAAGTACCCGAACTATGCCATCACCGTCGAGGGCCATGCCGACGAGCGCGGCACCCGCGAATACAACCTGGCGCTCGGCGCCCGCCGCGCCGCTGCGACGCGCGAGTACCTCATCGGCCGCGGCGTTCCCGCGAACCGCATGCGGACGATCTCCTACGGCAAGGAAAAGCCGGTCGCCGTCTGCGACGACATTTCCTGCTGGTCGCAGAACCGCCGCGCCGTCACCGTTCTCGGCGGTGCGGGAAGCTGATAGCCGGCGATTTGAAATGGTTTTTTGAAGGGGCGGCCGCGGGCCGCCTTTTCTTTTTTACCACACTTTGGCCGAACTCCGTTGCTTTTTCACGGCAATTGGAAAACTGTGCGGCACTCGCCCTATGGAATCGTCGGATGTACTGCGGAGCGTGGTCCGGGTGAGAACAATCTATCGAACAGGACAAATGAGATGAAGAAATTTGTCGTGGCAGGGCTGGTTGGTCTTGCGGCCCTTGCGGGTCTCGGCCAAACGGCAAATGCCATGCCGCTCTCGGGGCTCTTGCCCCGCGCGACCCATGCCGCTGCCGCCAGCAAGGGCGACCTGCCGGTGGTGAAGGTGCAATCGACCGACGTCGGCCGGATCGGCCAACTCGAGGAACAGATCCGCTCGCTCAACGGGCGTATCGAGGAAATGAGCTTCCAGCTTCTGCAGATGCAGGAGCAGATCCGGAAGTTCCAGGAGGATAACGAGTTCCGCTTCCAGGATCTGGAAGGCGGCAAGTCCTCTTCAAAGAAAAGCGGCGCACTTGAAACGCCGAAGTCCAGCGATCAGGCGTCCGTCACCCCCGAGGTGACGGATAGCCCGGCGACGACTGCCCCCGCGGACGGCACCGGCATGGCAAGCGCCGATCCGAATGCCGCAGGCGCGGCACCGCCGCCAAGCACGCTCGGCACGATCATCTTCGATGAAAACGGCAATCCGGTCTCGACGACGACGGGTACTGAGCCCGGCGCCAACGCCACGCTTCCGGGCGTGGATAGCGGGATTGCCACTCAAGACGATGGCGGCCTCAACGCCAATCCCGGAAACGAGCAGCAGACCGCTGCCCTCGGCAATCCGGGCGATCTTTATCAATCGGCCTACGGCCATGTCCTCTCCGGCGATTATGGCATGGCGGAGCAGGAGTTCCGCGACTACCTCGCGGCTTTCCCGGAGGGCGACAAGGCGGCCGACGCAAGCTTCTGGATGGGCGAAGCTCAATATTCCCAGGGCAAGTACAACGAGTCCGCGAAGACCTTCCTGAATGCCCATCAGACTTACGGCAAGTCGCCGAAGGCGCCCGAAATGCTGCTCAAGCTCGGCATGTCGCTCGGGGCGCTCGACAACAAGGAAACCGCCTGCGCCACCTTGCGCGAGGTGAACAAGCGTTATCCCAAGGCATCGGCTGCCGTTAAGGCGAAGGTGACGAGCGAACAGAGCCGCTTCGGCTGCTGAGGCCATCCCTATGCCAGAGGCCGTCATCGCTGCGGCAAGACGTTTTCTCAAATCCTTTATCAAGCCAGGGCGGATTCTCGTCGCCATTTCCGGGGGCAGCGATTCCAAGGGGCTGCTCAGTGCGCTTCACGAAGCGCTCGATACTCATGAATTCAACGGGTTCTCACTCGCCGCCTGCACGGTCGATCATGCCTTGAGGCCGGAGTCCGCCGGTGAGGCTGCGGCCGTCGGGGCATTCTGCGCCGGGCTTGGCATTCCCCACCGGATCGGTCATTGGCAGGGCGACAAACCACGCTCGGGCATTCAGGCGGCGGCCCGTCGGAAGCGCTACGACTTGCTGGCCGAAGCGGCAGCCGCTTTCGCTGCCGACTGTATCGTCACCGGCCACACGCGCGATGATCAGAACGAGACGATTGCCATGCGCGCTGCGCGCGACGAGGGTCGGGGCCCCGGCAGCGCCGGAATGGCGGCGGCCATGCTCTTCGGGCGCCGCATTTGGGTGCTGCGACCATTCATTCGGGTGCGCCGTGCCGATATCCGCACCTTCCTGGAGGCGCGCGGCATTGGCTGGCTCGACGATCCGAGCAATGAAAATCCCTTGTTCGAGCGCGCCCGGGTGCGTGCCCGCCTCGCGGTTGCGGAGCATGCGCCGGGCTCTCAGCGGGACGGCCTGCTGCGTGCCGCCTCCTCGGCAAGAGCGGCTGCCTTGCTACTGGAGCATCTGCGCGTTCACGAGGGACTCGTCGCCGAGGTCGCGGCGGCGCAGGCCGGACGGATGGACGATGCCGACTGGCGCCGCGCCTTGATGACCGTCGCAGCGGTGATCGGCGGCCGCGAACATCCGCCGGGGCGGGCAACGGTCGAGCGGCTGTCAGGCTTTCTGCGATCGGGCGAGGTGGGACGGATGACCGCGGGCCGCGTCGTTTTCGACCGGCGCCGAGACGGCCTTTATCTTTATCGCGAGGAACGCGATCTGCCGCTCCTGAGGTTGGGCGCAGGGGAGAGCGGTTCCTGGGACGGCCGGTTCACCATAGCGAGCCTCGGCCCGGCCCTGACGATCAGTGCGGAGGGCGAGGGCGGCATGTGGCGGCAGAGGCTTATTGCCGCAGGACTGCCGGAGGGGATTGCCAAGAGGGCGTCGCTGGTGGCACCTCGCGCCGAGCCAGCGGACAGCGCCGGCTCCGGCGCCGAGACCGCAGCGGCGAGGCTCGAATGCCGGATCGGCCCCTACGACACCTTTTTGCCGGGTTTCGACAGAAGCATGGCAGATACGATCGCGCTGTTGTTCGGGCGCGACAGATATGCCCCGCCGCCGGTTGAAGACGTTTTGACAGAAATGGAAGGGTGACCGGCGGTTTTCCTTGGCAAGGCGATGCCGGGACCCTATGTTAAGGGCATACAGCAGCCCGGCGAAAGCGCGGGCTGTCACAGGTTCCGGGGAGTTCGATGAACCCTAATTTTCGAAATTTTGCCCTCTGGGCAATCATAGCGCTTCTCCTGATCGCGCTGTTCAGCATGTTCCAGCAGCCGACAGAGCGCACGGGCTCGCGTGAAATTCCCTTCTCGCAATTCCTAAAGGACGTCGACGCCAGCCGCGTCAAGGAAGTTGTGATCACCGGCTCCAAGGTGATCGGCAGCTACACCGAAAGCGGTGCGACGTTCCAGACCTATGCCCCCGCCGTCGACACCGCCTTGACCGAGCGGCTCGAGGCGAAGGATGTAACGGTGACGGTGCGTCCGGAAACCGACGGTTCTTCCGGCTTCCTGAGCTATATCGGCACCCTGTTGCCGATGCTTCTGATCCTCGGCGTCTGGCTGTTTTTCATGCGCCAGATGCAAGGCGGCTCGCGCGGCGCTATGGGCTTCGGCAAGTCCAAGGCCAAGCTGCTGACGGAGGCGCATGGCCGCGTGACCTTTGACGACGTCGCCGGCGTCGACGAGGCCAAGCAGGACCTCGAGGAAATCGTCGAATTCCTGCGTGATCCGCAGAAGTTCCAGCGGCTCGGCGGCCGCATCCCGCGCGGCGTGCTGCTGGTCGGCCCGCCCGGTACCGGCAAGACGCTGCTTGCCCGCTCGGTTGCGGGTGAGGCGAACGTGCCCTTCTTCACCATCTCCGGGTCCGACTTCGTCGAAATGTTCGTCGGTGTCGGTGCCTCGCGCGTCCGCGACATGTTCGAGCAGGCGAAGAAGAACGCGCCCTGCATCATCTTCATCGACGAAATCGACGCGGTCGGCCGTCATCGTGGCGCCGGCCTCGGCGGCGGCAATGACGAGCGTGAGCAGACGCTGAACCAGTTGCTCGTCGAGATGGACGGCTTCGAGGCCAATGAAGGCATCATCCTGATCGCCGCGACGAACCGCCCCGACGTGCTGGATCCGGCGCTGTTGCGTCCCGGCCGCTTCGACCGCCAGGTCGTCGTGCCGAACCCGGACATCAACGGCCGCGAGCGAATCCTCAAGGTACATGTCCGCAATGTGCCTCTGGCGCCGAATGTCGACCTCAAGGTTCTGGCGCGCGGTACGCCCGGCTTCTCCGGCGCCGACCTGATGAACCTCGTCAACGAGGCGGCGCTGATGGCGGCGCGGCGCAACAAGCGCCTCGTCACCATGCAGGAGTTCGAGGACGCCAAGGACAAGATCATGATGGGTGCGGAGCGTCGCTCCTCCGCCATGACCGAAGCCGAGAAGAAACTCACCGCCTATCACGAGGCCGGTCACGCGATCGTCGCCCTCAACGTTCCTTCGGCCGATCCGCTGCACAAGGCGACGATCATCCCCCGCGGCCGCGCGCTCGGCATGGTGATGCAACTACCCGAAGGCGACCGCTATTCGATGAGCTACAAGTGGATGATCTCACGCCTTGCCATCATGATGGGCGGGCGCGTCGCCGAGGAACTGACCTTCGGCAAGGAGAACATCACCTCCGGCGCATCGTCCGATATCGAGCAGGCGACGAAGCTTGCGCGGGCAATGGTCACGCAATGGGGCTTCTCCGACCAACTCGGCCAGGTTGCCTATGGCGAAAACCAGCAGGAGGTCTTCCTCGGCCACTCCGTGGCGCAGCAGAAGAACGTCTCCGAAGCGACCGCCCAGAAGATCGACAACGAGATCCGCCGCCTGATCGACGACGCCTATGAAGCGGCGCGCAGCATCCTGACCGAAAAGCACCATGAGTTCGTGGCGCTCGCGGAGGGACTCTTGGAGTACGAGACGCTGACCGGCGACGAGATCAAGGCGCTGATCCGCGGCGAGAAGCCGGCACGCGATCTTGGCGACGACACACCGCCGCATCGTGGGTCGGCGGTGCCGTCGGCCGGCACGAAGAAGGAAGTCGGCAACAAGGGCGAGGAACCCGAAGGCGGCTTCGAGCCGCAGCCGCAGTAATTGAGCCGGCGTCCACGGCCATGCCAATCAAAACCGCCGCTTCCGAAGGGAGCGGCGGTTTTTTGCGGCCTCATGCAAGTCGCCCAAAAGTGTGCAGCAGTTTTGGGATAACGACTGTACAAGACAAAGACCTACAGCGCGCCGCGTGAATACGTTTGAAACGCGGCGCGTTTAGAGTCATCGCCAAGCACGGCGCGCTTGGTAACGCCCTGTAATGATTTCTGATGGTAGTGTTGCTGCCGTTTGTTGTGCATTTGTGTCAAAGATGGCGCAAAGCCGCCCCATTTACCGTTTCGACGGGAAGGGGCTTACTATAGTTGAAGCGAGGGGAGGAAGCGCGGCCGCGTTTCCAGTCCCTCTTCGAAAGGCCCGCAGGCGAGGTCCGGGGACATGAAGACTAGTCGCGGAACACGCAACCAGACGCGCCCGGCAAAAGAGATCCTGCCGAAGCAGGACGATGGAGTTCTTATGAAGCGCAAGTATTTCGGCACCGATGGTATTCGCGGCCAATCCAATATATTCCCGATGACCGCCGATCTCGCCATGCGCGTCGGCGTTGCGGTCGGAACCATTTTCCGCAACGGCGCGCATCGTCACCGCGTGGTGATCGGCAAGGACACGCGACTTTCGGGCTATATGCTGGAAAACGCCATGGTGGCGGGCTTCACCGCCGCCGGTCTCGACGTCTTCCTGCTCGGGCCGATCCCGACGCCTGGCGTTGCGATGCTGACGCGGTCGCTCCGCGCCGATATCGGGGTGATGATCTCGGCCTCGCACAACCCGTTCCGCGACAACGGCATCAAGCTGTTCGGGCCGGACGGCTACAAACTCTCCGACGACATCGAGGAAAAGATCGAGGAGCTCATCGACCAGGACATGTCGGGGCAGCTTGCCAAGCCCGAGGACATCGGCCGGGCCAAGCGCGTCGACGGTGACATCTACCGCTATATCGAGCAGGCGAAGCGCACGCTGCCGCGCGACGTCACCCTGAAGGGACTGAGGATCGCCATCGATTGCGCGAACGGCGCCGCCTACAAGGTCGCTCCCCTGGCGCTTTGGGAACTCGGTGCCGAGGTGGTATCGATCGGCACCGAGCCGAACGGCGTCAACATCAATCTCGAATGCGGCTCGACGCATCCGGAGGCCCTGCAGAAGAAGGTTCACGAGGTGCGGGCCGACATCGGCATTGCACTCGACGGCGACGCCGACCGGGTGCTGATCGTCGACGAGAAGGGCACGGTGATCGATGGAGACCAGCTGATGGCGGTGATTGCCGACAGCTGGGCGGCCGACGGCATGCTGCAGGGCGGCGGCATCGCGGCCACCGTCATGTCGAATCTCGGTCTCGAGCGCTATCTCCAGACGCGACGGCTGAAGCTCCACCGCACCAAGGTCGGCGACCGCTATGTCGTCGAACAGATGCGGCAGGACGGGCTGAACGTCGGCGGCGAGCAGTCCGGCCACATCGTCCTTTCCGATTTCGGCACGACGGGGGATGGCCTCGTCGCGGCGCTGCAGATCCTCGCCGTCGTCAAGCGGCAGGGCAAGGCCGTGAGCGAGGTTTGCCGACGCTTCGAGCCGGTGCCGCAAGTCTTGAAGAATGTCCGCGTTTCCACGGGCAAGCCGCTGGAACATGAGTCGGTACGCCAGGCGATCGCCGACGCCGAAGCGGAGCTCGCCAAGGGCGGCCGGCTTCTGATCCGCCCTTCCGGCACCGAGCCCCTGATCCGCGTGATGGCGGAAGGCGACGACCGCGGCAAGGTCGAGCGCATCGTCAACGAACTGGTCAACGTGATCGGCAGCGTGCGCAACGCCGCCTGACCGAAGCCGCCTTCCGGATCGACGAAGGCGCGGCCTTCGCTGGCCGCGTCTTCACTGATGCATGCCGCCCAAAACTGTGCCGCGGTTTTGGGATGACGACAGGCACAAAACAAAGACCTAAAGCGCTCCGCGTGACTACGCTTGAACGCGACGCGCTCTAGTCTCATGTCCAGGTCGCACGTACGTCCTGCACGCGGGCATTGTCACCGATTCATGCCTGAGTGCCGCGAATACTTCAAATCTTTAATATTCACGGTAAATTTTTGTAGTTAATCGAGGCTTAACCTTTCCCGGGCACTATCCTGCCGAGCATCTCGTCTGATTGTATCTATTCGGATCGGCGAGCGAGGGTATTCCAGCGTATTGGGGTGGGGCATGAAGAGGATTTTTGGTGGCGTTGCTGCTGCTTTGCTCAGTGGCACGTCGGTTTTCGCCGCAGATGTCTATCAGCCGCCAGCAGAGCCGCCTTATGTCGAGCAACCGGTTGAAGTCGTCGAGACGAGTGGCTGGTATTTGCGAGGCGATGTCGGCTACGCTTGGAACGATCTGCGCGGCGCGCATTTCTTCCAGGGCTCCAACGCAAGTCTGGTCGACTTCGACAGGGCCGATCTCGATGACTCCTACGTCCTCGGCGGCGGTGTCGGCTATCAGATCAACAACTATCTGCGCGCAGACGTGACGCTTGATTACCTCGGCGAGGCGGATTTCACGGGCTCGACCAGCGGCAGCTGCGGTGTCGCTGCCAACTGCGTGTCGACCGATATCGCTTCGATGTCGGCATGGAGCCTGTTGGCCAATGCCTATGTGGACCTTGGAACCTACGGCTCCTTCACACCCTATGTCGGCGCCGGTATCGGCGGCACGCGCGTGAAATGGGGAACGTTGCGCAACACGAGCTGCGACGCCACCGATCCGACGAACTGCGATCCGACCGTCGAGCATGACGGCCGGGCCAAGTGGCGCTTTACCTATGCGTTGATGGCCGGCACGGCGGTGGACCTCACCTGCAATCTCAAGGCAGACGTCGGATACCGTTTTCGCCATATCGACGGCGGCGACATGTTCGGTTTCAATCTCGGCAGCGGTCCCGGTTTCGACAAGGACATCTATGTCCACGAGGCGCGGGCCGGTCTTCGCTACACGTTCGGTAGCCCATGCGAAGCCGCCTACGTGCCGCCGGCCGAACCCATCGTGTACAAGTAGGAGCCACAACCGGCGGTTAAGGGGCTCCGGCCGGAGCCCCTTATCAGCATTAATAAGTTGAAGCTTCGTCTTCGCCACGCGCGCCCATGCTGCCCCGCCAGCTGCTGTGTAGTACCTGGAATTGCTGCATGCCGTGCGACGAGAGGCATTCGTTAAAAGTTTCCCAATCAACATGCTTAACCGCTGGTTAACTTGTCCCTGCCAATAGTTAACGAGGCACTTACGGGTGGCGTTGACGACTGGCGAGGCATGCGACATGGACTGGCGGAACGGAATTCTCGGTATCGCTCTGAGCGCTGGCCTGCTCTTGGCCGACGCAGCCGCGGCGAACGACGAAGATCTGCTCGACGCGCCGGAGATCACGATCTCCACCGAAAAGGAAGCGGGCAGCCGCCTCTATCTGCGCGGCGACATCGGCTATGCGGGCTGGACAGGCGAGGGCGATCCCTTCTATCGCAATTTCAATAGCGGCACCGGCAGCTACAGCAATGTTCCATTCGACGACGCCCGTTTCGATGAGCCGGTCTCCGGCACGATCGGCGTGGGCTATCGGATCACCGACGTCTTCCGCGCCGATCTGACAGCCGAATATTTCGAAGGCCGTTTCAACGGCTCGTCGCTTACCGCAGGCCCTTGTGCGGGCGAGGGGGCCGGAACGTCCTGCGCACTCTCCCAAAGCGGCAATTTCTCCGCTCTCGGGCTAATGGCGAACGGCTATGTCGATCTGGCGACGCTCGCCGGTTTCACGCCCTATGTCGGCGCCGGCATCGGCGCGACGCATATCGACTGGAAAACGGTTCGCGAAAGCTCGACCTGTATCGCCGGCGGCGGTGCCTGTTCCGGGGCGGCGGCGGGAGGTTCCTATGAGGGTCGCGACAGTTGGCGGTTCACCTATGCGGTGATGGCGGGTCTCTCCTACGACGTTACCGACCGGCTAAAGTTCGACATCGGCTATCGCTATTCCCGCATCGCTGAGGGCGACATGTTTGGCTTCGGCGCCGAGGCGCTTGCCGGTGCAAGCGGCAGCAAGGGCCATGATGACGGCCTTTCCCGCCACGAAATCCGCGCAGGCTTGCGGTTCGCACTCTGGTAGGGCTCCGTCTGCAACACAGCACGATGTGCTCGAAGCGCCAAAAATCGTGTCATACGCGACACAAGCCGCTTGACATCCTCTCTGCGCCACAATATTTCGGACGGCGGGACACCCCTCCCCAACGAGGGGCTTCTATCTGAGAGGATAGCATATGACGAAACCTGCCAAGCCGGACGTGCGCCCGGCAAATACCCATTTTTCTTCTGGTCCTTGCGCCAAGCGTCCCGGATGGACGCTCGAAGCTCTCTCCGATGCGCCGCTCGGTCGTTCGCACCGCGCCAAGATCGGCAAGACGAAGCTCAAGCAAGCCATCGATCTTACCCGTGAAATTCTCGAGGTGCCCGGCGACTACCGCATCGGTATCGTGCCCGCTTCTGACACCGGCGCCGTCGAGATGGCGCTGTGGTCGCTGCTTGGCGCGCGAGGCGTCGACATACTCGCCTGGGAAAGTTTCGGCGCCGGCTGGGTCACCGACGTGATCAAGCAGCTGAAGCTTCCCGACGTCCGCCGCTTCGAGGCCGACTACGGCGAACTGCCGGATCTCTCAAAGGTCGATTTCGACCGCGACGTCGTCTTCACCTGGAACGGAACGACTTCGGGCGTCCGCGTCCCGAATGCCGACTTCATTTCCGCCGACCGCAAGGGCCTGACGATCTGCGACGCGACCTCGGCCGCATTCGCGCAGGAACTCGACTTCGCCAAGCTCGACGTCGTCACCTTCTCCTGGCAGAAGGTTCTGGGCGGCGAGGGCGGCCATGGCGTGCTGATCCTCAGCCCGCGCGCGGTCGAACGGCTGGAAAGCCATGTACCGGCCTGGCCGCTGCCGAAGATCTTCCGCATGACCAAGGGCGGAAAGCTGATTGAGGGCATCTTTACCGGCGAGACGATCAACACGCCGTCGATGCTCTGCGTCGAGGACTATATCGACGCGCTTCTCTGGGCGAAGTCGGTCGGCGGCCTCAAGGGGCTGATCGCGCGGGCCGATGCCAATGCCGACCTGATCCACCGTTTCGTCGCCGCCAATGACTGGATCGCCAACCTGGCCGTCAAGCCGGAGACCCGCTCCAACACCTCTGTTTGCCTGAAGATCGTCGACCGCGACGTGACGGCCCTCGATGCCGATGCGCAGGCCGCCTTCGCCAAGGGCCTCGTCGCGCTTCTCGACAAGGAGGGCGTCGCCTTCGATATCGGGCACTATCGGGATGCTCCCTCCGGCCTCCGCATCTGGTCCGGCGCGACGATCGAGGCGGCCGATATGGAAGCGCTGATGCCGTGGCTCACCTGGGCATTCGAGACCCAGAAAGCGACGCTCTCGCAGGCCGCCGCCTGATCCGACGCGACCGTTTCGCTCTTCTTAAGGGCGAAGCCACTCCAATTCCGTTCAGACACTGTTCCAAGGAGGCCTTTCATGGCACCTCGCGTTCTCGTATCCGATGAACTTTCGGAAACCGCCGTTCAGATCTTCCGCGATCGCGGCGTCGAAGTGGATTTCCAGCCGAAGCTCGGCAAAGACAAGGAGAAGCTTGCCGAGATCATCGGCAATTACGACGGTCTCGCCATCCGCTCCGCCACCAAGGTGACGGAAAAGCTGATCGCCGCGGCGGCCAATCTCAAGGTCGTCGGCCGCGCCGGCATCGGCGTCGACAATGTCGACATTCCGGCCGCCTCGCGCCGCGGCATCATCGTCATGAACACGCCCTTCGGCAACTCGATCACCACGGCCGAGCACGCGGTCGCGCTGATGTTCGCGGTCGCCCGTCAGCTTCCCGCCGCCGACAATTCCACCCAGGCCGGCAAGTGGGAAAAGTCGAAGTTCATGGGCGTCGAGATTACCGGCAAGGTGCTCGGCGTGATCGGTGCCGGCAATATCGGCTCGATCGTCTGTGCCCGTGCAATCGGTCTCAAGATGCACGTGCTCGCCTATGATCCGTTCCTGTCGAAGGAGCGGGCGGAGGAAATGGGCGTCGTCAAGGTCGAGCTGGACGAACTTCTCGCGCAGGCCGACTTCATCACCCTGCACGTGCCGCTGACCGACAAGACGCGCAACATCCTCAGCGCCGAGGCGATTGCCAAGACCAAGCCGGGTGTGCGCATCATCAACTGTGCCCGCGGCGGCCTCGTCGACGAGAAGGCGCTCGCCGATGCGCTGAAGTCCGGCCATGTCGCCGGCGCGGGCTTCGACGTCTTTGAGGTGGAGCCCGCCACCGAAAGCCCGCTCTTTGGCCTGCCGAACGTCGTCTGCACGCCGCATCTCGGGGCCTCGACCACCGAGGCGCAGGAGAACGTGGCGCTGCAGGTGGCCGAGCAGATGGCGGACTATCTCGTCAAGGGCGCCGTCACCAACGCCATCAACATGCCGTCGATCACCGCCGAGGAAGCGCCGATCCTGAAACCCTTCATCCGCCTCGCCGACGTGCTTGGCGCCTTTGTCGGGCAGGCGACGGAAAGCGCCATCAAGGAAATCGAAATCCTCTATGACGGGTCGACCGCAACAATGAACACCAAGGCGCTGACCAGCGCCGTTCTCGCCGGCCTGATCCGTCCTCAGGTGGCTGACGTCAACATGGTCTCCGCACCGATCATGATCAAGGAAAAGGGCATCATCCTTTCTGAGGTCAAGCGCGACAAGACGGGCGTCTTCGACGGCTATATCAAGCTGACGGTGAAGACGGCGAACCAGACCCGATCGGTCGCCGGCACGGTCTTCTCCGACGGCAAGCCGCGCTTCATCCAGATCAAGGGCATCAACCTCGATGCCGACGTCGGCAACCACATGGTCTATATCACCAACACCGACGTTCCCGGCATGATCGGCTTCATCGGCACGACCCTCGGCGATGCCGGCGTCAACATCGCCAACTTCCAGCTCGGTCGCGAAAGGCAGGGCGGTGACGCGATCGCGCTGCTTTACGTCGATGGTCCGGTTTCCGAGACGGTGCTCGACAAGCTGCGCGCCAACGCGGCGATCCGCCAGGCGAAGCCGCTGGTGTTCAACGTCGATTGAGCAGCCACGCTGTTCCAGCTTGGATATGAAATGCAAACGTGCCGGCCCCATCCGGCGCGTTTCTCTTTTGAGCGCTCACCATGGGCCGCGATAAAGCGTGCCGTCACTTCGGCGGCCTCGGCCGGCCGTGTTCGGCGATCGCGATGCCGCCGAGGACGAGCAGCAATGCCACCAGATGATAGGCGTGAAACGTCTCGCCGACGAGCAGAACGGAAAGCAGCGTTCCATAGACCGGGATGGCGTTGATGAACAGGCCGGCGCGGTTGGCGCCGATCATTTCGACGCCGCGGACATAGAGAACCTGTGACATCAGCGACGGAAATATCGCGGCATAGAGCACGATCGCCCAACCTGTCGCGTCCGGCACGATGGCGCTGCCGCTTTGAGCTTCCCAGACGAGCAGCGGGATGGAACTGATGAGCGCGCCGAAGGCGGGTGCCGCGATGAAGCTCTGCCAGTGCATCGCCGGTTTCCAGCGAAGAGTGACCGTATAGACGGCGTAGACGATGCAGGCGAGGATCATCAGCCCGTCGCCGAAATTGAACTTGAGCCGCATCAGGCTCGCGAAGTCGCCATGGGCGGCTGTCGTGAGCACGCCGATCAGCGTCACGGTGAAGCCGACGACCTGCGCGATCGAAACCTTCGTCCGGAAGAACACGAAATTGAACAGGAAGATCAGCATCGGAATGCCGGCCTGAAGGATCACGGCGTTGATCGCACTGGTATATTTCACCGCCGAATAGAGGAAGGCGTTGAACATCGTGAAACCAACCGCGCCATAGGCGAGCAGCTGCAGCCAGTGGCGGCGAATCTTGTCCCAGTCACGGCGGATCTGCGGCGTCATCAGCGCAAGAATGACGCTGAGCGCGACGAGCCAGCGCAGCGTCGTCAGCATCATCGGGCTGACGTGCCCGACGGCCATCTTGCCGGCAACCGAATTCCCGCCCCAGAAAAGCGCGGTGATGGCGAGATAGAAATAGGCTTTGGAATTCACGGCGCTGCGATCCGCATGGAGGTGAAATGGATTGCCGAACCGGCGGGAGAGTTCGCAGATATAGGCGCTAACGCCATATCTTGTCATGCAAAAAGGGCCGGGCCCCGGGCATAACGGGGTCGCTTTCCGAAAGACAACACAGTATAGATGCGCGGGTTTGAGAACAGCGCAACGTCCTCGTGCGCGCGTGAACAGGAAGAGAAATATGACGAACGTCGTGGTGGTCGGATCCCAATGGGGTGACGAAGGCAAAGGCAAGATCGTGGATTGGCTCTCGGAGCGCGCCGACATCGTAGTGCGCTTCCAGGGCGGCCACAATGCCGGCCATACCCTGGTGATCGACGGCGTCAGCTACAAGCTGTCGCTGCTTCCCTCCGGCGTCGTCCGGCCCGGCAAGCTAGCCGTCATCGGCAATGGCGTCGTCATCGATCCGCATGCGCTGATCGCGGAGATCGACAAGCTCGGCAACCAGGGCGTCAAGATCACGCCGGACAACCTGCGCATCGCCGACAATGCCACGCTCATCCTGTCGCTGCATCGCGAACTCGACGGCTTCCGCGAGGACGCTGCCTCGAACAGCGGCACCAAGATCGGCACGACCCGCCGCGGCATCGGCCCGGCCTATGAGGACAAGGTCGGCCGCCGGGCCATCCGCGTCATGGATCTCGCGGACCTCGACACCCTGCCGGCCAAGGTCGACCGGCTGCTGACGCACCACAACGCGCTGCGCCGCGGGCTCGGCGAAGCGGAAATCAGCCACCAGGCGATCATGGACGAACTCTCCTCCGTCGCCGCGCGCGTGCTGCCGTTCATGGACACGGTCTGGCTGTTGCTCGACAGGCAGCGCCGCAAGGGCGCGCGCATCCTGTTCGAGGGCGCGCAGGGGACGCTGCTCGACATCGACCACGGCACCTATCCCTTCGTCACCTCCTCGAACACGGTCGCCGGTCAGGCGGCCGCCGGTTCCGGCATGGGACCGGGCGCGCTCGGCTATATTCTCGGGATCACCAAGGCCTATACGACGCGCGTCGGCGAAGGACCGTTTCCGACCGAACTCAACGACGAAATCGGCCAGTTCCTCGGCGAGCGCGGCCACGAATTCGGAACCGTCACCGGCCGCAAGCGCCGTTGCGGCTGGTTCGATGCCGCCCTGGTGCGCCAGTCGGTCGCCGCCAACGGTATCACCGGCATCGCGCTCACCAAGCTCGACGTGCTCGATGGCCTCGACGAGCTCAAGATCTGCGTCGGTTATACTCTGGACGGACAAGAGATCGATCATCTTCCCGCAAGTCAGGCGCAGCAAGCTTCGGTAAAGCCAGTCTATATTACGCTCGAAGGCTGGAAGGAATCGACGGTCGGCGCCCGCAGCTGGGCCGATCTTCCGGCACAGGCGATCAAATATGTTCGCCAGGTCGAGGAACTGATCGGCGCGCCCGTCGCACTGCTTTCGACGAGCCCGGAGCGCGACGACACAATACTTGTGACGGACCCGTTTGAGGACTAGTGTCGGCGCAAGGAAGCGGCGCCGCATTGCGGCTGCATGACTAGGATTTGAGAAAGCATCTGATGGCGGATTTTGTTGCAGTTATTCGCAGGACCGTTGACGGCCTGTCGGAAAACACACCCGAAATGCGGGGCAGGGTCTACGAGAAGGCGCGCAGTGCCGTGCGCCGCCAGCTCGAGAACATGTCCCCGCGGCCATCGGACGACATGATCAATCGCCAGTTGAACAAGCTGGAACTGGCGATTTCCGAGGTCGAAAACGAACACGCCGAGGCCCTGCCGGCAATCGAAGAAGCCGAAGCACCCGAACAGCCCGAAGTGCTCGAGCCGGATGCAGCCGAAGCGTCCGCCGAACAGGAGGCTGCCGCTCCGGTCTCGCCGGAGCCGGCGCCGGTTCCGGCCGAGGCTGCCGAAGTTGAGCAGGCCGTCGCCGAGGAATCCGTAGAAGAGGCGGCGCCGGAGGCTCCGCAAGCCTTCGAAGAACCGGTCCCGGCCGATGAGGTCGTTCCCGCCGCTGCGCGAGAGGTGCCGGAGCACCGGGAAGCCGAGCCCACCCTGGCCGCCGCGGGCGAGCACGAACAGGAACCGCCTGCCACAAGCGAGGAACCGGAAGCCGTCTCGGCCGAGCCGCAGTGGGGCGCAACGGTAGAGGAATACGTCCCGGCGGAGGAACTCTCTCCGGCCGAGGAAGCCCCGCCGGTGGCGGAAGTCGATAGCTGGCAGCAAGCGCCCGCCGAGGAGGCAACCGCCTCCGAGCCGCAGACGGAGGAATTCGACCGCGACGAGCCGCCGGTCGAGCCCGTGGCAATTGGAGGCCCTGAGGAAGAGAGGGTTCCGGAAGAGCCGGTCGGCGAAGAGGCTCCACCGGCTGAGGCGACACCGGCGAAACAGGAACCTTCGGAATGGGCGCTGCCGGAGTGGGAGGACGTCCCGCCCGCCGCAAGCGCCGGTGAAGAGCCTCCGGCATCCGAGGCGCCGCGCCAGGAGGCGTCCGGCCCCGAGCGGCTCGGCATGCATCCGGTGGAGCCCGAGACAAGCGCCCCGGCTCCGCGGCCGGCTGAGGCGGAGACGGCGCAGGCCTGGTCCTTCGACGACAGCGATCCCTTCGCTGCGCCCGCCGACACCAGAAAGGACAAGCCGGCTGAGCCGGAGGTCTCTGAATGGGCCTGGCCCGTGGAGAAAGCGCCGACCGCTTCGAACGAAGAGGAGCGCGCCGGCACCGCATGGGATCACATCGATGATCTGCTCGGCCTCGATGAGGCCGGCCGGAGGGCGAACGACTCGGACGCTGCCGCCAAGGAAGACGACCAGGTCGGCGACGTGGCGCCGGCGGCCGTATCGCCGCGGCCTGCCTCCTACCGCGTTGCTCCCAAGCCATCCCGCTTCAACGTGAAAAGCCTGGCAATCGCTGCGCTGATCCTGCTTCTCCTTGGCGGTGGCGGCTTTGCCTATTGGGTGAACAGGGAAGCGGGCAATGCCTGGCTTTCCGCAATGCTCGCGAAAATCATCCCCGCCGGTCCGGAGACGCAAACGCCGCCCGGCCGCGAGGGCGAGCCTGCCGTGCAGCCGGGCGAACAGTCCGGCGCCCAGGAAGGTACGGCATTGCCGGACGACAAATCGAGCAAGTTTACCCAGCGTTTGCTTGCCGATGGCTCCGAGCGCGACGAAGGGCCCGCCGGCGCGAACGGCAGCGAAATAGCGCAGGAGGGCAAGTCCGTCGCCCCGCAGACGGAGGCCGGCCAGCCGCAGGGCGCCGCGGCGGGGCCTGAGCAGGCCGCCGCCCAGCCCCAACAGCCCGCCACCAACCAGGACAGCGGAGCGCCGCAGACCGAAGTTTCCATCGCCGACGGCGAGAAAATGTTCCTCTATGAGGAGCGGCTTGGCCAATCTTCGCCCACGGCAGTTCCGGGCGCTGTCGCCTGGTCCATCAAGGAGGAGTCTCCAGGCGGCGACGCCAAGCCCGAGCCGGCGATCCAGGCCCAGATCACCGTTCCGGACCGGGGCATGACGGCGCTGATGACGATCAAGCGCAATGTCGATCCGTCGCTGCCGGCAAGCCACGTGATCGAATTCGTCTTTTCGCTGCCCGAGAACTTCGAGGGCGGTGCCATCGAGGGCGTGCAGCGCGTATCGATGAAGCGCACAGAGCAGGATCGCGGTGACCCGCTCATTGCCGTCCCGGCGAAGATCACCGACGACTTCCACATGATCGCGCTCAACGATTTCGCGGAAGCGGTCGGCAGCAACACCGAACTCTTGCGCAGCCGCAGCTGGATCGACATCCCGATCACCTACCGCAACGGCCGCCGCGCCCTCTTGACCCTTGAGAAAGGCGCCAGCGGCACGGAGGCCTTCAGTAAGGCCATGCAGGCCTGGAGTTCGCTCGGCAGCGCGGCCGCGGCGAGCGGCCAGTAAGAAGACCGAGACAAACACAAAGGCCCGGCTGGATGGCGTCCAGCCGGGCCTTTGTTTGTTCTGAAGGCGTGAGGTCGATCAGGCGCCCTCGACGACCCGGAGCGAATTGGCGCGCTCGAGTGCCGCCTTGCGGACTGCTTCCTGGACCTTCTCGAAGGCGCGGACTTCGATCTGGCGGACGCGCTCACGGCTGATGTCGAATTCGGTCGAAAGATCTTCCAGCGTCACCGGATCTTCGGTCAAGCGACGCGCCTCGAAGATGCGGCGCTCGCGGTCGTTCAGGACCTTCATCGCGTTGGCGAGCAGGGCGCGGCGACTTTCGAGCTCGTCCTGCTCGATCAGGATTTCCTCCTGGTTGTCGTGCTCGTCGACCAGCCAGTCCTGCCACTGTCCGGAGTCGCCTTCGCTGGCCTTGATCGGCGCGTTGAGAGACGCGTCGCCGGAGAGGCGCCGGTTCATCGAAACGACCTCGTCCTCGCTGACCTTCAGGGTCGTCGCGATTTCCTTCACCTGCTCCGGCTTGAGATCGCCTTCGTCGAGAGCCTGAATACGGCCCTTCAGCCGCCGCAGATTGAAGAACAGGCGCTTCTGGTTGGCGGTCGTGCCCATTTTCACCAGCGACCAGGAACGCAGGATATATTCCTGAATGGCCGCCTTGATCCACCACATGGCATAGGTCGCCAGGCGGAAGCCGCGATCGGGCTCGAACTTCTTGACGGCCTGCATCAGGCCGACATTGCCTTCCGAAACGACTTCGCCGATCGGCAGGCCGTAGCCGCGGTAACCCATTGCGATCTTGGCGACGAGGCGCAAATGGCTCGTCACCAGCTTGTGGGCGGCGCTGCGGTCGCCATGCTCCTGATACCGCTTGGCGAGCATGTACTCTTCCTGCGGTTCGAGCATCGGAAATTTGCGGATTTCGTCGAGGTAGCGGTTGAGGCCGCCCTCTCCAGCGGCAATGGTCGGCAGCGTGTTGCGGGCCATGAAGCACCCCCTTTGTGCATCTCCGGCCTCCGGGACGGCAGG
This sequence comes from Sinorhizobium sp. NG07B, assembly GCF_002532005.1. NCBI lineage: Bacteria > Pseudomonadati > Pseudomonadota > Alphaproteobacteria > Hyphomicrobiales > Rhizobiaceae > Sinorhizobium > Sinorhizobium sp. NG07B. The sequence goes on along the minus strand of NZ_NWTD01000006.1, from coordinate 111,694 downwards.
CCGGGCGTGGGTCTTCGTCCAGACCCCACGAGGCTAGAAGATAAGTACGGCGAAAGCATGATTCAAGGAGTCCGGTTTCACGCTATCGTGAGACCGGAGGAAGGAAGATTTCCTATTGAAGCGTCCCTAAAATCGGGATTCTTCACAGCGATTTCAAGAGGCTGCGCGAAGGGCGGCGACCAGTTCCTGCATGTCCGCCGGCATCGGTGCTTCGAAATGCATCGTGTCGCCGCTGGCAGGGTGCTCGAACTGCAGCATGAAGGCATGCAGCGCCTGCCGGGAGAAGCGGTTGACCACGCCCTTGGCGGCTTCGGGCAACAGGTTAGCCTTCGTCCGGAAGGCGGCGCCATAGTCGGGATCGCCGATCAGCGGATGACCGATATGGGCCATGTGGACGCGGATCTGGTGCGTCCGGCCGGTTTCCAGATGGCATTCGACGATTGAAGCGAGACAGGTGCCGTCCGGCTTCTCGTGATAGCGCTCGACCACTTCGTAGTGGGTGATCGCTTCGCGCGCATCATCGCTCTCCTCGCGCTTGACGGCGCGTTTCGTGCGGTCGCCGGCCCGGCCGAGGGCGGCATTGATCGTGCCCTTCAATTGGCGGGGGCGGCCCCAGACGACCGCCTGATAGGCGCGCTCCAGCGGCCCGGTGCGGCCATGGTCGGCAAACTGGTCGGAGAGATGCCGGTGGGCGGTGTCGTTCTTGGCGACGACCATGACGCCGCTCGTTTCCTTGTCCAGCCGGTGAACGATGCCCGGCCGTCTGACGCCGCCGATGCCGGAAAGGCTGTCGCCGCAATGGTGAATGAGGGCGTTGACGAGCGTTCCCGTCCAGTTCCCAGCACCCGGATGGACGACGAGACCGGCCGGCTTCACCAGCACGATCAGATCATCGTCCTCGAATAGAACCTCGAGCGGAATGTCCTCGCCCTTGGGTTCCGGATCCTCGGGCGCGGGCAGGGCGATCTCGAAGCTGTCGCCCGGGTGCACCTTGCGCTTGGGTTCGAGCACCGTGATGCCGTTGATCGAAACGGCACCCTGTTCGATCAGGGCCTTGATGCGGTTGCGGGAGAATTCGCCCGAAAGCGCCTCCGTCAGAAACGCATCCAACCGCCCGGCGGCATTCTCGTCGGCGCTCAGGACTTTCCTATTGCCGGTCGCTTGTTTAAAGGGATCGTTCATTCCGTTTCAATTCCGACAGAAAGCCAGCCATGACCGCGATCGAGCCCGACGAACAGGAAGACAAGCCGCTTGACCCGGCGATGGAGAATGTCCGCCGCAAGATGGTGCGCCTGCAGCTCGTTTCGGCCGGCGTGATGTTGATCATGCTTATGGCCGTCCTCGGAACGATTGTCTACAAGCTGACGCGGAGCGACGGCGCTGCGGAGGCGACGCCGCCGGCGGTCAGCGTGCCGGGCGATGCGCCGCTGACCGCGATTGCGGCGCTGCCGGCCGGCTTTTCGGTGACCAATGTGGCGCTGTCCGGTTCGCAGGTGCTGTTCTATGGCAGCCTGCCGGACGCAGAACCCCGTGCGATCGTTTTCGACATAAAGGCGGGACGCATCGTCGCCGACGTCACCGTCAGGACGCAGTGACGAGATGGTCGCGGCACCGCTTCCGATCCGCATCGAGGATCCGTCGGACCCGCGCATCGCCGCTTTCCTGTCGATCAAGGAACGGGATCTCACTGGCCGGCAGGGCCGCTTCATTGCCGAAGGCACGGTCGTCCTGCGGATGCTGGCGGCCGCGCACCGCTCCGGGCGCGGCATCATCGCCGAGGCAATCCTGCTGCTCGAAAACCGGTTTGACGGCGTCGCAGAGCTGCTTGCACAATTCCCCGCCGATGTGCCGGTCTACGTGGCCGATGCCCGGGTCTTCGACGCGATCGCCGGCTTCAACATGCATCGCGGTGTTCTGGCGCTCGGCCGATCCGATGCGATGCCCGGCCGTGACGCCCTCATCGCCGCCCTTCCTACCGCAAGCCTCGTGCTTGCCGCCTGCGGCATATCGAACCATGACAATATGGGATCGCTGTTCCGCAATGCCGCCGCCTTCGGCGTCGACGCAGTGCTGATGGATGCATCGAGCTGCGATCCGCTGTACCGCAAGTCGATTCGGGTGTCCGTCGGATCGGCGCTGACGCTCCCCTTCGCGCGCGAGGGGACGGCCGCGGACCTGATCGAAAGGCTTCATGCCGCCGGGTTCGCGATATGGGGCCTTTCGCCGCGCGGCGAGACGGACGTCACAAAAATTCCGCCGTCGCCGCGCACGGCATTGCTGGTCGGGACGGAAGGCGAGGGGCTGCCGGCGACGATCCTTTCCGCGGTCCGCACCGCGCGTATCCGCCAGCGTCCGGGCCTCGACAGCCTGAACGTCGCCATGGCCGCGGGCATCGCGCTGCATCAGGTCGCCAGCGCCAACGGTCGAATCTGAGGGGAAGCCCGAGCCGCCTTCATTCAGGCGGCAGCATTTCCTTGGCCCGCGTCGCCAGGCTCTTGCCGGCTCCCGGCTGCCCCGCCTCCTCTCGGCCGAGAAGGCCGTGGATCGGCGAGGACGAGCCTTCCCGCGCAGCCGTGAGCGCCACCATGCCGGCGGCGATCTGCGCCATCTCCTCGCGCAGCGCCTCGTCATGGGCCGCAGACTTCGAATTGGCGAGGCGTTCCGATAGCGCCGTCGCGCGGTTGCGCAGGTCGTCGGAGAGGACGGTGGGATCCACACTATGCTGCGCGTCATGCGCCCCCTCGATCGGTACCCCTTGCGCGGCAGGGTGCTGTTCCACGCGCTTCGGCGGCTTGGCGCCGGCCAGGCGCAGCGCTTTCGTCGCATCGCGGATTTCCTGGTTTGCCGCCTTCACCCGCATTTTCAGCCGCTCGATTTCTTCCGCTCGCCGCTCGAGCGCGCTTTCGCGGTCGGCATTGGCGGCCGCTTCTCGGGCGAGCTTGGTTTCGAGCTGGCGTACGCGGTTTTCTTCGCGGCCGAGGCGCAGCTCCATTTCGCGAGCCCGGGCGTTTTCGCCCTTGAGACTGGCGCGTAAGGCTTCGCGCTCGTCGCTCAGACTGGCGGCCCGGCTCCTCAGATGCTCGATCTGCGTTTCGCGCGCCGCGAGGTCGATGCGCAGGTTGTCGAGTTCGGTCGCCTGCCTGTCGAGCTGGCCGTTCAAGGCGCGGATTGTCTCGTTCTTGGCGCCGGTGTCGCGCTGCAGGTTGTCGAATGTCGCCCGCATGTCGGCGATCCGCAGCTCGAGCTGGCGGATGGTCGACCGCATGTCGGCGGCCTCGACGTTCATGTCGGCAAGTTGCGTGTGGAGGTCGGTATTTTCGCCAGCCAATCGCTGTGCCTCGGTGAGCGCCCTTTCCTTCTCCAGCATCAAGGCCACGCCCTTGTCGCGCTCGCGGCGGAGCGTCTGCGACATCTTCGCGTTCTCGACGGCGAAGGTGGCGCGCGCGGCGTCCCTCTGGGCGCGAACTTCCTGTGGGCTGAGCGGCATCGTCGCTTTCAAACGGTCCTCGGCGAAGCGGACGATGCGCTTTTGGATGGCCGGCGCGACCAGCAGGCCGATAATGGCCGCCGTCAGGAAGCCCAGGGCAAAGAGGAGCGCATATTCAATCACGTGCTGGCCGTTTCAAGTCTGGACCGATGCATCCATGGCGGTTGGGCAGTTTCCTTCCGTCTTCTGCAGTAAACACGACGGCCCGAAAGCTGCAACAATTACTGCAGGATTGCACGCCCGCTACGCGCTCCAGAGAACTTACATGCGGCCTTTTGGTATCAGAACGGGTTCCAGGTCGGCTGCTGTGTCAGCTTCAGATAGCCGACATTGAGGCCGAGCCTTGCGCCGATTCCGGTGCGGATCGGCACGACGACGACGTGTTCGTCGGTCAGCACCGTCATGCCGACGCCGGCGACGACGTAGGCCGAGCCGGAAACGCCGCCGAAGCGCTTGTAGAGCGCCGGGACGCTCGACAGGTTGTAGACTAGCATCATCGCCCGGCTGCCCTGCCCGCCCCAGTCGAGCCCGAGGGAGGGGCCCTGCCAAAACACACTATGCTGGCCGACATTCTTGGTGTGGAGCTCGCCCTCGCCATAGGTGAGGCCGGCGATGAAGGCGCCGGACCCTTCCTGGCCGAGGATATAGCCGTTCGGCAGGCCGTAGCGCTCGAAGGCGCGCTCGACGACCTTGGCAAGCCCGCCGGAGGTCTCGCCGAAGAAGCCGTGGCCAGCGTCGACGATCTCCTGCATCGTGTACTGGCTGCTATTTGGAGATTGGGCGAGCGCGGCGGACATCAGGGCGCTGCTGAACAGCAGGATTGTCGTCAGAATGGCGCGGACGGCCATTGCGGTTGCCTTCATGATCGGCTGCATCGTTTCCTCCGTCAGGCGCGAATGCGGCTCGCGGGCCGGCCGTCATGACCAGCTCATGCATCGGTTGCGCGGGCCAGCGCGGGTCTCGAACGCGTGCACCTGATCCGCTTTCCGTAGTTCCACTCGAAATCCGGGGGTGCCCTGACAATTTGAACCGATCCTCTTAATAATCGGTTTACCAAATGTGATGTCATTATGGCCTATTGATCGGCGCGGGCCACGTGGCTATGCCGGGCCCGGGCGAAGACCTCGCCGGGCGTGGCGGGGAACGCAAGGCGTCGATATGCTGATGGAACCGAACGGGAAGAATGATGGCAAAGAATCCGAACCTGACGTTGACGGGACCCGATCTGGCGGCGCTGCTCTGTAGCCGGGTGTGTCACGACATCATCTCGCCGGTCGGCGCCATCAATAATGGTCTCGAACTCCTGGACGAGGGCGGCGCCGACGCCGATGCGATGGACCTGATCCGTACCAGCGCGCTCAATGCCTCGGTGCGGCTGAAGTTCGCGCGGCTTGCCTTCGGCGCCTCCGGCTCGGTCGGAGCCTCGATCGACACCGGCGAAGCGGAAAAGGCCGCCAAGGACTTCGCCGCTGCGGAAAAGAAGACCGAGGTGACTTGGAACGGCCCGCGGGCGATCATCGCCAAGAACCGCGTCAAGCTGCTGCTGAACCTCTTCCTGATTGCCTATGGTGCAATCCCGCGCGGCGGCTCGATCGACATCACCCTGGAAAACCCGGAGTTCGATGCGGTATTTACCCTTGTCGCAAAGGGGCGAATGATGCGCGTTCCGCCGCGGCTGACCGAACTCCTTTCCGGCACCCCCGAGGAAGCCGTGGACGCCCACTCGATCCAGCCCTATTATACGGTCCTGCTCGCCGAGGAAGCCGGCATGCTGATCGATGTCACGTCGACCGGCGAGGAGATCGTCTTCACCGCTCGCACCGAGGCCTGATCCACTCCGCCCGCCAATCACGCCCGTGACATGAAAAGAGGTCTCCATCGTCCGCGACGGAGGCCTTTCTCTTTTCTCGGGTGCCGAAGTCCCGCTGCTCTCAACTCCGCCGAGGGTTTCACAGGTCTCGGCGGATTATTGCTTTGCGAGAAATGAAAATCGGCCGTCAACCGTGGCGGTAACGGTTTCTTTGCCAAATCTCTCTAGTTTTGCTTCATGGACGCCTTTTGGCGTCCGATGAGGCCTGAAGGAGTTGGACATGCGGCGCTTGATGATTGCCGATGGCTCGGATGTGGTGAGGAAGGTCGGGAAGCGCATACTGTCGGGCATGGGTTTCCTGGTGTCCGAAGCGCCGAGCAGCCTCGAGGCGCTCGTCCGCTGCGAGGCCGAACTGCCGAACATCCTGATCGTCGACTCCGGGCTCGAGGGCGCCCTCGACCTCATCGCCAATATCCGCCGGCTGCCCGAGGGCGCGTCGGTGCGCATCTATTATTGCGTCGTCGAAGCGGATCTCAGGAAGATGATGGCCGGCAAGCGGGCCGGGGCGGACGATTTCCTGCTGAAGCCCTTCGACCGGAAGATTCTGACGAGCGTCTTTGCCAGTCAATCCATGGCCGCCTGACGCATTCGCATAGCGCAGATCCGAGCGTCGCAGCCGCGGTATGTACCGCGGCTTTTTGCATTCGCGGAAAATGAAATGGGCGAGGGCGGTTTTTCGAACAGGACCAAATCCTGTCTCACAACGCAAAAACCCGCCGTGCGGCGGGTTTGCGGGGGAATAGGTCTGTGTTCGGCGGTGACGCCCGCCCGGAAATCAGGCGGTTTCCAGGTAATCGTTGCCGTCGGGCTCGCGCAGCACATAGCCGCGGCCCCAGACCGTCTCGATATAATTGGCGCCGCCAGCGGCATTGGCGAGCTTCTTGCGCAGCTTGCAGATGAAGACGTCGATGATCTTCAGTTCCGGCTCGTCCATGCCGCCATAGAGGTGGTTCAGGAACATTTCCTTGGTGAGCGTCGTGCCCTTGCGCAGCGACAGGAGCTCGAGCATCTGGTATTCCTTGCCGGTCAGATGCACGCGCTGGCCGCCGACTTCCACCGTCTTGGCGTCGAGGTTGACGATCAGCTCGCCGGTGGCGATGATCGACTGGGCGTGGCCCTTGGAGCGGCGAACGATCGCATGGATGCGGGCGACCAGCTCGTCCTTGTGGAAGGGCTTGGTCATGTAGTCGTCGGCGCCGAAGCCGAGGCCCCGGACCTTATCCTCGATGCCGGCCATGCCGGAGAGAATGAGGATTGGGGTTTTGACCTTCGACAGGCGCAGCGTTCTCAACACCTCGTAGCCCGACATGTCCGGCAGGTTGAGGTCGAGGAGAATGATGTCGTAGTCGTAAAGCTTGCCGAGATCGACGCCCTCTTCCCCGAGATCGGTGGTGTAGACGTTGAAACTCTCGGACTTGAGCATGAGCTCAATGCTTTGCGCCGTCGCGCTGTCGTCTTCTATCAGTAGAACCCGCATAGTCTTCCCCTTTTCCGCCGCCCAAGGTCGTCGTGGCCCCCTTACGCGATACGGATCCAGTCGTTGCCTGATTTGGAGGCTGCCACCAAATGGTTAACAAATTCTGATTCACTCTGGCAAGGTGTATCGAAAATGTTAAATATTTTTAGCAGTCTCCTGATTTTAAAGGTGAATCTGAAACGGCACTCTTCATCCGAAAGATGAGGAAATGCCGCTATCTGACTCTTTCGACTCGTAAATGCCGCAGGCGCCACATTTCGTACCTCAGCATTTACGGAGCCTTAAATCATCGTACCTATGATTAATGATGCCCGTAAACGAAAGGTTACCAGCGGTAGGTATTTGTTAAGACCGCAGTCGTTTTTTGTTTCCGGCCCGCGCGGGCCGGTATTCGGGCGCAGGAATCGGTAACCGGGGTCTCGCTATCCACGGGAGTATTGCGTATGAAAGCACGTGAGAGCCTTACCCGCCTGAAGGAATTTCAGGTGCGGGAGAAGCAGCGTCAGTTGACCCAGCTTCAGATGATGATGTCCGAGTTCGAGCGGATGACCAAGGAACTCGAAAGCCAGATCGTCTTCGAGGAAAAGAAGTCGGGAATCTCCGATCCGTCGCATTTTGCCTATCCGACCTTCGCCAAGGCGGCGCGCCAGCGTGCCGACAATCTCCAGGTGTCGATCCGTGAGCTGAAGGTGCAGCAGGACGCGGCCGAACTGGCGCTTGCCGAGGTTCAGGCCGAGTATGCCAAGGCCGCAGCCCTTGAGGAGCGGGATTCGTCGGCCCGGCTTCGCGCCTGAGAAGAGGCGGCCGCTCGGCGTGAGCCTCGACCGCACCGACGGAGGGCCTGCTTTGGGAAACACAAAGGCCCGCTTCCCTTTCGGGAGGCGGGCAATCGTCTTACCAAAGATGCCGGCGGCTATGCCTGGACGGCGTCCTGCCAATCCGGATGACGCATGACCTGTGCGCGCATGAACGGGCAGAGCGGAATGATCTTCCAGCCGCCCCGGCGCGCTTCCTCGACCGCGTGTCTTGCAAGCGCCTGTCCCACGCCCTTGCCGCGCAATTCGTCCGGCACGAAGGTGTGATCGATGATCACGAGCTGCGGCGACGATCTGGAATAGGTCATTTCGCCTGTGTGTCCTTCGACCGTCGCCGCATAGCGGCCCTTGGTATCCGTCTTCTCCTCAGTGATCTCCATATAGGGCTTCCTTTGCCTTGGCCGCTCTTCGAGCCGATGCTAAGCGATAATCCCGCAAGATACAGCTGACTTTCGACTGCGGCGCATCTTAGAAACGGAACCGGCGGCTGCGGGAGGTCCCGAGCCGCCGGTTCGATGTATGGCCCTGTCGCGGATGGATCAGTGGCGATATTGCTGGATGCGGGTGGTGCGCAGGCCGGCGAGACCGTGGTCGTTGATGGAGGACTGCCAGGAGAGGAATTCCTCGACGGTGAGGGTGTAACGCTCGCAGGCCTCTTCGAGGCTCAAAAGGCCGCCACGCACGGCAGCGACGACCTCGGCCTTCCGGCGGATTACCCAGCGCCGGGTGTTGGCCGGCGGCAGATCCGCAATCGTCAGAGGACTGCCATCGGGGCCGATGACATATTTCACGCGTGGTCGCATCATTTCGGTCATGGGACTCTCTACACAAACTCAAGACCATATGGAGGCGACCTTAGCTTGCCACATTTAACATTTGCCTAAGTGGCCGGTAACAATTTGCTCATAATTTGAGACACCTCGGAGCCACTGAGAGCCGCGGAGAACGTCAGGCAGGCGTGCGGCCTCGGTCGGCAACCTGCACGGCCCGCACGCCTGCGCTCTTGCCCCGCGAAGCACAAGTTTCTATATGTCGCGGCACAGAAAGCCGAAGCAAGGCCGCCGGCACAATCGTGATCAGCGCGCCGCCTCTAGGTGCGGCGCGTCATTGGACGCGCAAAGGCCGCTGTAGCACTTTGAATTGCTGCATGTTTATCCTTAAGCCGACGATGATTTAAGGAAGCATGCGATAGGTAAAACAGGACGTCTGCAGGAACAGGCGGCGTCCGGATGCCGGATTGGATCCCGTGAACAGTCTCGATTTTGACCGCAAGCCCGAAGATACGCGCGTCGTCGTCGCCATGTCCGGCGGCGTCGATTCTTCCGTCGTGGCCGGGCTGCTCAAACGCGAGGGCTACGACGTTCTCGGCATCACGCTGCAGCTCTACGACCACGGTGCGGCGGTGCATCGGGCCGGCTCCTGCTGCGCCGGCCAGGACATCGACGATGCGCGACGCGTCTGCGAGACGCTCGGCATCCCGCATTACGTCCTCGATTACGAGGCCCGTTTCCGCGAGACGGTGATCAATCCCTTCGCCGAAAGCTACATTGCCGGCGAAACGCCGATCCCCTGCGTTGCCTGCAACCAGACCGTCAAATTCGCCGATCTCCTGACGACCGCCAAGGAGCTCGGCGCCGACGCGCTTGCGACCGGCCATTACATCCGTTCGCGGCCGAGCCCGAAGCCGCGCTATGCCGGGCAGCGCGCCCTTTATCGGCCGACCGACGCGGAGCGCGACCAGAGCTATTTCCTCTTCGCGACGACCCAGGAGCAGATCGACTATCTGCGCTTTCCGCTCGGCAGCCTCTCCAAGCCCGAGACGCGCGCGCTCGCCGAGGAGATGGGCCTCGTCGTTGCCAAGAAGGCGGACAGCCAGGACATCTGTTTCGTGCCGCAGGGCAAGTACAGCGACATCGTCTCTAAGCTGAAGCCGAATGCGGCGCTCGCCGGCGAGATCGTCCATCTCGACGGGCGCGTGCTCGGCACGCATGAAGGCATCCTGCACTACACGATCGGCCAGCGGCGCGGCATCGGGGTGGCGACCGGCGAGCCGCTCTATGTCGTCTATCTCGACGCCCGCTCGCGCCGCGTCATCGTCGGCCCGAAGGAGGCGCTCGAGACGCGCCGCATTTATCTGCGCGACGTCAACTGGCTCGGCGACGAGGAAATCGACGAGGCGGCAGTCCGCGGATTCGCATGCTTCGCCAAGGTCCGCTCTACCCGCCAGCCAGCGCCGGCCGTCTTGAGACGCAATGCCGACGGCATCTATGTCGAGCTTGTCGACGGCGAGGCGGGCGTGGCGCCCGGCCAGGCCTGCGCGCTCTATTCCGGCACCGGCGAGAACGCCCGCGTCTATGGCGGCGGATTCATCCGCAAGTCCGAACGCGAGCCGACTGCCGAGGCGGCCCTCCAGGCGCTCCTGCGTGAGCCTGCGGCGGCCTGAACGGCCCCGGTCCGGCGCATCGGCAAAAGTTCACACTTTCCCGAAGACATTGCTTGACACTAGCCGGAACAGCACCTTATAAGCCGCCCGTCCAGCCGAGACGGGCTTCTCCAAGAAGCTTCCACGGCACCGGCGGCGGAGTAGCTCAGTAGGTTAGAGCAGAGGAATCATAATCCTTGTGTCGGGGGTTCGAATCCCTCCTCCGCTACCATTCAGTTCCTTGTACGACCCGGAGACATAGGTAGCAGAACGTACCTAAGACATGGGTGACAATCTCGTTGTAGCTCGCGGCGAATTTCCGGAGTTTTGACGCCGGAGCCGGAGAATGGAAATTCCGCTTTCGTGACAAAAATGGTCTAGGCGGCTATCGCGGCTGCCCGCCTGACTTCTACGTCGATCTCTGCAGCGCGATCACCCGCGAACTCGGCGTCAAGGCCGAGATTAACCCTCTCGGACGGTGCGCGCGTTTACAAGGTGAAGCTCGGCATGTCGATATCGAAGTGGCCAATCTAGCCCATGCGCTCAGGCGTGCCGAACAGATCCAGTTCAGCCATCCCACTATCTCGCCAAGGAAATGCTGATCATGAAGGCCGATGACCAGGGTCAGAAGAAGGCCGAGCGATGGGTCAGGCATCGGGTTCGTGGCAAACTGCTTCGATGTTGTGCCCGTCCGGACCGATGACGAAAGCTGCATAGTAGTTCGCGTGGTAGTGCGGCCGCAGGCCGGGCGCACCATTGTCTTTGCCGCCCGCAGCCAGAGCCGCGCGATAGAAGGCTTCGACTTGCTGGCGATTCTCGGCGGTGAACGCCAAGTGAAGGTGCGCCGGCTTTTCCTTGGTTTGGTACAGGCACAATGAAGCCTTACCCTTCGGGCTAAGCTCGACCCCGTAGGTCGGCGGCCCCTCCGACACAACAGCTACGCCGAGCGGTTCGAGTGCCTTGAGGAAGAACGCCTTGCTCGCTGCATAGTCGCTGACTCCGAACTTGACATGGTCAAACATGAGTTCTCCTGAAGTGCCCGTGCCTGTCTCACCGATACGTCGCGCGTCATATCAGACGCGCAAAGGTCGCTGTGGCGCTTTTGAATTGCTGCATGTCTTTGTCCTTAAATCGAGGTCGATTTAAGAGACAGGCAGTAGTCCTTGCCAAAGCGACCGGCGCAATCGGGCGGCCCTTTTACCGAGTGCCGTTGATTTCCAGATAGAGTGCTTCATAGAAGCGAACAGCTCAGAGCTCGAGGAGGCGGCCCCCGTGCCGCATACTCCCTGCCTTCAGCCCAGACGCGCTGATCGCACGCCAATGCCAGTTGAGTCGGAGGCTTCACGGGATCGAGATTGAGGCGATCCAATGCAAGCGCACGTCTCAAGAGTTCCCTTGATCCGTCCTATACGAGAAAGTCAGCCAAACACGAACAGATGGCGAGAGCCTCTCTTAAATCCCTGACCCGTCGAGCTCTTTGTCGTCGTCGCCTTCCCAGGGTGAGGGCATCGAGGTGCGATTGAGATTGGCCGAGGGCATCGGCATCCAGCACTTCAATTCCGGCTCGGAATATTCGACGATGCGGCCGGGCGAGGAATCAGAGGCGCGCCAGCCTTCTGCACCGAACTGATCGCCCTTCGACCAATACACGAGGTCAACCTCTGCCGCCCCCTGTTCGGACGGGCGAATCGTCACAAGGATCCGAGTGCCGTTTTTTGGCGCGCTTGCCATTTGACGCCAGCCGTCTGGCTCGGCCATCGTTTTTCCTCCCGCCTTGCTGCAGGTTGCAAGTGTCGCCTCGTCATCCAAATCGGTCAACTCAAACGTTGCGCATCCCATCGCCTATCGAGCGACTGTCCCATCGCTCCTCGGGCGGCATTTCGTAGTGCTCCGCCGTGCTCGCCACATCAATTACCACAGCAGCAATCCGGTCGATGTGCGCGTGCGAATGGGGGGCGGCGTTAGGAGGACGATCTCTGCCGACATTCTAGCTGCGTACCAATGATGTGCTGCGTACGCAGCCGTGGTGTGTTCATGATCTGTGCTTCGAAGATCGGCCATAGATTCGCGTCTTTCGAGATTGGCCATCCGGTTCCAGGGACGGTGGCAAGGTCGATGCTGTCTGAATTCAAGATGACCTCGGCAGGTGGTTGACCTTCGCCGCCAAAATGAAATCGTTCTCGTGCAGTCCCTTGATCTTGTGGGTTTGCAGCGAAACCTCCGCATAGCCCCAGCCGAAACAGAGGTCGGGGTGATGCCCCTCCTCTTCGGCCAGCCGCCCAACTTCATCGACGAAGGTCAGCGCCTGTTTGAAATCGGCGAACTTGAAGCTGCGGCGGATCAGATGCCCGTCGTCCAGCAACTCCCAGCCTGGGATCTGGGAAAGATATCCGGCGGCTTCGTCCCTCGTCAGCGGCGGTATGCCGCCGCGGCAGGGGGTGCAGGACTTTTCAGCGATATTTTCGGTCATGAGTTCCTCCCTTCTGAAGCCGGCTGCCGTCATCGCCCGGTGCAGCGTGATCGCACAAGATCGTTGCGAAGTGAGCCGTCAAGCCTTCCGCAGTGTACCTGAAATTCACAGGGCCGACTTTCACTCCCCCACTCGCCATGAACGTGCCGCTTATAGCTGGACGATACCGTTTTTCTCGCCGTCCCAATATTGAATTCGGTCGGCATGCACTTTGATGAGCACGAGACCGGGTGTGTCGACACCCTGGGCAAACCAGCGCTCCAATCCCTCCACCCAATGCTTCTGAAACTGCGTTCTATCGCGGATGACCGTCGCACGGCCCTCGATGGAAACGAAGATGCCGGGCTTTCCGAGAAGGCCTGGTGGTTCGGTAAACGATAGTGTCACCCGCGGATCGCGACGGACGTCGGCTACCTTGTTGGTATCGTCATGGGAAAAGAACCACGAGTCGCCATCATATTCGACATCGCCATTGTTGCTCATCGGGCGATGGGAAATCGCACCCGTCTCTGCCTTCGTCGCCAACATGCAGAAATCGATATTCCCGATCTTCTTGGCGATATCGGAAAGCGTCATTGTGGTCATGGCGGAGCTCGTCCGAACAAAGGGAAAAATCTCGGGTGAGGCGTCCGGTTGCCACGACCCACCCTCGGGTGGAAATGTGCCCCGGACGGAAAGGTTCCGCTGGGTAAGCAAGCTCGGCGACCTATGTTGCAGTCTTCTGCTTCAACGACGCGATAAACGCGTGAAGTCCAGCCCGCAGCGGATTGAACAAGGGGTTCTTCTTTCCGTTATCATGACTTCGCCGCCTGAAGCGCATTTCCTTCGGATTTGATACATCGCATTCGCGATCCGAATAGGAGTGATCGCCCTCGCCTCGCCAAATTTCCGCAAGTCAATCGCGGCCTACATTTTTTGCTGCCGGACCACCCACAGGGTGGCTCGGCCCGAAACGGTCGTTGCTGCCATGGCCTGATTGAGGCAGGATGCCGCCGTTGAACAGGCAGCGCGACTGAACGGCGGGCTCATGCTGATCGGCTCATGTCATAGCGGTAAAGCGAGCTGGACCCTGGAGGGTGATCCCCCCTCGATCACAGCGTGTAACTGCACGCTCTGCCGGCGCTATGGGGCGCTGTGGGCCTATGGCTACGAAGGAGAGCGCATCGCCGTCACGGGGGAGACGGCCTCCTACACGCGCGCCGGCCGCGACAGATCATCGCTTGAGATATTGTTTTGCCCCTCATGCGCCTGTGTCCTGAGTTGGCGCGGCCTGCGGCTTGACGGGGATGGCCGGCGGCGCATGGCCGTGAACCTGCGGCTTGCGCCGCCGGATGCCGTTTTTGACCTGCCGATTGATCATTTCGACGGCCTCGACACGTTTGAGGACCTGCCGTCCAAGGGGCGATGCGTGGGCGATCTCTGGTTCTGACGAGAATGACGCGTGCCGGCCCGGGCCAAAACCGTCACGACCTCAAAAGCCTCCTTGCCGGAGTCTTCGATTGATATTCGAAAGATTTTCCGACTGAGATGTGAGAAAATCGCGGCGACCTATATAGGGAGCCGCGGCGACATGTCGTTTTCTCAATCGAGAATCTGCAAGGGCTGCTGGGAGCAGATGCGTCTGCCCGTGCCTCTGCGCGGACCGGCGTCCATACCCTTCCGCGCCTTCGGGATCCGCCCGAGCCGGATGAATCCGAACACCTGCACCATTTGCGAACTCATGTTCACACGCGTGATGAAGGCCCGCAAGATCACCGTTGACGTGACCGTGCTTTTTGCAGACTTGAGGGGCTATACCACGCTGTCGCAGTCGCTTTCGGCAGATGCGGTCTCGTCCCTGCTGGATGATTTTTACGATGAATGTGCCGAGGCCATCTGGGAATTCGACGGTCTTCTCAACAAGACGGTCGGAGACGCGGTCATGGCAATTTTCAACTTTCCGATCCCCCGCCAGGACCATGCGGAATGTGCCGTTCTGGCTGCACGGGAGATCCAGCGCCGCTGCCAACTGCGTCGCGAACTGCACGCGGGCGAAGGCCTGGATGGAAGCGAATTCGGCGTCGGGATCGGCATCGACTCGGGCGAGGCCAGCTTTGGAGAGTTCGGTCGGTCGCATCGTGACCTGACGGCGATTGGAACGGTTGTGAATACTGCCGCTCGCGCCCAGGCAGCCGCCGAAGCGGGCGGGATTCTCGTAACCCGGGCCGTTCTCGAGCGGGCGCAGAGTCAGACGGCCGACAGCATAGGTCGGGAATATCATCTCAAGGGCTTTGAGAAGCCGGTCGAGCTTTACGCCGTCTGAGGATCGATCGGTCGGGGCGGATGCTGCGAAGGTGCGCAGCGACCGGCGGAGGCGAAGAGCATCTTTTGCGCGATTCGACTTCGAAGTTCGCGGCTACCGTATGTTTCCATGACTCGCAGCCGAGTTTAGAGCAGGCAGCGAGCAAAGTGCTGCAGCAATATTTGCGCGACTGACGCTGTAGATCGCTCGCGAAAACTTCGCGACTCGAGCAGCGCACAAGCAGCCATATTTCTCTCGCCGCAACAGCCGCTTCCCTGCGCGCCGCAGCGATCGTGCGGCTCCCTTAACCCATTGTCACCAGACGCTTTCGGTTCCTGTGACATGGAAGCCCGAAGACTGTCCCCTCATGAAAATGTATTCCTTGCGCATAACAAGTGTATACGCAGATAATACATTTTTCTTGACTCGGTGCGCCTCGAATGCGACGGTGCGCCTACCAGCCAACTTCCCGACGTCGGAGGAGGTCCCTGTGAAGAGCGGCAAGAACGGTCTCTACGAAGATCTGAAACGGCAAATACTGACGATGGACCTGGATCCGGACGAGGACCTGGACGAGGTGGTCCTCAGCGAGCGCTACGGCGTGTCCCGGACCCCAGTGCGAGAAGTCATCCGCCGCCTCGAGGGGGAGGGATATGTCGAAATCCGGGAGAACCGCGGGGCGCGGGTAGCGCCCATGAATCATTCGACGCTCAGGAATTTCTTTCTGGTCGCGCCCATGGTCTATGCAGCGATCGGCCGGCTGGCCGTCCAGAACTTCAAGCCCAGACAGATGACGCAACTGAAGGACACGCAGGAGCGGTTTCGCACTGCTGCAGGGTCCAAGGACGCCCCTGCGATGGTGCTGGAGAACAACCGCTTCCACGAGATCATGGGCGAGATGTCGGGTAACGTCTACCTGCAGCCGAGCCTCGGCCGCCTACTGATCGATCACGCCCGCATCGGCCACACCTTCTTCCGCCCGCGCAACGAGGACATGGAAAAGCGGCTTCGCGTCGCCGTCGAGCACCATGACGCGTTCATCGCGGCGATCGCCGCGCATGACGAGGACGCGGTCGTCGATCTCGTCTTCGAGCATTGGGAACTCTCGCGAGAGAACATGGAGATGTTCATCGCGCCGCAGGGCATGAAGGCCGACGCCCTGGTCGATGGCCCGGCCAAACCGCAGATGGAGAAACTGTCTTGAAGTTCGAAGGTATCTATACGCCTGCGGTGACGCCTTACACCAATGGCACGATCAACATGAAGGCGTTCGCGGAGGTTCTTGAATCTCTGATCGAGGCCAAGGTCCACGGCATCATTGTTGGCGGATCCACCGGCGAATACTACGCGCAGTCGGCGCAGGAACGCGTCGACCTTGCGGCCCATGCCAAGGACGTCATCGGCACGCGGCTGCCGCTGATCGTCGGCACCGGTGCGACGCGGACGGAGGATTCGGTCGAATATGCGAAGGCCGCCAAAGACATCGGGGCCGACGCGATCCTCGTCTCGTCGCCGCCCTATGCCCTGCCGACGGAGCGCGAGAACGCGGTGCATGCGCTGACCGTCGACCGCGCCGCCAACCTGCCGATCATGCTCTACAACTATCCGGCCCGCATGGGCGTGATGATGGGAGACGAATACTTCTCCCGCGTCGGCAAGTCCAAGAACGTCGTGGCGATCAAGGAGAGCTCCGGCGACATGGGCAACCTGCACCTGCTCGCCCGGAAGTTTCCGCACATCTCGCTCTCCTGCGGCTGGGACGACCAGGCGCTCGAATTCTTCGCCTGGGGCGCGAAAAGCTGGGTCTGTGCCGGCTCCAACTTTCTGCCGCGCGAACATGTCGCCCTCTACGAAGCCTGTGTGCTCGAAAAGAACTTCGACAAGGGCCGCGCAATCATGGCGGCGATGCTGCCGCTGATGGACTTTCTCGAATGCGGCAAGTTCGTCCAGTCGATCAAGCACGGCTGCGAGCTGAACGGCCTGAACGTCGGCGAGGTGCGCGCACCGCTGCGCCCCTTGAATTCGGAAGAGAAGCGAAGCCTTCAGACAGTCATCAGCAACCTGAAGCGAAGCGTCGCCCACATCACATCGGGAGCCAATTATGCATGATCTTCTGACCGCAGCGGAATATGCGGCGATAGCCAAGTCGATGTCCTATCCGTCGAACGCCTTTGTCGACGGCGCCTTTCGTCCCGCTCAATCCGGAAAGACCTTCAAGACGACCAATCCGGCGACCGGCGAAGTCCTGACGGAAATCGCCGCCTGCGATTCTTCCGACGTCGACTATGCCGTGGCCAAGGCCAAGCAAGCCTTCGAAGACGGCCGCTGGCATCTTCGCTCTCCCGGCGAGAGGAAGGACGTCCTGCTGAAGTTCGCGAGGCTGCTCGAGCGCAACCGCCATGAACTCGCGGTGCTAGAAAGCCTCGACAGCGGCAAGCCGATCCGCGAGGTCCAGACGATTGATGTGCCGGATACGATCCACACCATCCGCTGGCATGCCGAGCTGATCGACAAGATCTACGACAACACCGCACCGGTCGGCTCGAACGCCCTGACGCTGGTGGTGCGCGAACCGATCGGCGTCGTCGGCCTGGTGCTGCCATGGAACTTTCCGCTGCTGATGCTCGCCTGGAAGATCGGCCCGGCGCTCGCAGCCGGCTGCTCCATTGTCGTCAAACCGGCGCAGGAAACGACCCTGACGGCACTGCGGGTGGCTGAACTTGCGCATGAAGCCGGCATTCCCGCCGGCGTCTTCAACGTCGTCACCGGCAGCGGCAAGGATGTCGGCGAGCCGCTCGGCATGCACATGGATGTCTCCATGGTCAGCTTCACCGGCTCGACCGCGACCGGCCGGCGCTTCCTGCGTTATGCGGCGGACTCGAATCTGAAGCGGGTCGTACTCGAATGCGGCGGCAAGAACCCTGCCGTTGTGATGAACGACGTCGAGGATCTCGACCTCGTCGCCGAGCAGGTCGTCAATGGCGCCTTCTGGAATATGGGCGAGAACTGCTCCGCGACCTCCCGCCTGATCGTTCACGCCGACGTCAAGGACGAGCTCTTGAAACGGATCGGCGCCTATATGCGGGAATGGCGGATGGGCGACCCGCTCAACCCGGAAAACCGCATCGGATCGCTGGTGAGCAAAGCGCACTTCGAGAAGGTGAAGTCCTTCCTGGACGATATCCAGACCGAGAAGCTTTCGCTGCTCTTTGGCGGAGATACCCGTGAAGGCGGCAACTTTGTCGAGCCGACCGTCGTCGACGGCGTCGGCCGCGACAGCCGCCTCTTCCAGGAGGAAATCTTTGGTCCGGTGCTTTCCGTCACCACCTTCACGAGCCTGGCGGAGGCGATCACCCTTGCCAATGACACGGTCTATGGCCTCACGGGTTCGGTCTACACCGGCAGTCTCCGGAACGCGATCAAGCTATCGCGCGAGATCCGCGCCGGCGTCGTTACCGTCAACTGCTTCGGCGAAGGCGACGCGACGACACCGTTCGGCGGCTACAAGGAATCCGGTTTCGGCGGCCGCGACAAGTCCATCTGGGCGCACGACCAGTATACCGAGCTGAAGACAATCTGGATCGATGTCTCGGATCGCTCGGTGGACGAGACGGTTCGATGAACCATCACGCCATCAAGCGATTGCCCGTCGATACGGGTAGGTCCGGCTGGGAGGCCATCAGCACCCGCCGGTTCCAGATGCAGACGCTTGAGAGCGATGTTCGCGCCGATTGGCTTATCATCGGCGCGGGCTTCGCGGGTCTCTCGGCCGCGCGAAGGTTGTCGCAGCTGAGAGCCGGGGAAAAGATCGTCGTGCTCGATGCGACGGAGGTTGCCAAGAGCACGGCCGGCCGCAACTCCGGCTATATGATCGATGTGCCGCATAACCTTGCGTCCGGCGAGTATTCGGTCGCCGACGAGAAGGCGACTGCGCTGGAAATGGAGCAGAACCGTCTCGCCATCTCATTCGCCGCGGAGGCTGCCGCCGAGTACGGAATGGGGAAGGAGACGTTCGACCCATCCGGAAAGATCAACGCTGCGGCCAGCGAGCGGGGCCTGAAATTCAACAGGAATTATGCCGCTTCGCTTCAGCGGATCGGCGAGAAGCACGAGCTGATCGACCTCCAGCAGATGCGCGAGATCACCGGCTCCGATTATTATCGCGGCGGCCTCTACACGCCGGGCGCCGTGTTGATCCAGCCGGCAGAGTATATCAGAGGTCTGGCGCACGGCCTGGGTTCCAAAGTCGATCTCTATGAACATTCGCCGGTCTTCGAACTGACCCGGCAGGGGAAGGATTGGAAGGCGAAATCCAACCGCGCCACCGTGACGGCGCCCCGGGTGATCCTGGCCGTGAATGGCCACGTCGAGAGCTTCGGGTATTTCCGTCGTCGGCTGATGCACATCTTCACCTACGCCTCCATGACGGCTGCCTTCTCGCCGAAGGAGTTCGGCAGCCGGGCGAGCGGAGTCGACCGTTGGGCGTTGTTGCCGGCGGATCCGATGGGGGCGACGGTCAGGAAGATCAGCAGTGGCGGTCAATCGCGCATCGTGATCAGGACGCGCTTCACCTACGACCCGAGCCTGCAAGTCTCCACGAAGCGCATCGCCGGTATCGCCGCCGAGCAGAGACGATCGTTCGATGCGCGGTTCCCCGGACTTCAGCGTGTGCCCTTCGAGTTCAGCTGGGCCGGGGCGCTTTGCCTCAGCCGGAATCACGTGCCGGCCTTCGGCGAGGTGGAGGAGGGGCTCTATTCCGCCTGCTGCGAAAACGGTCTCGGAACCGTCAAGAGCACGCTGGCGGGCATGATGGCCGCGGAACTCGCCACGAACACCGGGAGCCGGAATCTCAAGACATACAAGGATCAGCCGATCCCGGCGAAGTTGCCGCCGGAGCCCTTTGCCTGGCTCGGCATCAACTCGGTGATCCGCTGGCAGGAATTGCGAGCTGGTCGGGAGGGCTAAGCCGGCGACCACGCAATGACGAAGACTGAATGAGCAGTCTTTGAAAAACAACGGGAACCAAGAACAGGAGTGAACCGTGAAGACACTTTGGAAAGCATTCTGCGCCGCTGCGATGGTCGGCCTGACCATGATGCCGGCTCGCGCCGAGGAGAAGACCATCGAGATGGGAACCCTCTCGTGGGAGGACCTCACCCCCATCACAGGGATCACGAAGAAGGTTCTGGAAGACGCCGGCTACACGGTCAAGGTGACCGAGTTTTCGGAGTGGGGCATCGCCTATGCGGCCCTGAGCAAGGGCGATATCCAGATCCTGGCTTCCCAGACCGACTATGTCGCCCAGGACTACTGGGACAAGAACAAGAACCGTCTGGAGAAGATCTCGCCGGTATCCCACGGCCTCTACCAATCGATTGCCGTGCCGAGTTACGTGACGATCGACTCCATCGACCAGCTCAACGATATCGCGGACAAGTTCGACGGCAAGATCATCGGGATCGAGCCGGGCTCGGGCCTGATGCGCGACACCGCGAACGCGGTCAAGGAATACGGCCTCAAGCTCGAGCTCGTGGAAGGCAGCACCGCGGCCATGACGGCGGCGCTGAAATCGGCGATCGACAGGCAGGAGTGGATCGCGGTGACGATCTGGGAGCCGTCCTGGATGATGCAGAAATACGACGTGAAGTTCCTGAAGGACCCGAAGGGCGTCTTCCCGCCGCCGCAGAGCTACTACTGGATCGGCCATAAGGGCTTCTCGGAAGAAAACCCGCAGGCCCGCGAGATCCTGGCGAGCGTCTACGTGCCGCTGGCCGACATCACCGCGATCAATGGCGCCGTCAGCGACGGCAAGAAGATGGATGAGGCCGTGAAGGATTGGACGGATAGCCATGCCGACCTCCTGAAGCGGTGGGGAAACATCAAGAACTACTGAGGTGCAAAACCGCAATTGGCCGCCTGGAGACCTGTCCGGGCGGCCGCTGCCAAACCTTGTGCGGCACTGCCGGCGCAAGTTTGGCTCCCAGGGAGTGAGGAAATGGCAAGCATCGAAGCGAACGAAGTGCTGATCGACTGCCAATCGGTCTGGAAGATTTTCGGCGACAAGGCACACGCCGCGATGGAAGCCGTTGCGAAGCGCGGCTTGTCGAAAAAACAGATCCTGCAGGAGTACAACTGCGTCGTCGGCGTTTCGGACGCCAGCCTTCAGGTTCGCCGCGGCGAAATTTTCTGCATCATGGGATTGTCGGGCAGCGGCAAGTCCACCTTGATTCGGCTTCTGAACAGGCTGATTGCGCCGAGCCTCGGCAAGGTACTCGTGAAGGGCAAGGATCTCTCCATGCTCGATGCGGCTCAACTCCGGCAGATGCGGGCCCAGAACATCGGCATGGTGTTTCAGAGCGTGGCGCTGCTTCCGCATCGAACGGTGCTCGACAATGCTGCCTTCGGTCTCGAAGTGCAGGGCGTCCCGAAAGCCGAGCGCAACCGGACTGCCAAGGCCGCGCTGGAGAAAGTCGGCCTTGGCGATTGGCTCAATCGTTTTCCGGCAGAGCTGTCGGGCGGCATGCAGCAGCGCGTCGGGCTGGCGCGCGCCATCGCCTCGGATCCGGAAATCATTCTCATGGACGAGCCGTTCAGCGCCCTTGATCCGCTCATCCGCCGGCAGCTGCAGGACGAATTCCGGCAGCTCACCAAGGAGCTCGGAAAATCGGCGGTGTTCATTACCCATGACCTCGACGAGGCGATCCGCATCGGCGACCGGATCGCGATCATGAAGGACGGCGTCATCATCCAGGTGGGTACGGCAGAGGACATCGTTCTCAACCCCGCCGATCAATATGTCGCCGACTTCGTGGCCGGAATTTCACGTCTCCACCTGATCAAGGCGCATTCGGTGATGGTCCCCGTGGCCGAATACCAGAAGCGGCATCCGCTGAACGACGTCGGTGCGCTCGTCAAAACGAGGCCCGAGGCAGACATCGACGAGCTCATCGAGCTGACGATGCAGTCCGACCGGGATGCGATCGCGGTCATCGACAAAGGCAGCGTCGTCGGTGTGGTGACAGCCCGGAGCCTGCTGGCCGGCGTCAAGGGCACGCCCGCGGGCGAGCACGCGGCAGCTGCTTAGAGGAGCGGTTGGAAATGGACAGTTCAGGTTTCGCGGACACGTTCGATACGTGGACGGACTCGGCGCTCGAGTGGCTGAGCGACAATGGCGAGTTCCTCTTCGATTTCGTGCGGTCGCTGCTCGAAGGCTTCTATGACGGCATCCTCTGGGTGCTCGAACTGCCGCCATTCTACATTATCGTCATCATTCTCGGCGCTCTTGGCTGGCGGCTGGTGAACGCCTGGTTCGGCGTCCTGGCGGGGGTCGCACTGGCGTTCTGCTCGTTCATGGGCTTGTGGCCGGAAACGATGAGCACCTTGGCTCTGGTGATTACCGCGACCTCCCTCGCGCTTCTCGTCGGGCTGCCGCTGGGCGTGGTTGCCGGCTTTCTGCCGGCGCTCGATCGTTTGCTGGAACCGGCCCTGGATCTCATCCAGACCCTGCCGCCTTACATCTATCTCCTGCCTGCGATCGCGCTTTTGGGCTACGGACCGGCGACCGCGCTCATCGCAACCTTCGTTGTCGCCATGCCTCCGGCCGTCCGATTGACATCGCTCGGCATCCGCATGACGCCGCACGAGTTCATCGAGCTGGGTCAGGCCGTCGGAATCACCAGATGGCAGATGTTCTTCAAGATCCGTCTGCCCTTTGCGCTGCCGAGTATCATGGCGGGCATCAACCAAAGCCTGATGATGGCCTTCGGCATGGTCGTGATCGCCGGCATCGTCGGTTCGGGCGGTCTTGGCGAAACGATCTATGGGGCGATCCGGACACTCGACATCGCCAAGTCGATCGATGCCGCCATCGCCATCGTCGTGCTGACCATGGTGCTCGACCGGATCACGCAGAGCGCGGCCCGCATCGGCAAGGGAGCAAAATCATGAACCCTTTCGCGTTTCAATTTTCGCCGGGAGTATATCTCGCCCCGGCGGTCGACTGGCTCAACGCAAATTTCCATCCCTTGTTCGCCTTGATCAGCGCTGTCGTCGAGGCCGTGCTTTCGGGGATCGAGGCGGCGCTCCTTGCGATGCCATCCTATATGCTGATCGCAATCGTGGTGCTTCTCGCCTTCGTCCTCGTCAATATACGGGCGGCGATTCTCGCCGGAGCGGCACTCGGCTTCTGTCTCATCATGGGTCTCTGGGCCGCTTCGATGCAGACGATTGCCCTCGTCACCGTGGCCGTGGCGATTTCCGTCCTGATCGCCTTTCCGCTCGGGATCCTCGCTTCGCGTGTGAAGGCTTTCGAGGCGGCGATCCGTCCCGTCCTCGACATCATGCAGACGGTCCCGCCTTGGGTCTATCTCATTCCGGCGGTGATGATCTTCAGCCTCGGGCGGGTACCGGCAATCATCGCGACGATCGTCTATGGCATACCGCCGATGCTGCGGCTGACGACGCTGGCGTTCAACCAGGTGCCGAAGGACCTGCTTGAACTTGGCCAGGCGATCGGGGCCTCGCCGCGCTCGATCCTCTTCAAGATCGAAATACCCGCTGCAAAGCCGACGCTGCTCGTCGGCCTCAACCAATGCATCCTCCTGTCGCTCGCCATGGTCGTGCTTGCCGGACTTGTCGGTGCAGGCGGGCTCGGTGCTGAGGTCACGCGCGGACTGACGCGAATGGAAATGGGCCTCGGCCTGCGCGCCGGCCTCGCGATCGTCGCGGTCGCGCTCCTTCTCGACAGGCTCTCTCGCGGCGCGCTTCAGCGAGGTGGCATGTCGCCAGCGGACCGATAGGACTTATCATGCGGCACAGTTTCTTCTGCATCGATTCACACACTTGCGGCAATCCGGTCCGCGTGGTCGCCGGCGGCGGGCCTCTGCTGCCGCATCTGCCGATAGCCGAGCGGCGCGAGATCTTCGTTCGCGACCATGACTGGATACGCCAGGCGCTGATGTTCGAACCGCGCGGCCACGATGTGATGTCCGGAGCCATCATTTATCCGGCCTTCAGGGACGACTGCGATTTCGCGGCGCTGTTCATCGAAGTCAGCGGTTGCCTGCCGATGTGCGGCGCCGGCACGATCGGCCTTTCGACCGTCGTGATCGAGGAAGGCCTTGTCAGGCCAAAGACTCCCGGCACCTTGTCTATCGAGACGCCGGCAGGAAGGGTGGACGTCAGGTACGAGATGGACGGCGATTTCGTCAGAAACGTGCGGCTGTTCAACGTCGCGAGCTACCTCGACAGCGCCGATGTCGAAGTCGACGTGCCGGGTGTCGGACGGCTGGTCGTGGACATTGCCTATGGCGGCAATTTCTATGCGGTCGTCGAGCCGCAGGGGAACTGGCCAGGTCTCGACGGCATGACCGCGTCCGAGATCGTCGGCGTCAGCCAGAAACTCCGCACGGCGCTTGCAGCCGTTTGCGATCCGGTGCACCCGGAGGATGACAGGATTCGCGGCGTCCACCACGCGATCTGGTGCGATCGGCCGACCAACGAAAATGCCGACGGCCGGGGTGCGGTCTTCTATGGCGATAAGGCGATCGACCGCTCGCCCGGCGGAACAGGGACCTCCGCCCGCATGGCGCAGTTGTACGGAAAAGGACGACTGAAGGTCGGTGACACCTATCGGAATGAAAGCCTGATCGGCACGGTGTTCGACGGCCAGATCGAGGCGGCAGCCAGGGTCGGGGCCTGCGAGGGCATCATGCCGAGTATCGGAGCATGGGCGCGGATCACCGGCCACAATACGATTTTCGTCGACGACCGCGATCCCTTGGCCCACGGATTTCAGATCAGGTGAACCGCAGTGCCGGGTGAGCGCCTGCAGAGGAGCCAGAGTAAAATGGGACACTCCGTGCACTCATCGGCGCCGGCGGCCGCTCCGCAGGCGCAGCGGCTGAAAATCGGATTCATCCTCTCGCGATGGTTCACGCTGTCCGCCTTTGCGCTATTCGTTGACACGCTGCGGCTTGCGAGCGATCAGCTCGACCGATCGGGCCGCGTGCTTGCGGATTGGCAGGTCCTCGGCAGCACCAGGCACCTGATCACCTCGAGCTGCGGCGTCCAGGTCGCTCCTACATCGGACTTCGTCGATCCTGGCGAGTTCGACTACATTGCCGTCGTTGGCGGCCTTCTCAGTGTCGAGCAGCCGGTCGACCATGAAACAACCCGGTTTCTGAAGCGGGCCGCTTCGAAAAGCGTTCCGTTGATCGGCCTGTGCACCGGCTCCTTCATTCTGGCGGAGGCCGGCCTGATGAAGGAACACCAGACCTGCGTGAGCTGGCTTCACTACCACGAGTTTCGCGAACGATTTCCCGATCATGACGTCCGACCGGATCGGCTGTTCAATCTCGACCGCAAGCGCGGCTCCTGTGCGGGGGGAAGCAGTGCCGCCGATCTTGCCGCTGCCCTGGTCAGGCGCCACATCAGCCGGGACGCCGAGCGCAACGCGCTCGAAGTCCTGCAGATCGAAAAGGCCCGGTCGCAGTTCGATATCCAGACGCGGCAGCCGCTGCACGACTACGTCAACGACAACCGCGTCATGGCCACGCTGATCAATATGGAACAGCATCTCGAAGGTGGCATCACTATCGAGCAGCTTGCGGCCTCGGTCGGCCTGTCGCGTCGCCAGCTCGAACGGTTGTTCTCCGAGAAGGCGGGGATGTCTCCCGCGCTTGCATTCCGACGCCTGCGACTGGAGCGGGCGAGGCAGATCCTGCTGACGAGCAAGAAACCGATAATCGAGGTCGCGCTTGACGTCGGTTTCGTGAACACCTCGCATTTTACCAAGGAGTTTCGGCGGACCTACGGCCGAACGCCCGCGGAGATCAGAGATTCCGCAGCACGCGATCGGCAAGGGATCGGCGAAGGTAGCCTGCCGAGGTGAGCTCTTTGAGCTGTTATCACGTCTTCCCGTGCGCCGGATGCCCAGACGCGCGCATCAGGCGGCCTCGAGCCGACTGAACCGAACCGGGATGAGTTTCCGCGTCTTGAGTTGTCCCGCCGCATTCTTGTCGATGACCGTCAGCACCTGTTCTTCGGATCCGAGAGGAAGAACCATACGGCCCATCGGCTTGAGCTGCTCGAGCAAGGCGGGCGGCGCCTCCTCGGCCGCCGCCGTGACCAGGATCTTGTCGAATGGGGAGTGCTCGGGCCAGCCGCGAGAGCCGTCGCCGACCCGGATGCCGATGTTCGACAAGCCGAAGCCCTCAAGGAGAGCCTCGGCATGGCTTGCGAATTCCTCGATGATCTCGACGCTCCAAACCTGCCCGGCGAGTTCGGCGAGGATTGCGGTTTGGTAGCCCAGGCCGGTGCCGATCTCGAGCACCGCCTCATGCGGTTGGGGATCGAGAAGATCGGTCATAAGGGCGACCATGAAGGGCTGCGAGACGGTCTTGTCGAAGCCGATCGGCAAGGGCGTGTCCTGATAGGCAAGAGGCGCCACCGGGGCGGGCACGAAGAGATGCCGGGGCACCCGCAGCATCGCCGCCATCACCCGTTCATCGAGCACCGCCTTGCCGAGTTCCTCGCTTGCAAGATCGACATAGATTGCAATCACCTCCACCATGTGCCTGCGCAGAACGGCCAGGTGCTCTTCGTTCATAGGCTTCATGAGGACGGCCTTTCCTCAGCTCGTGGGCACTCGGGTAAGCATCTTAGCATCAAGGGGCACGGAAACACCCGTTGCCGCACTGGTCGCATTTGGCCATCGCTATATCCTCCTGTTCAGTCCGACCAAC
This sequence comes from Sinorhizobium sp. NG07B, assembly GCF_002532005.1. Taxonomy (NCBI): domain Bacteria; kingdom Pseudomonadati; phylum Pseudomonadota; class Alphaproteobacteria; order Hyphomicrobiales; family Rhizobiaceae; genus Sinorhizobium; species Sinorhizobium sp. NG07B. The sequence continues at coordinate 85,128 of NZ_NWTD01000006.1, read as the reverse complement.
CTCGCGAGCCGCGATAGGTTCCGTCCTCGTTCCGGGTGAAGGCTCGTGTCCGGTCGTTTGGCAAGCGATCCGCAAACCACTACCGGTTGACGGACGGCGGCGCTGTGGTCGCAAGACGCCCCGCGAGGGAACGCGTGCGCACACGGAGTTTTGAGTGGACGGGCAAGGACGGTGCCATATAGATGCGTCTGACGAGGCTCGTGATGGAACGCAAACTAGCAGCAATCATTGCAGGTGACATCGTAGGCTACAGCCGGCTGATGTCCGAGGACGAGTCCTCGACCTACGCGGCCCTGCGCGCCACCTTCAGCGAACTGATCATACCGACCGTCGAGAAACATGGCGGTCGCACCTTCAAGACCACCGGTGACGGCTTTCTGGCGACCTTCCCAAGCGTCAACGAGGCGCTCGATGCGGCGATCGAGATCCAAAACGGCTTTGCCGAGCGGCCGTTCCAAATGCGGCTCGGCATCAACCTCGGTGACGTCATAGAAGACAATGGCGACATGTTCGGCGATGGCGTCAACGTCGCTTCCCGACTGGAGGCCATGGCAGCGCCGGCCAGCATATTCGTCAGCGAGGCCGTGGTCCGCAGCGCCGACCGGAGGCGCAGCAAGCTTTTCTACAGTGTCGGGCGAAGGCAGGCCAAGAACATCGCCGAGCCGCTCGCCGTCTACGCCGTTCGGCTCGAGCCGGAAGAGGCGAGCGGCCGGGGCTGGACACGGAGGTTTACGCTCCGCCGGCGTGCCGCTTTGCCTTTTGCGGTGGGGGCTGCGGCGCTCGTCGCCGTCGCCGCTTTCACTCAGGTGCCCGCATTGCGGGCGATCGGTGCGGATGTGACCGGCAGAATTGTGCGTCTGACAGGCGCCGAGCCCGCAGATGCGCGGCCGACCGTTGCGGTGCTGCCTTTCGACAACATGAGTGGCGATACCGACCAGGCCTATTTCGCCGACGGGCTGACCGAGGACATCATCGCCAACCTAGCGCGAAATCCCGACCTTCAGGTCATCGCACGCAACTCGACCTTTGCGCTGCGCGGTCAGGCGGAGGACATCCGCAGGATCGGAGAAAGGCTCGGGGCCGGCTATGTGGTGGAAGGCAGCGCCAGGCGCGCCGGCGACCAGCTTCGCGTGGTGGCACAGTTGATCGACGCGCGCAGCGGCGCCCATCTCTGGTCGCGCACCTACGACCGCCGCGTCGAGGACGTCTTTGCGCTGCAGACCGATCTGACGGCCGAGATCGTCTCGCATCTCGTGTCCTATGTGCGCGAGTCGGAAGTATCGAACGCGGCTGAACGGCCGACCGAAAATCTTCAGGCCTACGATCTCGTGCTGCAGGCGCGGGACCGCTATAAACACGGATCGAGGGATGCCGAGGCGCTGCTTGCGGCGCGTGCGCTGCTTCATCGTGCCCTCGAACTCGATCCTCGCTATGCCACAGCGCGCGCCAATCTCGGCATGACCTATATCGTCGACTTCGCACAGAACCTCAGCGGCAGGGCGACTCGGATCGACGTGGAAACGGGGCTCAGCGAGGCGCGCCAAGCCGTTCGCCTCGACCCCAATCTCGCCGTAGGCTATCAGGCCCTGAGCTTCGGCCTTTCGGCCGCCGGCGACTACGCCAGCGCCATTCAGGCCGCGGAGCGTGCGGTCGAACTCAACCCGAACGACCCGGACAGCCTGATGGCGCTGGCCAAGGCGCAGGTCCGCTTCGGGAGCTATGAGGAGGCGGTCAGCAACGCCGAGCGCGCCCGGCGGCTGCATCCGATGGCGCCCGAGTATTACACCTATGTCTACGGCCAGGCTCTCTATGCTGCCGGCCGCATCGACGAGGCCGACCAGGTCTTGCGGGAATGCCTGATCCGCGCGCCGCGCGAGGCGGATTGCCTCCTGATACATACGGCAGTCCTGACCCAGCGCGGAGACGCGCCAGGCGCGCAGCGGGCGATGGCGCAGCTGACGAACGTCAATCCTCAGTTTTCACTCGCCGAAGAGCGCGTCTATCGTCGCTTCGGCACTTCCCCGCTCATGGATCGTTTCCTGTCGCAGCTTGCGGAAGCCAAAGCGCCAGACGCGACAAGCGGCTTGCCACAGCCTCGCTCCGGACCATTGTTGTAGACAGTCAGCCTGCGCGCCCGCGCTCGGATGCGGCGGCGGGAGCTACACGGCCGCCTATTCGGCCGCCGAGCGACGGGGCAAGACCCAGTCGGAGCGCGGGAAGTGGCAGGTGTAGCCGTTTGGGTAGCGCTCCAGATAGTCCTGGTGCTCCGGCTCCGCCTCCCAGAAATCCCCCGCCGGTTCGACTTCGGTCACCACCTTTCCCGGCCATCGGCCGGAAGCGTCGACGTCTGCGATGGTGTCCTCGGCAATGCGCTTCTGCTCGTCGTCGGCATAGTAGATCGCCGAGCGGTAGGACATGCCGATGTCGTTGCCCTGCCGGTATTTCGTGGTCGGATCGTGGATCTGGAAGAAAAACTCCAGAATCCGCCGGTAGCTGATCTTACCCGGATCGAAGATGATCTCGATGCCCTCGGCGTGGGTGCCGTGGTTGCGGTAGGTCGCATTCGGCACATCGCCGCCGGTATAGCCCACGCGGGTCTCGACGACGCCGGGGAGCTTGCGGATCAGGTCCTGCATTCCCCAGAAGCAGCCACCAGCCAATACAGCTTTCTCGGTCATTCAGATGTCCTCCACCTGGTTGAGATAGGCGCCGTAACCCGCGGCCTCCATCTCCTCGCGCGGAATGAAGCGCAGCGCGGCGGAATTGATGCAATAACGTAAGCCGCCGCGATCCTTCGGGCCGTCGGGAAAGACATGGCCGAGGTGACTGTCCCCATGCTTCGAGCGCACCTCGGTGCGGACCATGCCATAGGAATCATCCCTCAGTTCCTCGACATTCTCCTCCACGATCGGCTTGGTGAAGCTCGGCCAGCCGCAGCCGGAATCGAATTTGTCGGACGAGGCGAACAGCGGTTCGCCGGAAACGATGTCGACATAGATCCCCGGCCTTTTGTTGTCATTGTACTCCCCCGTGAAGGGCCTCTCGGTGCCGTTCTGCTGGGTCACACGATACTGCTCGGGTGTGAGTTTCCTGACCGCCTCGGCAGTCTTAGCGTAGGTCATTGCCCTGTCTCCGTCATGGATCTGCTGCCTGAATATGGCGTTGGGCCGTGCAATTTCCCAGTAAGGGCATGCAGAGATTCGATAGCCACGCGAGGTCGGCTTTCCGAGCATCGAGGTTCCAACATCATAAGAACCCAGGCGGGGGCGCAGAATGGTCGGCCTGCCAGGGAAAGGTTGCCCGCTCAGCCGCGAAGGGCGGAGGCCGGAGACTGGCGGTAGGCAAGGATGGCGGGCACGGATGCGATCAGTGCCGAGAAGCCGAGCAACGTCACTGCGAAGGCGATGTCCTCGCGAGCGAATCCGACCGGCATGGCAATGCCGCTACCATCGACCACCGCCTGGGAAATGACCATTGCCGCGGCGTAACCGATGCGAATCCGGCGAGGATGCCGATGGACACCAGCACGAAGAGTTCCGGTCAGACGACCGCACGCAAGGTGCCGCGCGGCGCGCCGAAAGGCCCTCAGGCCTTCGCACGTCGGCGTCCCAGATTTCACTGATCGCGGCGTCCGGGTCGGCATGAGGCTGGAGTTAGCCGAACTGCTGACGCCTCGCCGTGGCGGACTGTGGCCATCCTGGCAATGGATTGAACATCGGGGTTCCACACCCTAGCTACGCAGGGCCGGGCCAACAGGGAGAGGCCGATGCGTCCGTTTTACCATCTTCTCGGCAACAACCTGATCGCCAACATCACCAACTTCACGGTCTGGTTCGCGCTGACCTTCTGAGTCTATATCGAAACGCAATCCGTGTTTGCGACCGGCATGATCGCCGGTGTCTACCTCGTGTTCACATCCGGCTTCGGCTTCTGGCTCTGCAGCATAGTCGACCACAATCCCAAGAAGCTGGCCATGCTCGGCTCGAGCGTGGTGTCGGCGGGCTTCTATGTACTGTCCCTGGCGCTGCTCTTGATGTCGCCGCAGGCGGCCTTCGCCAATCCCTATGGCGTTCACCTTTGGGTTTTCGTGTGCTTTTGGTGATGCTCGGCGTCATTGCCGGCAATATTCGCTCCATCGCCCTGCCGACACTGGTCACCGTGCTCATTCCCGAGGATAGGAGGAACAAGGCCAATGGTCTCGTCGGCATGGTGACCGGTATCGGCTTTCTCACCACCTCGGTGATCAGCGGCTTTCTGGTCGCCTGGGGCGGAATGGTGGCGTCGCTGGCTTTCGCCCTCGTTTTCACCTTCCTGGCCTTTGCGCACCTTGCCTTCATTCATGTCGATGAGCGGCGTTTGGGAGCCGCGCCCGGTCACCCCGCCGAACCCAAGCGCGTCGACATCGAGGAACGATTGCGGTGATTGCCGCCGTGCCGGGGCTATTCGCGCTGATCTTCTTTGCCACGTTCAACAATTTCCTGGGTGGCATTTTCATGGCGCTGCTGGATGCCTATGGCCTCTCGCTCGTATCGGTGCAGATGTGGGACTGCTGTTCGGCGTGCTCTCGACCGCTTTCATCATCAGCGGCATCGTCATATCGAAGAGCGGTTTGGGCAAGAATCCGCTGCGCACATTGCTGCTGGTCAATCTCATCACCTGGTCGGTGTGCTGCGTCTTCACGATCCAGTCCTCGGTCTGGCTGCTGGCGGGCGGTTGCTTCATCTGGATGCTGTTGGCGCCCTATGCCGAAGCGGCCGAGCAACCGTCCTGCAGAAAGTGGTGCCCCTGGAACGCCAGGGACGCGTCTTCGGCTTTGCCCAGTCGGTCGAACAGGCCGCTTCGCCGCTGACCGCCTTCCTGATCGGTCCGCTGACCCAGTTCGTGGTCATTCCGTTCATGACCGACGGGGCAGGGGCCGATACCATAGGCGGATGGTTCGGGATGGGTCCGGCGCGAGGCATCGCGTTTGGTCTTTACACTTGCGGGTGCGATCGGCGTGGTGGTGACGATTCTTGCGCTGAGATTCCCATATTACCGACGGCTATCGACAGCCTATGCGGCCGGTACGGCCGACGAGGCCGGGAATGCCGCGACAATTCATCCTTGACCAGCATCGAGAGCTGTCGACGTGCCCCTTGTCTTATCTGCCAGACGAATACCCGGATGGCCTCGCCGTTTTCGGGTGTCGAAGCGGAGCAGCATCGCGGCGAGTGATGCCCGCGCCAGAGCTGGCACGGGCCGGAAGGATTGTTTGTGACAGCTTTTTAACGGACTATCCAATGCTTGCCAGCTTTGCAGAGGGAAGCCGCACCGAGGGGGACTATGCAGGAAACGGAACTCAAGCTTGAGCTGGCCCAAGGGGGGGCATCGTTGCTTCTGAAGGAGAATCCCTTCGCCTGCACCCCCACCATTCGTCGGCAGAGGTCCGTTTATTATGATACCGACGAATGGGACCTGTCTCAGCGCGGGTTGTCGCTATGCATCCGGCAATGCGGGAATGAACGGACCCAGATCGTCAAATCCGGCGACGGCTCGGCGGCCGAAGCTCTCACGCGTGAAGAATGGTCACGGCCAATTGCCGACGACACGCCTGTTCTCGACGATCCGCAGATACAGGCCCAGCTTGCCGGGGTGGCCGAAAGGCTCGCGCCGCTGTTCGAGGTTCACGTCAAGCGGCATCGTTGGAGCATCACGGAAGGCGACGCGACGATCGACGTCGCCATGGACGTCGGTAAAGTCCTTGCAGCGGATCGCGAGGCACCGCTCTGCGAAATCGAGTTGGAAAGGAAGGCGGGTTCCCCGACGGCGTTGTTTGCCCTGACCAGAAAACTCAATCTGATCACGCCGGCTTCGATCGGGGTGCTGACCAAAGCGGATCGCGGCTACCGTCTGATTGGTCCTGCGCGTGGTGCCGTCAAGGCGAGTGTTACGCCACTCGCTGCCGATATGAATACTGCGACGGTGTTCGTGCGCATTGCGTCAGCCTGCCTCAAGCAGTTTCGCCTCAATGAAATGGTCCTGTCATGGTCTCGCGATACCGAAGCTTTGCATCAGGCGCGTGTGGCCCTGCGTCGACTGCGCTCGCTTTTCTCCATCTGTAAATCGCTTTTCACGGATAGCAGGTTCGATCATCTGCGCGATGAGCTACGCTGGCTTGCCTCGGAGCTTGGCGATGCGCGCAATATCGACGTCATGATCAAGAACACGACAGGCGAAGAGCTTTTGCGCTGTCTGCAGGAGGCCCGCAGCGACGCCTATGGCGCGGCAGGAGCCGCGCTTTCCTCCGTCCGCGCCCGCGCCCTGATGATCGACCTAGTCGAATGGATTTCGATCAGAGACTGGCGAAGCGACGAGGCCGGCCAGGCCTTGCTCGCCCAGCCGGCGAGGCAATTCGCCTCCAGGATGCTCGACAAGCTTTGGAAGAAGGTGGCGAAAGGCGGCAGCAATCTGATCGATTTGGATGATGAGACCCGCCATGAAGTGCGCATTGCGGCAAAGAAACTGCGCTATGCGGCGGAGTTTTTTGGCCCCCTTTATGAAAGCAAGCAGGAAACCAAGCGCCACAAGAGGTTCATCGTCGCGATGGGGGGACTTCAGGATCACCTCGGCAGTCTGAACGATCTCGCCACCGCTCCCGACATGCTGTCGAAGCTGCAGCTTTCAGAGGTCGCGGATACAGAACCGTTCAGTGCGGACGACAAGGAAAAGCTCCTGCATGCTGCCGGTGAAGCCCACGATATATTTGTCGACACGAGGCGTTTCTGGCGCTGAGGCATAGCGTTCCGAGCGACGCGAATTTCCTTATCCGGGCCTGCGGCTGGAACCCCGATCGTCTCTCTTCGTTTGTGAGAGCAAGGAGGCGACGATGGGCAAGAAGAAGCGGCTTCCCAAAGAGATCGCGGGTGTGAAGATCCCCAAGGCTTGGCGCAAATCAAAGATGCTCCGCAGCTTGATGAAGACCAGCCCCGGGCGTGACCTGCTCGCCCACTCGTTGACTGCCGGCGCGGGTGCGGCGGCGGCAGTGCTGATCGGAAAGCAGCAGAAGGTGACCGCGGTCGCCAAAACCGTGACCCGAAAGGGTGCCCGATCCGCCGGGCTTTGGGCGAATGCTTTGGAGACCGCGTTTTCGGCTGCAAGGGAAGTGATCCGAGACGCCGATCCGCCGAAACGGCGCTACAAACCGGCGCCCTTGCCAGCGGACGGCGCCGATCAGGATGAGGCGTGGCGCGATGACGAAGAAAAAGGGGGCGGGCTTAAGTCCATCGAAGGGTTCCTGGTACGCCAGTACGGCGACAAGTTCACCTCGCGCGTCATCGTCGCGGCGAGCGTGCGAGCAATTTCCGTGCTGATCCGCGAACACCCGCTGATCGCGGCGCGGCTGTTGGGCGTCGGCCTGGCGCGGGCGGCACAAGTGGGTGCAGCCGACGTATATGACTATGTGAGCGGCGGCGAGCGGCAAGATGACCCCGAACTCCCCTCGGGACTGATCGTGCCCCGACAGTCCCTGGTGCCGGAAGTCAACAGCAAGGGTAACCGGACAAGCGATGACGACTGAGCACAACTTTGCTCGTCGACCCCGGTCTAATGGACAACTGCCCGCCTTTGGGTTTTGCTCTTGGCTTTCTTCGGCTTGTGAGTCTCGGGAAATACGGAATCCTTCATCGCGTCCATCGCTGCCGAAAAGCCGCTTTGCATTGCCCGGCGCGCCAACCCGACTGCCTTCCTACCCTTCTTCGCGGTTCTGGCGTCGAAAACGTCGTCACGGTGGTCGACCAGTACCGCTGCGGCGGCTCCGGCCCCGGCCGTGATGGCCTTGGCCAGTACATCCCTGCCCACGTCGCTGCGTACCATGCTCCTCAATATCTTCGACCGACGAAGCCCCTTCGGAACCTTCACGCCTGCGATCTTCTTGGGAAGCTGCTTCTTCTTGGCCATTGTCGTACTCCTCGATGCCAGTCGGGAAACGTCGGAGGAGAAGTCCTGGTTCCTGCGGGCTTTAGCGAGTTCATGGCGCGGTCAAATCAGTCTCATAAGAAAATGCTATGCTGCCGCACCGGTTGAAGGATGGAGGATAGCATGGGGAAGCTGAACGACGAAACTGAGCGCCTGGATTGGCTCGAAGCGGAGCTCACCGATACGCTCGACGAGGACTATGAGCTGGAACTGTCCGAACCGGCCTTGACGGAGGAGATCCGCAAGATTTATCGCAAGGCGCGTCCCCCGACGATTCCGCGAGCCGATTATTTCCGCGCCCTCCTGTCCCTGCAGGCGGAACTCATCAGGCTCCAGGATTGGGTCGTCTATCACAAAGAGAAGGTCGTGGTGATTTTCGAGGGCCGCGATTCGGCCGGCAAGGGCGGCGCGATCAAGCGCATCACACAGCGGCTGAACCCGCGCGTCGTGCGGGTGGTGGCGCTTCCGGCACCGTCCGACCGCGAAAAGACGCAATGGTACTTCCAGCGATACGTTCCGCATCTGCCGGCCGGCGGCGAGATCGTGCTTTTCGACCGCTCCTGGTACAACCGCTCCGGTGTCGAGCGGGTGATGGGCTTCGCGACGGAAGGCGAGGTGGAGGAATTCTTCCGAGACGTTCCGGAATTCGAGCGAATGCTGGTGCGCTCCGGCATTCGGCTTGTGAAATACTGGTTCTCGATCACCGACGAGGAGCAGCAGTTGCGGTTCCTGATGCGCATTCATGATCCGCTGAAGCAGTGGAAGCTTTCGCCCATGGACCTGCAGTCGCGGGTGCGCTGGGAGGGCTACACCAAGGCCAAGGAAGAGACTTTTGCCCGCACCAACATCCCGGAAGCGCCATGGTACATCGTCGAGGCAAATGACAAGAAGCGGGCGCGTCTGAACTGCATCGACCACCTGCTGACGAAGATCCCGTATGAGGATGTGCCGCATGCGGATATCGCGTTGCCGGAGCGGGTCTTCAATCCCGACTACGAGCGGAAAGTACTGCCACCGGAACTGTATGTGCCGTCGAAATACTGATAGGGCAATCAAGGAAATGCCCGTCGACTTCCCCCGAGAAGCAAATCCGCAGATTGCGATGGGCGCCGCTTGCGACCACGTTGGAACGCGCGCGACGCTGCGGCCGGAGGGGCCCGGCCGTCGCCGGACAGATTGCCGCATGTCCCGGTTCGACTTTTGGAGTGACATCCGCAACGTCTATATAAGGGGGCGCAGACACGGCTGAACAGGGCGACGGAATGGAATTGCATGGCAAAGCCGCGGATTCAGCGGCCATCCGCGAACGGGCGGAGGCGGAGATGAAGGCGATAGGTATCGATGAGGCGTTCATCGGCACTTTGGTCGACACGTTCTACGCCCGTGTGCTCGCGCATCCGGTGCTTGGGCCCGTCTTCGACGCAAGGCTGTCGGGACGTTGGCCGGAGCACACGGAGAAAATGAAGAGCTTCTGGTCCGCCGTGGCCTTCCGCAATGGCGCCTATGGCGGCAAGCCGGTCCAGGCGCATCTCGGCGTCGCCAACATGTCACCGGAGCTTTTTCCAAAATGGCTGGCGCTCTTTGCTGTCACCCTTGACGACATTGCACCGAACCCGGAGGCGAAGGCCTGGTTCACGAGCACGGCAGAGCGCATCGCGCGCAGCCTGACGCTCTCGCTCTTCTACAATCCGGCGCTCGACGACCCGGCGCTCAAGCGTTCCTGACGTCGGAACCCCGCACCCCCGGCCGCCGCAGCGGTTAGCGCATCAATCGATAGTCCCCAGCCAATACCCGCTGTTGCCTGCTCCGCTTCAGCAGCGGGCAAGTGATGGCGGGAACCTACTCCTGCGCGGTCGGTTAGGTGCGAAGAGGATCGACCATTGGCGAAATTGGGTGTCCTGACATTTCACCGCTGCATCAACTACGGCTCCTTGTGGCAGACGCGATGTCTGGTCGAAGGGTTGCGATCTCGCGGCCACGAGCCGATCGTTCTCGACCACCGTTCCGATCGCGTCAGCCGGGCCGAATGGCGCTGCGCCTTGCAGCCGCTGCTGCCGGTCAGGACCTCGGCTGCCGATGGTCCGCTCTATGCGGCGAAAATCAGAAAGTTCTTGAAGGCCATTGAAGCACTTCCGCTCAGCCGAGCCTTTGCGCTGGATGATCCGGCGGGCAGCGAGAGCTGCGACCTTGTCATCGTCGGCAGCGACGAGGTCTGGAACCTGCGTCACCCCTGGTATGGTGGATGCCGATTGTTCTACGGCGATCAACTCGCCACGCGGCGGCTCGTTTCCTATGCCGCTACATTCGGGAACCATCCGGCTGCAAACGGGCTCGAGAGCTTCTGGGCGGAGGGGCTGCGGAAGTTCGAAAGCATTTCCGTGCGCGATGGGAATTCCAAGACGATCATCGAGAACGCGGTCGGCTGCGAGGCGACGCTCGTCCTCGATCCGTGCCTCCAATTTCCCGAGGCAATTGCTTCCGACGAGGCAGTTTACGGAATGGCAATGCCGCGCCCCTACGCTGCCATTTATGGCCATTCCTTTCCGGACTGGTTCAAGGACCCGGTTCGACGCTGGGCGCGATCACGCGCGATCAAGCTTGTCAGCGTCGGCTATCGCAACGATTGGGCCGATGAACAGTGGATCGACGCCGGGCCACATGATTTCGCCGGCTTCATTGCCGGTGCTGCGGCGGTGGTGACGAATTTCTTTCACGGCTGCGTCTTCTCCCTGATCAATTCCAAGGCTTTTGCCTGCGTGATGTCGGACTACCGCTGGAACAAGATCCACGACCTGACCGCACTCTTGGGCGCAGAACGCCACGTCATTTGGCAAGGAGCGGGCGAGCGGGACTATGGAGCGGCTCTTGACGAAGCACCGGATCCAGCCACCGCAGCCCGGCTCGCCGAGCATCGCCTCCGCTCACAGGCATATCTGGATTATGTCCTCAACTGATCCGCCGAAACTTCCGCCTGACCATCCCAGGCTCACGCCGCGGCGGATCGGAAAGTCTGGCCTGTGCATCGGGTGTGGAGCCTGCGTGGCGCGCTCAAGCGCCAGCGATGTGACCATGCGCCTCGACCGCTATGGCCACTTCAAGCCGAAAATTTCCGGTCTGTCGGCGGATAACAATCCACCAGACTTCGCCGCCCTCTGTCCCTTCTCTCCAGATGCCCGGAACGAGGACGAAATCGCCTGCGAGCGGTTCCCATCGGCCAAATACCGGGATCCGCTGATCGGGCGCTTCCAGGCAGCCTTTGTCGGTCACGTGCGCGAGGCGAGCTTTCGGGCGGACGGCAGCTCCGGCGGCTTGGCAAGCTGGACGGCCGCCGAGCTTCTGGCGAGGAAGTTGGTCGACGGGATCGCTCATGTGGTGCCGCGCTCCGACGGCGAGGACGATCGCCAACCGCTCTTCCGCTACCGGATCTCGCGAACGGTGGAAGACGTGCGCGATGGCGCCAAGTCGCGTTACTATCCCGTGGAGATGTCCGCGATCGTCGACGAGATCAGGCGCCGGCCCGGACGCTATGCGGTGGTCGGCATCCCGTGCTTCGTCAAGGCCGTGCATCTCCTTTCTCGGCAGGATCCGGTCCTGAGCGAGCGCATCACCTTCACGCTCGGCCTTTTTTGCGGACACATGAAAAGCGCTCGTTTCGTCGAAAGCTTCGCCTGGCAGATGCAGGCGAGGATGGGAGACGTTGCGGGTGTCGATTTCCGGCTGAAGGATGTCCGCCGGCCGGCGAACTGGTACACCGCTCAGTTGCGGCTCAGGGACGGAGGGACCAGGAGCAAGGACTGGTGGCATCTCGTCGACGGCGACTGGGGGGCTGGATATTTTCAGAATTCCGCCTGCAACTTCTGCGACGACGTGGTCGCCGAGACGGCGGACATTTCATTCGGCGACGCCTGGGTCGAACCCTACTCGTCCGACGGACGGGGCACGAATGTCGTTGTGGTTCGCTCTCCATTGCTGCAACGGCTCATCGCCGATGCCGCCGACGAAGGAAGGCTGGCTCTCGACGAGGTCGACGCCGATTTCGTTGTGCGAACCCAAGCGGCGGGATTCAGACAGCGACGCGAGGGGCTTGGCTTTCGCCTGAGCTGGCCGCGATACGGAATAAGGCCGAACAAGCGCGTGGCGCCGAAATGGAGCGGGCTGCCGGCCCGACGCATGCTGGTCTACTGGCTGCGCAGTTCGATCAGCGCCCACAGCCATCGCATCTTCCTGCTGGCAAGGGCACTCCACCTGCCAATCATCTATACCCGTTGGGCTTCGACGATGCTCGCCCTTTATCAGGGCGTCACCTATTCGCGCGGCTGGGTCGGGAAACTCGTCGATCGCATCGGCGGTCGCGGTGAGAGCTGAGGCTGATCGAGGACACCTACCGGCGACGGGTGAGGAGCATAGCGCTCGGTCATCTCGGCGCAGAATTCGGCAAATTCCTCCGGCACGATCGGCGCGCTCGTATGGTGCGGGGCAAGGCCCCGGTGTTCCGGCGTGAAGCAATAGGTGACGGTCACGTCGAAATCCTCGAGCGCCTCCATCTGCCGATCGAACCATGCCAGCGCATCCGGCCGGAATCGGTCGGCCCAGGAGAGGCCGGTGCGCAGGCAGGTGATCCCGAGGCGCTTCATCCATTCTACGGCGTCCTCAAGCCGCGGGTCCTCGAAATGGAACCATTGCACCAGCCCGATGTCCGGCGTGTGCCGGGCAAATTCCTCGAGCGCCAGCTTCGGCGTGCCGTCTTCGCGCAGAAGTCCCATGTAGAAATGCCGGTAATAGGAAGACCCCTCCGCCTCCTTGTGCCGGGTCGTGGCCGGCCAGGCGCTCGGCAGATCGTAGAGGCTGTACCACTGAATTCGTTCCACCTTGCCCTTCAGCAATTCGGCGGTTCTTTTCAGTCCCCATAGCTGCACTTCCTCGGCACCGAAACTCGAGACGCCGACCTCGCTTATCCAGATCGGCAGATCGGTGACGTTCTGCAGTTCCGCGATCTTCTGCGGCCATTCGTCAATTTGCCAGAGGTTCCAGTCGAGCGGAAAGCCATGGGCGGCCACCGCATCGACGTGATCGAGCACGCCATAGGTATCCATGAGAGCCAGGAAGCCCGGGTCGATCGGCGAGATGCCGCCGAGCACCCTTGTCAGATTGGGGTTCACGCCATGAATGGCGTCCGCGGCGAGCTTCGCCATATGCGCAAAGCGGCTCCAATCGGGGTCGATCTCCGGATCCCAATGGGACTTGTTGTTCGGCTCGTTCCAGATCATTGCGGCTTCGATCATCAATTCCTCCGAACTGCCGGAGACCGGCTGGTTGATTGCGCTGTTCGAGGTCTTCGGCGCTCACGACCCGTTTTCGTTCAACGTGACGATCTTCGCCCCCCAGTCGCCCGCGACCAGGGTCGAGATGGAGGCGGGAGCGATCTCGAAACGGGACCAGGCGTCCGCCGAAAGGCCGAGGACATGGCAGACCAAGGCCTTGATGACGTCCGCATGGCTGACAAGGACGATTTTACCGTCGTCCCCATGCCGTCCGAGTGTTTCGACGAGCGAGATCACTCGCGACTGGACCTCCAGCATCGTCTCTCCGCCCGGCGCGCGGGCAAGGCTCCTTTTGGAATTCCAATGACGCCAATGCGGGTCCCCGTTCAGCACTTCGAACGTCTTGCCGGACCAGGTGCCGAAATCCACTTCGTCAAGCGCATCGGCCGTTTCGACTTCCGGAATGTCCGAGGCAGCGGCGATCGCCGCGGCCGTTTCCTGGGTTCGCTTACGCGGGCTGGCATAGATCGCACCGATATTCTCGCCGGCAAGCCGCGTTGCCAGACGCTCGGCCTGTTCACGGCCGGCCGGGCCGAGCGGAACGTCTGCCGTGCGCCCAGCGAGGAAATTCCCGATCTTGTCGTGGGCGGCGTGCCGCACCAGCAGGAACGTGGTCGTCACTCGGCCGCTCCCCGGAGTGCGTCCGTTTCGCCTGCGATGAATTCCTCAAGGCGTATGCGCGCCTCGGCATCGGTGAATTGCCGCGGCGGCGATTTCATGAAGTAGCTCGAGGGTGCGATAAGCGGACCCCCGACGCCGCGGTCCATGCCGAGCTTGGCGCAGCGAACCGCATCGATGACCACGCCGGCCGAGTTCGGCGAGTCCCAGACCTCCAGCTTCAGCTCGACATTCAGCGGGACGCTGCCGAATGTGGTGCCCTCAACACGGATATAGGCGAACTTCCGGTCGGCGAGCCAAGGCACATGGTCGCTGGGGCCGACATGGATGTCTCCGGGAGCAAGGGGCATGTCCATCTGGCTAATGACCGATTGGGTCTTCGAGATCTTCTTCGATTCCAGCCGCTCCCGTTCGAGCATGTTGAGAAAGTCGGTATTGCCGCCGAAATTGAGCTGATACGTCCGGTCGATCCTGACGCCTCGGTCGCGGAAGAGATTGGCGAGCAGCCGGTGCACGATGGTGGCGCCGACCTGGCTCTTGATGTCGTCGCCGATCAGCGGCAGGCCCCGCTCGGCGAACTTTCTTTGCCAGGATCGGTCGGAGGCGATGAAGACGGGAATGCAGTTGACGAAACCGCAGCCGGCGGCGAGCGCCTGCTCCGCGTACCATCGCGTCGCCACTTCCGAACCGACCGGGAGGTAGGAGACCAGCACGTCCGTTTCGCTTCTTCGCAGGACCTCGGCGACATCGACGGCCGGAGCCTCCGATTCGGGGATTTCCTCGCGCAGATACCGACCGATCCCGTCGAGCGTTCTGCCGCGCTCCACTGTGACCCCGGTCGAAGCGACCTCTGCGAAACGGAACGTGTTGTTCGGAGGGGCATAGATCGCCTCGGAGAGATCGCGGCCGACCTTCGAAGCGGCAACGTCGAAGGCGGCGGACACTTCGATATCGCTGATGTGATAGCCGCCGAGATTGACATGCATCAGCCCCGGCACCGGCTCGTCTTCCTTGGCGTCGCGGTAGAAAGTAATTCCCTGGACGAGGGAAGATGCGCAATTGCCGATTCCGACCAGCCCGATTCGAATGGATTTCGATCGCATCGCCGCACTCCCGCAAGGCATCTACAATGCTCGCCAAACCCACGCACGCCGGAATGGTTCCCGCGGTTGGTTCCGCACGCATTCCGCGGATCGAAATGAGCCGCCGCGCGTTCAACGCCGATGAAGAGCAATGGGCGGAGCGATGCTGGTCTACGGTGACCCGAAGCGCAGCGACCGGGCCGACACTTTGTGCGAGGCAATTGCCGCACAGTTGCGGACGTTCGATCGACGTTCGCCGGGTCTCGAGCGGCACGCCGCTTTGGTCGGTATCTTCATCAAGGCGGGCGAACTGGTGCAGGGACTGTCGGACGCCGAGTTCGACACGCTCGGTGCGGACGAGCTGTCGGCAAGGCGCGAAAAGTCCGGCGCTCTGCTTCTCGAGCTTGCGCGGCTCGTCGCCCAGTCCTGGTCTTCGGGGTTCTCTGCTCGCCTAGCCCCGCCGGAGCATATCTGGGCACTGCTCCGCGACCTTCGGGCGCCATGGGACCTGTCGATCAAAGAGGGGGAGGGCTATGCCTTCTATGCGCTCTATCCGGAATGTTACATGGAAGCGGCCCGGCGCTCCGGGCTTGCCGCAAACACGGTCGTTATCGGCCTCCGCTCGATCGGCACCAGCCTTTCGGCCGCGGTCGCCGCTGCGATCGGGGCGGCGGTGCCGGTCACCCTGCGCCCGGTCGGTCATCCTTTTAGAAGGGAAATCCGCGTCGGCCCGCATCTTTCGCGACGGCTACTGCAGGACGGGACGGCCGATTTCGCGATCGTCGACGAGGGGCCCGGCCTTTCCGGCAGTTCCCTCGGAAGCGTGGCGGATTGGCTCGAGGAGCACGGCGTCCGCGAAGACCGCATCCACTTCTTTCCCGGCCATAGAGGAGAGCTCGGACCGCAAGCGAGCGAGGATCACCGCAAACGCTGGGCAGAGCGCCCCCGCCACGTCGTCGAACTGGACGAGCTTTTCTTCGGGGCACACCCGCCGCACCGGCTCGCCGCTTGGGTGAGCGAGCTTGTCGGCCCTCTACGGCAGCCGCTGCAAGAGATTTCCGGCGGAGGCTGGCGTAGCGTGCTTGCGTGCGGACGCGACTCCTGGCCGCCCGCCGATCCGCGGTTCGAGCGGCGCAAATTCCTGGCGCATGCTTCCGACGGGACATGGCTCGTCAAATTCGCGGGCCTGGGCGACGTCGGACAACGGAAGCTCGAAAAGGCACGGTTGCTGGCGAAGGCCGGTTTCGCGCCGCCGGTCGCCGGCCTCTGCCATGGGTTCCTAGTCCAGAAGTGGATTTCGGCGGCGCCGCTTGCGCCAAGCGAGTTTCACCGTGCGGAATTCATTGGATATCTCGGCCGCTATCTAGCATTTCGGGCAAGCCGGCTGCCGCGGCCTAAGACGAATGGCGCCTCGATGGCAATGCTGTACGAGATGGCCATCGCCAATTCGGAGGAAGCGCTCGGCGAAGCCGTTGCGACCCGGCTGGAATCTCGGCTTTCCAATGGTGATGATCTTCCGGTGGTGCCCGTCGATACGGACGGCCGCCTTCACCCGTGGGAGTGGCTGGCCGGCGCCGAGGGGTTCCTGAAGGCGGATGGGCTCGATCATAGTGCTGGCCACGACCTCGTCGGACCTCAGGATATCGCCTGGGACATTGCTGGTGCGACCATCGAGTTCGATCTCTCACCGGATGAAGCGGCCGATCTTCGCGCGATCGTGTCCGACGGCTGCTCGCGCGCCGTAGACGCTAAGCTGCAGGACATCCTCGAGCTTTGTTATCTGGCTTTCCACCTTGGCCTTTGGAGCTCTGCAAAGTGCGGTGCTGCCGCCGAGGAAGTGCAGCGGCTGGACTCGCTCGTGGCGCGCTATCGAGGCCTGTTGCTCCGGCGCCTCGAAGAGGGCGCCGGACAGGGTGCGTAGCCGTCACCGCTATCTTCCGTAGATCCTGTCGAGAACGTCGGCGACGGTGACGAAGCAATCGTTTTCCGGATCGAAGCGCTCGCCTGCGGCAAGGCGCTCGGCCCAGATCGCCGCGGCGCGTCCGCCCCAATCGTCCGGGGGAAGAGCCAGCACCTCCCGCTGTGTGCCGCGATACCGTTCGGCCCGGAAGTCGAGATAGGAGCCGTCGACGTTTCTGAGGCTGGCACCGCCTTCGGTGCCGTAGAAATCGGCACTGATCACCGCGTCGCATCCCGCCTGCAGGTGCCAGGAGCAAGCGACCCGGGCAACGACTCCGTCAGCCAGTTCGAGTGTCGCGACGGTATAGTCCTCGACCTCGTCGCCATCGCGGCGGATGGGAACGCCCTTGGCAAACAGCCGGCTTTCGACGCGGGCCACCTCCGGAAATCCGAGGACCCAGAGCAGGAGGTCGACGAGGTGCACGCCGAGATCGATGACGCAGCCGCCGCCGGAAAGCGCCTTGTCGTAGAACCATGGCTTGCTGGGACCGTAGGCGTTGTGAAAGGTCAGATCGACTGCGAATACGGTGCCGAGTTCGCCCGAAGTGATCAGGTCCCGGATCCGCTGCATGCCGACGGTATGACGATAGGAGAGATCAACGCCCAGCAGCCTGTCGGCGTGCTGCGCCGCTTCGACGACCGCCAGGGTCTCGTCGCGTGTTCGACCGAGCGGCTTCTGGCAAAAGACCGCTAGGCCCTGCTCCAGCGCCACGATCGACTGGGCGGCATGGAGGGCGCTCGGAGAGGCGATGACGATGCCGTCGAGGCGCTGGTCGAGCAGGGCTTCAAGGGAATTGACCAAGACGGCGTCGGGCGTCAGCTCGCGCGCCGCAGCCGCCATTTCCGGCGTGGGGTCGAATATGGCAGCCGTTTCGACGGCGCCGGTTTCGACGATCGCCCGCATGCGGTGCAAGCCGATTCGCCCCACGCCGAGGAAGCCGACGCGTGGGCGGGTCGTGGCGTCCAGTTTCGTTGCAAGTGGCATCGCGTCACTCATCGTAGATCACCAGTGCCTTGATGAAGCCTTCGGGACGATCGCGCGTCATGTCGAGCGCAGGGCCGAGCTCTTCGAGCCGGAACCGATGCGTATAGAGCCTTGAGGGCGACAGGCGGCCGGCTGCCGTCGCCTCGATCGCTTCGCGAATGCCGCGCATGTAGACGGCCGGGTCCCGTTCATGCGCATTGATCACGTCGAGGCCGCGCCAGTTCCAGAGCTGCATGTTCACCTGCCGCGGTCCGTCCTGGTGGTAGCCTGCAATGATGAGGCGGCCGCGCTCTTTCGTCAGTTCGGCGGCGAGGTCGAGTGGCCATTGCTTGCCCACCGCCTCGACGACGCAGTCGCAAAGCGCGCCGGAGGTCAGTTGCTTCACCTTGTCGATGATCTGCCAATGGTCGTCCATGGCGATGACCTCGCTTGCGCCGGCCTGTTTGGCCGAAGCGAGCGAAGACGGTCTGCGCGATATGGCGATGACCCTTGCGCCCGCCGCGCTTGCGAGCTCCGTCAGGAGGATGCCGAGGAAGCCGATGCCGATGATCGCCACGGTCTCGCGGGGCCGGATTGCGCTCCGCCGGAAGATGTTGAAGGCGCAGCCGAGCGGCTCGCCCGGAAAGGGCTCATCCGCGAGCGCGGCGGGAAGGGATGCGATCGCGGTCTGGTCCGCAATGTCGTGGGTCGCGTAGGCGTGATAGGAGAGCGCCGCGACGCGGTCGCCCGGTGCGAAACCATGCACGTCTTCGCCAATCTTGTCGATGATCCCCCAGCCCTCATGCCCGAGCGCGCCGGGTTCGGTCGGAAACCGCATCCATTCCGGCCCGGCCCAGGGTACGAGATTGGATGCGCAAACGCCGCAGCCTTGCAGCTTGATGCGGACCTGCCCGGGGCCGGGCTCAGGCACCGGCAATTTCTCGAGTCGCAACTCGCCTGGCCCGGTGATGATCGCCGCGGACATTGTGTCTGTCCTCGGCTGCGTTCTGATGTTCATGCCTGCCTCCCGCTGTTGACATGGAGCATGTCCGGCGGCTCGGCACAGCGTGGGCGTTGAGTGGAAGAATATCCCCCGCCATACCCTCGTCGCGGCGCCCCAAGAAAGACGCTCGGCCGCCTTGGGCCCTTAACCTCATGTTCCGGCTTTTGTTCCTGCCCGGCCGATTGTCATGGAACCTCATGGGAAGAGCGAGGTTTGTAGCTTGGGCGTGCGCGGGCGATAGCCAGCACAATCATCAGCTATATAGATGTTCAAAGAAGAAGTCATAGATGAAGGAACCTTTGCTGCAGACGTTTGTTGGAGCTTTGTCTCTATCTCTGATTGGTCATAGTCAGGAGCGGTTATGACAAAGGTACTTGTCACCGGCGGCTGCGGGTTCATTGGCAGGCATGTAGTCGATGAACTTCTCTCGAGGAACTATGAGCTCTCCGTGCTGGACTCGTTTCACGAGCAGGTCCACGCGGATGCACAGATCACCTTGCCGCCGGACGTCCACATGCGCCGGGGCGACATTCGCGATCCGGACGCCGTCAAGGACGCGCTGACGGAGATCGATTGCGTCATCCATCTCGCCGCCGAGGTGGGCGTCGGCCAGTCGATGTACGAGATCGCCCGTTATGTCGGTGTGAACGATCTCGGGACGGCCGTGCTGCTCGAGGCGATGATCGAAAGCCCGGTCCAGCGGATCGTCGTCGCGTCGTCGATGAGCGTCTATGGCGAAGGTGTTTACGAGTCCTCGACGGGCGAGCGCATGCCGAATGCCAGGCGCTCACCTGCCCATATCCGGGCCGGCGCATGGGATCTGCTCGGACCGAACGGAGAGACGCTCAGGCCCGTTGCCACGGACGAGCACAAGCCTGTCGACCTCGCCTCCATTTACGCCCTGACGAAATACACCCAGGAACGACAGGTGCTGATCTTCGGTGAAGCCTATGGCAGGGAGGCCGTCGCACTCCGCCTCTTCAACGTGTTCGGTGCCGGGCAGGCGCTTTCCAATCCCTATACCGGCGTCCTCGCCAATTTCGCGTCACGGCTTGCCAACGGGCAGTCGCCGATGGTGTTCGAGGACGGCCGGCAGCGGCGCGATTTCGTTCACGTGAGCGATGTGGCGCGCGCCTTCCGGCTGGCGCTCGAGCAGCCGCAGGCGGCGGGCCACGTCATCAATGTGGGCAGCGGCCATGCCTACGCCATTGCCGACGTCGCTTCGCTGCTGGCGGAAGCCATGGGTGTCCCCGAACTCGCGCCCGAGATCATGAACAGGGCGCGTTCCGGCGACATCCGCAATTGCTTCGCCGATATCTCCAAGGCGCAAGACCTGCTCGGTTTCCAGCCGACGCACAGGCTCGAGGACTCGCTCGCGGAATTCGCGCATTGGGTGCTGAGCGTCGGTGCGATCGACCGTGGCGCCGAAATGAAGCGTCATCTTGAAACGCGGGGGCTCGTCCGATGAGCGCCCGGTCGGTTGACAAGCGATCAGGCGTGGCGGCGCCCGCCCTTTCCGGGAAAGCGGCAGCGACCCTTGTTGTCGGCGGCAGCGGGTTTCTGGGCTGCAATCTCGCGGACAGCTTTCTGCGCGACGGCGAGAAGGTGATCGTCCTCGACAATCTGAGCCGCCCGGGCGTCGAGCGCAATCTAGAGTGGCTCGTGGACAATCATGGCGGGGCCGTCGAGGCCGAGATTGCGGATATTCGCGATCTTGCCGCTATCGAGCCGGTTTTCAAGGACGCCAAGGCGATCTTCCATTTCGCCGCGCAGACGGCTGTGACGACCAGCCTGCTGCAGCCGGTCGATGACTTCGAAACGAATGCGCGCGGTACTCTGAACGTCCTAGAAGCGGCCAGGCGTGCCGGGCGCCGCGCACCGGTGATATTCGCCAGCACCAACAAGGTCTATGGGGGATTGGCAGGCCTGGAGATGGAAGAGGCAGGAGATCGCTACCTGCCGGCCGATGCCGTAACGCGCCGATACGGAGTCGGAGAGGCGCAGCCGCTCGATTTTTCTACGCCCTACGGCTGCTCGAAAGGCGTCGCGGACCAGTACGTGCTGGACTATGCGAAGTCCTTCGGCCTGCCGACAGCCGTGCTCCGCATGAGCTGCGTTTATGGTCCGCGGCAGTTCGGCACGGAGGATCAGGGGTGGGTTGCGCATTTTCTCATTCGCGCGCTCGCCGGTGAGCCGATCTCGATCTACGGCGACGGCAAGCAGGTGCGCGATATTCTCCATGTCGGCGACGCGGTGGCAGCCTATAGGGCACTGCTGACGTCGATCGACCGCTTTCATGGCCGTGCCTTCAATTTGGGCGGTGGTCCCGACAATGCGGTGAGCCTCGCCGAGGTCCTGCACGAGATCGAACTCCTGACGGCACGCAGGCTGAGGACCGAAAAATGCGACTGGCGCGCCGGCGACCAGCTGTATTTCGTCGCCGACACGCGCGTACTTGCGGACGCTGTCGGCTGGAGACCCCACACGGGCTGGCGCGCCGGCCTGCGCGACCTTCATGCCTGGCTTCTGCAGGATTGGGCGGAGGTCAGCAAGTCTCGGTTTCGGGACCGGCCGCGGAGGGTCACCGCATGATCGCCCGCGCTCCAGCCGTCTCGCGCCCATTCACCCATGAGGGCCCGGCGCGGCTGCCGCGCCGCATCCTGATGAGCGTCGATGCGGTCGGCGGTGTTTGGCGCTACGCGATGGATCTTGCCGAGGCTCTCCGCAAGGCAGGCATCGAAACAGTCTTCGCGGGTTTCGGTCCCGCGCCCTCCATGGTGCAAAGCCGGGAAGCTGCCCGGATCGGCCGCCTCGAATGGCTTGGCGTGCCGCTGGATTGGATGGCCGACGAGGAAAGTGCACTCGAAGCCGCGGCGGATGGGCTCGGCGAACTGGCGCTCCGGCATTCCGTTGATCTCATTCATCTGAACCTGCCTTCGCAGGCTGCCGGCCTGGCTGTGCAGGTGCCCGTCGTCACCGTCTCTCATTCCTGCGTCGTCACCTGGTTCGAGGCCGTGCGCAATGGCGGCCCGCCGGAGGAGTGGCACTGGCAGAAGCGGCGCAACCGGCTGGGTTTCAATCGCGCTGACGTGGTTTTGGCCCCCAGCCGGAGCCATGCGGCGGTGCTTGAGCGCTGCTATGGCCCGATCGACAATCTTGCCGTCGTCCACAACGCCAGCCGCGAGCAGCCTGCAATGATCTCAAAGCGGAATTTCGTCTTTGCAGCGGGGCGGTGGTGGGACGAGGGCAAGAACGGCGCGGTGCTGGACAGGGCTGCCGCCACGATCCGCTGGCCGGTCGTCATGGCGGGGGCGTGCAGCGGGCCGAACGGCCAGCACCTCGCCATCGCGCACGCCGATCACAGGGGCGAGATCAGTCACGAGCGGGTGATGGCGCTGATGTCGAGCGCTGCGGTCGTCGTTTCGCCGTCGATCTACGAACCGTTTGGCCTGGCGCCGCTTGAGGCGGCCGGCGCCGGAGCGGCGCTGGTGCTTGCCGATATCGCAACCTACCGTGAACTCTGGGATGGTGCGGCACGCTTCTTCGATCCGCGCGATCCGGAGGCGCTGGCGGATGCAGTCAACGATTTGACCCGGGATGCCGCGCATCGCGCAGAGCTTGGCCGCTTGGCCCGATCTCGGTCGCAATGCTTCACAATCGAAGCGCAGCGCGACCGGGTGCTCGATGCCTACAGCCTGGCGATGCACAAATCCTCCCGATTGACGGCAGCGGAGTGAGCGATGCGGTTCCTGTTCTACACCCAATCCCTCGTTTCCGACTGGAACCATGGCAATGCCCATTTCCTGCGCGGCGTGATGCGCGAACTCGTTCGCCGCGGACATCAGGCGACGGCTCTTGAGCCGCGCGATTCCTGGAGCCGCCTGAACCTGATCGCCGACCAGGGTGTCGCGCCGATCGCCGCCTTCCGCAAGCAGTTCCCCGAATTGCGCGCGGAGAGCTACGACCCGAACTTCGATCACGAGGCGGCAGTCGGTGACGTCGACGTGGTCGTTGTGCACGAGTGGACCGAGCCGACCCTAATCGCCCGGCTCGGGCGCCTCCGACGCAATGGCGGCCGGTTCACGCTCGCCTTTCACGACACGCATCATCGGGCCGTCAGCCAGCGGCGCGAGATCGCCCGGCTCGATCTGACCGATTATGATTTCGTACTCGCTTTCGGGGAGGCGCTTCGCGAACGGTATCTCAACGCCGGTTGGGGCAAGCATGTCTTCACCTGGCACGAAGCGGCCGACACCTCGCTGTTTCACCCGATGCCGGAGGTGGAAAAGACCGGCGATCTGGTCTGGATCGGCAACTGGGGCGACGACGAGCGGAGCAGCGAGATCGCCACCTTCCTCATCGAGCCGGCGGGACGGCTGAGGCTCAAGACCGCGGTGCGCGGCGTCCGCTATCCCGGCAGCGCGCTGAAGGCGCTGCGGGCGGCGGCAATCGCCTATGGCGGCTGGATCGCCAACGCCGCGGTGCCGCGTGCCTTCGCCGAGCATCGGGCAACGGTGCACATCCCGCGCCGACCCTATGTGGAGGCCTTGCCCGGAATCCCGACCATCCGCGTGTTCGAGGCGCTTGCCTGCGGCATTCCGCTGATCTCGGCGCCGTGGAACGATGCGGAGGGGCTTTTCCGCGCCGGCAAGGACTTTCTCTTCGCCCGGAATGGATCGGAGATGACGCGTCTCCTGCGCCAGGTGCTCGCCGAGCAGGCCGTTGCCAAAGAGATGACGGCAAGCGGGCTGGAGACGATCCGGACACGCCACACCTGCGCGCATCGCGTCGACGAGCTCCTTGAGATCGTCGCTTCCTATCGGCCGATAGGCGCTGCGGGTGATCTCGTCACGACGAAGGAGGTGGCGCTATGAGGATCGCATTTTACGGATCGAGCCTCGTTTCGGCCTATTGGAACGGTGCGGCGACCTATTACCGCGGTCTGCTGCGGGCGCTGGCCGCGCGTGGTTATCAGATCACCTTTTATGAGCCGGACGTCTATGACCGCCAGAAGCACCGCGACATCGAGCCGCCGGATTGGTGCAGGGTCGTCGTCTACGAAGGGAAGGTCGCGGCGCTGAAGCGGGTTGCTGCGGCGTCGGCCGAGGCCGACATCGTCATCAAGGCGAGCGGCGTCGGCTTCGAGGACGACGACCTGCTCGAAAAGGTGATGTCGGCAGCACGTCCGGCCGCGCTCAAGATCTTCTGGGACGTCGACGCGCCCGCGACGCTTCAGGAGCTCCGGGCCTCGCCGGATCATCCGCTGCGGCGCGCCCTCGCATCGCTCGATCTCGTCTTGACCTATGGCGGCGGCGATCCGGTCGTCGGATCCTATCGCGCGCTTGGCGCCCGCCAATGCGTGCCGATCTACAATGCGGTCGACCCGCAGACGCATCATCGCGTCGCCGAAGACCCACGCTTTGCGGCCGATCTTGCCTTCCTCGGCAATCGCCTGCCGGATCGCGAGGCGCGGGTGGAGGCGTTCTTCCTCGAGCCGGCAGCGCAACTCGGCAATCGGCGCTTCCTGCTCGGCGGAGCCGGCTGGCACGACAAGCCGCTGCCTGCAAACGTCGCCTATATCGGCCATGTCCCGACTGCCGACCACAACGCCTTCAACGCGACGCCGCGCGCGGTCCTTAACATTTCGCGCGACAGCATGGCTGAGAACGGTTTCTCGCCAGCCACACGCGTCTTCGAGGCGGCAGGCGCCGGCGCTTGCCTGATCACCGATGCCTGGGAAGGCATCGAACTCTTCCTGAAGCCGGGCGAGGAGGTGCTGGTCGCCCGCGACGGCCGCGACGTGGCGGAACTGATGCGGACCTTGACGGGTGAGGTTGCGAGGGAGGTCGGGGAGCGGGCGTTCCAGCGCGTGCTCGGCGAACATACCTATGCACATCGGGCGGCCGAAGTGGACCGCATCTTCCGCGAGCGGTCGCGTCGGGTGGAGGCAGCCGAATGAACCGTTCGCTCGATATCGCGGTCCTCGGCCTTTCGCTATCCTCCTCTTGGGGCAACGGCCATGCGACGACATTTCGAGCGCTGCTTCGGGGCGTCCACGCCGCCGGCCATCGGGTGACTTTCCTCGAACGAGACGTCCCCTGGTATGCAAGCCACCGCGACCTCATCGAGCCGGAGTTCTGCGAGCTTGTTTTGTATGGCAGCGTCGACGAACTGCTGACGCGGCATGGCGGCAGGCTGGCCGGTGCGCACGGCGTCGTCATCGGGTCCTACGTGCCGGACGGGGTGGAGGTGATCGACGCGGTCCTCGATCTCGGCCCGAAGCGGCTGTGCTTCTACGACATCGACACGCCGGTGACGCTTGCAAAGCTCGGGCGCGGCGACGAGGAATATCTGGCGCGCCGGCAGGTGCCGTTCTTCGATCTCTATTTCTCCTTTTCCGGCGGCCGGATGCTCGATCGGCTTCGGAGCGACTTCGGGGCGAGGCGACCCGTGCCGCTCTATTGCGCCGTCGACCTGGACATTTATCGCAACACCGGTGCGCCGAGAAAATGGGATCTCGGCTATCTCGGAACCTTCAGCCCCGACCGGCAGCCGATACTCGAACGTCTGCTGATCGAGCCGGCGCGGCGATTGCCTGAAATGCGCTTCGTCGTTGCCGGGCCGAACTATCCGCTCGGGATCGATTGGCCGGGCAATGTGGAGCGCATCGAGCATCTGCCGCCTGCCGAACATGCCGAGTTCTACAGCCGCCAGCGGTTCACGCTGAATGTGACCCGTGCCGACATGGTGGCGGCGGGCTGGTCGCCGAGCGTCCGGCTCTTCGAGGCGGCCGCCTGCCGCACGCCGCTGATCAGCGATTGGTGGAGGGGCCTGGACAGCTTCTTCCCGCCGGGACAGGCCGCCATCGTCGCAACGAGCAGCGACGACGTCGTCGCGGCACTGACGAGCCTCGACGATCGCCAGTGCCGGGCCGTCGCCGACCGCGCCTACCAGCGCGTCGCAAGCGCGCATAGCGCTGCGGTGCGTGCCAGAACCTTCGTCGAGGCCATCGAAAGCGTCGCGCCCAAGACCGATCTCGCCACGAGACATTCCGAGCGGCGGCTTCGGGTATAACCCAAAGGAGAACGGCCTATGGCAAAGAGAAACGGAGCCAATCGCGCAAAGGTCATCCTGGTCGCCGGCGGGGCCGGCTTCGTGGGATCCCATCTTTGTTCAGCCCTGCTTGATGCCGGCAACCGGGTGATCTGCCTCGACAGCTATCTGACGGGCTCTCCGGCGAATGTCGCCGAACTTCAGCGCAACCCCTATTTCACCATGGTCGAACAGGATGTCTGCGACGAAATCGCAAGCGATGAGCCGCTTGACGAGATCTACAATCTCGCCTGCCCGGCTTCGCCGCCCTCCTACCAGGCCGACCCGATCCATACGATGATGACAAGCGTCACTGGAACCGGAAATCTGCTGCGGCTTGCCGCACGGCACGGTGCCAGGTTCCTTCAGGCCTCGACGAGCGAGATCTACGGCGATCCGCAACAGCATCCGCAGCAGGAGGAATATTGGGGCCATGTCAACTGCACCGGGCCGCGGGCCTGCTACGACGAAGGCAAGCGGGCGGCCGAGGCGCTTTGCTTCGACAGCCTGCGGGCCGGCAGCGTCGACGCGAAAGTGGCGCGTATCTTCAACACTTACGGCCCGCACATGCGCCCGAACGACGGCCGGATCGTCTCGAACTTCATCGTCCAGGCGCTGAACAACGAGCCGCTGACGGTCTATGGCAGCGGCGAGCAGACGCGGTCCTTCTGCTATGTGTCCGATCTCGTCGAGGGCTTGATCAGGCTGATGAATCGCGATCCCAATCCGGGGGTGCCGGTGAACCTCGGCAATCCGGGCGAGTTCACCGTCATCGAGCTCGCCGAGCTCGTGCTTTCGAAAGTCAGGACCGCGTCGACGATCGTCCACGCACCCTTGCCGCCCGATGATCCGCAACGCCGCCGCCCCGACATTGCCCGGGCAAAATCGCTTCTCGGCTGGGAGCCGAAGGTTCCGCTACACGAGGGGCTGACTCATACGATCGGCTGGTTCCAACGGATGCTCCCGGAGCAAAGGCCGGTCCGCCGGCGCGGCCGTCCCACGCGTCAGCCGGAAATGTCGGCTCTTTCGCAGGATCTCTGATGATGGTTCAGCAGACGAAATACCGAACGACGATCGAGGATGAGATCGCCGCGCTCGGACCCTGGTTCCACAACATGCGGATCGCCGGCGTCGAAACGTCTCCCGATCATTTCCTCGGAGACTATCCCGCCGTGAAATGGAAGGCGTTCAAGCATGTCGTGCCGGAGGACCTCGGCGGGCGCAGCGTGCTCGACATCGGCTGCAATGCCGGTTTCTATTCACAGGAAATGAAGCGCCGCAATGCCGGTCGGGTGCTCGGCATCGATTCCGATCCGCGCTATCTGCGGCAGGCGAAATTCGCCGCCGAGCAGGCAGGGATGCGGATCGAGTTCCGGCTGATGAGCGTCTACGACGTAGCGCAGCTCGGCGAAAGGTTCGACCTGGTGATCTTCATGGGTGTTCTTTACCACCTGCGCCATCCGCTTCTGGCGCTCGATCTCCTCTACGAGCACGTGGTCGGCGACGAGATGCTGTTCCAGTGCATGCAGCGCGGATCGAGGTCGGTCTCGCCGGTCGAAACCAACTACGATTTTCCGGAATGGGATGTTTTCGATCGTCCGGACTATCCCAAGCTGTTCTTCGTCGAACACCGCTTCGCCGATGATCCCACCAACTGGTTCATCCCGAACCGCGCCGGCGTCGAGGCGATGCTGCGCAGCGCAGGCTTCGTCATCGAAGCCAATCCGGAGCGCGAGGTTTATCTGGTGCGGAAAGGGGAGCGTCCCTTCATGAGCGAGCCAACGCCGCGTGTCGGCTCGCCGAACCGGTAGTTCCACAACGGCTTCCGACGATCACTTCGCCGTGAGGCCGGCGCTTCCGCTTGAAACGACAGTGGGCCGCTCCAATTCCTTCCAGCAATTCAGCTTGCATTCGGAGGCGCCTATGGTCGTCTTTGCCGCCAAAGCCGGATTTCTCGCGCTCGCCGCTGTCGCGACCGTCGCCTTCGGCGTCGCTGCCCCCGCCCAAGCCGAACTGCTTGCCCGCGTCCCCGCCGCGCGCGAAATGGCGGTCTGCGGCGACACGTTGTTTGTCGGTACCAAGGGGTCCTCGGTCTATGCCGTGCCGTTATCCGGGGGCCGCGCCCGGCGGGTGGCGTCCGGGTTCTCCGCTCCGAACGGCGTCGCGTGTTCCCGCGGCCGCCTGTTCGTCGCCTCGAGGGACAGCATCACCGTTTTCGATATCGGGCGCGGCGGCGCTCTGAGCGGCCGGCGCGATATTCGCCGAGACCTGCCGAATTCGGGCGCCCACAGTTATCGCTACATCGCAGTCGGCCCCGATGCCCGGCTGTATGTATCGTTTGGATCGCCCTGCAACATCTGCTCGCCGCGCGGGCTGCAGGGAACGATCGTCAGCATGAACCAGGACGGGTCGGACCTTCGACGCGTCGCCTGGGGCGTTCGCAACTCTGTCGGCTTCGACTGGCGAGGCGGCACCATGTTCTTCACCGACAATGGTGCCGACCGGATGGGCGACGACGTCCCGCCCGACGAGTTGAATGCGCTTCGGCCGGGCGGCTTCTACGGCTTCCCCTATTTCGGCGGCCAAATCCGTCTCACAGGATTTGAGGACGCGACGCCGCCCGCCCGTCAGATCGCGCCCGTCTTCAATTTCCAGGCTCATGTCGCAGCCCTGGGAATCCACTTCTTCCGCAGCCTCGGCGGCGACGCGCTGGTCGCCCAGCACGGCAGTTGGGACAGGTCCGTGCCGGTCGGCTATCAGGTCGTGCGGCTGCGCTTCCGGGGCGGACGGCCGGTCTCGGCGACGACCTTTCTAAGGGACGTCGGCCGGCCGGTCGATGTCAAGGAGGCGCCGGACGGTTCCGTCCTCGTCTCCGACGACGCCGGAGGTGCGGTTTACGTCTTTCGGCGATGAGGCCCGAGGGCTCGTTTTCAGGGCACTTCTCTGACGGCTCGCTCGCCCACGTGATCCTCCCACTCGTCAATGACGTTTTTCATTGTTGAAAAACATCCTGCGGAATTCGGGCTTCTGATCGCCGGTTTGCGATGACATGGTTGATGAGCACCGCATCGTGAGGAGAATACCATGCTTGCCACCGACATGCCCGCGACTCTACGCAGACAATTGGGCCGGTCCGGCCTTTCGGCCGCGGCTATCGGCCTCGGCGGCTGGGCGATCGGGGGCTTTTTCACGCTCAACGGAAAGCCGGATGGCTGGGGCGAGGTCGACGACGAACAGTCGATCCGTGCCCTCCGCCTCGGGCTCGAAATGGGTGCATCGCTGATCGACACGGCCGATGCCTATGGAACCGGTCACAGCGAGGAGGTGATCGGCCGGGCGCTGAGCGGACGAAGGGGCGAGGCAATCATCGCAACCAAGTTCGGCTATACCTATGATCGCGCCGCCCGGGCTCTCGTCGGCACCGATGTCACTCCCGCCTATATCAAAGAGGCCTGCGCGGCTTCGCTCAGGCGTTTGGGCACCGACTATATCGACCTCTATCAAATCCACGTCGGCGAGCTTTCAAGCGATCAAGCGGATGCGGCCGCTGAAACGCTCGAGAAATTGGCGGAGCGGGGCGCCATTCGTTTCTGGGGCTGGAGTACGGACAATGCCGCCGCGGCGAAGCGCATGGTGAAGTTCCCGCATTTCGTCGCCGTGCAGCAGGAGCTGAACGTCTTCACGGATGGGCCGGAGATGCTTGCGATGTGCGAGGGCAACAATCTGGCCAGCCTCAATCGCTCGCCGCTGGCGATGGGATTCCTGACCGGCAAGTTCAGGCCGGATACGCGCTTGCCACCCACTGACGTCAGGGCGGCCGGGCACAGCTGGGTGCGGTTCTTCGAGGACGGCCGGCCGCGTGCCGAGCATCTGCAACGCCTCGCCGCGGTGCGGGAACTCCTCCAGACCGGCGGCAGGACCTTGGCACAGGGGGCCCTGGGCTGGATCCTCGCCCGTTCCCCCAATACCTTTCCGATCCCCGGCTTCAAGACGGAGGCGCAGGTGCGCGAGAATCTCGCCGCACTCGAAAAGGGCGCTTTGTCGGCCGCAGCGATGGGGGAAATCGCCGCGCTTCTCGGCAGCGATCAGTAGCCGCTCTTGCCGATAGAGAGCTGCGGCGTCTCCGGAGCGGCGGCGACGACCCGCCAGCAGAAGACACCGCTGGACCGGTCCGCCTAGAGGCCGTCCACATTTTCTTATCCCGCGGGGACCGGCGAGAGACGATCACCGGCATGCTGTCACTGGAGCGCCAAGCTGTTGCTGTCTTGCAACGAATTGTCGGCAATTGCTACAATCCGAAATTGTGTGTTTGCCAATCGGCCGGACTCGTGTATGTTGGCATCACTCTTAATTCAAGCCAGAGGAGGCGTGCAATGAATTCCACTCTCGTGACCATGCGCCCCTCTTGCGGAACGGCTGCCGTGGCATCGATGCATCGCGCATTTGGCCCGAGCCGATTTGGTGTCCAGGGCTATTAAACCCCGGATTTCCGCCGATTGGCGCTATCTCCACCTGATCTGACGTGACCGGCTGACGAAGCGATTTTCGTATCTTCGCCTTCGCATCCGCGCGTTTCTGACCTTCGAAAGGACCTGGCCGCCTCGATGCGCCGGGATGGAAAAATCATGCGTGAAGCACAATTTTTAGTTGTTGATACCCTCGCTCCGACGGTCGATGACCTGTGCCGGAAATTCGGCGCCTGGAAGACTGCGCGTGCGCTTCTGATTGCCATCTGGAGGCATCGTCAAACGACGAACCGGGTCTCGCATTTGTCAGATCGCATGCGCCGCGACATCGGTCTTCCGGAGAACGAGGATCGGCTCTTCGAAGCCAAGTTTTCCCTGTGGGATGTTCGGCTTTGAGTGCCGCCTGGTCGGGCGTCCGCGGGTCGAGGAGGAGCGTCATCGGCGCTCCTCATCCTTGATCTGCTGGCGGGCACTAACTATCGCATGAATAGCGCGCGGAAAGGCGCCGCTGTATCATGTCGCGCGCTCCTCGCGGGAGGCGAGTGGAGCGAGGGAGGACCGAGCCATGCCTATGTCTCCGGTGCTGCGCCGCCTATGGACGAACTGTCTGGCGGCAGCCATTGCTTTCATGTCCGCACATCTGGTCAACGCGTCCGACAAGCTTCCGCCGGAGCTCGAGAAGCTCAAGGCGTCGCTTGAAAAATACCAGGATCCGGTGGTTGCCGTGCGCGACGGCTATTTCTCGACGCTCGGCTGCGTCACCTTCGCGACCGGCACGATGGGGGTGCATTTCCTGAACCCCGCCCTGATCGGCCCGGTGCCCGACCCGATGAAGCCCACTTTGCTGGTCTACGAGCCGGTTGGGGACAAGCTGCAGCTCGTTGCCGTCGAGTGGCTGATCCCGCTCGCCACCGGTGTTAAGTCAAAGCCCGAGCTGTTCGGGCAGCCTTTCGACGGGCCGATGGAGGGCCATGAGCCGCTTCTACCGGCGCAACTGCATCATTACGACCTGCATGCCTGGATCTTCAAGCCGAACCC
The DNA here is from genome assembly GCF_002532005.1 of Sinorhizobium sp. NG07B. NCBI lineage: Bacteria > Pseudomonadati > Pseudomonadota > Alphaproteobacteria > Hyphomicrobiales > Rhizobiaceae > Sinorhizobium > Sinorhizobium sp. NG07B. The sequence goes on along the minus strand of NZ_NWTD01000006.1, from coordinate 53,632 downwards.
GCTCGGCCTGTTCCATCCGGTCAATCCGGACGTCAAATGCCCGGAGGGGCCTTATACCTTCCTGGAAGAGGCGCCGAAATCCGTGCCGCATCATGGGGCGCAATGAGGCGAAATATGCCGGGGCCTTTCCGGCATAGCCTCAGGGATCACGGGCGGCCGCGCTCAACCGCCCGTCTTGAACGGATGTGAACGAAGGGAAGTGATATCCTTCCACCGGTGAGACGCCCTTGGTCTCGCCGGACACGCGCTTGCGGCTTCGCGGAGCCAGCATCTCGGCGGCCAAGTTGTCGAGATAGTCCAGAGCTTCCTGGGCCGCCTCCGCCGTGACCCGGCTGCCATCGGCCCCGGCCGCGCTCCTCAGTTCTTCTCGCATATCCTCCATGGCTTCCGCAATGAAACGCTGGGGGTCGTCGGTCTGCGCAGCAACCCAGTGCAGCAACCGGCATGTCACCATCTCATTGACACGCATCGCGGCGACAGTCTGGCCGAGCATCAGTGTCAGTTTCTGAAGCTTGTTGTCTTTCTGAGGCATCGGGTCCTTCTTCCGTTCTACAGCGCCGTGCGTCTTATCAGACCCACAAGGGCGCTTTAGCACTTTGAATTCCTGCATGTTTTTGTCCTCAAATGGGCGATTTGAGGAAACATGCAGAGGATTGTCTCTCCTTCGCCCTGCAGCAGTCCGGGGAGACGACATCCAAAGGACGAGGAACGAAGCACGGCGCGCAATACGTGTCGCACGCGATGCGCCATAGGCTGAACGGCAAGCAGTGCGATTTGTTCCCTCGGTTCGGCTGGCCGTCATCCTCGCCGGCAGGAACCAAGCAGGCCGTCGGCGCGTTGGCGGCTTTCGGAAGGAGCACGCCAGATGCAGCCATTCTTTACCCAATTCTCAAAGCAAATTTCCGAGCTCGCCGGAAGGCCGTACACTTTTGCCGTGGCGTCCTCGGCGATCGTCATCTGGGCCATATGTGGTCCGCTCTTCGATTTCTCGGTAAAATGGCAGCTCGCCGTCAATACCTGTACGACGATCACGACATTCCTGATGGTCTTCGTGCTTCAGAACTCACAGAACCGCGACGGTGTCGCGCTGCAAGCCAAGATCGACGAGCTGATCCGAGTGAGTGACGCCGAGAACCGCTTCATCGGAATAGAGAAGCTGGACGAACAGGAGCTGAAGGACGTTCGCCGCGACTGCATGCAAGAGGGAACGCAAGCGCGGGACGCGGAAAACGGCGTCACGGGTGCGCATCGCAGCGCGTGACGCGCATTCGGTGCCTTGCCGAGGCGGTGGAACCAAAATCGGAGCGGCGACGTTTCTCGCCAGAGGTGGGAGGTGCAGAATGAGACACATGGACATCCGCAAGCTCGAAAAGACCGATGCCAAGCATGTCTGGGACGTGGCGGAGTACTGCAGGCGAAGCGGTCTGCACAAGGCAGAGGAGCAGCGCCTGATCAAGGTGCTGGGCAGATACGCTTCGGCCCACGAGCTGCAGATGAATGTCGTGCGTCCTCAGACGCGTACACGCTGAGGCGTGATCGCGCAGTGAATTGCGGAGCAAGCGCGTGTGGCCAGTCCTCGCCGGTGCATTCCTGTTTATATGCGGCGTTCTCGTCATGACCTGGGAGGCGCTTGGCCGAAGGCGGTTGAGCGAGCCGCCGCATCCCCTCGACAATGACCCCCAGACGCTGGAGCCAAGACATCAGAGCCTGCGATTCCTCGGGCTGACGCGGAACTGGCACGGGGTGGCAATGATGGCGCTCGGCGCCTTGCTCCTGCTTTTCGGTGCAATCCGCTACGCCTTGGTGCTCTAGGCGGAACTGATCTCGACAAGAAAGACTTCCGAGGCGATGTCCGCCGAAAGCGTGACGGCGAGCGGCTGCTGCAGCACTGCCGTATCTAGCGCGTGCAGCGTCGCCGAGACGCCTTCGGTCGACAGCGCGACGCTGCCGCGGTGGCAGAAAAGGATGAGTTCGCGGGCATGGGAGGTGATCGGCTGCGAGTGCTCGACATGGAGCTTTCGCACCCGGTGCCTGAGTGTCTGCCGGCGGCTCATCACATTCAGGTCGGTGATCGGGCCATTGGTGAGCTTGGCCGAGGTCGCGACATCGGCAGGGAAGGAGAGCGGGGCGTCGGCCGACGTCAACAGCTTCGGGGGGCGGCCCTCGATCGATAGTGTCATCCCGGCGCCTTCGAGAATGGAAAGGCTCCGGTCGATGCCGGGAAAGCTGGAAAACAGGCCGTCATTGGCAACCGTCGCCATGCTGACGCGCCAGTCGAAATCGGATAGCGGCGCGCGATCCGGCGACACGGCGATTTCGATTGTCTCGCCGCCGCCGTTCTTCCAGGGCATGTGCCTGTAGTCGTTTGAGCGCAGGATTTTCATGGTGCCACTCCTCGCATGAGGTCGCGCATCCGGTCGAAGTCCTCGTTCATCGGCCGGTCGTCGGCATAGGTTGAGATTGCTCCGCGAATGCGGCCATAAAGAGCATCGGTGCGCGGTGCCCTGCCGCGCGACTTGGGCTGCATGTCATAGGCCTGGGCGGCGGCCAGCAATTCGATCGCGACGATCCGTTCGAGATTGTCGAGGATCGACAGGACCTTCCATGCGGCAGGCGTCGCATGGGTCAGGATATCCTCCTGCAGCGCGGAGGTGATACCGCCGTCAAGGCTTGCCGGTGCTGCCAGCCGGCGGTTCTCGGCGACGAGGGCCGCGGCGGTATACTGGGCGATCATGAAACCGGAGGAGACGCCGCTGTCATCGGCAAGAAACGCCGGAAGGCCGCTCACCAGCGGATTGACCAGACGGTCGATGCGGCGCTCCGAAATCGCGGCGACCTCTGACACGGCGACGGCGAGAGTATCCATTGCAAGTCCGAGCGCGGCTCCGACGGCATGCGCCTGTGAGTGGACCTGGGGTGCCTCGGGCGAACCGAACACGGCCGGATTGTCGGTAACGCTTGCTAGTTCCCGGTCGACGATCTCGGCTACCTGGTAGAAGGCGTCGCGCGCCGCCCCATGCACCTGCGGCACGGCTCTCAGACTTAACGGATCCTGCGTGCGGCTGCCCGCTGTCTCGGCAAGCATCGGGCTTTCCGCGAGCCAGCGACGCAAGGTCTTGCCGACCGCCTGGAGACCTGGCGATTGGCGCAGTGTCAGTGGTGCCTCGGCAAACGGCTCCGCCTGGCTGCCGAGATTTTCATAGGTCAGCGCCGCGGCCGCGTCGGCCCAGCCGAAGAGCCGTTCCGTGCGGGCCAGCGCCAGCGCAGCCTGCCCGGTGGCGCAAGGCGTGCCGTTGACGAGGCTGAGACCCTCCTTTGCTTCGAGCCGCAAGGGCTCCAGCCCCACCCGAGCGAGCGCCTCCATGCCGCTGAGCGTTTCGGCCCCGTGCGCGGCCGCGCCATGACCGATCAGAACGAGCCCGATCGCGGCAGCGTGGGTGAGATAACCGACCGAACCGCGCGAGGGGATGAGCGGAATGATATCCGCATTCAGAAGGGCGATCAGCGCCTCGACGGTCTCGATCCGAACGCCGGAGTAGCCATGCGAGAAATTGGCGATCTGCGCTGCCATCACGGCACGGGCTTCGGCCCGCCCGAGAGGTTCGCCGACGCCGCAGGCGTGGCTTAGAATGATGTTGCGCGACAGAGCCTCTTGGTTCTCGCGACTGATGACGACATCGCAAAGCGCACCGACGCCGGTATTGATACCGTAACCGCGGATGCCGCGCTCGACCAGCGCATCGACGATCCGGCGGGCATCGACGATCCGCTGACGCGTCCGCTCGGACAAGGCAAGGCGAACGCCACCGGCGATGACGGCGATCTCGCGCCATGTCAGCGGTCCATCGATGAGGATCGTCTCAGTCATGCTTCTCGGGTCTTCCCTGCCGGCGCTGGACGAAGCGCGCGACATAGTCGTTTGCCGGATTATCGAGAATATCACTGGGCGAGCCGACCTGCACGACCTGACCGTCTTTCAAGATCGCGATCTCGGATCCGATGCGCAGGGCCTCGTCGAGATCGTGAGTGATGAAGACGATGGTTTTTGCAAGGTTCTGCTGCAGTTGCAGCAACTGATCCTGCATATCGGCGCGGATCAGCGGATCGAGGGCGCTGAAAGCCTCGTCCATCAGGATCACGTCGGTATCCGCGGCCAGCGCCCGCGCGAGACCGACGCGTTGCTTCATGCCGCCCGAGAGCTGGTGCGGGAACTTCGCGTCATAGCCTGACAGGCCGACGGTCTCGATCCATTTCATGCCGATTTCGCGGGCATCGGCTTTCGACAGGCCGCGTACGCGCTGGCCGTAGACGACATTCTGCAGCACGGTCCGGTGCGGCATCAGCGCGAAGCTCTGGAACACCATGCTGACGCGCCGCATGCGGAAGGCACGCAGCGCCTTTGCGTCGAGATCGAGGATATTGCTGCCGTCGAACACGACCTTGCCGCTCGTCGGCTCGATCAGCCGGTTGATATGACGCACCAAGGTCGACTTGCCCGACCCGGAAAGCCCCATAATCACGAAAATCTTGCCGGCGCCGATCTTGAGGCTGACATCGTTGAGGCCGACGCTGCAGCCGGAGCGGGCAAGAATATCGGCCTTGTCGAGGCCATCCTTGGCCATGGCGAGCGCCGCCTTCGCGTCGTGCCCGAAGATTTTGTAGACGTTGCGGATATCGATATCAGCCATTGCGGGCGTCCTCCGTCCGGGGCTTGCCGAAGCCCTGCGTGATGCGGTCGAGCACGATTGCGAGAATAACGATGCCGATGCCGGCCTCGAGCCCCTTGCCGACGTCGAGCGTCTGGATGCCGTTCAGCACCTGCTCGCCGAGACCGCGCGCGCCGATCATCGAGGCGACGACGACCATCGACAGAGCCATCATGATCGTCTGGTTGAGGCCGGCCATGATGGTCGGAGTGGCGAGCGGCAGCTCGACGCCGAAGAGGATCTGCGTCGGACTGCCGCCGAAGGCGGTTGCCGCTTCGACAACCTCGCCGTCGACCTGGCGGATGCCGAGATCGGTCAGGCGGATCAGCGGCGGCACCGCATAGATGATGGTGGCGAGGATCGCCGGCACCTTGCCGAGACCGAAGAGCATCAGCGCCGGGATTAGGTAGACGAAGCTCGGCATTGTCTGCATGACGTCGAGGACCGGCAGGGTGACGTTGCGCACGACGCGGCTCTTGGCGACCAGGATGCCGATCGGCACGCCGACTACCACCGAGACGATGGTTGCCATCAGCATCAGGGCCAATGTCTGCATCGTCAGGTCCCAGAGGCCGAGCACGCCGACGGCGAGAAGCAGGGCACCGACGGCAAGCGTCAGCGTCCAGCGCTTCGAACTCTGCCAGGCAAGCGCCATGAAGGCCAGAATCACCAGCCACCAGGGCAGGCCACGCAGGATCCATTCGATGAACAGCACGGCCTTCAGGATGACGCCGCTGATCGCCTTGAACACCCAGCCGTAGTTGGTGACGAGCGCCTCGATGAACTCGTTCACCGGGGCGCGGATCGAAAGATTGAGAGAGTCCGGAAACATCGGAAAAATCCTTGCTCGGATAGCCGCCGGCGATCATCGCCGCCTGTCCGCGGGCATCTTGGCAGATTGCGGGCGCCGCGCCTTACCGTGGTGGAAGGATAAGGCGCGGCGAACGCAGACGGAATTGAGCTCGTCTTATTTGAGGCTCGCTTCGATCTTGCCGCGGGCCTCTTCGGAAACCCATTTGCCCCAGACGTCGGCCTTGGTCTTGAGGAATTCCGCGGCGGCAGCGGCGGCGTCGACCTTGTTGTCGGCCATATAGGCAAGGCTGCCGTTGACCGCTTCGAGCGGGAAGGTCGCCTTTTCGAGAATCGCGATGATCTCCGGAGCCTCCGAAGCGAAGGTGCTGTTCACGCCATAGGCGACCTCGACGGAAGGGAAGGCGCAGCCCTGATCGCGCTTGCCGTTGGCGCTGCTCAGTTCCTTCCAGCAGGCCTCGTTGTATGCCGGCTCTTCCAGCTGGACGAGCTTGAATTTGCCCATGATGGCCGTCGGCGACCAGTAGTAGAAGAGGATCGGCTCGCCCTGGAGATAGGCGGAGGTGATCGCCGAATCGAGCGCCGTGCCGGTGCCGGGCCGGAAGTTCACATAGGCCTCGCCGAGCTTGTAGGCTTCGAGCTTGGCAGTGCTGACGCCCTCGCAGGTCCAGCCGGAGGGGCAATTCAGGAAGCGCCCCTTGGACGGTTCCTCCGGATCGGCAAACACTTCGACGACCTTAGGGTCGGAAAGCTGAGAGACGCTCTTGAGATCCGGCGCCTTGGCTTCGATGTTGCGAGCGGGATCGCCGTGGACGACATAGTCCGGCACGAACCAGCCTTCGCTGGCACCGACGAAGGTCTTGCCGACAGCAACCACCTTCTTTTCTTCGACCGCCTTGTTCCAGACGTCGGAGCGGCCAAGCCATTCCTCGGCAAAAATCTGTACGTCATTGTTGGCGGTCGCCTGCTCGAGCGTGACGGAATTGCCGGGTATGGAATCCACCTGGCAATCGTAGCCCTTGGCCAGGATCGTCTTCATGACTTCCGTGATGAAGGCGCCGCTTTCCCAATCGATGCCGGCGAAGGTCACGGTCTTTCCGTCGCTGCAATAGGAGGCGTTGGCCGCGCTCGCAGAAGCCGCAAGCATCAGGCCGGCGGCGGCGAAGGTGAGTTTCATAGTGCTGATCGACATGCGCATTCCCCTTTTTTGATCGTCGACTGGATTGCTATTTCAGCTTGGTGAGAACCCGCGCGAAGGCGCGGTCGATGTCTTCCTCCCGGTCATGGTGTCCATTGCGGATCTTCCATTGGCCGGCGACCATGACGTCGCGGACCGTCTCGCCGCCGAGCGCAAAAAGCCAGCGGTCGAGAAACTGATTGTCGCTTGCCGCGGCGATATAGGGATTGGCGCCATCGAGCACGACGAGGTCCGCCCGCGCGCCGACCTGAATGCCCGCCGTACCGAGACCGGCCGCCCGGGCACCGCCGGCGAGTGCGGCGTCGAAGATCGTCCTGCCGACCGAGGCGCCGGGAGCGGCGAGCCGGTTGCGCCTGCGGTCGCGCAGCCGCTGGCCGTATTCGAGAAGCCGGAGCTCTTCCGCGACGCTGGTCGCCACATGGCTGTCGGTGCCGATGCCGAGACGTCCTCCGGCGGCAAGGAAATCGGTGGCGGGAAAGATGCCGTCGCCGAGATTGGCCTCGGTCGCCGGGCAGAGACCGGCAACCGCTCCCGATTTCGCCAGCCGCTCGGTTTCCTCCGGCGTCATATGCGTCGCATGAATGGCGCACCAGCGCTCGTCGACCGGCATTTCGTCGAGCAGCCATTCGACTGGGCGACGGCCGCTCCAGGCGAGGCAATCCTCGACCTCGCGGGTCTGCTCCGCGACGTGGATGTGGATCGGTCCGGAAACCGGTGCCGACCCGAGGATCTCTCGCATCTCTTGGGGCGTGGCGGCGCGCAGGGAATGGATGGCATAGCCGAGCTCGGCGCCGGCCTCGGCGCTCGCCGGAACCAGCCGTTCGAGCAGGGCAAGAAAGCGATCCGGATCGTGAAGGAAAGGGCGCTGGCCCGGATTGGGCTCCATGCCGCCGAAGTTGGCATGCGCGTAGAAAACCGGCAGGTGCGTGAGTCCGATGCCGGTCGTACGGGCGGCGTTCAGGATGCGCAGCGACATTTCCGCCGGATCGGCATAGGAGGTGCCGTCCGCCTGGTGATGAAGATAGTGGAATTCGACCACTCGGCCGAAGCCACCCTTCAGCATCTCCACATAGAGCTTCGCGGCGATCGCCTCGACATCGTCCGGATCGACAAGGCCGACGGTGCGGTACATTGTCTCGCGCCATGTCCAGAAGCTGTCGTCGCCGCTACCGGCCACTTCGGCAAGGCCGGCCATGGCGCGCTGAAAGGCATGGGAATGCAGGTTCGACATGGCCGGGACAAGGGGGCCGGCGATGCGTTCGTCGCCCGCTGCCGGCGCCCGGGCCGTTTCGACGGCGGCAATGCATCCGTCACTGTCTAGGGAAATGACCACGTTCTGCGCCCAACCGGTCGACAGAAGCGCCTGCTCGGCAAAGAGCCGGTGAGCGGAAAAGGCAGACATCGCTTTCTCCCTGTACGTGGTTGTATATGGAACTATAGATATTTTCTGGTGGCGCGCAACCTAAAAATCGTCGAAAACAATCCGTGGTCGCCGGTCGCATGTCGGTCCGGCATCGACGAACGGAGCATACTATGCCGTCAATGGAGCGCAAAAGCGACGCATCCGCCTTCGAGGATGGACCCATCCCGCGCTATGAGGCGGTGAAGCAGTTCATCCGCAGCCGCATCGAAAGCGGGGAGTGGCCGGAGCATCATCGCATCCCCTCCGAAAACGACATTGTTGCCGATCTCGGGGTCAGCCGGATGACCGCGAACCGCGCCTTGCGCGAGCTGGCAAGCGAGGGCGCCATCACCCGGGTGCAAGGTGTCGGGTCCTTCGTCGCGCCTCACAAGGGCAGCACCGCGCTGCTCGAAGTCCGCAACATCGCCGATGAGATTCGCGAGCGGGGTCACCGTCACAGCTCTCGCATCGATCGTCTCGAAGAGATATCGGCAAACCCCGACATTGCCGGTGCGCTGGGGCTCTCGACCGGGGCACGGGTCTTCCACTCGATCATCGTTCACGCGGAAAACGGCATGCCGATCCAACTCGAGGATCGTTTCGTCAATCCGGTGATCTGCCCCGACTATCTTAAGCAGGATTTCGTGAGCACGACGCCGAACGCCTACCTGACGCTGGTTGCGCCGATCACCCGCACCGAACAGGTCGTCGAGGCGGTGTTACCGCAGCCCTGGGAATGCAAGCTGCTTTCGATCGGCCGCAACGAACCCTGCCTGATGATCCGCCGCCGGACCTGGTCGGAAAACCGGAATGTCACGGTCGCGCGGCTCATCTATCCCGGTACGCGCTATCGCCTCGAAGGCGTTTCATCGTAAGAAGCCTTGAGACGAACGGGAGCGGAACGATGGAAGAGGACTCGCTGAAGCGCCGCACCGAGCTCGCAAGGCCCGACGTGTCGGCGGATGAGGCAAAGGCGATCCTGCTCGAACATTACGGCGTCTCCGGGGATCTTACCGAACTCGGCAGCCAGCAGGACCGCAACTACCGTGTCGATACGGGCGAAGGCCGCTTCGTGCTGAAGATTGCGAGGGCGGAATACGAGCGCGTCGAACTCGAGGCGCAAAATGCGGCGTTGCGCCATGTGGGCGCCAAGGCCAATGCGCCGATGGTGCCGCGGGTCGTTCCGGCGCGCGATGGCGAAGAGATCGTCAGTGCCGCCGTGCGCGACGTCACCTACCAGTTCCGGCTGCTGACCTACCTCGCGGGAACCCCGCTGACGCGCCGCAAGCACCTGTCGGCAGAAACGGTATCGGCCCTTGGCGACCTCGCCGGTCGGCTCGCCGCGGCACTCGCGGACTTCGACCATCCGGGGCTCGTCCGGCAACTGCAATGGGATCTCCGGCGAGCCGGTCCAGTGGCGCTTCAGCTGCTTTCGGCGATGACCGATGTCGATTTGCGCAAGCGCATCGCCGAGGCGATGGTGGGGGCGATGCGCCGCGTTCAGCCGCTGATGCCGGAGCTGCGCCTCAGGGCGATCCATCAGGATGTCACCGACGACAATGTCGTGAGCCGGGCGGAGAAGGGCGGCCGCCTGGTGCCCGAGGGCGTCATCGATTTCGGCGACGTGCTCCAAGGCTGGCTGGTGGCGGAGCTCGCGGTCACCTGTGCGTCGCTGCTTCACCATGTCGACGGCGATCCTTTCCGCATCCTGCCGGCGGTCAAGGCGTTCCATGCCGTCTGCCCGCTGACCGAGGCCGAAATCAAGGCACTCTGGCCGCTGATCGTCGCGCGCGCCGGCATTCTCGTTGCAAGCTCGGCACGGCAGCTCGAGATCGAGCCGGACAACGCATATGTCCAGGGCAATGCCGCACATGAGCGCGAAATCTTCGATGTCGCCGTCTCCGTTCCCTTCGAGCTTATGGATCATGCCATTCATCAGGCGATCGGCAAGGAGGATGCGTCGCCCGTCCTCCCGGAGAGTGGCCGCCTGATGCCGGACGTCGATCCTCACCGGGTCGGTATCGTCGACCTGTCGCTGCTCGGACCGCATCTGCCCGCCGACCGCTGGCACTACGAGGATACCGAGGCGCTGCTCCTGCAGTCGGCGGCGCGGGCCGCCGGGGCTGCCGCGACCCGCTACGGCGAATTCCGCCTGACCGAAACGCGCCTTCTCCAGGCCAAGCCTCCCCAGACGCTCGCCCTCCATGTCGACCTCTGCCTGCACGGGCAGACCGCAGTTCACGCGCCCTTTGCCGGGCAGCTGCACCAGCGCCGCGGCAGGCTGATTCTTTCGACGCAGGGCCTCCACCTCCATCTGCTGGGGATCGAGCCGGCAACACTTGAAGATGGGAGCGTCGAGGCAGGGGACCGGATCGGCACGGTCCCCGGCGACGCTTCAGCGCTCGGCTTCATGCGCGTGCAGCTTTGCACCGCCGCGGAAATCGACCCGCCGCCTTTTGCGGTCCCGCATCAGGCGGAAGCCTGGCGGAGGCTCTCTCCGTCGCCGGGGCCAATCCTCGGTTTCGATTGCGATGCGCCGCCACCGCAAGCGGCGGCGCTGCTCGATCGACGGCAGCGCCATTTCGCGCGGCCGCAGAAGAACTATTACCGCAAGCCCCCGCAGATCGAGCGTGGCTGGAAGGAGCATCTCTTCGACGTCGAGGGGCGGGCCTATCTCGACATGGTCAACAACGTCACCATTGTCGGGCACGGGCATCCGCGCCTCTCGGCTGCGGTTGGACGGCAATGGTCGCTGCTTAACACCAATTCCCGCTTCCACTACGCGGCCGTCGCCGAGTTTTCCGAGCGGCTTGCGGCTCTTGCACCGGAAGGCCTCGACACGGTCTTTCTCGTCAACAGCGGCTCGGAAGCGAACGACCTCGCCATCCGCCTCGCCTGGGCCCATTCCGGCGCGCGCAGCGTGGTCTCGCTGCTGGAGGCCTATCATGGCTGGACGGTCGCCAGCGACGCCGTCTCGACCTCCATCGCCGACAATCCGCAGGCTCTGACAACCCGGCCCCAGTGGGTGCACCCGGTCGTCTCGCCGAATACCTATCGCGGGCCGTATCGCGGCGAAAGCTCGACCGGCGACTATGTCGGGGCGGTCGCGGCAAAGCTTGAGGAACTGGATGAGAACGGCGGGGGCCTCGCCGGTTTCATCTGCGAAGCGGTCTACGGCAATGCCGGCGGCATTCCGCTGCCGCCCGGTTATCTCGAGGCCCTCTATCGGATGGTCAGGGCGCGTGGCGGTGTGTGCATCGCGGACGAGGTACAGGTCGGCTATGGCCGGCTCGGTCACTATTTCTGGGGTTTCGAGGAACAGGGCGTCGTGCCGGATATCATCTCCGTCGCCAAGGGCATGGGCAATGGCCACCCGCTCGGAGCGGTGATCACCCGCCGCGAAATCGCCGAGGCGCTCGAGAAGGAAGGCTATTTCTTCTCTTCCGCCGGCGGCAGCCCGGTGAGCTCCGTCGTCGGGCTGACCGTCCTCGACATCCTGCATGACGAGGCGCTGCAGGAGAACGCCCGCACGGTGGGTGATCATCTCAAGGAGCGGCTGCAAGCGCTCGGTGAGCTAATCCCGATCGTCGGTGCGGTGCACGGCATGGGGCTCTATCTCGGCGTGGAATTCGTCCGCGACCGCGAGACCCTGGAGCCGGCGACGGAGGAGACGGCGGCGATCTGCGACCGTCTCCTGGAGCTCGGCGTCATCATGCAGCCGACCGGCGACCATCTCAACGTCTTGAAAATCAAGCCGCCGCTCTGCCTCAGCCGCGAGAGCGCCGATTTCTTCGCCGCCATGCTGGCAAAGGTGTTGGAGGAGGGGTGGTAGAGCCCGACTACCCCTCGCTCAGCATCTCCGGCTCACCGGTCAAAAGATCGACGAGGCTTCGGCGAACGCGGCCGATGTCGCGCATCGGCGGCTCACCGAAGTGGCGCGCATATTCGCGGCTGAACTGCGACTGGCTGTCGTAACCAACCTGATGACCGGCGTCGCCCGCGTCGAGGCGCTCCTCCAGCATCAGCCGGCGTGCTTCCTGCAGGCGGAGCTGCTTCTGGTATTGCAGCGGGCTCATCGCCGTGATCGCCTTGAAATGATGATGCAGCGAGGAGACGCTCATGCTGACCCGGTTTGCCAGATCGTCGATGCGGAGCGGGTGGGAGTAGTGCTCCTTCAGCCAGGCGACGGCGCGGCCGATCTGGTGTGGCTGGCTTTCAGCGGTCGTCATCTGCCGCAGCCTGGCACCATGTGGCCCAATCAGCAGCCGATAGAGGATTTCCTGTTCGATAAGCGGCAACAGGATGGGCATCTCGGCGGGGCGATCGAGGAGCCGCAGCAGTCGCAGTGCCGCGTCTTCCAGGTCCGCCGTAAGCTTGTTAACCGTCATGCCGCGCGGCGACGCGGGTGACCTTGCCGTCTGATCGCCGACCCTGTCGATAAGCGCTGGAATCTTCGCCGTATCGATCTGAAAATTCATGCTGAGATAGGGCTCGTCGTTGGAAGCCAAGGAAATTTGCGACAGGACCGGCAGGTCGATCGACGTCAGCAGATAGTCCGATGCGCCATAGACGAACAGCTCCCCGCCGAGCAGGACGCGTTTGGCGCCCTGGACGATGATTGCGAGACTCGGCTTGTAGGCGGCACAATTCGGCTTGGCGGAGCTCGAATGCCGGTGAATGCTGAGGCCCGGAATGATCGTCGGGTGGTCGCCGTCCACCGCGGCAATCCGGGCAATGATGTCGATCATCTCCTGGCGCGGCGTCCGTTGCAGTTCTGACATCTTCTATATTCTTTCCGGTGCTTGGGGCTTATGAGATGGGGCACAGATAGGAGGAGGACGTTGCGACGCAACGGCCGTTCTTTCATTCTTGCAGGATTGTGCAAAAACTTTGCAGGATCGCACTAACGCAGTGCCGCCCAGGAACAGCATAGTCCGCCTTGCCGCCCGAGGTCCATGCCTCCGCGCGGCGCGCTATTCCCAGACATGAAGGAAAGACCCCATGGCCATCGCAAGAGGATATGCGGCAACGGACGCATCGAAGCCGCTCGCCCCTTTCACCTTCGAACGTCGCGAACCGCGCGACGACGACGTCGTCATCGACATCCAGTATTGCGGCGTCTGCCACTCCGACATCCACCAGGCCCGCAATGAATGGGGGAACTCGACCTTTCCCATGGTGCCCGGCCACGAAATCGTCGGCATCGTTCGGGCCGTCGGCTCCAAGGTCACCAAGTTCAAGCGCGGCGACCGGGTCGGCGTCGGCTGCTTCGTCGATTCCTGCACGACCTGCGCCACCCGCGATCCCGATCTCGAACATTACATGCCCGGCCTGGTCGTGACCTATAACGGGGTCGAGGCCGATGGGAAGACCCCGACCCAGGGCGGCTATTCCGATCACATCGTCGTCAAGGAGGGCTATGTCCTCTCGATCCCCGAGAACCTGCCGCTTGATGCGGCCGCGCCGCTGCTCTGCGCCGGCATCACGCTCTATTCGCCGCTCCGCCACTGGAAGGCGGGGCCTGGAAAGAAGGTGGCGATCGTCGGCATGGGCGGTCTCGGCCACATGGGCGTCAAGCTCGCCCATGCGATGGGTGCAGAGGTCACCGTCCTCAGCCAGACATTGTCCAAGAAGGAAGACGGGCTGAAACTCGGAGCCGACCACTATTATGCAACGAACGATCCGCAGACCTTCGAGAAACTGGCCGGAAGCTTCGATCTGATCATCTGCACCGTGGGCACCGAGATCGACTGGAACGCCTATCTCAACCTCTTGAAGGTCGACGGCGATTTCGTGGTCGTGGGCATTCCCGAGAAGCCGGTGCCGGTTCATGCCTTCTCGCTGGTGCCGGCGCGGCGCAGCATTTCGGGCTCGATGATCGGCTCGATCAAGGAAACCCAGGAGATGCTGGATTTCTGCGGCGAGCACGGCATCGTCTCGGAGATCGAGACGATCCGGATGGAGGAGGTCAACGCCGCCTATGAGAGGGTGCTGAAGAGCGACGTGCGCTATCGCTTCGTAATCGACATGGCTTCGATCAAGGCATGATCTGACGAGCCGCTGCCGTCAAACGAGCGGCAGCGGCCCGTCGTTCTTGATTTCCTCCATCACCGCATAGGTGCGGGTCTCCTTGACGCCCGGCAGCGTCCAAAGCACCTGGCCGAGGAAATTGCGGTAGGCGGTCATATCCTCGAAACGGGTCTTGACGAGGTAGTCGAACCCGCCGGCGACCATGTGACATTCGAGCACCGCAGGCGCCTGCTTGATGGCGGCGGCGAACTGGTCGAAGACCTCCGGCGTCGTCTTGTCGAGCATCACTTCGATGAAGACCAGCAGCCCGAAACCGAGCTTGTGCGGATCGAGGCGCGCCCCGAAGCCGGATACGTAGCCCTCTTTCAGAAGCCGCCGCAGCCGCTCGCTCGTCGCGGTCGGCGAGAGGCCGATGCGGTCCGCCAGTTCGAGATTGGTGATCCGCCCGTCGGCCTGCAGGATATTGAGGATCCGGCGATCGGTCTTGTCGATCTGGTGCATCTGCCTGCCCCTGCTCCGATCTATCAGGCGGCGAGCCGCGCTTCGGCGAGCTTCACCCAATAGGTAATCCCGTGCGGGATCACTTCGTCGTTGAAGTCGTAGGCGGGATGGTGGAGACCGGCGGAATCGCCGTTGCCGATGAAGACGAAGGCGCCGGGCCGGGCAAGTAGCATGTAGGAGAAGTCCTCGCCGCCCATCATCGGATCGAGCGCGGCATTGACGTTGCCTTGGCCGGCGACCGTTGCGGCGGCGGCAAGCGCGTGGCCGGTCTCTTCGGCATGGTTGACGGTGACAGGATAGTTGCGGCCGTACCAGACGTCGACCGTCGCGCCATAGGCGCCGGCAATGCTTTCGGCGATCCGGCGGATGCGCGTCTCGCCGGTGTCGCGCACCTCGGGCGTCAGCGCGCGCACCGTGCCGGCCAGGACCGCCTGTTCCGGAATGACGTTGTGGGCGAAGCCGGCATTGAACTTGGTGACGGAAACGACGATGGAGGCAAGCGGGTCGACGGTGCGCGAGGCGATCGTCTGCAGCGCATTGACGATCTGCGCGCCGATGGCGATCGGATCGATGGTCTTGTGCGGCTGCGCCGCATGGCCGCCGCGCCCCTTGATGGTGATGGTGAACTCGTCGGTCGAAGCCATGATCGGCCCGACGCGACTGCCGAAATGACCGACCGGCATGCCCGGCATATTGTGCATGCCATAGACCTCCTCGATGGCAAAGCGTTCCATCATGCCGTCCTTGACCATCTCGTTGCCGCCGCCGCCGCCTTCCTCGGCCGGCTGGAAGATGACGGCGACGCTGCCGGCGAAGTTGCGCGTCTCGGCGAGATATTTCGCTGCACCAAGCAGCATGGCGGTGTGGCCGTCGTGGCCGCAGGCATGCATCTTGCCGGGGGTCGTCGACGACCAGGCCCTGCCGCTCGTCTCGGTGATCGGCAGGGCGTCCATGTCGGCCCTGAGGCCGATGGTGCGGCCGGGGCCGAGACTGCCGCGGATAAGCCCTACGACGCCCGTCCGGCCGAGGCCGGTCACGATCTCGTCAACGCCGAATTCCTTCAGTTTCCTTTCGACGAAGGCTGCCGTATTTTCCACCGCGAACAGGAGCTCCGGGTTCATGTGCAGATGGCGCCGCCATTCGGTCACTTCGTTCTGGAGTTCGGCAGCGCGGTTCAATATCGGCATGATGCTTCCCTGTGGGTCTGTTCGGTGGGTGGCCTGACGGCGAGGTGAATGGGCTTTGCCATCTCCTTGCCATATAGGCTAAATAGCCGGACGATACGAGGCAACTGCGGAAATTCGAGGTTAAGATAGTGGTGACAGTTCGACTTCTGATGCGCAACAGGGCAGGCGCGATGGGCGTTTTTGCCGGTGTTTGTGCGGCATTGGCGGCGGCGCTTCCGGCGTCGGCCAATCCGCGGCTCGTTGTCGACGTCGCAACTCTCAAGGTCTACGAGCATCAGGACATCTTCCAGAAATGGTATCCGGCGTCGCTGACCAAGCTGATGACGGCCTATACGACGTTTCGGGCAATCCAGGCGGGACAGCTGACGCTGGAAAGCCCGGTGGTGATGACGAAGAACGCGGCGGCCGAGCCGCCGAGCAAGATGTTCTACAAGCCCGGGCAGGCGATGACGCTCGACAGCGCGTTAAAGATGATGCTCGTCAAATCCGCCAATGACGTCGCCGTGGCGATTGCGGAAACGGTCGGCGGAACGGAGCAGGCTTTCATCGACCGCATGAACGCGGAAGCGCGGCGGATCGGCATGACCTCGTCGCATTTCATCAATGCCAACGGTTTGCCGGGGCAGGGCCAATACACGACCGCGCGTGACCTTGCCGTTCTGGCCATCACGCTGAAGCGCGAGTTTCCGCAATATGCCTCCTATTTCTCGCTGGAAGGCTTCACCACCGGCAAGAAGGACTATGCAAACTACAACATGCTGATCGGCCGCTTCGAAGGGGCCGACGGCATGAAGACCGGCTTCATCTGCGCGTCGGGCTTCAACCAGGTATCGTCGGCGAGCCGCTCTGGTCGCAGCGTCATATCGGTCGTGCTCGGCGAGGATAGCCTCGGCGCCCGCGCCGACGAGTCGGCCCGGCTTCTTCAGATGGCGCTGACGACCCCTGCGGCCGGAAAACCGTCGCTGACCGCCATCGCGCCTTACGGCGAAGGCCGTGAAGTGGTTTCGGACGTCAGCAAGGAGATCTGCTCCAAGCAGGCGGCGAAGGTCCGTAGCGAAGGCCGCGACGAGGGCGGCCGGCAGAAGCTGCTGTCGCCCTATATCCACGAGATCAACCGTCCGCTGAAGCTTGCCTTCGCCGGGCTTATTCCGGGCAGCGGCGACAAGACCGCCAAGGCAGGCAGCGATGTCGCCGGGCAGGGTGATGTCGCCGAGCTCGCCAACGTCCCGGTTCCGGTGCCGCGCCCCAGCTTCTGAGCGCGATGGGAATGCGATTGCGGTTTCCGTCCGGACGCCGCCAAGGTCTATGACGGAGTCCTTTCCATGAACGGTCCACTGCCGGTCGTGCCGGTGTCGATCCTCACCGGCTTCCTCGGTGCGGGCAAGACGACCCTTCTGAACCGCTTGCTGAAGGATCCGGCGCTTGCCGACACCGCCGTGATCATCAACGAATTCGGCGATGTCTCGATCGATCACCTGCTTGTCGAGGCGTCGAGCGACGGGGTGATCGAGCTTTCCGACGGCTGCCTGTGCTGTACGGTCCGCGGTGAACTGGTCGACACGCTCGCCGACCTGATGGACCGAATGCAGACCGGGCGGATCAAGCCGCTGAAGCGCGTCGTCATCGAGACGACCGGCCTGGCCGACCCGGCGCCGGTGCTGCAGTCGGTGCTCGGCAATCCGGTGATCGCCCAGAACTTCCGCCTCGACGGCGTAGTGACTGTCGTCGATGCGGTGAATGGGGCCCAGACGATCGCAAAGCACATCGAGGCGCTGAAGCAGGTCGCCGTGGCCGACCGGCTGGTGATCAGCAAGACGGGGCTTTCCGGTAAGGAACAGCTCGACGCGCTGGCTGACCTTCTGAAGGACCTCAATCCGCGCGCGCCAATCTTCGACGGCGACGGGCAAGAGGCGGGGCGGGCCGACCTGTTCGCCTGCGGGCTCTACGATCCATCCACCAAAGTTGCCGATGTCGGCCGCTGGCTGCAGGACGAGCTCGATGGAGGTGACGATCATGACCATCACCACGGCCATGATCATGGGCACGATCACCACCACCACGACGTCAATCGCCACGGCTCCGACATCCGCTCCTTCAGCATCGTTCACGACCGGCCGATCGAGCCGGTGGCGCTCGAAATGTTCGTCGACCTGTTGCGCTCGGCCCATGGCGAGAAGCTGTTGCGTATGAAGGCGATCGTTTGCGCCGCGGACCGGCCGGAGCGCCCGGTGGTCCTGCACGGCGTCCAGTCCGTCTTTCACGCGCCTGAACGGCTTGCCGCCTGGCCGGACCCAGCCGACCGGCGCACCCGGATGGTGCTGATCACCAAGGGGCTCGAAGAGGCTTTCGTGCGCGATCTCTTCGATGCCTTCACCGGCAAGCCGCGCGTCGACCGTCCGGATGCGCAGGCGCTCACCGACAACCCGCTCGCCGTGCCCGGTGTGAAGTTCTGATCAAGCCGCTTTGCCCCTTACTGCCCACAGGCGTCATAATAGAGAACGCCGGAATCTCCGCCGTCACGTCTTCTTGCGAATGAGAAAGCGATGGCCGCCGGCGGTCGATGCCGCCTGCTCGAGCCGGTGCCCATCCTCGTTGCAGAAATGCGGAATGTCGATCACGGCCAGCGGATCGGTCGTCTCGACCTCGATGAGCCCGCCGGGCGCCATCGTTTCCATTCGCTTGCGCGTCTTCAAAACGGGAAGGGGGCATTTCAGCCCCCTCAAATCATAGACCACCCTTGGCTCGTCCGGCATCAATTGCCCCAGATCTTCCAGAACGGACGCTTCTTCGGCGGCTGTTCCGCCGGCGCCGTTTCGCTGCCGGCTGCAGGGGCCGTGGCCACTTGCGGATTGGCCCCGGCCGGCGTGGCTGCCTGTTGCTGAGTGCTGGCAGGGTGCTGCTGGGTCGCAGCCGCCTGTTGAGCCCCCGGCTGGACTGCGCTCTGCTCGGCGGGCGCCTGGTTGACCGGTGCCGGCGCCGCGGGCTCGCTTTTCGAGAACAGGTTCCAGAAGGATTTCTGGGTAGGCGCCGTCTGCAGCGCCGCCTGCTGAACCGGGCGCTCGATCGGGCTCTGCTGCGGCACGGGTACGGCCTTGCCGTCGCGCGTCGCCTTCTCCAGAGCTTCCTTCTGGATCAACGCCGCCTGTTTGGCCTCTTCGGCCTCCTTCTGCTCGGCGAGCCGCTTTTCGAGATCGCTCACCTTCATCAGCTTGCCGGCGTCGAGCGACGTGCCGGTCGGCGCATAGGCAAGCTCGCGGCCCTTGCGCTGCTCGGCGACGATCGCCTTGCGCTCCGCTTCGCTCGGCTCATACCAAACCATGCCGTCGTATTTCTTCAGCGCCTTCTGATAATCGCGCTGGTAGTCCTTGTCGAAATTCGCCATGGCCACTTGCAAGGCCGGCGGCGTCGACATGGCGGGGCACTGGCCGGCAGGGTTGAAGCTGCCGTCGGACTGCTGATTGAAGACGTATTTCCTCTCGCAGACATTGACCTGCGGCGGACGTTTGGTCACTTCGAACTGGTCGTAGCCGACCTTCAGCATCTTCCAGAATTCGATGTTCGGATTGTCGCGGTGGCGGGCCATGTTCTCGGCCGTCATGCGGAAGGGGAAGGCCTGAAGCTGGACGCTCTCCTGACCGCCCTTGAAGGCGTCGCGGGCGAGCGCGAAGATCTCGATGATCTGCTCGTCGGTCATCGAATAGCAGCCCGACGACGAGCAGGCGCCGTGGATCATCAGATGCGTGCCGCTGCGGCCATTCGCCCTGTCATAGGTGTTGGGGAAGCCGGTATTGATCGCCAGGTAATAGTTCGAATTGGGGTTCATCTGGTGCGGATAGAGCGGATAGAAGCCCTCCGGCGCCTGACGGTCACCTTCCTTCACCTTGGGGCCGAGCTTGCCCGACCAGGCGCAGATCTTATAGCTCTTCAAGAGCTGGAGGCGGCTTGACGCATTCGCCTTCCAGACCTCGAGCGTTCCCTCTTCCTTGAAAATGCGCAACAGGATCGGGGATGTCTTCTGCATCCCCAGTTCCTTCATCTTGCCGACGATCTTGCCGGACAGCTGGTATTCGGTCTTGTTCTTGACGGAGGAGAGATTGACCGAATCGAGCGTTTCGTTGGTGCAGCCGGCGAGCGCGGCTGCAATGACGGCGGTGACAAAAAGATTCCTGAAACGCATCGGCAAAAGCCCGTTTTAGCCAGATTCCATCCGTGCACGCCCCTTCCGCGAGGGAGAGGTGTCAACGAATCAGTAAGTCATTATCCTTCACGAAATCTTAACCGTGCAGGCGCCCCCTGCGAACGGCCGTTTCTCATGACCCCATGAATATGGCCAAGATTTGGCCACAGTCCCGATTTCCGGTTGTCGAGCGCGCCAAGTTGATCGCAATGGTTAATCCCGGGCGCTGAACGAGGCTAAAGCGGGAGGCGGCCAGGATCACGCTCTGCCTCGCCCGCTCAGAGATTGCGGCCGATGTTCAGGTATTTCTGCCGGCGGTCGGCGCGCAGTTCGTCGCCATTGCGGCCGGATAGCTCCTTCAGTGCATCGGCGATGACCGTGCCGGTGCGGCCGATCACGGCCTGCGCGTCGCGATGGGCGCCGCCGATCGGTTCGGGAATGATGCCGTCGATGACGCCGAGCGCCTTCAGGTCCTCGGCGGTGATCTTCATGTTGCTGGCCGCTTCTTTCGCCCGCGTCGAGTCGCGCCAGAGGATCGAGGCCGCACCCTCCGGCGAGATGACGCTGTAGATCGCGTGCTCGAGCATATAGACGCGGTTGCCCGTCGCGATCGCGATCGCGCCGCCGGAGCCGCCTTCGCCGATCACTACAGTGACGATCGGCACCTTGACGTTGAGGCACATTTCGGTCGAACGGGCGATCGCCTCGGCCTGGCCGCGCTCCTCGGCGCCGACCCCGGGATAGGCGCCGGCGGTGTCGACCAGGGTAATCAGCGGCAGGCCGAACCGGTCGGCCATTTCCATGACGCGGACCGCCTTGCGGTAGCCCTCGGGGCGCGGGCTGCCGAAATTGTGCTTGATGCGCGACTTCGTGTCGTTGCCCTTCTCCTGTCCGATCACCGCGACCGGCGCGCCGCGGAACCGCGCGAGGCCCGCCTGGATCGCATCGTCGTTCGCATAGTTTCGGTCGCCGGCAAGCGGCGTGAACTCGGTGAAGAGCTCCGCGGCATAGTCGAGGAAATGCGGCCGGGACGGGTGGCGCGCAACCTGAGTCTTCTGCCAGGGCGACAGCTTGGAATAGATCTCCGCCATCGCATCGCGGACACGTCCCTCGAGCCGCGCGATCTCATCGGAAGTGTTCACGCTCTCGTCTTCGCCGGCAAGCTTCTTCAATTCGAGGATTTTGCCCTCGAGATCAGAGATGGGTTTTTCGAAGTCGAGATAGTTGTGCATGAGATGCGTTTCCGATCGTTTTGCGACAAGGACCGTCCGGCAAAGCCAACCTGCCCGGCGGTCCTAATCCTGTTTTTTCGCCTGTTTGGCAAGGGGGTGGTGGTTTTGCACCAGCTCGTGCAGCCGTTCTTCAAGCACATGCGTATAGATTTGTGTCGTCGAAATGTCCGAATGGCCGAGCAGTTCCTGCACGGCGCGCAGGTCGGCGCCATTGGCGAGGAGGTGACTGGCGAATGCATGGCGCAGCACATGCGGCGAGATCGCCGCGACCTTGATGCCGGCACGAGCCGCGAGACTCTTGAGGTCGCGGGCAAAGACCTGGCGCGGCAGGTGACCGGATTTGCCGAAGGAGGGGAAGAGCCAGGGGCTCTCCGTTTCCGCCGCTCTTTCGCGCAACTCGGCCCCGTAGGTCCGCATGGCGCGGATCGCGGCCTGCGACAGCGGCACGAGCCGTTCCTTGTTTCCCTTGCCGCGGATCACCAGGAAGCGTCCGTTCTGCGCAAGCACGCTTGCCGGCAGCGACACGAGCTCGCTGACGCGCATGCCGGTCGCATAAAGAAGCTCCAGGAGGGCGTGCATGCGACGCTTCGCGAAGGCGTCTTCGGCGCCGGAGCCGGCCTCCGCCTCGGCCTGGCCGATCAGCCGGGTGACGTCATCGACGCTGAGCGTCTTCGGCAAGGCGCGCGCCTTCTTGGGCGCGTCGAGAATGCCGGTAGGGTCGTCGCCGCGCAGCCCTTCCGCATAGAGGAACTTGTAGAATTGCCGAAGGGCCGACAGCCGGCGTGACTGCGAGGAAGGCTTGAAGCCCTCGCCGGCAAGATGCGAGAGATAGCGTCTCAGATCGTCGGCCGTGGCGGCATTGAGCCGCGTCCCACAGGTGCGCAGGAAGGAGCTGGCATCCCTGAGATCGCGTTCGTAGGATTGCAGCGTGTTGACCGCCGCGCCTCGTTCGGCGCTCATCATTTCCAGGAAAGCTTCGAGGTGGGCCTCCGAAAGATCGGTCATTGCGGCTTGTTGACCCGTTCGGACGGAATGCGCACCGTCACGTCCCGCTCTACCGGTTCGACGAAGGTGACGAGCGCCACCATGGTTCCATAGATCATGCCGGCCACCACGGCGCAGAAGAACAGGAACCGGAACAGGGTTGGCATTTCAGTCTCCAGTACGCGGGTAACGCCATTGCGGAACCGTGATCTATATGAACGGCTCGTCCGGCAAGTTCAAGAAGCGTGGCCCGGCCGGCGCGACGACTTGACGCCCCCCGCCGATTTGTCGATACGGAAGGGGAATGGGGACTGTGAGGCCTAATGAACGATGTGACCGAACCGGATTCCGCGACGCTCGCCGAGCGGGCGAAGCTCGCTCTCGGTAAACGCAATCTCATTTTTATCGGCCTGATGGGGGCGGGAAAATCGGCGATCGGTCGGCTGACCGCACAGGCGCTCGGGGTTCCCTTCGTCGATTCCGACCACGAGATCGAGCGGGTTTCGCGCATGACGGTGAGCGAGCTTTTCGCCGCCTATGGCGAGGAGGAGTTCCGTGCGCTCGAGGCGAGGGTGCTGAAGCGGTTGCTGAGATCGGGGCCGCGGGTCGTCTCGACCGGCGGCGGCGCCTATATCAACGAACGCTCGCGCCGGCAGATCAAGAAGGGCGGTTTGACTGTCTGGCTGAATGCGGATCTCGACGTGCTGTGGGAACGGGTGAACAAGCGCGACACCCGGCCGCTCCTCAAGACGGAAAACCCCAAGCAGACGCTCGAGAACCTGATGCGGGCTCGCTACCCGATCTACGCCGAGGCGGACCTCGTGGTCCTGTCGCGCGACGTGAAAAAGGAGACGATGGTCGAGGAGGTCCTCGCCGCCATCGCCGACTGCAAGAAAGTCGAGATGCCATGATGAACCATGTGACGCCTGCCGAGCGAAAGGTCCGGGTGAACCTCGGAGACCGGTCCTACGACATTCTCATCGGCCCCGGCCTGATCGCCGCGGCGGGCAAGGAAATCGCCTCGCGCCTCAAGGGCCGCCGGATGGCGGTGATCACGGACGAAAACGTGGCGCCCCGTTATCTGGAGCCGCTGATGACGAGCCTGAAGGAGAGCGGCATCGAGGCGGTCTCGCTCGTCCTGCCAGCGGGCGAGAAGACCAAGAGCTTCGAGCATCTGATCCCGGTGTGCGACGCCATTCTCGCGGCGAAGATCGAGCGCAACGATGCGGTGATCGCGCTCGGCGGCGGCGTGATCGGCGACCTGACCGGCTTTGCCGCCGGCATCGTCCGGCGCGGCTCGCGCTTCATCCAGATGCCGACCTCGCTTCTGGCACAGGTCGATTCCTCCGTCGGCGGCAAGACCGGCATCAACTCGCCGCACGGCAAGAACCTGATCGGCGTGTTCCACCAGCCGGATCTGGTGCTCGCCGACACGGACGTGCTCGATACGCTGAGTGCGCGCGAGTTTCGCGCCGGCTATGCCGAGGTTGCGAAATACGGCCTGATCGACAAGCCGGAATTCTTCGATTGGCTGGAGCGCAATTGGCAGGCGGTCTTTGCCGGCGGATCGGCTCGCATCGAGGCGATCGCGGTCAGTTGCCAGGCCAAGGCCGACGTCGTCGCCGCGGACGAGCGCGAGAACGGCCTGCGCGCGCTGCTCAATCTCGGACACACATTCGGTCACGCCCTGGAGGCCGCGACCGAGTATGACAGCCGCAGGCTCGTGCACGGGGAAGGCGTTGCGATCGGCATGGTGCTGGCGCACGAGTTCTCCACCCGGATGAATCTTGCAAGTCCGGACAATGCGCGGCGCGTCGAAGCCCACCTCAAGGCAGTCGGATTGCCGACGCGCTTGTCCGACATTCCCGGCGACCTTCCGCCGGCCGAGCGGCTGATGGAGGCGATAGCCCAGGACAAGAAGGTCAAGGGCGGCAAGCTCACTTTCATCCTGACGAGAGGCATCGGCCAGTCCTTCGTCGCCGACGACGTTCCGGCGTCCGAGGTGCTGGGCTTTCTCAAGGAAAAGCATCCGCGATGAGCGTCGAGGCGGCATGGCTGTTCCTGGCGGAGCACTGGCTGTCGCTCCTCTCGGTCGTTTGCCTGCTGCTCCTTTCGGCCTTCTTCTCCGGTTCGGAGGCGGCCCTGACCGCAACCTCCCGGGCGCGCATGCATTCGCTCGAGGGCAATGGCGACCGGCGCGCCGGTCTCGTCAACCGGCTGATCGAGCGGCGTGACCGGCTGGTCGGAACGCTGCTCCTCGGCAACAACCTCGTCACCATTCTCGCCACGTCGCTGACGACCAGCCTGCTGATCCGCCTCGTCGGCAACTTCGCCGTGCTCGTCGCGACGCTCGGCATGACGGTGCTGCTCGTCCTCTTCTGCGAGGTGCTGCCGAAGAGCTGGGCGATCGCCTCTCCCGATCGGTTCGCCCTTGCCGTGGCGCCCATGGTGAAGCGCTTCGTGGCGATTGCCGGTCCGATATCCGCGCTCATAAACGGGATCGTGCGCCGCCTCCTGAACCTATCCGGCGTGAAGGTTTCCTCCGACCGGCCGATGCTTTCGGCCCAGGAGGAACTGCGCGGTGCCGTCGACCTGCTTCATCGGGAAGGGGCGGTGGTCAAGGCGGACCGCGACCGGTTGGGCGGCGTCCTCGACCTCGGCGAGCTCGAGGTTTCCGACATCATGATCCACCGCACCGCCATGCAGGCGGTCAACGCGGAGGAGCCGCCGGAGGTCTGCGTCCGGGAAATCCTCGGAAGCCCCTTCACGCGCCTGCCGCTGTGGCGCGGCTCGACCGACAACATCATCGGCGTTGTCCATTCGAAGGATCTGCAGAGGGCGCTCGCCGAGCCGGGTGTCGAACCGCATACCGTCGATATCGTCAGAATCGCGCAGAAGCCATGGTTCGTGCCGGACACGACCAATCTCACGGACCAGCTCAACGCCTTCCTCAGGCGAAAGCTGCATCTGGCGATCGTGGTCGACGAATACGGCCAGGTTCAGGGCCTCGTCACGCTGGAGGACATTCTCGAGGAGATCGTCGGCGACATTGCCGACGAGCACGACCTCGACATCCAGGGCGTTCGACAGGAGGCCGACGGTTCGATCGTCGTCGACGGTTCGGTGCCGATCCGCGATCTCAACCGCGCTCTTGACTGGTCCCTGCCGGACGAGGAGGCGACCACTGTCGCCGGTCTCGTCATCCACGAAGCGAAGAGCATTCCGGAGGAGCGGCAGGCCTTCACCTTCTACGGCAAGCGTTTCATCGTCATGAAGCGGGTGAAGAACCGGATCACCAAACTGCGCATCCGCCCGGCCGAGGAGGAGGCGGCAGGGCTCTGACCTCTACCAGCGCGTCGCTTCTCCGGGCGCGGCCGGCTCCACCGCCAGCGCATGCAGGCCGGCATCGAGCTCGGGTTTCAATAGGTCGTTGATGGCGCGGTGGCGCGCCACGCGGCTCATGCCGGCAAAGGCGCTCGCGACGATCCGGATGCGCAGGTGGGTTTCGCCGCCGCCGTCGAAGCCGGGCTGGTGGCCGGCGTGCAGATGGCTTTCGTTGATCACCATCAGCCGTTCGGGATGGAAGGCCTCCTGAAGCTTCTCTTCGATGCGGTTCTGCAGCGACATGCTTCCGTCCCATTTTCCTGTTGCTCTGGCGCCGCGATATGGCGCCGGCGATGCAAAATGCGCGCACAAAGCCAGCAACATTCCGCTTTGTCAATTCTTGTTGTGACCCGTCGCAAACCCCATAATGGCTGCCATGAAGCTCGATTCAAAATACTTCGATCGAATCCGCACGCGCCCCAAGGGGGCACAGGCGCGCGTGGAGCCGTCTACGCCGACGTGCCAGTGGGACGGCTGCGACAAGACGGGCGTGCATCGGGCTCCGGTCGGCCGAAATGCGGAAGGCGAGTATTTCCTGTTCTGCTTCGAGCACGTGAAGGAATACAACAAGGGATACAATTATTTCTCCGGGCTCTCGGACACCGAGATCGCCCGCTACCAGAAGGAAGCGGTCACAGGGCATCGTCCCACCTGGACGGTCGGCGTCAACAAGAGTGCCCGCAACGGCCCGACACAATCGCAGATG
The DNA here is from genome assembly GCF_002532005.1 of Sinorhizobium sp. NG07B. NCBI lineage: Bacteria > Pseudomonadati > Pseudomonadota > Alphaproteobacteria > Hyphomicrobiales > Rhizobiaceae > Sinorhizobium > Sinorhizobium sp. NG07B. The sequence continues at coordinate 27,315 of NZ_NWTD01000006.1, read as the reverse complement.
CGTTCCGGCAGCGCCGGCGCCCAGGCGCGCATGCGGGATCCGTTCGGCTTCTTCAACGAGGCGCGCGCCCGGCAGGCGCGGCACGAGCCGCGGTTGCGCAAGCTGAAGACGCTCGAGGCCAAGGCCTTCGAAACGCTCGGGCTCGCCGCCTCGGCAACCTCCGCCGATATCAAGGCCGCGTACAAGGACCTCGTGAAGAAACACCACCCCGATGCGAATGGCGGAGACAGGGGCTCGGAAGACCGTTTTCGGGCCGTGATTCAGGCCTATCAATTGTTAAAACAGGCTGGTTTCTGCTAACAACGCGGATTAAGACAGAAAACACTTTTGCAGGCGAATGCGCGGCTGCCGTCCGGCGGCCGCTCTGGAGACATGATGAGCAAGATTGACCTCGACATTTCCAACCTCCCCGATACGACGATCTCTGTTCGGGAGGCTTTCGGCATCGATACGGATCTGCGCGTTCCAGCCTATTCGAAGGGCGACGCCTATGTGCCCGATCTCGATCCCGATTATCTTTTTGACCGGGAAACGACGCTCGCCATTCTTGCAGGCTTTGCCCACAACCGACGCGTGATGGTTTCCGGCTATCACGGGACCGGCAAGTCGACCCATATCGAGCAGGTGGCGTCGCGGCTCAACTGGCCCTGCGTGCGCATCAATCTGGACAGCCATGTCAGCCGTATCGATCTCGTCGGCAAGGATGCAATCGTCGTCAAGGACGGGCTGCAGATCACTGAATTCAAGGACGGCATCCTGCCCTGGGCCTATCAGCACAATGTCGCGCTCGTGTTCGACGAGTATGATGCCGGTCGTCCGGACGTCATGTTCGTCATTCAGCGGGTGCTGGAATCCTCCGGCCGCCTCACGTTGCTCGACCAGAGCCGCGTCATCCGCCCGCACCCGGCCTTCCGCCTGTTTGCCACCGCCAACACGATCGGCCTCGGGGACACGACCGGGCTCTATCACGGCACGCAGCAGATCAATCAGGCGCAGATGGACCGCTGGTCGATCGTGACCGCGCTCAACTACCTGCAGCACGACAAGGAGGTCGACATCGTCGCTGCCAAGGTGAAAGGCTTCACGGCCGACAAGGGCCGCGAGACCGTGTCGAAGATGGTGCGCGTCGCCGATCTCACGCGCGCCGCTTTCATCAATGGCGACCTCTCGACGGTGATGAGCCCGCGCACGGTGATCACCTGGGCCGAGAACGCCCATATCTTCGGCGATATCGCCTTCGCGTTCCGTGTGACCTTCCTCAACAAATGCGACGAGCTGGAGCGGGCCCTGGTCGCCGAGCACTACCAGCGTGCCTTCGGTGTCGAGCTCAAGGAAAGCGCCGCCAATATCGTGCTGGAAGCGACTGCCTGAGTTCGCCCAAGCGCCGGCACCCGCCCGGAGCCGCCGGCGCTTAGGTACATCGGTGATGCGCTCGGTATCAGCCGGAGCCGGCTGAAGAAGGAACTGTCGTGAGCTCGAATTCAAAGGCGAAGCTGCAAACGAGGGAAAACGCCGCTGAACCGTTCAAGCGGGCGCTTTCCGGCTGCGTCCGGTCGATCGCCGGGGATGCGGAGCTCGAAGTCGCCTTCGCGAACGAGCGCCCCGGGATGACCGGCGAGCGCATCCGGCTGCCGGAGCTTTCGAAGCGTCCGACCCGGCACGAACTCGCCGTGGCGCGCGGTCTGGGCGATTCCATGGCGCTGCGCAAGGCCTGCCACAACCACCGCATCCATGCGACCATGTCGCCGCAGGGCGCCGATGCGCGGGCGATTTTCGATGCCGTCGAGCAGGCGCGGGTCGAAGCGATCGGGGCGATCCGCATGCCAGGCGTTGCCGACAATCTCTCCTCCATGCTCGAGGAGAAATATGCCAAGGCCAATTTCGGCTCCATCGAAGCGCAAGCGGATGCACCGCTCGAAGAGGCGGTGGCGCTGCTGGTCAGGGAAAAGCTGACGGGCAAGAAGCCGCCGGCGGCGGCCGGCAAGGTGCTCGACCTCTGGCGCGATTTCATCGAGCAGAAGGCCTCCGCCGACATCGGGCACCTGCCGGCGGCGATCAACGACCAGCACGCCTTCGCCCGGGTGGTGCGCGACATGCTTGCCTCGATGGATGTGGCCGAGAAATACGGCGAGGACGATATCGAGCCGGACGAGCAGGAAAGCGAGACCGACGAGGACCAGCCGCGCAGCCAGGAGCAGGACGAGAACGCCAGCGAAGAGGAGGAGGGCTCCGATGCCGCCCCCGCCGATGAAAACCAGTCTGCCGAGGAGCAGATGGAAGAAGGCGAGATGGACGGCGCCGAGATCTCCGACGACGACCTTCAGGACGAGGGCGACGAAGACAGCGAGACGCCCGGCGAGGTCAAGCGGCCGAACCACCCCTTCGCCGATCTGAACGAAAAGGTCGACTACGCGGTCTATACGCGCGAATTCGACGAGACCATCACAGCCGAGGAGCTCTGCGAGGAGGCGGAACTCGACCGCCTGCGTGCCTTCCTCGACAAGCAGCTGGCACACCTGCAGGGGGCCGTCGGACGCCTCGCCAACCGCCTGCAGCGGCGGCTGATGGCGCAGCAGAACCGTTCCTGGGAGTTCGACCTCGAGGAGGGGTTCCTCGACACTGCGCGGCTGCAGCGGATCATCATCGATCCGATGCAGCCGCTGTCCTTCAAGCGGGAGAAGGATACGAATTTCCGCGACACGGTCGTGACGCTGCTCATCGACAATTCCGGCTCGATGCGCGGCCGGCCGATCACCGTCGCGGCCACCTGCGCGGACATCCTGGCCCGCACGCTGGAGCGCTGCGGCGTCAAGGTCGAGATCCTCGGCTTCACCACCAAGGCGTGGAAGGGCGGACAATCCCGCGAGAAATGGCTGGCCGGCGGCAAGCCGCAGTCGCCGGGCCGCCTCAACGACCTGCGCCACATCGTCTACAAGTCGGCCGATGCCCCCTGGCGCCGCGCGCGCCGCAATCTCGGCCTGATGATGCGCGAGGGGCTGCTCAAGGAGAATATCGACGGCGAGGCGCTGATGTGGGCCCATGATCGCCTGCTCGGCCGGCCGGAGCAGCGCCGCATCCTGATGATGATCTCCGACGGCGCGCCGGTCGACGATTCCACCCTGTCGGTGAACGCCGGCAATTATCTCGAGCGGCATCTGCGCGCCGTCATCGAGCAGATCGAGACGCGCTCGCCGGTCGAGCTTCTGGCGATCGGCATCGGTCATGACGTGACGCGCTATTATCGCCGCGCCGTGACGATCGTCGATGCGGACGAACTGGCCGGCGCCATGACCGAGCAGCTCGCCGCCCTCTTCGAGGAGGAGAGGCATGGCCGCGTCGGGGGCCTGCGCCGGGTCGGCTGAGCGGTTTGCCACGCCGCAAATTCGCCTGCATCTCCATCATCTGCTAGGAGGCTGCCCGTCGGTCAGCACCTGCGTCGCCTCCCTGGAAGGTTGTGCCTAGACATGCTCCGCCGATTCCTTGCCGTTCTCTTCCTGTTGGCGTCGACCGTGGCTGCGAAGGCGGAGGCCTTGTGTGAGATCGCTCCGATCCGCAGCCGGCAGATCTCGCAGTTCAAGGTCGGCTCCGACGCGACGACCTTCGGCAGGCTCGAATTCATCGGCGGCATCGAGATGACCTCGCCCAATGCGCTGTTCGGAGCGGTTTCGGCGATCCGCTTCCGGCCGGGTGGCGAATCCTTCGTCGCCGTTCTCGATACTGGACATTGGGTCGAGGGCGCCGTCATTCGGGACGCGGCGGGCAGGCTGCTGGGCACGACCGACCTCGCCATCACCGCAATGACCGATGCCAATGGCGGGGCTCAGCTCAAGAAATGGATGGTGGATTCCGAGGGGCTGGCGCTGCGCGACGGCGCCGTCATCGTCAGCTTCGAGCAGGCGGCACGGGTCGATCTCTATCCGGACCCAGGTTTTGCCGGATTGCGGCCGATCGGCCAGATGAGCCTGCCCTTTCGGGTCGAGGAGCTGCGTAGCAATGGCGGCCTGGAGACGATCGCAATTGCGCCGAAGGATGGGCCGCTCGCCGGCGCCGCTGTGGTCGTCGCGGAACGTAGCGTCGATGCGTCCGACAATCTGCTGGCCGGCATTCTCGACGGTCCGCTGCGGGGCGCCTTCGCGGTGGTGCGCAACGACCCCTATGCGGTGACCGACGGCGCGTTCCTGCCGAATGGCGATCTGCTCATCCTGGAGCGCCGCTTCAATCTCGCCTCAGGACTCGGCATGCGCATCCGGCGGCTTGCCGCCGCCGATATCCGCCCGGGCGCCGTGGTCGACGGCGAGGTGCTGCTCGAGGCCGACATGGGCTACCAGATTGACAACATGGAGGGGCTCGATGTCGTCGTCCGGCCTGACGGCGAGACTCGGCTGATCCTGGTTTCCGACGACAACCATTCGATCCTCGAGCGCAATCTAATGCTCGAGTTCCGGCTGAGGGACGGTTACACCAACTGAAGCGCGACAGGGCCAACCCGGCCCCGCCTATTCATCTCTTCAAATTCACGCGGTGGCCTTGGCTGCCGGCATCGGCTTGACGACGCTCATCAGCGCACCATAGGGCAGCAAGAGGACGATGCCGCACAGGATCTTCACCGCCAGATCGCCGAGCGCCCACGAAATCCAGCGCGGCGCTTCATAGGCGACGAGGCCGAGGAGCGGTGCTGCTTCCAGCGCGAAGCTGTCGTTCGGGCCGAGGAAGACGAAGACCGGTGCGAAGGCGAAGGAGAAGAACATCGCCGTGTCGAGGCCCGAGCCGATCAGCGAACCGGCGAGCGGAGCGCGCCACCAAGTCTGACGCCGCAGCCGGTTGAATACCGAAATATCGAGAAGCTGGCCAAGCAGGAAGGCCGAACCCGAGGCGATCGCGATCCGCGGCGTCGCGGCGAAGAAGGAAAGCGCGACGGCGACCACGAAGCCGGCGACGACGACGCGGCGCGCGATGCGCGGACCGAACTGGCGATTCGTGAGGTCGGTGACCAGGAAGGCGAAGGGATAGCTGAAAGCGCCCCAGGTCAGAAGATCGCCGAGCTGCATGCCGGCGATTGAGCCGGGCAGGGGATACTGCACGAGGAAGTTCGACGCGACCACCACCAGGGTCATCAGCGCGACATAGACGAAGAACGTACGGTTGATCAGCATTTTTTTATCCTGGGTGATGCCACCAGTGACGCACAAGACCGAAGGCAGGCATCCGGCCGGTGAATCGAACACGAGAAAAAGGCTTGCCGGACGGATCCGCAAGCCTTTCAAGCCGTGTTCGGAAAGGTTCCGGCGCCGATCAGGCGGCTTCGGCAGCCTTCTTGACGATCTGCCGGCGCAGCAGGCGGGCGCGCATGCTCAGCTCGTTCTCGTCGGCCTTCAGCAGGAAGGCGTCGAGACCGCCGCGGTGTTCGACCGAACGCAGAGCCGCAGCGGAGACGCGCAGGCGGAAACGCTGGCCGAGCGCGTCGGAGATCAGCGTGACATTGCACAGGTTCGGCAGGAACTTGCGCTTCGTCTTGTTGTTGGCGTGGCTCACATTGTGACCCGACTGGACGCCCTTACCGGTCAATTCGCAACTACGGGACATGGTACACCTATTTTCTTTTCGCCGCCGGACAATGCGGTAGCGGGCCCAGAGCCCAGGCCGCGTTCCTACTGGCCGTTATTGGAAAGTCGCGGTTCTATAGTCAGTGATGGCCCGCCAGTCAAGCCAAACCTGCGCTTTCCTCAAAATCCGTGCCTTGCCAAGGATTATCAAAAATTCAGCGCGGTTGCGAGCCGTCATCTTTCCGGCCGTGCCGCGCCGCGCTATCTCCTCCTGGCGCAGGCGGAATCAAGCCCTTGGTCTCGCCTGTAGAGACTATGACGAATCGGGCGCAGAAATGCCGCAAACCGCTTGCATCTCAGGGAATTGCGGCAGGGCCGCGCCGGGTGTCGTCGAGAAGCAGAATGACACTGTAACATTTTGAGCTGCTGCATGGTTTCGTCCTTGAACCGGTCGCGCTTCACGGATCCTGCAGGAGATTGGCAATGGGGCTTTCGGGAATGATGTTGCGCAGTGGCTTTCGCGTGCCGGCACTCCTGGCCGCCGCGATGTTTTCCACAGCCTGTTTTGCTGCGGAGATCGAGCATCAGACGGACTACAGTATCGCGCTTGCCGGCCTGCCGCTGGCGCGGGCCTCGTTCCACACCGAGATCGAGCAGAATCGCTATACGATCTCGGGAACGTTGAACTCGGCCGGCCTGGTGAACATCATCAGCCCGACCGCCGGCCAGACGCGCGTTTCCGGGCTGATCGGCCGCGACCGCCTCCGGGCGACGCAATACTCGATGTCCTATCGCAGCGGGAAGAAATCCCGGGCGATCAGCGTCAGCTTCCGCAACGGCAATGTGGTGCGCGCAAGCATGGTCCCGAAGCGCACACCATTGCCGAAGAACTGGGTACCGGTGACGAGCCGCGACATGCGCAACGTCCTCGATCCGCTCTCCGGGCTGATCATTCCGGCGACAAGCCGCGTCTGCCCCAATACGCTGCCGATCTTCGACGGCGAATCGCGGCTCGACATCAGGCTGTCGGCCAAGGGCACGCGGAACTTCAAGACCAAGGGCTTTGACGGCGAGGTGATCGTCTGCGGCGTCAAGTTCGTGCCGAAGGCCGGGTACCGAAAGGGGCGTGAGGACGTCGAATATCTGCGCCGCCTGGAAACCATGGAAATCTGGTTCGCGAAGTCGGAGGCGGTCGACGTCTATGCCCCCGTCTATGTCCGCATTCCGACGAAGATCGGGCCGGTGACCGTGTCGGCGACGCGGTTTGGCGGCTAGTCGGGCCAGCCGGTCGCCTCTTTCGAAAATCGCGCAGGCACGATAAATCCATGACAAGTCGAAGGGCGGCGGTACGCGGACGTACCGGGTGTCGCCTTCGGGGGCTGCGTGAGGGGAAGTGGGATGAAGTTCAAGGCAACGCTGGTCGGTTTTTCGGCAATCCTGATGTGGTCGCTGCTGGCACTCTTCACCGCGGCCTCCGGTGAGGTGCCGCCGTTCCAGCTTTCGGCGATCTGCTTCATGATCGGCAGCCTGCCGGGCATCATCGTATTGGCGTCGAAACCTCAACGCCTCTCGCTTCTGAAGCAGCCGGCCAAGGTCTGGATCACCGGCATTGCCGGACTTTTCGGCTACCATTTTCTCTATTTCACGGCGCTTCGAAATGCCCCGGCGGTGGAAGCCGGCCTGATCGCCTATCTCTGGCCGCTTCTGATCGTCGTCGGTTCGGCCCTGCTGCCGGGTGAGAGGCTTCGCTGGTACCATATCGCCGGCGCGCTTGCGGGGCTCTCCGGCACCATCATGATCGTGGCACGCGACGGCGTCGCCTTCGACGATGCCTATGCACTCGGTTACGGAGCCGCATTCCTCTGCGCCTTCGCCTGGTCCGGCTATTCGCTGATCACCCGGCGCTTCGGCGCAGTTTCGACCGACGTGGTGACCGGCTTTTGCCTAGCGACCTCGATTCTTTCCCTTCTCTGCCATCTCGGCCTCGAGACCACGGTCTGGCCGCAGGCGCCCCTGGAATGGCTGGCGGTTGCCGGCCTCGGCCTTCTGCCGGTCGGCGCTGCCTTCTATGCCTGGGACTTCGGCGTCAAGAACGGCGACATCCAGTTCCTCGGTGTTGCGAGCTATGCGGCGCCGGTGCTCTCGACATTGATCCTCATCCTGTTCGACTTTGCCGAGCCGTCCTGGCGAATCGCCTTGGCCTGCATGCTCGTCACAGGCGGCGCCGTACTCGCGGCGAAGGATATGATCTTCAGGAGTGGCGGGACGGCGGCGCAAGCGGCCGAGTAACACTCAATCTTGATCTTGCGGCGGTTGCCAATCCGGTGCGGCCATCTCGAAGGCGGAAAAGTCGAAGCCCGGCGCAACCGTGCAGCCGACGAGCGTCCAGTCTGCGAGCGAGGCGGCCGATTGCCACCAACCGGCGGGGACAATCTGTTGCGGCCGTTCGCCGTTCAGAAGGTCGGGACCGAGCCGATGGCGTGAGGCCCGCTTTCCGGGTTCGGCAATGCTGAGTTCGAGCGGCGCCCCGGCGTAATGATGCCAGACTTCGGCTGCATCGCGGACGCGATGCCAGTGCGATCGGTCACCCTTTTCGAGCAGATAGTAGATTGCCGTCGAGTGGCCGCGTGACCCGCCGTCGGCATCGCGGAAGGTCTCGACGTACCAGCCGCCTTCCGGATGCCGGGTGAGCCCCAGCGTGTCGATGATCGTGGCCGCCGTCATCTCCCGCGCGGCGCTCATCAGAAATTGTCCTTGCGCTTGCGAATTTCCGCGAAGACGGCTGCATCGCTCGCCTTCTCCATGCCGAGGTGAGCGCGGATTTTCGGATCGGCGGCGCGCAGGAACGGGTTGGTTCTCTTCTCAAGGCCGATCGTCGTCGGCGCCGTGAAGCCGCCGTCCGAACGGGTCTCCTCGATTTCGGCGGCGCGCTCTTTCAGCGCTGAGTTTTCCGGATCGATCGTCACGGCGAAATGAGCGTTCGACAGCGTGTATTCGTGGCCGAAATAGACCGCCGTATCGTCGGGAAGCGCCATCAGCCGGTTCAGCGATTGCCACATCGTCTCGGCCGTCCCCTCGAAGAGCCGACCGCAGCCGAGCGCGAACAGCGTATCGGCGGCGAAGAGCAACTTGTCTTCGGGCAGATGGAAGCAGATGTGCCCCGCCGTATGACCGGGCGTTTCGATCACCTCGACCGGATGGCCGGAGAATACGAAGCGTTCCCCATGCGCCACTTGCTTGTCGATGCCTGGAATCTTCGAAGCCTCGCCCTTTGGACCGATGATGGTGACGCCGAAGCGTTCCTTCAGGCCGACATTTGCCGCGACGTGGTCGCCATGGTGATGGGTCGTCAGGATGTGGGTGAGGTGCCAGCCGCGCCGCTCCAGGGCCTCGAGGATCGGCTGCTCCTCGGGTGCGTCGATCGACGCCGTTGCGCCGCTTACCGGATCGTGGACGAGCACACCGAAGTTGTCGCTACGGCAGAGGAAGAGGTCAAGTTCGAGCGCGGCCATGGCTTGGGCCTCCCTTGGAGCATGCGTCGGGACTACAGCGACTTTGAATTGCTGCATGTCTTTGTCCTAAATCGAAGTCGATCTTAGGAGACATGCAGTAGCCGAATGTAGCGAGCCTCGCCTTGAAGTCTACCGCTTCGAAGCTAACATGTTGCGCATGCATACAGATATCGTCGATCTCCGCCAATTCTATCATTCCGAGCTCGGCCGGATGGCAGAGCAAGCCGTCAGCATGGCGATCGCTTCCGTCTGGGCGCGCATGCCGGAAGAGCGGCTGGTCGGCCTCGGCTACGCGGTTCCCTATCTCGAGCGTTTCCGCGCCGACACCGAACGCACCTTCGCCTTCATGCCGGCCGGACAAGGCGCGGTGAACTGGCCGGTTGCCGAACTCTCCTCCACCGCGCTCGTCTTCGACGAGGAACTGCCGCTGCCGGATGCCTCGATCGACCGGGTGCTGATGGTCCATGCGCTGGAATTCGCCGAGAGCCCGCGGGAGACGATGAAGGAGATCTGGCGCGTGCTTGCTCCCGGCGGGCGGCTGGTCATCGTCGTGCCAAACCGTCGCGGTGTCTGGGCGCGGATGGAGCACACGCCCTTCGGTTCCGGCCGGCCCTATTCGCGGGGACAGCTGACGGCACTTTTGCGCGAGACCAACTTCACGCCGGGGGCGAGCTCCGAAGCGCTCTTCTTTCCGCCATCGAGACGAAAGATGATCCTGCGACTGCGCCATGGTCTCGAGCGCTTCGGCCGCTCGCTCTGGCCGGTGTTTTCCGGGGTGATCATCGTCGAGGCGCAGAAGCGGCTCTATCAGGGCCTGCCGGTGGCGGCGCGCGCCTCGCGCCGCGTCTTCGTCCCGGTGCTGGCACCGCATGGCGTTCCCAGCACCCGCATTCGGGCGCCGGAGGTCAAAACCCCGTAAACGCGGCAGCGACGCCGCACTCGACAAATTTGCCGCGCCCCGGTATTGGCTGGACCGCATTCTTCCCCGCGAAAGCCGATCGATGAACCTTGCCCTGAAGAGCCCCGAGCCGCGTCCCGGCATCCTGGACATTGCCGCCTATGTGCCGGGCCGGGAACACGCGCCGGGCGTGGCGAAGGTCCACAAGCTGTCGTCGAACGAAACGCCGCTCGGCGCGAGTCCGCGCGCAATCGAGGCATTCCAGCGGGCGGCGTTTACTCTAGAGCGCTATCCGGACGGGCAGGCTCACGCGCTGAAACACGCGATTGCCGCGGTTCACGGGCTGAACCCGGCCAATATTCTCTGCGGCAACGGCTCGGACGAGCTGCTGGGGCTCCTCTGCCACACCTATCTCGGCCCCGGCGACGAAGGGATCGTCACCGAGCATGGGTTCCTCGTCTACAAGATCCAGATCACCGCCGCCGGCGGGAGGCCGGTGACGGTCAAGGAGAGCGACGCGCGCGTCGACGTCGACGCGATCCTCGCTGCCGTCACCGAGCGGACAAAGATCGTCTTCATCGCCAATCCGGCAAACCCGACGGGAACCTATATTCCCGTCGACGAGGTGCGGCGCCTCCATGCCGGGCTGCCGCCCGGCGTCGTTCTGGTACTCGATGCGGCTTATGCCGAATATGTCCGGCGCAACGATTACGAGGCGGGAGTGGAGTTGGTTTCGGCCAACCGAAACGTGGTGATGACACGGACCTTCTCAAAGATCTATGGCCTTGCGGGCCTGCGCATCGGCTGGATGTATGCGCCGCGCGACATTGTGGAGGCCGTCGACCGCGTGCGCGGCCCCTTCAACCTCAATGCGCCGGCGATCGCGGCCGGGGCGGCGGCGATCCGGGACCAGGCCTTCGTCGCCGCGGCGGTCGATCACAACCTCGCCTGGCTCGCAAGGGCGAGCGAAGCCCTGGCGGCGATCGGTCTCCGTGTCACGCCGTCGGTCACCAATTTCGTGCTAATCCATTTCCAGGAGGCGGGCGGCAAATCGGCCGAGGAAGCGGATGCCTTTTTGACCGGCCGCGGGTTTATCCTGCGTGCCGTCAGCGCTTACGGCTTTCCCAATGCGCTGCGCATGACCATCGGCTCGGAAGAGGCGAATGAGGGCGTGATCGCGGCACTAACCGAATTCATGGGACGGAAATGATGGCTCAGCAGTTCGAAACCATCGCCCTCATCGGCATCGGCCTGATCGGCTCGTCGATCGCGCGCGACATCCTCGACAGGCAGCTCGCCGGAACGATCGTGGTGTCGACGCGCAGCGAAGCGACCCTGAAGCGCGCCGGCGAGCTCGGCCTCGGGCATCGCTATACGCTGTCGGCCGCCGAGGCGGTGAAGGATGCCGATCTCGTCATCGTCTCCGTGCCGGTCGGAGCTTCCGGTGCCGTCGCCGCCGAAATCGCCGCGCATCTGAAGCCAGGGGCGATCGTCACGGATGTCGGCTCGACGAAGGGATCGGTGATCGCCCAGATGGCGCCGCACCTGCCGGACAGCGTGCATTTCGTGCCTGGTCACCCGATCGCCGGCACCGAGCATTCCGGTCCGGATGCCGGCTTCGCCGGACTGTTTCGCGGTCGCTGGTGCATCCTGACGCCGCCGCCGGGCACGGACGAGGAGGCGGTCGCAAAGCTCAGGCTTTTCTGGGAGGCGCTCGGCTCGATGGTCGACGAGATGGATCCGGAGCATCACGACATGGTGCTGGCGATCGTCTCGCATCTTCCGCACATCATCGCCTACAACATCGTCGGCACGGCGGACGACCTCGCAACCGTGACCGAGTCGGAAGTGATCAAATATTCCGCCTCGGGCTTCCGCGACTTCACCCGTCTTGCCGCCTCGGACCCGACCATGTGGCGCGACGTCTGCCTGCACAACAAGGACGCGATCCTCGAAATGCTGGCGCGCTTTTCGGAGGATCTTGCCTCGCTGCAGCGCGCGATCCGCTGGGGCGACGGCGACAAGCTGTTCGATCTCTTCACCCGTACGCGGGCGATCCGCCGGTCGATCATCCAGGCCGGTCAGGATACGGCGATGCCGGACTTCGGCCGGCATGCCATGGACCAGAAATAGATCTGAATTCCGGATTCAAAGCGCCGGCAGGACACCGATCGGAACGAAGGCCAGAAAGGCGGTGCCGTCGCGCACATTGAGCTTGACGGTCGCTTCGTTCTTGCCGGCGGCGAGCGCCGTCAAGACGTTGGCGACATTGTTGATGAGGTCCGTTTCCTCGGGAACGGCTTTCACCAGGTTCTCGCGCCATGCGTCGATGTTCACCAGGGTCAGCGAGAACTCGCCGGAAACGAGCCCCTGATCGTCTACCGAGAAGGGTCCGGTGAGCTTGGCGGTCATTCCGCTTCCTGCGTCCAACGTCAACTGCCGCATTTCGCCCCTGGTACCGCGCAGCATGTGCGGGTTGATCGCGCCGCCTCGCAGCCAGTCGGCCCTACCGGTGACCGTAAGGTCCGCGGCAAGATTGACCGGCGGGGCGGGGCTCGGGCCTTCCTCGGGCCGCAGGTCGAGCTTCTCGACGCTGAGCGCCGCGTCGAGATCATCGCTGTTCTGGCGTAGATGGATCTCCCCGTGGCTGGCGCCGAAACCTATGCCCTTGCCGAGGAGCGGCGAGCGGATCGTGCCGGTCAGATTGTCGTAGGCAATCGACGTACGGTCGATGCCCGAGAGCGTCGCCGCAAGGCTTGCATGCAGCAGCGTCCAATCGGCGGACACCGAAACCCCGGGCGAGACCCGGATTTCAGCGGGGCCGTCGAGTTCGACGACGGCGCGTCCCGGCTGGTAGACCTGTGCCGCCGTCCGCAAGGCGCCGAAGGAGGCAGACGCACCGCGGCGGGTGTCGTCGAGGCGCACCTTGTCGCAGAAGAGGCCGATCCTGAACGGAAAGCCGCGCACGTCGAGATCTGTGCATTCGCCGCCAAGGCCGCTCGCCTGCTTTTCCGCCAAGTAGGCCGGCAACCGTTTCTCGATCTGGTCGGCGGCAACGAACCAGGCGGCGGAATAGAGGCCGGCGACGAGGATTATGCCTGCTGCAAGCCAGAGAAACTTCCTGCTGGCGGGCCGGCCCTTGGCGACCTCGGTTACCGTCATGGTATTGCGTACTCCACTTTACTGGCCAGTATCGGCATCTAGAGCGCGCGTCTTATCAGACGCGCAAAGGTCGCTGTAGCACTTTGAATTGCTGCATGTCTTTGTCCTTAAATCGAGGTCGATTTAAGGAGAACTCGACTTCGACGCAGATGCGCATGCACTCTTCGGCGCGCTCGCCTCCCGACAAGGTGAAGCGGCTTCAGGCGGAAAACCGCTTCACAGCTTTGCCCATCCCGCTTTAGAAAGTTCTCAGTCGGCCGCTGCGCCTATCCAGGATGATTCGGTTATTGCGGCAACATTGGTTGAATGGCAGCGGATATGGACGAATTTTGGGTCTTTGGCTACGGCTCGCTGATGTGGAACCCGGGCTTTCGCTTCGAGGAGAAGCTGACGGCGCGGGCTTTCGGCTATCGTCGCTCCCTCTGCGTCCATTCCTGGGTTCATCGCGGCACCGAGCGGCACCCCGGCCTGGTGCTCGGACTGGACTATGGCGGCTCCTGCATCGGCATGGCCTTTCGCGTCGCTGCCGCCGAAAGGGCGGAGGTGGTCGATTATCTGCGCGAGCGCGAGCTGGTCACGCAGGTCTACAAGGAGCGAACCATGCCGGTGCAGCTCTCCGACGGCCGGCGCGTGCCGGCGCTCGCCTATGTGATCGACCGCAACCACGTGCAATATGCCGGGGCGCTCAGCGCGGAGCAGGCGGCCGCCACGGTCGCAACCGCCGTGGGCAAGTCGGGAAACAACCGGGAATACGTGCTCAACACGCTTGCCCATCTGAGGGAAATGGGCATCCGCGACCATTGGCTCGAGGAAGTCGCCGCCAGTCTTACCGACGGTGCAGCCGCGTCGGCTCAGGTCTGATCGGTCACTTTTCCCGCGCCAAGTTCGCGCAGGCGCTGTTTGGCCGTCGGCGGCAGCGGCAGGTGAGGATTGGCCTTGACGGTCTCGACGAGGAGCTCGTCGCTAGCGGCTTCGGTCACTTCGACGAGCTTCGCCAAAAAGGCGTCCGGATCAAGGCCGGCTTCGATGGGCGGCAGCACGCGCACCTTGAAATGGCCGGGAAAGCGCAGGAACTTGCGGCGTGGCCAGAAGAGGCCCGGATGCATGGCGACGGGGACGACCGGCACCTGCAGGTCGCGGTAGAGCCGGGCAATGCCGTACTTGTATTCCGGCGGGGCGCCGGGCGGGCGCCGCGTGCCTTCCGGATAGATGATCAGCTGGCGTCCGGTCGCCATTTCCCGCTTGGTGCGCTCCATGACCTCCGTCATCGCCTTGCCGCGGGCGGCGCGGTTTACCGGCACCATGCGCTGCTTGATGATGTACCAGCCGAAGAGCGGGATCCAGGTCAGCTCGCGCTTCAGGATGTAGAACGGGTCGTCGAGCCAGGGCAGAAGCGCATAGGCGTCCCAGAAGGACTGGTGCTTCGGCGCGAAGATGTAGGCGCCCTGTGGAACGTTCTCGAGGCCCTCGATCTCGAAGGTCGTCCCGACGATCTTTTGCATGAGCCAGTGGTTGCTGCGCACCCAGTTCTTCGGCACGAACCAGGCTGTCTTGCGCGGCACGAGAAAATAGACCGGGGTCAGCACGATCATCTGGACGATCAGATTGGCATAGAAGACCAGGTTGAAGAGGATCGAACGCAGGATGATCATCAGGCAGGCTCTCGATGGAAGGCGACGCTGACCGCGATGCGGTTGGCCGTTCCGCTGCCTACACGAAACTCGCAGCAAGGAAAACAGTTCTTGCAGGATCCGGCGCGCTACTCTTCCCGCGGCGCGGGGAGAGAAGCGTCGGTTCTCGGATTGTCTGTCAGGTGCGTGCTCACAAGATCCCGCAGCGAGGCGACCGAATATTTGGCGTATTCGAGCAGGATGGCCTTGATGAAGAGCGGATTGCGCAGCCAGTTGGATGTCTTCAGATCCGAATTGACGACCGGATAGGCGATGAACTGCGTGTCCGGCCGAACCCGGCGCAGTTCGAGCAGGCTGCGGGGCATATGGTAGTTGTTGGTGACGACGAGGACGCTCCGATAGCCGCGGTCCAGGATCCACTGCCCGGCCTCGGTCGCGTTGCCAATCGTGTCGACTGCTTCATGGCCGATATCGACGCAGCACTTGAAGAGATCGGCCGAACTTTGCGTGTTGCGGCGTATCTGGCTCTCCGTCGTCGCCGGATTGACGCCGGAGATCAGAAGCCGGTTGCCGGCGCCGGATTTCAGCAGTTCGACCGCCTGGTCTATCCGCTGGAAGCCGCCGGTCAGCACGACGATTGCATCCGCTCTGGGTGTGGCCGGCGGCTGCAGCGAGGCGACCGTATCGGCGAAGTGCAGGAAGCCGGCGACGAAGATGGCGAGAAAGGCGAGCAGCACGAAAAAGCCGCGCCGCAGGATTTTGCGCAGCAGGCTGCGAGACCGACGGCGGCGCGCGGCCCTGTCTCGCCATTTGCCCCTATCGGCCATTCCGCTCTCGCGAAGCTTCTCACCCATTATGATTCTCTCACATAGCCGCCGATTGCGGCAGGGGATAGATCGGTCGGGGGAGATTCACGGTTTTGGAAAGCCCACGAGAGGGGTCAGCTCTGATAGGTATCCGTCCGGCCGGGGTCCGAGCGGATAAGGTCGATTTCGTAGATCGTCCGGGTGACGGTCAGCCGCGCCGTCAGCGTCGTCAGCAAGGCGATGACGATGATGATCGCGAAGATGCCCAGATAGCCGGTGTAGCCGATCGCAAAGGTGCCGAAGAGGGCGGTCGCCTGGTCCGTTTCGGGGGTTGCGAGCGTCTGCGATTGCCAGAAACCGGCGATGGCGAATGACAGCGCCGCGAGCAGCCCGCCGGCGCCGGCGCCTTTGAGGCTGATTCTGAGGAAGTGCTTCTGGAACTCGGACGCCACGAAGCCCGCCTCTGCCCCGACGAAATGCAGGACCTCGACGATGTGGCGATTGCCGGAAAGGGCGCCGCGGGTGGCGAACACGACGGTCAGCACCATGGCCGAAAAGACAAGCGCCAGAACGCCGGTCCCGATCATTGTCGTGGTGTTGGCCATGGCGACCAGGCGGTCTACCCACGTGCGATGGTCGTCGAGAAACGCCTCGGGAATCGTCTCCGTCAAGGCCTTTCGCATGGCGGAAAAATCCGGCGGGTCGTTTTCGTCGATGGTTATCACCACGAGCCGCGGCACCGGCAGTTCGTCGAGGTTGAGGCCGCTGCCGAGCCAGGGTTCGAGGAGGCGGGCCGTTGCGGCGCGGTCGATGATGTTGCCGCCCGTCGTGCCGGGGAAGGTCAAGGCGAGGTCGCGCGCGTCGGCGAGCGCCTTCTCCATGTCCAGGTTCTCGTCCGGCTTGATCTGGATGGTGATCTCGCGAGAAATCTGCGATTGCCAGCTTTGCGCCGTCGCGCGCACCATGCTGACGCCGCCGAGCGTCAGGCAGGCGAGGAACGACATGATGGCAATGACGCACATCAAGGCATGGCCGGAGACATTGGCGGAGGGTACGATCGGCCCGGTCGGGCGCACGCGCATCTCGCTGCGGCGCTGCTGCGGCGGCGGGTCTGGCTCGCGGCGGGGGCGCTGCTCATTCATAGATATCGAGCCGCCCCTGTGAAAGGATCATGCGCCGGGCCTCGACCTGGTCCATCAGCGACAGGTCGTGCGTGGCGATCACCACGGCGGTGCCGAGCCTGTTCAGTTCGAGGAAAAGGTTCAACAGCCGCCTTGCCATCGGCGGATCGACATTGCCGGTCGGTTCGTCGGCGAGCAGGATTTCCGGGCGGTCGATCAGCGCCCGGGCGATCGCGGCGCGCTGCTTTTCGCCGCCGGAAAGCACCGGCGGCAGCACATTGATGCGCTCGCCAAGACCGACCCATTTGAGAAGCTCGAGCACGTCCGAGCGATAGCTCGTCTCCTCCTTGCCGCGGACCCTCAGCGGCAGGGCGACGTTCTCATAGGTCGTCAGGTGGTCGAGAAGGCGGAAGTCCTGGAAGACGATGCCGATGCGTCGCCGCAGCATCGGAAATTCCTCGCGCGGAATGGAGGATATGTTGCGGTCGAACATGCGAATGAGCCCGCGCGTCGGCTTCAGCGACAGGAACAGCAGCCGCAGCAGCGTCGTCTTGCCGGCTCCTGATGGGCCGGTCAGGAATTGAAAGGACCGACGCGGAATGTCGAACGTCAGGTCCCGGAGAATTTCCGGCCCCATGCCATAGCGCAATCCGACATTCTCGAAATGAATCAACGGGACAGTCCAATCTCTCGTCACAATCCTCGACAACCGCCGCAACCGGCCGTTCGCACATCCAGGCGTCCTTGCGCCCGCCGGGCGCACACGAAGCGCGCTGCATCGCTTTGAACTGCGGTGCCGATTGAAGGACCATGCAGTAGGACAGCGCGCCTGCCAAGGCAAAACCGAGTGCGGAACCATGGTTAAGCGACGGTTAATGTCCCAGGAAAACACGCCGCTTTCGCGGCTCTTTCCGAAACATTAACCATTCCGATTTACGTTCCGTGAGGATTTGATGCAATGCCTTGTTTTTGCAGGGTCTTGCCGCGAGCTTGGCGCGCCCGGCGTAGAAGGGCGCGGCACTCCGATGGGAGAGCCCCATGCAGGCATTTCGCACGAAGACCGCCGGTATCGACCTCCTTCCGCCGGAGCGCGTGCCGCGCGCGGACAATCCCCCGGGCAGGAAACGCGACTATGTCGACGTCGAATTCGAGACCGTCGCTCCTGGTCCGCGGCGCGGCCCTTATCCGGTCTTCAACGACAATCGGCGATCGGCAGCGCGCCCCGTTCCGCCTCCGACGACGACCATTCGAAGCGGGGCAGCGGCGCGGCTCCTAGCGACTGCGGAGGTGAAACTGCGTGCGATGCCGGCGCGGCGTTTCGCCGCCCTCGCCGCCGGCCTTGGCCTCACGGCCTTCCTATTGGTGGCAGGGCTCGGGGGGCACGACGAGGCGGATGCCCGTCCGCTGGCCATCGAGGCGGTCACGACCTCACTCGATTATACCGGCGGCATGCGCGTGCTTTCCGTCTATGGGGCCATCGACAACCGCTCCGATCTCGAACAGCGTCTGCCGCCTGTGGTCGTCGAAGTGATGAGCAACGGACGGCCGGTGACGGCGACGCGGCTGATGCACGAAGGCGCGGCCATCGCGCCGGGTGAAAGCCGCCGCTTCGTCACCCGGCTTCCCTATGCGGGCGGAAAAATGCCTGAAGTCGCCGTTTCCTTTGCGGAAAACAGTGTTTCGCCTCGCTGATTGTGCTAATCGGCGCTGGAAAGGGAGGGCAGGCGTTCTTCCTTCAGAAACGGAGACCCGCCATGCCCGTCGTTCGCGGCAAGAATATCGAGATCCTCTATAGCCCCGAGGCGATCGCCAGTCGCAATCGAGACATGGCGGAAGAGATCATGCGCGGGCCGCACAAGGACCTCCTCGTCATCTCGATCCTCAAGGGCTCCTTCATCTTTGCGGCCGATCTCATCCGTGCCATGCACGGGGCGGGGCTTGCGCCGGAGGTCGAGTTCATCACGCTGTCAAGCTACGGCAAGGGGACCAAATCCAAGGGCGTGAAGATCACCAAGGATATCGACAGCGACGTGCACGATCGCGACGTTCTCTTGATCGACGATATTCTCGAATCCGGGCGGACGTTGCGCTTTGCCAAGGACCTGCTCTACGAACGCGGCGCCCGCCACGTGACGATCGCCGTACTGCTCGACAAGCGCATGAAGCGCCGCGTCGACTTGGAGGCCGATTATGTCGGCTTCGAATGCCCCGATCACTTCGTGGTGGGCTACGGCATGGACGTCGCCTATGCCTTCCGCGAACTGCCCTTCGTCGGCGTGGTCACCGGCGACGCGGAATAGCGTCTCTCCGGCCTCCGATACCCCGGTTTCACTCTTTGCGGGGAGGGCAATGATTGCTTGCGCCTGATGGGCGAGTATTCGCCCTTTCTCTACCTGGAAGCGCGAGATGCTGAAAATCGATGAGATCGCGTTTACCGAAAGCAAACAAAAACCTGTTTGGTTGGAACGGTGTCACGGCCGCAGGCGGCGTGGATACGGATGTTCAACGACGTAGAGCGTCTTCCTTGCGAACGACGCCGGCGCTCCGTGAGAGCGAATACGGGAGGCCATGATGGCGAAAATCCTGATTACCGAGGATGAGGATGCCTTGCGCTCGTTCGTGGCGCGGGCGCTGCAACTCGATGGACACGAAACGGTTGAGGCCGGGGATGGTGCCGACGGGCTCGCCTGCCTCAAGGACCAGCGCTTCGACCTGCTGCTTTCCGATATCCGAATGCCGGTCATGGACGGCATCGAACTCGTGCATCAGGCATCGGCGGCCTTTCCCAAGCTCAAGATCTTGCTGATGACCGGCTATGCCGAGCAGCGCGAGCGCACCGACGATCTCACTGGCAAGGTGGTGGATGTGATTTCCAAGCCATTTTCCTTGCCTGACATCCGCAAGGCGGTTGCGCACGCCCTGGCGGCCTGAGGCTTTCCTGAGGCCCTGCTCGGGCGGGGCCTCAGCGCATATCGAGCAAGCGCTCCAGATATAGCCGCTCGACTTCGGGCGAGAGGTTGTCGCCGAGCTTGCGCCGGATCGCGTCCAGGATCTGGCGGGCGCGCTGCGTGTCGATCTCGTCCGGCACCTTCACCTGGTCGCCGAAATCCGGTCCGGCGTTCTGCTGGCGGCGCCCGAGCGGATCGCGCCCGTTCTGGCCGTATTGCGGCACACCTTGCCCGGGGCCGGGCCCCTGACCCTGGGCCTGCATCTGGTTCATCATGTCCTGGGCGCCTTCGCGCAGCGCCTGCAGCGCCCGGCCCTGGCTGCCAACCGCCCGTTCGCCCTGGCCCTGGCCGAGGGCGCCCGCGGCGTCCTTCATTTCGCGCCCGGCCTGGCCGAAGCCCTTGCCGGGCTTTATGCCGAGTTCCTCCAGGCCCTTTTGCAGATCGCCCAGCTGCTTGCCGAGCGCCTCCTGCTGCTCTCTGAGCTGCCTCAAGGCTTCCTTCAGCTGCTCGGCGGTCATCTCGTCGAGCGGGTTCGGCTGTCCGTTCGGGTCGCCCTGCTGTCCGGGATCCTGGGGCATGTCCTGGCCGAACAGCTCGTTGTCCTCGCCCTGCAGCGGATCGCCGCGCTGCATCCGGTCACGCAGCGCCTGGTCCAGCTTGAATGTTTCGTCCATCAGCTGCTGCTGCTGCTGCATCAGCTGGCCGAGCTTGTCCATCTGCTGGCGCATGGCGCTGTTCTGCTCGCCGCCCTGTTGCATTCGGCCGGCCTGCAGATTGTTCATCATCCGCTGTAGTTCGGACAGAAGCTGGCGCGCCTGATCGCGCGCTCCGGAGCGCGCCAGGTTCTCGATCTGGTCCATCATCTTTTCCAGATCCTGCTGGCGCAGCACATTGTTCATGTCCGGATTGGCGGCGATCGCCGGATTTTTGGCCGCCTGCTCGGCGAGCGCGCGCATATATTCCTGCATCGCCTGACGCAACTCCTGCATCAGCCTGGCGATCTCCTCATCCGAGGCGTTGCGTTCGAGCGCATCGGAGAGCGCCTGCTGGGCATCGCGCAGCCGGCGCTCGGCGAGCGACAGGTCGCCATCCTCGATGCCGAGGGCGATTTCCCAGAGATGCTCGGCCGCGTCGCGCAGCATATCGTCGTTGCGGGCGAGCTCCATCCGCGTCCGGGCCGACTGGATCAGCAGGAAATGGGTGAGGTTCGGGATCGTCTCCTCGGGATAGAGCGTCAGCGCATCGTTGAGATCGATGGCATGGGGGAGCTGGTTGGCGTCGAGCGCGAAGACCTGCCGCTGTTCGGCGACCGCTGCGGCCAGCGGCTCGAAGAAGCGCCGCGCCGGCAACACCATTTCCTCCGGCACGCTTCGCCCTTCCTGGCCGGCGGCGTCGCGGGCGACGAGAGTGATCTCGACGCGCTTGCCGGAAAGCGGATGTTCGCTCAAGTTCCGGCTGGTCGTTCCCTTGGCATCGCGCGGGTTGCGGCGGGGCAGGTCGAGGCGGTATTCCGGTGGTGGATAGAGCGGCCTGGCGCCGGCAGCCGGTTCGTCCAGAGGCTTGATCTCTGCCCAGGCCTGGGCGATGCCGTAGTCGTCATGGGCGAGGAAGCTTATCTCCAGCGAAGCGTTCGCCGTCGGACGGGGAGCACCATCGAAGGCGATGCCGGGGACGCTGTCGGGAATGATCTTGAAATTCCAGCGCTGTCCGGCAACGGAAAGCGTCCCGTCGCGGGTGATCTCGAAGAGATGGCTGCGGGCGCCGTTCGCCGGCGTGCCGGCCGCTTCCGCCGGCTGCTGCGGCGACGGCTTGCCGGCCACGGCCGGGATGATCGTCGGCTGAGGGCTGCCCGTGTCGGCATAGCTGACCTGCGTCTCCTGGCCGGCGCCGGTTACCCGGACCGTGACGTCGCTGAACTGCGGAATGGTGATCGCAGCCTGCCTGTCGGCGGCTGCCGTATCCTCCCGGCCGGTCAGGAAAATCGGTGCGCGGCCGGTATAGGCCGGCGGCGTCACCCATGCGTCGATTCGGATGTCGGGAGCAGCGACCTGCCGTTCGGGCAGCCGAAACGCATCCGACGCCAGGCCGGCGCGGTTCGAATAGGAATAGGCGAAGGCGACGCAGGCGATGAGGATCGGCACGGCTCTGAGTGCTAGGGGATCGTGTCTCGCAACGTCGGGACGTGGCAGGCCCGTATCGAGGCCGTGGACGAGACGCGCCATGCGTGCCTGGTGCTCGTGCCAGAGTGCCGCACCAACGGCTCCCTCCGTCGCCGGCGCGTCATCCTGCACGCGGATCGCCTGATGCGGCAGCCGATTGCGGTCTTCGAGCATCCGGTCGGCTTCGGCGATCTCCGGCCAGCGAACGCGAGTGAGCGGCAGCAGCGTCAGGAAAAGCCCGGCGGCGAAGGCGAGCAGTACCACGACGTGCAGCCAGAACGGCGCGACACGAAAAAGGCCGAGCCAGCCAGCTGAGAGGAAGAGGAGAACGAGCGAGGCCGGGGCGAGCGCACGGGGCAGGAGCTGCTCGGAAAGCAGGATCAGGCGTGCCAGGAACCGCTTCGTCGCCAGCATTCTGCCGAGTGACTTCGGTTGTGGCGTTTCATCCTGCCGGAATTGCGTCATCCGCCCAAGTTCCCTTTCGATCCCTTTGACCGCCGCGGCGGTCAAAGGTCAGGATAACATCCTTTGTGGCGAAGGCGAGGGCGACAAGAAAAACAAACCGTGATCGCGCCGAGGCGCGGCCCGTCGAAAGATCTACGCCGGGGATCAGTCAAGCCAATCCGGCACCGAGTCGAGGCCGATCAAATCGTCGTAGTCCTCGCGCGGGCGGATCACGTGGAATCGATCGGCCTTGACGAGTACCTCGGGGACCAGAAGGCGGCTGTTATAGGTGCTGGCCTGGACCGCTCCGTAGGCGCCCGCTGAACCGATGGCGAAGAGATCGCCCGGCTTCGGCATCGCCATCTCCCGGTCGAGCGCCAGATAGTCGCCCGTCTCGCAGACCGGGCCGACGACGTCGGCCTTGATGCGCGGCGCATTGGCCGCAGAAATCTTCACCGGCCTGATCTCGTGATAGGCTTCGTATAGCGTCGGGCGGATCAGGTCGTTCATCGCGCCATCGACGATTACGAAGGTCTTTTCGCCGCCATCCTTCACATAAATGACTTCCGTGACGAGAATGCCGGCATTGCCGACAATCAGCCGGCCCGGCTCGGTGACGATCTTGCAGTCGAGGCCCTTCAGCTGGTTCTTGACGATGTCCGCATAGGCATCGGGGAGCGGCGGCGGATTGTTGTCTTCCCGGTAGGGGATACCGAGGCCGCCGCCGATATCCACATGGTTGATGTCGTGGCCATCCGAGCGCAGCGTATCGACCAGTTCGCGCAGCAGCTTGAAGGCATCGTCGAAGGGCTGCAGCTCGGTGATCTGGCTGCCGATATGCATGTCGATTCCGGTCACCTTGATGCCGGGGAGCGTCGCGGCATGGGCATAGACGGCCCGCGCCCGCTCCCAGGAAATGCCGAACTTGTTTTCCTTCTTGCCGGTCGAGATCTTGGCGTGCGTCCGAGCGTCGACGTCCGGATTGATGCGGAAGGAGACATGCGCCTTTTTGCCGGCGCGGACGGCCCGCTGGTTGAGGATCTCCAGCTCCGGCTCGGATTCGACGTTGAAGCAATAGATGCCGGCCTCGAGCCCGAGGTCCATTTCGCGCGGCGTCTTGCCGACGCCGGAAAACATGATCCGCTCTGCAGGAATGCCGGCGGCGAGCGCCCGGCGGAGCTCGCCCTCGGAGACCACGTCGACGCCGGCGCCGAGGCGGCCGAGCGTCTTCAGCACGGCCTGGTTGGAATTGGCCTTCACCGCATAGCAGACCATCGCATCGACGTCGGCGAAGGCCCTTGCGAACACCCGGTAGTGTCGCTCGAGCGTCGCGGTGGAATAGCAATAGAAGGGCGTGCCGACGGCGCGGGCGATATCCGTTACTGGGACGTCTTCGGCGTAAAGAATTCCGTCGCGATAGTCGAAATGGTTCACGGGGGTGTCGCTCGCTTAGAGGAGGGGATCAAGCAGGAAGGGGCGGTCCTCGACCGTCTCCTTCGGTTCGGCGGTGCCGGCGGGCGCCTTCGTGTTGATCGCCGTGGTGGCGCCCGGCCGGTCGAGATCGCCCTTGCGCCCGCAGCCGGTCAGAACCAGCCCCGGAATTGCCAACAGGAGCGCAAGCCGGGCCGCCTTGGTGGATGTCATCGTCATGTCCCTCGCCGAAGCTGAAGCCGATTGATCTTAGATAGAGCGGTCTCTTATCGGTTTTTCAGCGACTTGTGCACCCTGTTTGTGTGCGCAGATGTCTACGTTTCAATGCATATCGCTGCCTCACCCTAGCCTTCTCCCCGCGTGCGGGGAGAAGGTCGCGGCAGCGGGATTAGGGGCGCGCCGGCGGCAGCGAATCCACTAATTGCGCGCCCGCCACCAGGCAATCTGCTTGCGCACCTCGGCCGGTGCGGTGCCGCCGAAGCTGGTGCGGCTCGCGACGGACGCTTCGACGGTCAGCACGTCGAAGACCTTGTCGGTAATGGCGGGGTTGATCGCCGTGAGTTCGGCAAGCGGGAGGTCAGCGAGATCGCAGCCCTTCTCTTCGGCAAGTGCGACGGCTTTTCCGGTCACGTGATGCGCATCGCGGAACGGAAGGCCCGCCGCGCGGACCAGCCAGTCGGCAAGGTCGGTGGCGGTCGAATAGCCGGAACCGGCGGCGGCCTTCATCTGGTCGGCGCGGATCGTCATGTCGCGGACCATGCCGGTCATCGCCGCGATCGCCAGTTCGAGGCTTTCGGCCGCGTCGAAGACCTGTTCCTTGTCCTCCTGCATGTCCTTGGAATAGGCGAGCGGCAGCCCTTTCATCACCGTCAGAAGCGCAATCAGCGAGCCGTTGATGCGGCCGGTCTTGGCGCGCACGAGCTCGGCGGCATCCGGGTTCTTCTTCTGCGGCATGATCGAAGAACCGGTCGAGAAGGCATCCGACAGGCGGATGAAGCCGAATTGCGGCGTCGACCAGATAACGATCTCTTCGGCAAGACGCGACAGGTGCGTGGCGGCGATTGCGGCGATAGACAGGAATTCCAGTGCGAAGTCGCGATCGGAGACCGTATCGATCGAGTTGCGGGTCGGCTCGCGGAAGCCGAGTGCCTTCGCCGTCATGTGCCGGTCGATCGGGAAGCCGGTGCCGGCAAGGGCGGCGGCGCCGATCGGGCTTTCGTCCATATGCTCGATCGCGTGGCGGACGCGCGAGCGGTCGCGGCCGAACATCTCGACATAGGCCATGCAATGGTGGCCGAAGGTCACCGGCTGGGCCGTCTGCAGATGGGTGAAGCCCGGCATCACCGTGTCGGCATGCTCTTCCGCCCGGTCGAGAAAGGCGCCGATCAGCGCTGTCAGGGCCCTTTCGGTCCTCTGCAGTTCTTCCTTCACCCAGAGGCGGAAATCGAGCGCCACCTGGTCGTTGCGCGAGCGTGCCGTATGCAGGCGTCCGGCGGCGGGGCCGATCAGCGTCGCCAGCCGCGCTTCGATGTTCATGTGAATGTCTTCGAGCCGGCGCGAGAACTCGAAGGCGCCGCTTTCGATCTCTGACAGGATCGTGCCGAGGCCGTGAACGATCTTGTCTTTGTCCTCGGCGGAAATGATGCCCTGATGCGCGAGCATCGTGGCGTGCGCTATTGAGCCGCGGATGTCCTGGGCATAGAGCTTCTTGTCGAAGCCGATCGAGGCATTTATCTCCTCCATGATCGCGTCCGGGCCCGAGGCGAAGCGTCCGCCCCACATCTGGTTGGAGGATTTCGTCTCGGAACTGCCGTCAGCCATCGGAATGCCCGCCTTTGGAGAATGAAATGCAAGACCAGAAGAAACGTCCTCCGGCCGTGAAGTTGTTCGCGCTCGCTGCCCTATTTGGCGTGATCGCCGGTGCGGCTGCGGTATACGTGAAGGAGACCGGGTCTGGCAATGGCGGCGCGGCGCCGACGGCGGACGCAAGCTGCCCGCTCGCCGGCGAAAAGGTGGCAGCGCTGACGCCGCTGATGCGCGGCCAGGTGGCGGCGATGACACCGGCCGCCAATCCGCGGCCGATTGGCGGTCTCGACTTCACGGGGCCGGACGGAAAGCCGCTGACGCTCGCCTCTTTTGCCGGCAAGACGCTGCTCGTCAATCTCTGGGCAACCTGGTGCCTGCCCTGCCGCGAGGAGATGCCAGCGCTTGACGGGCTGCAGGGGGCGCTTGGCGGCCATCGCTTCGAGGTCGTCGCGGTCAACATCGACACCGGTGGCGACGACAAGCCGAAGGCCTTCCTCGACGAGATCGGGGTCAAAGACCTGCGCTATTATCGCGACGCCTCGATGGGCGTCTTCAACACGCTGAAGAAGGAGGGGCTTGCCTTCGGTCTGCCGGCCACCCTGCTGATCGACGAGAAGGGTTGCCTTATCGGTTCGATGAACGGGCCGGCCGCCTGGGACAGCGACGATGCGAAGCGGCTGATCGAGGTGGCGATAGCGCCGCCTCCGGAAAGTTAAGCGATATCGCGGGCCTCAGCGCGTCGGGACCGGAACGTCGCCGCGATAATCGTAGAAGCCGCGGCCGGACTTGCGGCCGAGCCAGCCGGCCTCGACATATTTCACCAGCAGCGGGCAGGGACGGTATTTCGAATCGGCGAGGCCGTCGTGCAGCACCTGCATGATTGACAGACAGGTATCGAGGCCGATGAAATCGGCGAGCTGTAGCGGCCCCATCGGATGATTGGCGCCGAGCTTCATCGCCGTGTCGATGGCATCGACCGTGCCGACGCCCTCGTAGAGCGTGTAGATCGCCTCGTTGATCATCGGCAGCAGGATGCGGTTGACGATGAAGGCGGGGAAGTCCTCGGCGACCGTGACGGTCTTGTCGAGATGGGCGACGAATTCCTTGGCCGTCCGGAACGTCTCCTCGTCGGTGGCGATGCCGCGCACGAGTTCCACCAGCTTCATCACCGGAACCGGGTTCATGAAGTGGATGCCCATGAAGCGTTCGGGACGGTCGGTCGCCGAGGCGAGCCGGGTGATCGACAGCGACGAGGTGTTGGTGGCAAGCAGCGCGTCCGCCTTCATGATCGGACAAACCTGGCCGTAGATCTTGCGCTTGACGGTTTCGTCTTCGGTGACCGCCTCGATTACGAGATCGGCCTGCGAAAGATCGTTGATATCTGTCGAGCCCTTCATCAGCGACAGCGCCCTCTTGCGGTCGTCGTCGCTCATCTTGCCGGAGGAAACCTGGCGGGCGAGGTTGCCGTTGATGGTCGCCAGCCCTGCTTCGATGCGGTCAGCAGCAATATCGTAGAGCTGTACCTTGTAACCGGCGGCTGCTGAAACATGGGCAATGCCGCAGCCCATTTGCCCCGCGCCAATAATTCCGATTGTCTTGATCATCGAAGCGAACATCCACTTTAGGAAATCTCGGCAGCGGCGCTGCCGAAGATGCAAAAAACCGGGCCGATGGTACGGCCCGGTACGATTGTTAATGCCAACCCGGCAGATTTTCCAGCCCTTTTCGTGCCCGAGTGCGGCGCCCTCAAAGCGCCTTTTCCAGTTCCGGCAGGACATCGAAGAGATCGGCGACGAGGCCGTAGTCGGCGACCTGGAAGATCGGCGCCTCCTCGTCCTTGTTGATGGCGACGAT
>NZ_NWTD01000055.1:0-526 GCF_002532005.1 Sinorhizobium sp. NG07B | reverse complement strand
GTGGAGGATATCACATGATCATCGAGCATTCCGCGGAGGTCCGCGGCAAGACACCCTTTTACCGCCATCTCTATGTCCAGGTTCTGGCGGCGATCGCCGCGGGCATCCTGCTCGGCCATTTCTATCCCGAGCTCGGCACTGAGCTGAAGCCGCTCGGCGACGCCTTCATCAAGCTCGTTAAAATGATCATCGCGCCGGTGATCTTCCTGACTGTCGCGACCGGCATTGCGGGGATGACCGATCTCGCCAAGGTCGGCCGCGTCGCCGGCAAGGCAATGATCTACTTCCTGACCTTCTCCACGCTTGCGCTCGTCGTCGGCCTCATCGTCGCCAATGTCGTGCAGCCGGGTGCGGGCATGCATATCGACCCGGCCTCGCTCGACGCGAAGGCGGTCGCTTCCTATGCAGCGAAGGCGCATGAGCAGTCGATCACCGGCTTCCTGATGAACATCATCCCGACGACGCTGGTCGGCGCCTTTGCCGAGGGCGACATCCTGCAGGTGCTGTTCATCTCGGTGCTCTTCGG
>NZ_NWTD01000054.1:0-529 GCF_002532005.1 Sinorhizobium sp. NG07B | reverse complement strand
ACCTTTCCTCCGCGCTCATCGCTCGGAGGGGTGCCAAACCTGGCCATACGGACACCTTTCAGTGTGCCGCACCGCCAGCCCAAAAGCCCGGTTACCTTTTACAACCGGGCCAGTCAGATGCCATCGACGTGTTCGATATGGTCCTCACTGGAATTACGCCGAGCAATTCCGAGGCCATATCTTAAGACCAGCTTCTCGAGATCTGTCCGGTGATGCGCGGTCAGGCAACACCAATCCAGCAAAACCGTCAGAAGCGCATTCCGAAGAACACCCCAACAACGATCATGCCTCAGGACAAACGAACCGAAGTTCGTATCCAGACATATCTTCTCTTCACAATTTTAGCAGAACAGGCATCAGTCTCATTCGAGACGATGCAAACTTATTTTCCCCAAAGACAAGAAACAGATCCGTCAGCAATCAACACCAAAACCTTTGGTGGAGCTGAGCGGGATCGAACCGCTGACCCCCTGCTTGCAAAGCAGGTGCTCTCCCAGCTGAGCTACAGCCCCATTTGAGGTTTCGATAC
>NZ_NWTD01000053.1:0-542 GCF_002532005.1 Sinorhizobium sp. NG07B | reverse complement strand
ATCTTCTTGTCGGAGTCTTCGAGAGCGGCAAGCGCCGAACCCTTGATGATCGGAATGTCGTCGCCCGGGAATTCGTAGGACGACAAGAGTTCGCGCACTTCCAGCTCGACGAGCTCGAGAAGCTCGGCGTCGTCCACCTGGTCGACCTTGTTCAGGAACACGACGATCGCCGGAACGCCGACCTGGCGGGCGAGCAGGATGTGCTCGCGGGTCTGCGGCATCGGGCCGTCGGCGGCGGACACGACCAGGATCGCGCCGTCCATCTGCGCCGCACCGGTGATCATGTTCTTGACGTAGTCAGCGTGGCCGGGGCAGTCGACGTGCGCATAGTGGCGGGCCGGCGTCTCGTATTCGACGTGCGCCGTCGAAATGGTGATGCCACGCGCCTTCTCTTCCGGCGCAGCGTCGATCTGGTCATACGCCTTGAATTCGCCGAAGTACTTGGTGATCGCTGCAGTCAGCGACGTCTTGCCATGGTCAACGTGGCCAATCGTGCCGATGTTGACGTGCGGCTTGTTGCGCTCGAATTTGCTCTTTGCCAT